>JBKPSH010000180.1:0-46636 GCA_046734955.1 Acidobacteriota bacterium
GTTATAGACACCCGACTCAGTTCCGAGGAGTGCTCGTGAAAGGGATCACAACGCTCACGGTGTTTCTGTCTGCCGTCGTCACGGCAGGCGTCTTTGTATCGGGCCAGTCGAAATCGGCGCCGTCGAGCCATCGCGGATGGAGCGCATACGGCGGCGGAGTCGAGCAAATGCGCTACTCCAGCCTGACGCAGATCAACCGCACAAACGTCGCGCAGCTCGAACGGGCGTGGACATATGACAGCGGCGAGTCAGGTGGCCTCCAGACCCAGCCAATCGTGGCTGACGGCGTGCTCTACGCCTACACGCCGACGCAGAAGACATTCGCCGTTCGCGCTGACAGCGGCGAACATTTGTGGACATTTGATCCGCACGCTGAAGGACGCGGCCCGAATCGCGGGTTGATGTACTGGTCGAGCGGAACCGAACGACGCGTGTTTGCCGCGGTCGATCAGTATCTATATGCGCTCGATACTTCGACCGGCCAGCCGGTTGAAACGTTCGGCGATCACGGACGCATTGATTTGCGGACCGATCTCGGACGCGATCCGCGCGAGCAATCTGTTCGTCTCACCTCTCCCGGCGTCGTCTACAAGAACATGCTGATCATCGGCGGACGGGTCAGCGAAGGGCTGCCCGCATCGCCCGGCGACATTCGCGCGTACGACGTCCGTACCGGCAAACTCGTTTGGGCCTTCCACACGATCCCGCATCCGGGCGAGTTCGGATACGAAACCTGGTCCAAGGATTCCTGGACAATCAATGGCGGCGCAAATAGTTGGCCCGGCATGGCCCTTGATGAAGCTCGCGGTGTCATCTATGCGCCGACCGGATCGGCAGCAGCGGACTTCTACGGCGCGAATCGGATCGGTGATAACGTGTTTGCCAATTCCCTCATTGCGCTCGACGCCAATACCGGCAAGCGCATCTGGCATTTTCAATTCGTCCGCCACGATATCTGGGATCGCGATCTGCCGTCGCCCCCGACGCTGGCCACCCTGAACAGGAATGGCCGATCGGTCGACGCGGTCGTCCAGACGACCAAACACGGTTACGTGTTCGTGTTCGATCGCAAGGACGGCAAGCCGCTCTTTCCAATCGAGTACAGAAAATACCCAACCAGCAACGTTCCCGGTGAAGTGACGGCCGACACGCAGCCGATTCCGACGTCACCGAAACCCTTTGCCCGCCAGCTGCTGACGAAGGACATGCTCACGACGCGGACGCCCGAGGCGCACCAGTGGGCGGCGGACCAGTTCAGCGGGTTCCGCGGCGACGGACCGTTCGTGCCGTTTGCAGTTGGGAAGGACACCATCATTTTCCCGGGCTACGACGGCGGAGCCGAGTGGGGCGGGCAGGCCTTCGACCCCGAAACCGCGCTTTTCTACGTCAACTCGAACGATCTCGCCTGGACAGGCGCACTCGCCCCCAACGACGTGGGGCAGAGCAGCCGCGCCTTGTATCTGCAGAACTGCGCGGCGTGTCACCGCGACGATCGAGTCGGCGCGCCGCCGCAAATTCCATCATTAATCGATATCGGCGGACGCAAGTCTCGACAGGAGCTCACGACGATCATTCGTCAGGGTGGCGCCAGGATGCCAGGCTTTGCATACCTGCAGCGGGCAAGTATCGAGGCATTAGTCGACTACCTCGCCACTGGTGAGGATCGTCCCGCCCCCGCGTCGCCGCCGTCGGCGATGCTCGAAACCTATCGGTTCACCGGTTACAAGAAGTTCCTCGATCCTGAAGGTTATCCGGCCGTCGCGCCGCCGTGGGGCACGCTGAACGCAATCAACCTGAACACCGGCCAGTACGCGTGGACGATTCCGTTCGGCGAGTATCCCGAGCTTGCTGCCAAGGGAATGAAAGACACCGGGACGGAAAACTACGGCGGACCGGCGGTGACGGCCGGCGGCCTTGTCTTCATCGGTGCTACCAACTTCGATCACAAGTTCCGCGCGTTCGACAAGACGACCGGCAAACTCTTGTGGGAAACGACGCTGCCGTTTTCAGGCAACGGCACGCCCGCGATCTATGAGGTCAACGGACGACAGTTCGTCGTGATCGCGGCCGGCGGCGGCAAGGATCGGCCGGGGAAACCCTCGGGCGGTGTCTACTGTGCCTTTGCGCTGCCGCGATCCCGGTAGCTGGAAGCTGATACATGCCCCGCGAATTCAGAGTCGCCCTCCTCGGGCAAGGCTTCATGGGCAAGGCTCATTCGAACGCCTACGTCCAAGCCCCTCATTTTTACGATCTTCCGTACCGCGTCGTTCGAAAAGTGATTTGCGGAAGAGACACGGCGTCGCTGTCAGTTATGGCGGATCGCTGGGGCTGGGAGGAGACCGCCACTGACTGGCGAGCGGTGATCGATCGCAAGGACATCGACGCGGTCGATATCTGTCTGCCCAACCACATGCACGGCCCGGTCGCGATCGCTGCGGCACAGGCTGGCAAGACGATCCTCTGTGAGAAGCCGCTAGCGCTGTCGCTCGCCGAGGCGCGGACGATGGCTGAAGCCGTCCGCGGCGTCGCGACGCTCGTCTGGTTCAACTACCGCCGCGTCCCGGCGATCGCGTTTGCGCACCAGCTGATTGGCGAAGGCCGGCTCGGGCGCGTCTTTCACTACAATGCGTCGTACAAGCAGCAGTGGGGCGCCGACACGACGCGGCCGCCAAGCTGGAAGATGGACCCCGCACTGGCTGGATCCGGCGTGGGCGACGATCTGCTCACGCACCTCCTCGACGCGGCTCTCTACCTCAATGGGCCGATGAGCCGCGTCGTCGCGACGACGCGCACGTTTGCGCCGAATCGCTCCGTCGACGACGCCATCGTCGCGATGGTGGAGTTCGGCAATGGGAGCGTCGGCACGTTCGAGGCCACCCGCTTCGGTATTGGGTGCAAGAACGCGAATGCATTCGAGGTGCACGCGGAGAAAGGTATGCTGCGGTTCAATCTCGAGCGGCTGAATCATCTCGAGTTCCTCGACGCGACGGAGCCGGCCACCGAGCAAGGGCTGCGCGATCTACTCGTGACCGACATGAAGCATCCTGTTTTTCCGAACTTCTGGCGGCCTGGTCACATCATCGGCTACGAGCACACGTTCATCGCCGCGCTCGCCGAGTTCCTCGAGTGCCTCTCAAAGAATGAGGAATTCCATCCGAACTTCAGCGACGGCCTTGCCGTGCAGCAGGTGCTCGACGCTGTGCAGCGCTCGGCAACAACTCAGCAGTGGGCGACGGTATGAAAGGAAAAAGGGAAAAGGGAAAAGGGAAAAAGGAAAAGGGAAAGCGCCTGCGGCCGAGAGCGAGCGAGAGCCTTCAGCCGCTGCGGAGCGCGAATGCGCGACGCAGCAGCGCTTGGGGGTGGGCCCCAAGCGCCTTGAAAAGGTGGGGCCCCGCGAGCAGTGAGTGAAGCAGACACGGGAAAAGGCAGATCGAGGGATAATTCTTGATCATGAACCACCCCGAATTGGTTGTCGTCCGCACATTCGGCAATCGCATCGATGCCGAACTGGCTCAAAGCGCTCTCAAAGCTGCCGACATCCAGTCGACGATTGTTGACGACGATGGAGGCGGAACGCAGCCGGAGTTGTGGCTGCGTGGAGTGACAGTGGTGGTCCGCGCCGAGGATGTCGCGAGAGCGGAAGAGATCCTTGGCCAGGCAGACTCGGAGTGAGCACCTTCACAGTCACGCTGCGATCACGTCTTAGAAAAACAGGAGAAAGGAGAAGGGAGGAACAAAACAAAAGATCCTCCTCTCTCCTTCTCCTGTTTGTCTCACGTCGTCGTATAGACCTGGTGATTGAGTCGCTGGTCTTCGATTAATCGCGTTCTCTCCGCCTCGAGCCAAACGAACGACACGAAACGCAAGCGGAGCAGATAAGATCTGCTGCGAATGGCCGTCTTTCGCAAACTCAGTGGTCTTCGCGTCTATTGCGATGAGAGCAATACCGATGGTCGCAAGCGCCATCCGGTTTAGGGTGCCATCCTCATTTCTCTGGACGACATTCGCACGGTGCACCGCGAGATTATGGAGTGGCGAGACAGGGAAGGCATGCATGGCGAAATCAAATGGAACAAGCTTGACGGTGCTCTGCGCTTAGCCAAATACAAGTCCCTGGTTGCGCCGCTCACTTCAAGATTGTTCGTTGGTACTGGAAGGGCCCAAAGGCGCGCTATAGAAGGCGTGCTGCTGATAACCCGCGTCACAGCAGCCGTCGCCCGACTCCGGAGAAGTGATTTCTAGCCGCACCCAGGGCAGTAAGGCGCGTAATTACTCGAGACGAGGTCGTTGGCTGCAAATCAGCAGGTACGTGGGAGCCCCAAGAGCCGAATGGATATTCCGACTGAAAAAGAGTGGCTGGACTGGCCAGAGGGTGCGCAACGACCGCTCGACTTGGATGAGGCCTACGCGCGAGAGCAATTTGCGGGCAAATCGTTTGAGGAAGCGCTTGCGATGTTTCACCGCCGACAGGTGCTGATGTGTTCCGAGGACATCAGCTACATGCCACCCATTCCGTTTCGTTACTACATGCTCGTTTTCAAGGCGTATGTGCTGGAGCTGGGGAAGCGGGAAATCGAAGAGCGCGATCTGCCGGATGATCCCTGGTCCGCTGCCAGCAGCTTTCTAATCTTGGTCGAAACGAAGCTGCGGACTCAAATCAACTTCATCGCACCGATTATGGACGATTTGCTGCCGGCGATCGAGTTCGTCACCATGAACCAGGACAAGTACTTTGCCACCCGGGACATCTATGGCGACTTCCGTGATCAGTTGACGCGCATCAAGAAGTTGTGGGGTGTCTAGCAGACCTTCCCGGTCGATGGCATCAGCATTCGACCGTGATAGTGATCAAGGCCGGTCAGCAACGTGGTCGTCAAGTCGTCGTATAGATCTGGGACATGGGTCGCTGGTCTTCGAGGCTCATCTCCGTCTGGCTACCGATTCACGGGAGAAGCCAACCTCTCGCGCTGCGAGCGGCGGCGAAAACCGATCTCGCGCTGAGAGCGCCAAGAGCGCGGAGATGAGGATGGCGTCGGGTCACCCTCCTTCTTCGGTGAGCGTGATGCAGAAGGAGGGTGACCGACGCCATTCTTCTTTGCGCCCTCTGCGTTCTTTGCGCGAGACTGGTATTCTCGGCGCTCGGCGTGCGACTGGCCGTCAAGTCGTCGTATAGACCTGGTCCATGAGTCGCTGGTCTTCGAGTGCGCGTTCGAGGCTCATCTCCGGCTGACGGCCGGCTCGGATCGACGCGGCGAAATCCTCGTACATCGCACGGTAGCCGCGAATGTCCCTGAAGCCGGGCACGATCAGCCGCGGCAGACCGGCGCCGCGCACGAGCACCACCACACCGTTGGACTCGAACGAGATGATGCCGCGGCGGCCCATCAGCTTTGAGAGCCGCAGTCCACGGAAGAGCGACGGCACTTCACGCGAATAGTAGAGCGAGCCAACCGCGCCGTTGTCGTACGTGAACGAGACGAGCATGCTCTTCACGCGCCGATCGGGACCCTCGCGCGACGGAGTCGGCCGGAAGCCGTGGATTGTCGTGATGCGCGGACCGAGACTCCCCGCGATGTGGAGCCAGTGGATCCCTTCTTCGAAGAACGCATCGCCTCCAGCCATGGTCTCGTCGTTGCGCCAGTCGTCAGCTGTTTTCAAACGGAGCGCGATGGATACGAAATGCGCGAACACCATCTCGCCGATCGCATCTTCGGCCAGCAGCCGCCGCAGGCAGACGGCCAGTGGCTTGTAATGATCGTTCTCGCCGACGAGGACGGTACGCCTTGCCTGATCGCGCTGCGCGATGATCGAGACGTAGTCGTCGGCGTGGAGAAATGCGGGCTTCTCGACCAGCACGTGCTTGCCTGCGACAAGCGCCTGCCGCGCCAGATCGAGATGGAATCGCGGCGGGACCGCTATGACGACGGCGTCGACGGTGCGATCCGTGATCGCCTCGTCATAGCTGCCAAACGCTGTCCGGCCGCCGAACTGACTGCGGAATTCTTCCGCCTTGCCGCGATCGCGGCTCGCGTAGCTCGGAACGATCATGCGCGACAGCGCCGCCTTCAGGTGGTGGCTGTGTACCCGCGTGATGAATCCGCACCCGAGGAAGGCAACGTGCAACGGCTCCGGCATGCAGCCGCTCAGGCCTTCTTCTTGGCCGTACCGCCGATTTGATAGCCCGAGTTGTTGAAGTCGAACCACGCGGCCAGGTCCGGTCCCTTGGGCGTCAGCGTCAACACCATCGTCACTGGACCCGAGAACGCTGTGAGGGGGCCCGAGTAGTTGGTCGAGGCCTTGAGCGTCACGACCTGGCCCGTCTTCGTGATGTCGGTAATCTTGTGCTCGGGGAATTGCGGCGCGCTGAGGCCGGCGACGACCTTGTTCGCCTCGGTTCGGAAGACGAGAGTGCCGACGAGCCGTCCTGTCGGCGTCTCGAGGGGAATCTCCCACTTGCCGAGCAGCGGCGCCGCATCGGCCGGTGTCAGCGGCGCTGGAGCGGGCTTTGTTCCCGCCGCCCCCTTGGCAGGTGCCGCAGGTTTACCGGCCGCTGGCTTGGTGGCTTGGCCTTGGATCAAATCATCCGTCCGCGCGGCGAGAGCGGAACTGCTCATGACGAACGCGGCCAACAGCAAAGACCCCGGGATTCTACGAAGCATGAATGACCTCCTGAAAACAGGAAAAATACGCAACCATTACTCAATGATTGTACGTGCTCATGTTGCACGGTGCGTCGAGACGCGCGTTCCGACGAGAAAAACGATGAGTGCAGTCGCCACGAGAATGCCGCCGGTGACGACGAGCGGCATAGGATCTGCCGGTGCGACCTTGAGGTTGGTAAGAAACGACTCGATGACGCCGGCGATCCGCATCCACCCGATCCATCCCGCAGCCGCTCCGATGACGACCGCCGCCGCGACGAAGAGACCGAACGGAAGCAGCGATTGACGATGGGCGACGCCGTATGCGGTGAGGGCGTAGACGCCTAGCGCACCCGCGACCAGGGCAACCAACGCGACGATGCCGAGAAGCGTCTCGCCGTACTGCAGCAGCGCCGTCTGGCCGGCATTGAGATACGACTCGACGGTGCGAATCGACGCCACCGGCGTGGTGGCGTCGACCTGCCCGATCTGCGCTCGGACCGCATCGCCGAGCGCGAGCGGATCGCCCGACGTACGAACGATAAATGACATGACGGTGCGGCGGCTTTCGAGCGAAGCGCGCTGCTCGATCGCCTGTTGCCGGTGGAGCAAGTAGATGAGCGGGGGAACTTCCGACGCTCCACGGAATGGAATCGTGTCAGCCACCAGGCCGACGACCTCACGTGCAGGTTCCTCGTCATTCGGAGAGAAAGTCAGCGTCAGTCGCTGGCCAATCGGATCGTCGTTGGGCCACTGCTGCTTTGCCAGCGTTTCGTTCACCAGGACCACCCACGGCGAGTCGGGCTGATCGGCGGCAGAGAAATCACGTCCACGAGCGATGCGAATCCCCATCGTGTTGAAGTAGTTCTCCGTCACCGCGAGGTACTGCGCCGCGATCCGGTTTTCGGGCGTGTGTTCCGCGTCCCCGATCCAGAACTGCACGAACGGGTTTGCGGCAAACGGGTGAGTGCCCATGCCCGCCGCCTGGCTCACGCCGTCCATCGTCTGCAGCGCTACGCGAATGCGATCGTAGAGGCCGGGCCCCGCCGGATTGAACTCGACGATCTCTGGGCCGCCGGTCGCGGGAACCTTGCGAGTGACGTAGGGGTTCTGCGGCAGGTACACGTCGGCGCTGAGCAGCCCCGCCGTGTTGATGCCGACATCGCGACCTCGGAGATCGCCGACCGCTCGCATCGCAAAACCGGCCGCAGCGATGAGCACGAATGCCAGCGCCACCTGGACGGCGAGGAGCGCTGCAAGCGCGATCGCGCCGAGCCACCCTCGTGTGGCCGTGTCGGTCCGCGAGGCTCGCGACGCCGGCAGGATCCCAACCGCCACCGTCGCACAAAGGATCAGGACGAGCGTGAACGCGATGACGCGAGCGTCGACGGCGACTTCACTGAGACGCGGGATCACGGTCGGCGTCATGTCACGGAGGGCCGGGAGTACTAGTGCCACGAGGGCGGCGCCGATCGCACCGCCGCCGAGCGCCAGCAGCAGGCTTTCGCCGAGCACGACCGCCGCGCCGATCTCTCGTGAGGCAAGAACGGCGGACCGTTCGCCCAGGACGGTGCGCGCACGCATCAGCACCGCAACGCACACACAGAGGAGGAGCAACATCACTCCGACCGCGAGCTGCGCGATCGTGAACGGCCGGCGCATTGCGCCGAATCGGGCCTCGCGCCATGGCGTGAGCTCGACAGTCCAACCCTCGTCACGATTCGGGAATTTCTGCGCGTACTCGTCGAGAGCCACCTTTACGGCGACCTGTGCCTCTGTCATCGAGACTCCAGGCTTCAACCGAGCGAGCGCGCGAAGGTTGTGTTGTGTCTCCTGACCGGGCGCCGGTTCGAAGCCGAACGTGAACCACGCGTCGGAAGAATTGTCCTGGAGACCGAAGCCCTCCGGCATCACACCAAGGATCTGTGTTGGCTGGCCATCGACCTGCACGGACCGGACGACCACGTCCGGATCGCCCGCAAAGTGTCGCTGCCAGACGCGGTAGCTGAGCACAATGGTCGGTGCCGCGCTGGCCTGTTCCTCGGCAGCGGTCGGAAGCCGGCCGATCAGGGGCCTGGTGCCGAGCGCTGCGAGGCCGGTCGCAGAAATCCGGTGCCCTTCCAGTCTTTCTGCAAGGCCCCTGGCGTCGCCCGCGAGGTTGGCCGATCGCCCCGCGTCGAACGCGCCGACGGCTTCGAACGCCGCACTCGTCTTGTCGCGCAGAAGGAGATACAGCCCAGGGCTCACTGCGCCCTTCGCTTCCGGCTTGCCAGTAGGCGCCATGCTCACGTCGAGGAGCCGATCGGGCTCCGGGAACGGCAGGCCCTTCACCAACACCGGGCTGGTGAAGCTGAAGACCAGGACGTTGAGGCCGATTGCGAAGGCCAGCGACGCTACGGCGATAGCCGTGAACCCGGGCGTCGCTCGCAGACGCCGCACGGCCAATCCAAGCACCTTCAACTCAGAGCGTCTTCGTATTCCGCGCGACCGGATCCCAGCCCAACATCTTGTTGTCCTTCATCGCTTCGAGCGCGAGCAGGGCAGGCAGTGCCGAGTTGTATCCGACTTCCATCGGCGCATTGGTCTTTCTGTTCTTCGCCTTCAATTTGTCGAGGAAGTCACGCGTGTGCGCGTGCAGCGGGTAGTCCTCTTCGACGCCGCCGCGCGGGTTGATGTATACGTTCATCTCGACAGCCTGCCCGCCACCGCCGCGGCCGCCGCCAGATCCTCCTGCGCGTCCGCCACCCGGTCCCCCGGCGCGACCATCGCCGGCTGCCGCCCCGGGTGCGCCCGGGGCCGGCTCTGGTGGGACGCGATTGCGCGTCTGGCTGACTGGGGGCCGGAGCGCCCAACCCATGCGGTTCACCTGTAGAGTCCCGTTGTTGCCGTAGAAATAGACGCCCCAGCCTTCGATGTCCGGCGCCTTCGGATCGGCAAAGTTCGGTCGCGGAAAGACGTCGTTGGCGAACGACATGATGTAGTTGTCGAACTGCCAGGCGATCGAGAACTGGCTGAACACGCACTCGGGGTCGGTATTCGGGTTCGAGTAGAAGCCGATCGCCGTGGTCTTGAGCGGCTGCTTGGCATCGGCGTTCATGAACCAGTTCGCGACGTCGATGTGGTGGGCGCCCCAGTCGCCGACGAGGCCGCTGCCGTACTCCCACCAGGCACGAAACGACGTGTATCCCATCTTGAAAGGCTTCTTCGGCGCGTCGACCTGCCACGCGTCCCAGTCGAGTCCGGGTGGTACGTCGGCGACCTCCTGCTTGTTCTGCGAATAGCCGCCGCCGTGCTGGATGAGGACGTGGGTGACCGGGCCGAGCGACTCCATCTTCGACTTGGCTTCGATGAAGTGATCCCAGCTCCGCTGCTGCGTGCCGACTTGCACGACCAGATTCGGGTATTTGTTATACGCGTCGAGCATCGTGTTGATGCGGGCAATGTTGTTGGAGATCGGCTTCTCGACATAGACGTGCTTCCCCGCGGCGAGCGCGTCGGCCGTGATCCGCGCATGCGAGAAGTCGGGCGTACCAATGAGCACGGCGTCGATGTCCGTGCGGTCGAGCACGCGGCGATAGTCCCCGACCACTTCGAGCTTCTGCGCAAGGGGACGGTTGGGATTCTGAAAGTTCTGCTGTTTGTTCTGCGCGACCTCGCATCCCATCGTGAACTGCACGTCTTCGTAGCGCGTCAGCGAGTCAAACACGCGACCGGAGCGGCCACCCATGCCGATGACGGCCATCCGGACACGGTTGTTGGCGCCCTGCCACGCGAACAGGGGCTTGGTGGCTGCAACTGTGAGCGCGGCCGCGCCGCTCTTCAAGAGCTCTCGTCGATGCATCAACGTCTCCTTCGACCTTGTACCGCGTCGATGTCAATGTTCCCCAACTCAACCGCGCGGTTGAGGTACGCCCGGTACAAATTTTTACGGAGTCTACACTGAAATCCAGTGTGTAACTGATTAGGACGACAAGCGGCCAGCAGGCGCTTACATCTTCCCGGACGGGCTACCGTTCCTCGCGCTCTGGGTGTCAGATCGATTCCTGAAAACGGTCCGGAAAACAGGAGCAACGTGAGAAACGGGAGTTTAAATTTGCTCTCGTTCTCGCGTTTCTCTTGTTTGATTGGGTGAGCGGATTTGCGTCTCGAGATCGCGCGCATCGAAGGCCTTCGCAACGATCTTCTGCTGCGTTTGGATCATCGTGCAGCGTGAAGGCACCATTGAAGAGGTACCTGCGCGGTACGCAGCCGGAACTATGGCTCTGTGGGGTGACACTGATGGTCCGCGCCGAAGACGCCGCCAGAGCCGAAGAGATACTTGGAGAGCCTGACAATCGGTAGGAGTCGTTTTACACCGCTGTGTGCTGAAATGCTGAATGCTGAATTCTGATTGCTGATTGACAGACAGAATTGGCCGAACGCCCAGCGTTCGGCCAATTCAGCATTCAGAAATCGGCATTCAGCACTTTCAGCATCCTCACGAGTGATTCAGTTATTTTTTGTGATCCGAATGCGGAAGGAACTTCGACGGTTCGATTCCCTCGGACTGTAAACCGCCGCAGTCCATCCCGACCGCTTTCAGAATCGTGCATGCAATTTGACGCGTTTCCACTGAATCCTCGATCACCCTGGCAGAGATCCGCGGGCTCGACACGAGCAGCGCCACGTGCACGTCATCATCTCCAAACCCACCGTGATCCGCGATCTTCGTGGAGGTGGCAACGGGTGGCGTGTAAACAGTGCCCGCAACCGGCAAGAGAATGATGTCGGGCGTACGAACATCCGTCAGAGGACTCGGATATAGCGCCGCGAGGTCGGCGCCCCACAGCACTCCCTGCCCCGGCGCGCTGGCGTCGATTCCCGTCACTGCGGGATCCGCGGCCTTCAGCCGTCGAACGACTTCTTCGGTCTGCGACTGATCTTTCAGCCAGAGGAGCGGGCCCGTGTCTGCGCTCAACTGCCCAACAAGACCCGCCTGCACGCCGTTGACGATGTTCATGATGCCGACCGGATCGATACGGCGCAGCGTCGTCGGATCAATTGGCGAGTTGCCGTGCTTGGCGGAAATGATGATCAGCGTGGAATCGAGCAACCCGCGGTCGCGCAGCTTGGACACCATACGGCCAATCGAGTAGTCAGTGTGCTCCAGCATCAACTCCAGCATGTCTGATGGCGCCGCAGAGGCGTCGACATAACCGCCCTTGGGACCGAGGAGCGGTGTCAGATCCAGCTTCTGTCCAACGCTGACCGCCTGAAAGTTCATGCCGAAGAGCGTCGGCACTGGCGCCGGGTTCACCCCCGTATGATCGAGGCCGTCAATCTCATGAATGATGGCTTCGACTTTCATATCGTCGTAATCCATCGTCTTCGTGAAGAACTGAGTCGTAACCTGAGACGATGGGCAGGGCAGAAATCCGTCGCAGCTGGCAATCTCCGGGGTGTAAAGATCGTCGACGCCCGTGCCGGACGGTCCATTCAGGAATTCATAGGCCGGGTGCTTGTCCGACCATGCAGTGTGGCCGCCAGCGGCCTTGATCAACTCGAACACGTTGTTGACACGGGGAAACTGGTGAGGAAACACCCGGCTGCAATCGTCGGCTCTGCGCGGCAGCTTTGTCGGATCAATCACGGTATTGAATGCTGATATGACCGGGATCGTGTCCAGGTTTTGTTTCCATTGCGTCCGTGTGCCGGGAACCGTGACGCCTGGTACGCACGTGCCGGTCGCGCTTACGAGCGATCGATCGTACCCGTCGTCGTAGTACACGCCTGTGCTGCGCGGCGTGCCGCCCGTTACCATCGCCAACATCCCGGGAAACGAATCCGACGGTTTCGTGGCGGTGGCATGGGTATAGGTCCGGCCCGCGGCCGTCAGCTGCGCGAGCGCGGAAGCGGGATGGTCAGCGACAAACCGCGCCAGATCGACGGCATGCATGCCGTCGATGCTCAGCAAGAGCACATGCGCGTACGTCACCTCGTCGTCATCGTCGACCCGCGGCGACGCCCGCAGCGCTGTCAGGCCCGCGAGGCAGATCAGCGTCGATACGCACAGCTTCCAGATTCCGCGCTTCATGAGTGCTGTCTCCTAATTGATGACGGGCGCCGGTCAGTCGGCGCCCGTGCTTCGAAGAACCCAGTCCTAGAACATCACACGCATACCGAGCTGCACCTGACGCGGACCGCCAAAACGGGCAGTCGATGGCGCGAACAGCGGCTGCCCGGCCGTGGCGACTGGCTGCGCCGGTGTGCCGAAGAGGCTGATCGAGTCGACACCGAAGTTCAGGTTCTTCGCCCGGGTCACGTTGAACGTTTCGGCGATGAGCTCAACCTGGTGGTTGTCCCCGAAGCGGAACGCCTTCATCAGGCGCACGTCGAGGTTGAAGAAAGCGGGCTGCCGATAGCTGTTACGTCCGGCGACATGACCGTTGATGATTGCGCGATCGTTGTCGTCATTGGCGTCGTTCTGCGTATCGAAGCCGATGACCGGCGTATACGGCGTCCCGGTTCGCGCGAACAGAATGGCGCCAGCCGTGAATCCACCCGGAATGTCCGCAAGTGCATTCACATTGAAATTGTGTCGAACGTCGTTTTTCGCGTACGTCCACTCTGGCTTGAGATCGAACGGGTTCAATGCCGGTTCGCGGCGGAAAAGATGCTCGTTCGAGTCGTCATCCATATTCTTCGCAAGTGCGTAGTTCGCCTGCATCTGGAAATGGTTGGCCAGGCGACGAGCGAGCGAGACGGCGAGCGCGTCATAGCGCGAGCTTGCAGTCGATTCGTTTACCGACAGCACGCCGATCGTCGGATCCGGTCGCGTCGTTGGGAAGATCGGCATGCCGGTCGCGTTGATCGTCGGCGGGAACAGGTTTCGATCCAGCCGACGCTGCAGATCGTGTGTCGAGTTGAACAGATATCCGACCGACACCGTCGTCGCGTCGCCAAGCATCTGTTCGATCGTCCCGGATGCCTGCCATGAACGCGGATTCTTGAAGTTGGGATCGAAGCCAAAGACGCGAGGCGCCGCCACGGTGATTCCTGGCGGAACGCTCGACAAGGGTTCAGGGAACGACACCACGTTCAGCACACTGGGATCGAACTTGCTGTCGACGGCAATCGTCGTGATGCCGTTATCCGTGAACACGCGCTGGAAGAGCGTGGCCGGCGTTCGAGCTGCGAACATACCGCCCGACGCGCGGAGGATCGTCCTCCCGGATCCGCCGATCGACCACGCCAGGCCAGCTCGAGGCTGCCACTGATTGAGATCATTTGGAATGAACGTCGTGTACGAAATAGCCGGATTCGGTTGCGTCGGCTGCGGGTTCCACTGTCCCTCCCATCGGAGCCCAGCCGTAACCGTGACGTCGCGTCCGAACGACATCTTGTCCTGGACGTAGCCGGCGATCTCGGTCTGGCTGCCGGTGAAGAACGCATCGGCCGGATTGAAGACCAGCACTGTTTGACGATATCGGCTGATCTTTCCCGCCATATAGTCCGTCAGCGACTTGAAGTCGTAACGGCCTTGAATATTGTCCTCGCGCTGCTGACCGACCTTGTTGCGGTTGTAATCGAGACCGACACGGATCCGATTGAATCCCCATGTCGTATTGAGCTGATCGGTGACTTCGTAGCGAGTCGTGTGATACGCACGCGGCCGGCCCGAGTCCCCTCCGAGGGTCCCAAACCCGGTGATGACGATTTGCGACGACCGGACGTTCGGGATCTCGTCACGATTGTCGGTGGCCACCTGGCCGCGGATTTCGTTCAGCATCCCCGGGCCGAACACCGTCGTCAGCCCTGCCTTCATGCCGGCGCTCTCGCTCTCACGTGTGAAGTTCGTCGTGACTGCCTGATTGAGCTGTAGGACGTCGTAATTGAAATTCTCGCCACGAAGGCGCGTGTAGGTGCCCTGGAGGTTCAGCAATCCACTGGATCCGAGGACGACGTCTGAGCGCACGAATGCCGCGGTGGGATTGTTCGTGCCGAGCTGCTCACCCTGCAGCGCCACCAGGTCCGCGGGGACGGTGACACCTGGCGGCTGCGCGTCGAACTGAACGACATAGGGCACCTTTAGCAAGCTCTGTTCAGCCGCGCCAAACAGGAACGCGCGATCGTGCCGAAGCGGGCCACCGACCGATCCGCCGAACTGACTCTGCTCATTGTTCAACGTCCGACCGAATGCGTCCGGCGAGGTCAACGCTTTGTCACGCGCGAAATACATCGCCTCGCCACTCAGGCTGTTGGACCCTGACTTGGTGACGACGTTGATGAATCCGCTGTTGGTGCGCCCGACTTCGGCCGCCGCACCGCTGCGGACGACCTGGAACTCGCGAATGGCTGCTTGTGGAAAGAAGAACACGCCCTCGTTGCCGCCGCGCTGGTTTCCTTGGAGCGCGTCGTTGAAGTCCGTGCCGTCGATCGCGATGTTCGAGTTGATCGAACGCTGACCTGAAATCACGAGGCCGTTTCGATCGGATTCCTGGGTGATTGCCGGCGTGAGCTGCACAAACTCCGTGAAGTCGCGTCCCCGGATCGGCAGCATCGCGACCGCGCGTGAATCGACGGTCGCACTGGTCGCCGTTTCATCCTTATCGAGCAGCGGTGCGGCCGCTTTCACGTCGACCGTTTCGGCAACCTTTCCGATTTTCAGCGCGAAATTGACCGTCTCGGTGGCACCAACGACGAGGCGCACGCCGCTCTGTTGCGCGGCGGCGAAGTTGGGGGCCGACACGTCGATGAAGTACGTGCCGACTGGCATCGCCGAGGCGAAGTACCGCCCCCGCGCGTCGGTATAGATCGTGCGGTCGTAGCCCGTTTCGCTGCTGACGACGAGCACGAGCGCCCCGACAATGGGCCGGTTATCCGGATCGGTTACGGTGCCTTCGATCGCGGCGACGCCTGCGCCCGCCTGGGCGGTAACGATCGCCGGAGTCGCCAGGATTATTAGTACAGCGCATGCCAACGCTCGCCCTGCGGCGCGCGTCCGTCCGCCTCCCATAGCCGCCAGCATCGGAATCTGGATCGTCACACTATCCTCCCTGGTCTACCGCTGATTACCGTGTCGTCTTCAGATCGAGCAGGACTACCCGCCGAAACTTCACCGGCACGCCGTTCATCGTTGCCGGCCGATACTTCCAGTTCTTTGCTGTCGCGACCGCCAGCCGGTCGTACACGGGGTTGACCTGAACGGTCATGGTGACGGTCTCCACCTCGCCTGACTCGTCAACGACAACCGTGATCACCCCCGTGCGAATCGCAAATACGTCGGCAAGGGCCGCCCACGATTCGCGCACGGGGACTGGCGGAACGACGTTGGCGTCCTGCATGCTGTAGATCAGCGGCGGCAACGCCGAGGTCGCGGATCCGCGGCCCGCAGGCGCCGGCGTCGACGGGGCCGACTCGCGAGTCACTGGCACGCCAGCTGACAGCGCCGTCGTCGAATGCTGTGCCGCCGTCTTCGCGGCGAGATCCCGGAATCCGGTTGCCAGCGTCCCGATCTCGGAGAGCGGCGGCCGGCCAGCAACCGGGGCGATGTCGGCATCGCTCAAGAGATCCAGGACCTGTTGAAACTTCGTTGAGGCGACGATGGAATCGCCACGATCGAACACTGCCTTCGCATCTGCGTACATCTGCTGGATGATCTGCGGCAGTACCCGTTGACGTACTTCGCGGAATGCCGCCCGAATCCGCGGCGATTGTTCTGTCTCGGACGGGCTGAATGTGGGCGAGGACGTCACGACGGCCTCGATCGCTCGTTCTGCCTCCGCGGTCCGACCGAGCGCGAGCAGGCAGAGCGCACGGTATTGCTCGACGAACTTGGTGTCACTCGCCGACGACGGGTGCAGCGTATTGAGCCGCGCCAGCGCGTTTTCGTATTCGGCGGCGCGATACAGATCGCGTGCGGCCGCAAGCGCATCCTGCGCTCCGGCCGGCGCCACACAGAGAACCGCCGCGGCGGCGACGCACGCGACAAACATGCGTGCGGATCGCGGTTGCAATCGTTCCGAATTGAGATTCTCGACGTGGTGCGGCAATGCCGACACGAACGCGAGTCTCCGCCGTCCCCAGAATTCTTTCCGCATACACGGGATCCGAGGCGACAGTTGCGCGAAGCATGCCGTCGCAACCAGGTGCGCGGAACACGTCACGAATGAATGACTTGCGTCAATCGTGGAAACGCATTTCGCTGTGTGCAGTCGGTGTGCGGCTGACAGGAACGTTCAGCGGCGTGTCTAAACTGTAACGTCTTTGTAACGTTGCGGATGCAGCGCCGATACTCGGGGAGTGTGTATCACTCATCACTCGTCACTCATCGTTCGAACAGCTCAAATCGCTCAATCACTGAATCCTCGAATCGCGCTTAACTCCGTCCGGACCGGATTCAGTGATTCGAGGACCGGTTGATTCGAGGATTCGAGGATTCGACGATCAGTGATTCAGGATTAGCGATCAGTGATGAGTGATTCGAGCGTCTCCTTCAACCACGCGACACTCGCGTCGACGTCCTCGACGCTCTCTGTCTGCGACGCGTCCACGTCAGGCCTCGGCGTGCCTTGCTCCGCGCGCGTGAGGAAGCGCGCGAACTCGCGTGCAGGCATGGAAGGGTAGGCCGACCAAAATTGGTCGTCGTGATAATCGAACGTGCGCTGGCGGTGCATGATGAGTTCGAGCGACACGGCGCGGCCGGGACACCGCTCGATGTATGTGCGGATGTAGCGCGCGATGTCGACGTTGCCCTCACCCATGCGCGTCCATTGCGCGGCGATCCCTCCCGGCGTGCTCCATAACGCGCTGTCGCGCATGTGGCTGGTCAGGACATACGGGGCAAGTGTGTCGAGCGTGAAATGCGGATCTTCAATCGCCCAGGCCGCGTTGCCCGAATCGATGCAGACGCCGACGAAATCGGTGCCTGCCGTTTCGACCAGCATCTTCAGCTCTCGCGCCTGCATGTCTCCAGAGTGATTCTCGAGCGCAATCTTGATTCCTGCGTCGATGACCCGCGAGCGAATGGCTCGCAGCACCTGCAGCACCTGATCGATGTGGCGTCCGATGCCGCCCGGCATGCGCCGATCGAACGTGTTTCCCAGCACGCACCTGACGAGGGGCGATCCGCAGACGACGGCGGCGTCAATCGCGCGACCAAGCTGCTCTTCCGCGCTTCCTTGTGACGGATCGAAGATGCCCGAGGTCGGGCAAATCGAGAGCATCCCAATCTCGATGTCGAGACCAAGCGAATCGGCGCGCGCCCGGACGCGCTGGAGATGAGGGCGCTCGAACCCGCCAAGGAGGCGCGGCTCGCTGAAGTGAACCACTTTCACGCCGCGGGCCGCGCAGTAATCAAGTTGCCGAAATGCGTCCCAGTTCTGAGAGCGGAGACTGTAAGTATCAAGGCCTAATCGAGGCACGGCCGGATTGCGCATATGCGCATTGTTTATCACATGGATCGTGTCGGGATCCGTGATCCGGGATGCGCGATCCGATCGGATCCCGGGCAACGGATACCGCATCCCGGCATGAATCAGATTGACATATGATCACTGCGCATGGCCACACCGTCTACGGCCCAACAAGTGCCCCGCAACGTGCACGCAGCCGCCAGTCACGCGCGGCACACGACCGTGGTGTTCGCCATGGTGCTGGCGATCATCACTTACATCGATCGTGTGTGCATATCGCAGGCGTCCCCCCTGATTAGTCAAGATCTCGGCCTCACGAAAGTGCAGATGGGCTGGGCATTCTCGGTATTTGGCTGGGCCTACGCGTTTTTCGAGATTCCTGGCGGATGGCTGGCTGACCGCCTCGGGCCTCGCCGCGTCCTCATGCGCATCGTGATCTGGTGGTCATTCTTCACGGCGGCCACAGGCTGGGTGTGGAGCTTTGTCTCCCTCCTCGTGACGCGGACGCTGTTCGGGATGGGAGAAGCCGGCTGTTTTCCGAATCTGACGCGTGTCTTCACGTTGTGGCTTCCACAGCGGGAGCGCGAGCGAGCGCAGGCGAATCTTTGGCTTGCGGCACGGTGGGGAGGCGCCTTTACGCCGCTGCTCGTGACCTACGTGCTCGACTTTGTCTCGTGGCGGCGCGCCTTCGAACTGTTCGGACTTCTCGGCCTCGTGTGGGCGATCGTGTTCTTCCGTTGGTTCCGCGACGATCCGCGGACGCATCCGAAAGTGAACGCCGCGGAGCTGGCAATCATGCCGCCGCCTCGCCAAAGCGCGATCGCGCATGGACCGACGCCATGGGCGCAGCTGATTGCATCACCGTCTGTGTGGTTGCTCGGCCTGCAGTATGTCGCGCTATCGTACGGATGGTACTTCTACATCACCTGGCTGCCGACGTATCTGCGTGAAGCACGCGGAACGAGTTTGAAGATGGGCGCCATCCTTGCCGGCCTGCCGCTTCTTCTTGGCGGTGTCGGCTGCTTGATTTCCGGCTGGGTCGTGCCGCGGTTGGCCGTCGTCGTCGGCACGATAGGCCGAGCGCGCAAGATCGTTGCGATCGTCGGATTCGTGGGCGCTTCCGCGTCGGTGATCATGTTTACGAGGATCCACGATCCGGCAAACGCGATGATCGTGCTCGGCATTGCCGGGTTGTTCAACGACTTCGTGATGCCGCCCGCATGGGCCGCATGCATGGACATTGGTGGACGCTACTCTGGCACCGTCTCCGGGTCGATGAACATGATGGGCAACATCGCCGGCGCCATCTCGCCGCTCGCCGTCGGATATCTGCTTGCCTGGACGGGGCAAAACTGGACCCTGACCTTCTACGTCTCTGCCGCGGTCTACAGTCTGGGCGCCGTGTGCTGGTTCTTCCTGGATCCGGAGACGCCGATTGAAGTGAAGCCGGAGTAGCTTCGATTGTCAGTTACCAGTTTCCAGTTTCCAGTCTCCAGTTAAGAACTTGGTAACTGGCAACTGGTAACTGGTAACTTCACCTTCAATTCACCGTGAACGCATACAGCGTGTCATTGACCGCGACGAGCAGATGCTGCTTGCCGTCGATCATGTAGGTCTGCGGTGCGTTGGTGATATTGCCGATGCGCGTGTGCCATACGATCTTGCCTGACGCCGCATCGAAGGCAACGAAGTTGCCGTTCCCATCGGCAGTGAAGAGGGTCTTGCCCGCTGTGACAAGCAGGCCGGGTCCGCCGCCGCCGTTCCCGGGCCACGGATGGCGCCACATCGTCTTGCCGGTTTTCGGATCGATTGCCGCGAGTGCATTTCCGCCTGAGCCGACCGGCGACGCTAACTTCCCACCGAGGCCCATCGATCCACGCGGATCCGGATCCGTCAGGTAGAGAAGGTTGAAGCCGTTGTTTTCCTGCGCATAGAACAAGCCGGTGTCCGGCGAATATGCCGACGGCTGCCAGTTGGTCACACCACCTTCAACCGGCGATACCAGCGATCCGGGAATCGTCGCTTCCTTCTCGGGATTCGGATCGGGCGATCCGTTTTCACGAATGCCCTTCGCCCAGTTCGTCGTCGAACCGTACTTCACCGTGACGATGTGCTCGCCGGTGACGCGATCGACGGTGAAGAAATAGCCGTTGCGCGCGGCGGTGGAAACGAGCTTGCGCGCACGTCCGTTGATCGTCGCGTCGATCAGGATCGGCGTCTGCGCCGAATCCCAGTCGTGCGTGTCGTGCGGCGACGTCTGGAAGTACCACTTCATTTTTCCTGTCTCGACGTCGACCGCAATCAACGAACAGGTGAAAAGGTTATCGCCTTTACGGCCGACGCCCGTGTAACCGGGAGTCGGATTGCCCGTCCCGAAGATATAAAGGTTGGTTTCCGGATCGTAGACGCCGGGAATCCACGCCTGGCCGCCCCCGTGTTGCGCGGCGGTGAGGCTGGGCCAGGTGTCGAGGCCGGGATCCCCGGGCTTCATCGGCACCGTATAGAACTTCCATTGCAGCTTGCCGGTCTCAGGATCGAACGACTGCAGAAAGCCGGGCATGTCGAGATCGTTGCCGGTCCCGACGATCACGTGGTTACCCACGACAATCGGCGCCATCGTCGAGAAGTACTGCTCCTCGAAACTGGCGAGGGGCACATGCCAGTTTTCTTTTCCGGTTCGTGCGTCGAGCGAGACGAGATAGTCGTCCGGCGTCTCGACGTAGATGTTGTTGTGCCACATGCCGACGCCGCGGCAGCCGATGTGCGTGCTGCCTTTCGTCTTCCAGAAGTAGTGCCACAGCTCGTGACCGTCACGGGCGTCGAGTGCCCACACGTGATCGGGCGCGCACGCGTAGAGAACGCCATTCACCTGCAGCAGCGCGCCTTTGATCGTGATCCCGCCGCCACCGCCGCCGACGTCGTCCGGTCCTTCGCCGCCGATGATCAACGGAGCACCGGCGCCACCACCGCGTCCGCCGAAGCCACCAAATCCGCCAAACCCACCGCCGCCGCCTGCTGCGCCAGGCGCTCCGCTGACCCGTCCAACCCATGCCAGCGAGAGGTTCTTGACCGTGTTTTGATTGATCTGCGTCAGCGAACTATAGCGGCGGCCCGTGTAGTCCCCGGAGTAAGTGGGCCACGAGTCCGCCAGTGACTTGCCGATCGTCGCGGGATCCAGCCCTCCTTGATTCGACGGAGCTTGAGTCTGCTGCTGGCCGGCAAGAAGCACGGGTGCGATCGCGATCGCCGCCGTGAGCGTCAGTGTTCTGAACGTCATTTCAAAGTCACCAGATATGCAGTCACATCGTGAATGTCTTTGTCGGTGTAAACAGGAAGCAGATTCCGGTGCCCCTCGAGCGGATCGCGGATCTCTACCCTGGGAACGTCGCCGTTTCGCGTGAAGCTTCGCTGCACGCCATCGGCGGGTGTGAGCGTGACGATGAAGTCGTCGATCCGATCGAGCCGGCCTTCAACCTTCTGACCAGATTGCGGGGTGACGATGACCGTCACGTCACGGCGATTCGCGCCACCACGGCCGCGGCCGCCACCGCTTCCTCCAGAAACCCAGGCGTTCTGCAGCTGCAGGGGATCGCTGTACCGCGACGCGACGCCCTGCATGTCTCCACCCTCAGAATGACAGGACGCGCACTTCGCGGCGAAGTACGCCTTGCCCGCAGCGGCATCGCCAACGACGATGTTGAGGGCGACCGCCTCGGCGGAGGGAGGCGGATTGCCCTGTCCTCGCATCGTGAAGGCAACGGCATGGATGTACTCCGCGATCGCCTTCACATCGTCGTCGGGGATTTGCGGAAACGGCGGCATCACCGGCATGCCCGGATTCTGTCGTCCACCTTTGACGACCGGCAGAATCAGCTCGCCATGTTGATCGGTGAGCACGAGATTCGATCGCAGCAGGTTCACACCGCCCATGTCCCCGCCGCGCAGGTCGGCGCCGTGACAGAGGCGGCAGTTGATTTCAAACAGCGTCTTGCCCCGGGCGACCACTGCGGGATCAGCGAGCGTGCGCTGCTGTGCCGGGAAGGTGGCCTGACCGCGCCCTCGTCCGCCTTGCGGTGGTCCAGCGGGCGGCTGCCCACCGGGCGCTGGTGCCGGCGGCTGCGCGGGCGGCTGTGCCTGCGCCGGCAGACGGACGGCGATCGACGTCAATAAAAGAATGGCCGCGAAGGCCAGACTGTATTTCGCGCGCATTCACACACCTCGAATGGACCTGACGCTGAAATGAGTGCCAGGGGTGCCTGGATGCCAAGGGTGCCCCGTGGCACCCAAAATTATCCGTGGATCTTCTTGTAGTTGTCGAGGCAGTGCTTGACCATGGCAAGCGCGCCGTCCGGTCCGCCGGTCTCCTGCTCGATGAGGTAGTATTCGACGCCGCCAGTGGCTTCGACCGCGTCGAAGATCTTCTTCCACGGCGCATCCCCTTCGCCGAACGCGACCGCATAACCCTTTCCCGCCGCCCAATCCTTGCAATGCACGCTCTTGATTCGGCTGGGATGGGCATTGATCCACGCAATCGGGTCCGCGCCAACTTCGACGCATGTGCCGACGTCGAACTGAAGGACGACGTCCTTGGGTGTGCCTGCAGCAATGACATCCATCGGGCGCTGGCCCTCGAGAGGCCGCCACTCGACCTGATGATTGTGGTAACCGGTGGCCATCTTCAGCGGCTTCAGCTTTTCGGAGATCGACGTGAGCTGGTCGGCGACGGCCTTCCATGAATCGATTCCCGTCGCCTTCGGCGCGCTCGCCATGATGATGTTGGTGCTGCCGATGATCTGATTCAGCTCGATTGCTTTCTTCAGTCCGTCTTCGGTAAAAGACGGGCCATTGTTGTGGGTCGAGTGGCACTTGAGCCCGACATCGTCCATGCGCTTGCGCACATCCTTCGCGATGTCCGTCGTCCAATTGAGATACGGCGCGTAAAATTCGACCACCTCGTATCCCATCTTCCCGACCGCCGTGACTGTGCCGAGTAAGTCCTTGGTCAGATCGTCACGGACGGAGTAGAGTTCCAAGCCGACTGGCACCTTTTTCGCTGCCGAGGCGAACGCAGCGGCGGCAAACGGCAGCGCGGCGGTCAGGCCGAGAAATGATCGACGTGACAGGTGTTCTGATGTCATGGGGCGGAAGATATCACGATCGGCTCTTGGCTGTTGGCTCCCGGCTGCTGGCTCGTGACTCTCGGAGAAGCGCCTGCGGCCCGAGCGGGCGGTGGGGCCCCCGCGAGCAGTGAGAAAAGCTGACGTATGTTCGGAGGAGCGATGTATAGATTAATCACGGCTGCTGCATGCACATTCTTATCAGCAGGACTCATTGCGCAGACACCCGCGACACCGCAGCAACCTCCGCCAAACCCGTCAAACCTCGGGAACGACGCCAACGGCAATCCACTGCGCAAGGCGTTGAAGACCGGCCATATCTCGAATTACGACGAGTCGAGAGTTGCGCCTTACACGTTGCCTGACCCGTTAGTAATGGCGAATGGCGAGCGCGTCAAGAGCGCAGCCGACTGGCGGACGAAACGCCGGCCCGAAATTCTTCGCGCATACCAGAACGAAATCTACGGCCGCATTCCGGCGAACACTCCCAAAGTGACCTGGGAAGTCACCGAGACGGACCCAGCCGCGAAAGACAACACGGCAACGATGCGTCGAGTCGTTGGTCACATCGGTGCTGGACCGAATGCACAACCGGTCAACATGATGGTTTACACGCCGGCGAAAGCGACACGGCCTGTGCCGCTCATCCTGCTCCTGAATTTCGGCGGCGGTCCTGCGGTCGAAGGACGGCCGGCGGCCAACACGCAATTCAATGATCCGCCGGTTGCGGCCGACATTCTCGCGCGTGGCTGGGGCTACGCCATGGTCGGGTATCAGGACATTCAGCCCGATCGACTGAACACCCTCAATCAGGGCGTCATCGGCCAAACGCTGAAGCCAGGTGAGCTGCCCAAGCCAGACGAGTGGGGAGCGATAAGCGCGTGGGCGTGGGCGCTCAGCCGCATGATCGATCATTTCGAGAGCGACAAACTGGTCGACGCGAAGAAGATTGCCGTCTTCGGACATTCGCGGCTGGGGAAGACGGCACTGTGGGCGTCTGCGCTCGACGAACGGATCGCGGCGGTCTACTCGAGCTGTTCCGGCGAGATGGGTGCCGCGCTCGCGCGCCGCGACTGGGGAGAAACCGTCGACGACATGACGCAGAACTTTCCGTATTGGTTCGCCGGCAACTTTCAGAAGTACACAGGGCATTGGAACGACCTGCCGGTCGACGCGCACATGCTGATCGCGTTGAGCGCGCCACGTCCTGTCTTCATCACCGGCGGCACCGGCGATCAATGGGCGGATCCAGTTGGTGAATTCAAAGCTGGCGTCGCAGCGGGTCCGGTTTACAAGCTGCTTGGTAAGAACGATCTCGGTACGACCGAACTGCCGCCGCTCGATACACCGCTCACCAAGGGCGACATCGGTTGGCACTACCACACCGGTGGACATGCCGCTACACCGGCGGATTGGAAGGCGTTCCTGGAGTTTGTGGGGAAGTACTTTTAATCGAGCGTCGTTCACAGGCGCGCTGCACTCACCGACGGTTAACGCGAAGAAGCGAAGAAAGGGAGAGGAACACTAATTCGGTCCACGCCCCGATGATGACGGCCGCGGCAGCGGCTCTCCCGGCACCTTCTTGCCCAACTCGAAATCTGACGGATGGAGTCCTTTGCGAAATCCATCGAAGCCGTAGAACGATGGCTTGTATTCATCGACGATCGTTACATCCGCTTTCTGTGGCACGTTGAGACCAAGTCCCCAATACACCGCGTTGACGATCAACCGACGTAGTCCTTCATTCTCGAGATCCGTGGCCGCGCCCATCGTCGTCGTGAAGATGCGATTGGTCGTACCATTCGCATTCGTGTTCGTGCGCGTCCACGCGATCGGCATAGCGGGATCGTTGACGCCCTGTTCGACTTTGTCCGTCGAGCGCGGCTTCCTGTAATCGGCTGGTTCCGAATCGGCGGTTAACGCTTTGAGAACGATGCCGCGTACGAGGATGGTTGCATCGGCAGGGGGGTAGGCTTCGTAGACGTCGGTCTCGCCAAAGACATTGCTGACGCCGCGAAGCAGCGGGTTGTTCTGCTGCGACGGCTCGATCGCTCCACGTGTGGCCTCGACCTTGTGCCGCCCCCAGTGCGTCAGCCACGTCTCGCCGAGCACGTGTTTTCCGAATCCGCCCTCATTGTTCCAGTTCCACGTTTCCCACCGGCTTCCCTTGGGAAATCCATTGAACGCATGCGTGCTGGTTCGCAACGCGACGATCGGTTTGCCGGCGAGCAGTACCTTCTCGAAGCGAGCCATGTCCTCGTCGGGCCAGTTCCTGAAGCGCAGCAACATCACCACCGCATCCGCGGTATCAAGTGCCGCGGGATTGGAGAGTGATTTCGTATTCTTCGGGTTGATCGTGCCGTCAGGATCGAGGGCGAACAGAACCGTGGTCTTGAATCCGTGACGCTGACTGAGAATCTTCGCCAGCATCGGTAACCCTTCCTCGCTGCGGTACTCTTCGTCGCCGCTCAGAAAGACGATGTGGCGTCCACCTCCTGGGCCATCTTTGGCCGCATACGTCACACTGGCCGCAGGCGGCGGCGTCGCTTGCAGCGCCAGCGAGCCGATCACGAATGCGAGAACGACGCGCATAGTCATGGCTTCTCCGATGGTTCCTCGATGAGGAGGATTTGATTGACGGCAACATCCTTCAGCACTTGCTTTGTGCCGCTGGGCCACAGGATCTCGATCTGCTGGATTGTGCGCGCAGCGCCGAGACCGGCGTGCAGTCGAATGTCATTGCTGCTCAAGTAACTCGCCACGTTGTTGATTTCTCTGACCTGAACTCCCTCGGACGTCTGAATCTTCACCGTTGCGCCAAGGCCAAAGGAGTTGCTCTTCCTTCCCTTCGCGCGAATGCTGATCCAGTTGCCGGGCCGCGCGCCCTGATTCTTCACCAGGACCGCACGCTGTCCGAGGCTCGAAATCGCGACATCGAGATTCCCGTCGTTGTCGAAATCCGCGACCGCCAGGCCGCGGCCGATCCGTTCCTGCTGGATCGCGGGACCGCCTCGTGCGGTGACGTCTCTGAACTTTCCGGCGACGTTCTCGAACAACAGATCTTTCTGCGCGTAGGTCAGGTTCGACTGATAGAGCTTCACATTGTCGATCACGTGCCCGTTGGTGATATGGATGTCGAGATCGCCGTCATTGTCGACGTCGTACATCTTCGTCCCAAAACCAAGGGGAAGAAACGCCGCGCCCATACCGACCGTCGCCGACACATCTTCAAACGTGCCATCGCCCCGATTCTGATATAGCGCGTTCAGCTCTTCTGAGAAATTGGTCACGAAGATGTCGGGATAGCCATTGCCATCGAAATCAGCGCAGTCGGTTCCCATGCCGGCCTGCGGCTTGCCGTTTGCGTCGAACCCCACGCCAGCGGCATACCCGACGTCAGTAAACGTCCCGTCGCCATTGTTGCGATACAGGAAGTTCCGCACGCTATCGTTCGCTATGTAGACGTCTGTATCGCCGTCGCGATCGTAATCGCAGAATGTCACGCCGAGCCCCTTGCCCGCCGGATTCGCGATGCCTGCCTGTTTCGAGACGTCAGTGAACGTGCCATCGCCGTTGTTGTGAAACAGCCGATCCGCCATCCCGTCGAACTGAGTCGGATGACAGTACATCCGATAGCCCTCTTTCTTCAGACCGCAGTACGGGTTTTCGTCGAGGCGATAGTCCAGGTAGTTCACGACATACAGATCAAGGCGGCCGTCGCGATCGTAGTCGAAAAATCCCGTGCTCGTGCTCCACTCGTTCGGACCACCTGCAACCCTGGCCTTCGCCGTGACGTCGGTGAATGTGGCGTCGCCATTGTTGTGAAACAAGATGTTCGGCCCAAATGCGGTGACATAGAGATCGAGGTATCCGTCGTTGTCGTAGTCGCCGACGGCGACACCTGTTTTGTACGCCTTCGCCGTCGCGCCATCCGCGGCAACACCTGCGCGCGCCGTGACATCGGTAAACGTTCCGTCCTTGTTGTTGTGATAGAGCGCATTGGGTGCACCGGGCGCGCCATTGACGAAATACAAGTCGGGAAAGCCGTCGTTGTCGTAGTCGATCCACGCGAGACCGGAACCGAACGTCTCGACCATGAACTTGTCGGGCGACGCTCCGGATTTATGAACGAAGGTAATCCCGGACTTCGCCGTCACGTCAACAAACCAAGGGCGCGCGTCGGGTTTGGTCCCACGGGTCTGCGCACTCAGCAGCAACGGCGACAACACGCACGCGATTGCAGTCAGGCGTGCCAGCGACCTCACTCACGCGCTCCGTTCTTTTTCGAGGCGAGGCCTGCCTGAATCAGTTTTCGATCGCTCTCGGAAAGCGGAACGCCGGCCTTGGCGGCGCGGTCGGCGTGCTGCGATGCCAGCTTGAATTGCCCTTGACGCAGATAAACCTGGGCGATGGAGTTGTTCGCCAAGCCGTCGTCCGGCTCCATCGCGAGTGCCTTCTTGAAGGTCTCGGCCGCCGCAACAAGCTGCCCGCGCTTCAATTTCACGAGGCCTCGTTCGACATACAGGTCGAACTCGAGCCGCTCGTGCTCGACGTACGACGAGGCGAGCGGCGCGTCCGGCTTCGGCTGTGCGCGAGACAACTCGGCTTCCGCTCGATCGAGCAGCCCCTTCGAACGATAGACGCGCGCGAGCTGAATGTGAAGGTCCGCCCGCGACGGATCAAGCTTCGTTCCCTCCGCTAACACCTTGATCGCAGCGTCCAACCGTCCGCTCTGCGCGTATGCGGCGCCAAGAGCGAGAAACGCCTCCGGCCGACCGGCATTCGCGGCGACGACCTGTTCCAATTCCTTGATCGCGTCTTCTCTGCGACCAAGATCGAGCAGCGCGAGGCCGAGATAGTATCGGGCTTCGAGGAGCGAGGCATCGGACTGGAGCGCTTGACGTGTGAGGTCCACGGCTTTTTGAGGATTGTTCAGCTGACGCTCGGATTCGCCGAGGGAGGCGAGAAATTGCGGGTTTCCGGGTGCCTTCTCGAGCGCGGTCATCGATTCTTCTTTCGCCCTCGCCGGTCGCCCGAGATCCAGATAAAGGTGAGCGAGGTAGAACCGCGCCGGCATGAGCGTCGGGTCGAGGTCGATCGCCTGTCGCAACTCGGCGATTGCTTCGGCGAGCATCTCCTGTGTGCCGAGCCCTCGATACGCAATTCCGAGCAGCACGTGCGCGTCGGCTGACTTCGGATCCTCGGCCAGCACGCCCTTGAGCGTGGCAACATCTTCGGTGAGATGCGGAGTCGCGGAGAAGAGATCGGCGCGAACGCGATTCAGTGTCTCCTGGCTCGGAGGTTGGGCGTCGGATCTTAAAGGGGCTGCATACGTGACAAGCAGCACGCCAACTGTCGCAGCGATGCGTTTGAGGATCATGCGGGAGTCGGCCCACGGAGCAGACGGAGACGACGGGACAAGATCAACACGGAGCGACGGAGATACGGAAAAGAAATTAGTTCTCCGTGCCTTCGCGTCTCCGTGGTTAAGCTCGTTCCGACTCTCCCTCTCCTCCGCGAACTCTCGTCCGATGATTGGGCGCCCGTAAACCCCATGTCAAGCGGACATATAATTCACGACCTCGACAACGGAGGAGCTTAGTGGAACGACAGACGACGTTCACCGAAACCTGGCAGGTCGATCAAACAAATCGCCTCGTGCCCAAGGCGAAGCTCGAGAGTTTAACGATGGTGTCGAAGGAAGTGAAGACGGTTTTTGATCGGCAGTAGTCGCTCCTCGCTCCTCGCTCCTCGCTCCTCGTCTTTGCGTCAACGATCAACGAGCAGCGAGCAGCGAGCAGCGAGAAGCGAGCAGCGAGAAGCGAGCAAAAAAAAAGCGGGTGAGCCGAAGCCCACCCGCTTTTTTTGTTTTGACGCGTTAGAACTGCACGCGCAGCGTCAACTGGATGAAACGCCCATAGTTGTTGTTGATGGCGTTGGTCGACCAGTTGTTGGCAGCGCCGAAGCCTGCGTTCCTGGGCAGGTCACGTCCGGGAGCGATCACCGTTCCGGACGCGCCAGGCGCCAGGGTTGTGTCGCCCGGGTTCACGACGTATTCCGGGTTGGTCAGCGTCATGTCCGTCGGGCTCCGGAAGTTCGCCTGGTTCTGACGACCGGTGACGAACGCGATGTTGAACGCGTTGTACGCGTCCAGCCGGACCTGGAACTGACGGCCGCCGCCAAACGGGAAGTTCCGCGCGATGGCGAGGTCGGTGGTGTGGTCCGGGCACCCGATCAGGTAGTTACGTCCTGACTCGAGACCCACGCTGTTGTACTGCGGACCCGAGACCGCCGACGTATTCCACTGCGCGAACTGATTGCTCGAGCAGCCCTTGCCCAGGTCTCCGTTGATGACGACGCGGCCGTTGTAGTCGGGCGAGCCGGTGATGTTCACGGCGCCGATGCCGCTCTGATAGCTGTAGTTCAGATCGTATCGGCTGCCCGAACCGGCGGTGAAGAGGCCGGAAACCTGCCAGTCGTTGACGACCGCACCAAGAACCTTTGCGGTGGTGTTGTCGGCCTTGTAGTCCGGCAGATCCCAGACCCAGTTCGCCTTGAAGAGGTGACGCTGCAGGTTCTGCATCTCGTTGAGCTTCTCGTACGCTTCCTGATCGGAGCGAGTCGTCACGCTTCCATCAGCATTGTGCTGCAGCCGCTTCTGCAGGCCGGTGTTACCGGTATACGAGAGGCTTAGCACGTAGTTCGCACCGAACGAGAACCCATTGCGGAACCGGCGATTGAAGTTCGCCTGGAGCGAATGGTAGGTGTCGTGGAACTCGGTCGTATTCTGCGCGATGTTGCTGAGACCACGGTACGGCCGCAGCAGGTTCGTCGACAGCGCGTTCTGCGCAGGGAAGGTACTTGCTCCCTTCGTCGTATCCTGGTACTGAGGCAAGTACGCCGTGCCGAAGTCGATCGCGTTCAGATTGACGGTCGTGCCGCCCTGGAACCCACCCAGGCGGTTGTAGCCATGGCTGCCCACGTAGGTGAGGTCAACGACCGAAGCCCACGGCAGCGTCTTCTGGAAGCCAGCTTGCCACTGGACCGACGCTGGCACTTTCGCGTCGTACTGGAACGTCACCATCGCCGGGACGGGGCCGAACGCCAGGCCGCCAGCCTGTCCCACGTTCTGGAGGAAACCAAAACGCAGGTCGGTTGACGTGGCGATTGGCGGGTTGCCCGGGATCGAGAACACCGTGTTGCCGTCCGGCCGGTCGTAGAACAGACCCGCGCCGCCGCGGAACACGAGGCTCTGATTGCCGCTGACGTCGTAAGCCGCACCGAACCGTGGTCCGTAGACAATATTCGGCCAGGTGTAGCCGGTCTTGGCAATGCCGTTTCCGGCCTGGACGATGCCATTCAACGAATTGCCAGTACCTGGGATCGGCGTCCCGATCGCCGCCTGCGTATTCGGGATACCTGGAGCGGTGAGGATCTGACCGTTTCGGGGATCCATCGCGTTCAGCGTGTTGCCCGAACACGTCACTGCACCGTTGCTGCATCCCGGCACATACAAGAATGGCGCATTGGCCAGGCTCCACTGTTCGGGGAAGAAGTTCGACATCTGTTGGAACTGGTCGTACTGCGGCTGCTGATGCGTGAGTCGTAGGCCGTAGTCCAGCGTCAGCCGGCTGTTTACCTTCCAGTTGTCCTGGATGTAGCCCTCGGTGTTGTTGTAGAGCATGCTGCCCTCAACGAACTTCGAGGCCTGGAGATACTGGTTGTAGACGCCAAGAACGGCGTTGGCGTAGCCGTAGCCGGTGTCGAGCGCGTTGTTGGCATTGTTGGCAAAGTCAACATACCCCTGGAAGGACAGGTTGGCGATGCCACCGGCGCCGACGTTCTGCGCTTTGAAGCTGTGATTGTTGTAGAAGCCGCCCTTAAAGGTGTGACGGCCGGAAACCTTGGTCAGCGAGATCGCGACGTCCTGCGTCCGGTTGATGTTCAGCCAGCCGGGGTAACGCTGATTGGGAGGTGCCGGCAGGTTATTCGGGTTGGCATTGTTCGAGACGCGGGTGCCCCAGTTGAATATTGGAGGCAAGTTCATCCGTGTGCCATCCCAGAAGGGTGGCTTGGTGTCATTCAGCACTTCGTACGCGTACGACTGCTGCGGAACGATACCGGCGTCGGGGTAAATCATCGGGAAGCCCGGAAGTGCTTCCAGACGGTTCGACGAGCTGTTCATCAGGATCCCGTTCTCATTTCCGCCGGTCAGCTCGTTGCGGATGAACCCGTAGGTGCCTTCCAGGAACGTCGTCGGATTGATCGCGTAGTTCGTCGTGATCGCGTAGTTGGTGATGAACGGATACGGGAACAACACGTCGGTGAAGCCGGGAATCAGACCAGCTCTTGTGAGCACGCGCTCACGCTGGCCGGAGTACTTGCCGGTCACGCGCAGCTTGGAGGAGAGCTGGTAATCGAGACGAATCGCCGGCTGCTGCACCAGGTTGTCGACCGTCGGCAGGTCCGGGAACCCGTCACCACCGATCTGATAGTTGTAGCCCAAGCCCGCCGTCTGCGTCAGATTCGGCATCGGATAACGATTCAGGATCGCCTGGCCGAGACCATAAAGGCGGTTCGCCGGAATTCTCCCGCCAGGGAAGCAGGCGGTCTGATCGGTCGCGCTGCAGGCACCGGAGAGCTGCGGATCCTTGATGTACGGGAACGGCTGACCGTTGTTGTCGACGGTCTGCGAGAAGTCTCCCGCACGCTCGAGCGCCGTTGGCACTTTGAGCCGGATCGGGTTGCCGTTGTTGATTGCCTGGTTGGTCGGACGGTACTCGTGGCTGTAGAAGAAGAACAGCTTGTTATTGCCGCCCGGTTTTCCAACCGGACCACCGATCGAGTAGCCGAGCGTCTTCGAGTCACTCTTCGGCTTCGGATCCTTATTCTCTTCATTGAGCTTGCGATTCGTATTCCAGTCTGAGTCGGTCAGAAGGTCATAGGCCGATCCACGGAACCGGTTGGTGCCGCTCTTGGTGACCGCGGTGACCTGCAGTCCGCTCGAGCGTCCGAACTCCGCCTGATAGCCTTGGGTGAGGACCTTGACTTCGGCGATGGACTCGACGTTCAGCGCGAGCATCTGGCCGTTGTTGCCAGTGTCCATCGCCGAGATGCCGTCCATCATGATGTTGTTCTGTCCAGCGGTCCCGATTCGGGTCGCGCCTGCGGAGCGGTTGTCGCCGCCAACGTTGGTGGTCGACAGCTGCACGCCGGGGGTCAACTGTGCAAAGTTGATGAAGTTCCCGTGACTGATCGGCAGGTTGTCCACCTGCTCGGTTGAAATCGCGAAGGACCGTTCCGCGCTCTGCGACTGCACAAGCGCCGCTTCGGCGGTGACGTTCACTGTTTCCGTTGCGCCGCCGACTTCGAGCGTCATCGGCGGGACCGCCACACGGTCGCCGCCGCTGACCTTGATGCCCTGCCGCTTCACGGTCTTGAACCCATCCATGGAAACTTCCACGGTGTACGTATCAGCGGTCACGTTGGGGATGACGTAGACGCCTACTTCGTTCGTGGTCACAGGGGCCAGCTTCGTTCCACGCGCTTCGCTGATCAGAACAATGGTTGCGCCTGGAACCACACCGCCCTGTGCGTCTTTTACGGTACCGGTCACGTTACCGGTCGTAATCTGGGCCGAGACGGGATTGGCTGCGACGAGCAGCACAATCAGCGCCGCGAACATACCTCGCCCACACGCTTTGATCACACTCCACCTCCGGCAAAGGAGCACGGACTACCGGTCGGACATCCCCAGGACGGAGACTGCCCGATCACTCCTCAATGTGAGTAAGCCGGGCGGTTTTACCATGCCGCCATGGGGTTGTCAACGAATCGTCGTACCCCTGTCAAATCCATGCAAAAATGTCGTTTCTGTTAGATGTAAACCGTTACTACGAGGTGATTTAGAGTATGACTTTTGGCATAGTGCCGACACCGTTGTCGCCGGTAAACGGGGTGCCACATTTGACGCGTATATGCTGTCGGTACTTGGCTTGACGCGTGTGAGTTTCCAGTTGCCAGTTTCCAGTTCCCAGTGCCGTCGGCTGACGGTTGAGGAGGGTGTATGAAAAATGCGATCGCCCTGTGCGGCGGTGCGATGCTCGCGATGACCATCAGCGGAACGGCGCAACAGGTGACGCCCCAGGCTCCGGCCGGTCGCGGGGGTGGCGGTGGTCGCGGCGGCGGAGTCGGGACGGCGCTTTTCACCGTCGCCGATAGTAATAAGGATGGCGCCGTCAGCCGCGACGAACTCAAAGGTACTTTCGATAAGTGGTACACCGCGGCCGACACGGCAAACGCCGGCTCGGTGACGGCTGCCGAGCTCGCATCCGCGGTAACCGCCGCGTTGCCTGCGGCTCCTGCGCCCGCGCCGCAAGCGCAGGGCGATCCCTGCGGCGGCCGCAGCAACAACCCGCAGGTACCGTGCGCAGCCGACGTCGACAAGATGAAGGCGGCGCTCCCCTCGAAGGCCCCCGCGAAACCTTCGAAGCCGCACAAGATCCTGGTCCTCGGACATGCGTCGGGATTCGTGCATTCCTCGATTCCTCTCGCGGCAGCGACGGTCGACGAGATGGGGAAGAAGCTCGGAACCTGGACGACGACGATCACCTACAACGCGGCGGACATCAATGCAGAGAACCTGAAGCAGTACGACGTCCTGGTCCTCGACAGCACGACCGGGTGCTTCCTCGATGATCCGAATGACAAGGCCGCGACCGATGCGCGTCGCGCCGCAATGCTCGACTTCATTCGCAGCGGCAAGGGCATCGTGGGGATCCACGCCGCGAGCGATTCCTATCACGGTTCGTCGTGCGGACCGGCGGGACCACCGGCAGGCGCCGCGCCAGCGGGCGGTGGTGGTGGACGCGGCGGTGGCCAGGGGGCGACCTTGTCCGGTGCGATCTTCGCTGACGGCGACACGAATCAGGATCAGAAGTTGACACGTGCGGAGATGACCGCAGTCGCCGACGCGTGGTTCGACAAACTCGATCCGCAGAAGACCGGCAGCGTCGCGCAGGCGGACTTCACGACGCGGATCGCTTCGGTGATGCCCGCGCCGCAATTCGGTCGCGGCCGCGCCAATGCCGCGGCAGGAAACAATGCCGCGCCGCCGCAGCCCGGTGGTCAGCCGCTCTGGCCCGAGTGGAACAAGATCATCGGCGGCTACTTCAAGTTCCATTGGAATAATCCGCAGGTGATCACCTACAAGATCGACGACCCAAAGAGCCCGCTGACGCAGATGCTGAAGCCCGGCTACGTCGTGCACGACGAGACCTACACGTTCAACCAGGACTCGTTCTCGCGCGAGAACGTGCACGTGCTGACCAGCATCGATTACTCGAAAATGAGCGACGAGGACAAGGCCAAGGAATCAGGACCGCGCACCGACCACGACTACGCGCTGAGCTGGATCCGCCGCGAAGGCAAAGGCCGTCTGTTCTACATGGCCCACGGGCACGACGAGAGCATCTACGCGCTCACCCCGATGCTCGAGCACCTGCTCGCCGGTATTCAGTACGCGGCCGGCGATCTGAAGGCTGACGACAGTCCCAGTGTCAAGCCGGGGACGAAGACGGCAGCCAAATAACCCTTAGTGAAAATGCTGAGTGCTGAATTCTGAATGCTGAATTAGGGCGCGGCCTGAAGACCGCGCCCTACAATCTGCAATCCGATGTCAGGCCAATTCAGCAATCAGAATTCAGAATTCAGCATTTCGCCTGTCGACATCGGCCTCGCCCTCGACACCTCGCCATCGGGCGGTTATCAGCGATGGGTCGTTTTCCTCGCGGCGCTGACCATCATCTTTGACGGCATCGACAATCAGCTCCTCGGCATCGTCATTCCGACATTGATGCGGGAGTGGGGCGCTCCGCGAAGCGCATTCGCTCCACTCGTCTCGCTTGGATACCTGGGCATGATGATCGGCGGCGCGATTGCCGGAGTTGCCGGTGATCGTCTCGGGCGTCGCACGGCACTGCTCGGGAGCATGGCCGTCTTTGGCGCGATGACGCTGGCCGCGGTGAGCGCGACGGCGCCTGCCGCACTTGGCTGGTTGCGTCTGCTCGCAGGCATCGGTCTCGGTGGCGCGATGCCCAACGCGGCGGCGCTCGTGGCGGAATTCGTACCGCTCCGACAGCGGCCGATTGCGGTCACCGTCACGATCGTCTGCGTTCCGCTCGGCGCAACCATCGCCGGCCTTCTCGGCATCCGGCTGCTGCCTGTGGTTGGATGGCGGATGCTGTTTCTGGCCGGTGGCCTCGTTCCACTCGCGGCGGCGGTAATTCTGTGGCGTCTGCTGCCTGAGTCGCCGCGTTTCCTGGCGCGCGATCGATCGCGGTGGCCGGAATTGACTCGACTGCTGACGCGAATGGGCCATCACGTGGACCCGCGTGCGACGTTCATCGATTCAACCGAGCGAGCCGTCGAGCGCGCATCGATTCGGGCGTTGTTCGGACGTGACTTTCGCGTCGATACGATTGCGCTCTGGGCGGCGTTCTTCTGCTGTCTTCTCGCCGTCTACTGCGGATTCAGCTGGTTGACGACGCTTCTGAGCGGGGCGGGCTTCACGCCGTCATCTGCGAACACCGGGATCACCGCGTTCAATCTGGGCGGAGTGGCGGGTGCACTCGTCGGCGGGATTGCGATCGCTCGGGTGGGCTCGCGGCTCTCGATGCTGTCGATGGCCGGTGTTGCGATCGTGGCCGCGTTGTTACTCACTCGCATGTCGCTGTCACCGTCTTCAGCGGTCGTGATCATTGGATCGCTGACCCTGCTCGGGGCGATGATCAATGGCGTCCAGACGACGATGTACGCGCTCGCGGCGCACGTCTACCCGGCGCCGGTGCGAGCGACCGGTGTCGGGACGGCGGTCGCGTTCGGCCGAATCGGCGCGATTCTCAGCGGCTACGCCGGCTCGTGGGCGATCGGTTATCACGGGAGCGCGTCGTTTTTCGCGCTGATTGCGATGGCAATGCTCGCGACGTTCGTCGCGCTCGCCCTTGTGCGGCGACATGTCGCTCGAATCCCTCATCACTAGTCTCGAACAATCCCTCATCACTAGTCACTGATCGCGAATCGCTGATCCTCGGATCCGTGGATCCGTGGATCCGTGGATCCGTGCCGATACGCGGATCAGTGATTCACGATTAGAGTGATCAGTGATTATCAGTGATCAGTGATTCTGACGAGCGTCGCGCCGGCAAGCTTGTTAAACGACTCGGCGTTTTCCAGTGCGCGTTTCAGCGCGCGCTGAGCGAGTCGTGAGTGCTCGCGCGCGATTGCCTCGGCGCGGCCTCCCTCGCGTTGCTCGATGGCTTCGACCAGTGCGCGATGGTGCTCGATCGCAATCAACGCCTCCGTATTGCCCTCCTCAACCGCGGGCCAGCTGAATACGAGTGCGCCCGGCGCCGCAAATGGCAGTGCGACGATACGTTCGATCGAGGCGCGCAGCATGGAGCTTTTTGCCAGTCTCCACAGACCTGCATGGAACGCTTCGTTGATCTCGATGTAACGCACGAATCGATCGCGAGTCATCGGCAGGAGCTCTTCCGTCTGCCGGCAATGCAGCTTGAGCGCGCCGAGTTCATCCGCGTTCTTCAGCCGTTCCGCAGCCATTCGCGCCGCCGTGCCTTCGAGCACTCCGCGGATTTCGATCGCGTCCCAGATGTCCGCGAGTGCGAAGGCCCGCACGCGGAAGCCTGTGGTCGCGAGCGCTTCGAGCAGTCCTTCGTTTGCCAGCCGATCGAGTGCCAGACGGACCGGCGTTCGCGATGCCTTGAGCAACGGCACCAGGGCCAGCTCGGTCAGCCGCTCGCCGGGCTTGAAGTCGCCGCGAAGCAGCATCTCGCGGAGGGTCAGAACAACCCGTTCCGTTTGTGTACGAGCGTCGCTGGTCATGATCTACTCGGGATCCGTTGTCCGGGATCCGTGATCCGGACGCCGCCAAAATCGGACGTATTCGGCAAATGGTGGAACCGGCGACAACTCGGATCCCATACCGGATCCCGGATCCCGGACTATTGCCATACTTCTTTGGCCACCTGTGCGACCAGCTCCAGCTTCCTTTGCTGCTCGTCGGGCGTAAGCCGATTCCCTTCGTGCGTAGACGCAAAGCCGCACTGCGGGCTCAATGCGAGACGTTCGAGCGGGATGATTTGCGCTGCCTCGTCGATGCGCTTCCGCAATTCGTCGCGCGCTTCCAACCGTGGCTTCTTCGAGCTCACCAGCCCCAGCACAACCGTCCGATCCTCAGGAACATGGCGCAACGGCTCAAACGTTCCCGAGCGCTCGTCGTCGTACTCGAGGAGAAACCGGTTGAAGCGTGCGCGCGAGAACACCTTTTCGGCGATACGATCGTAACCGCCTGACGCGTAGAACATGCTCTTGTGATTACCGCGGCAGATGTGAATGCCGAAGGTGACGCCGGAATGTCCGTCGATGATCGCATTGTCGAGCTCGATGCACGCGTCGAGCATTTTGTCCGGGTCGCTTCCGCGCTGACGGTATCCCTCGCGAATGGTTTCATCGAGCAGCGCCGCGTACTGCGGCGCGTCGATCTGGATGTACTGGCAGCCCAGCCGCTTCAGCTCCGCGATCTCGCGCCGCGTGAAATCGACGAGATCGGCGAGGTAAGCATCGCGCGTCGGATACGCCGCGCGTGACTTGTCGGGTTCGTAATATGCCGAAGCCTGCTGCGCGCTGAGGAGGGTCACCTTCACGGGCTTCTTCGTCCGCCCGCGGAGATAGGTGAATTCCTCTACCGCCATCTGCCGCCGCCATCGAAGCTTGTCGACGACGACCGGCCTCTGGACAGTGGAGTCGTGGCCCTCGGTGTCGCGGAATGTGATCGACCAGCCGCCGAATTTGTCGAAGCCCTCGAGGGCTTCGACGAGATGTCCGAAGAACGCGTAACGTCGCATCTCACCGTCGGTGACGACATCGAGCCCTGCGTTCTCCTGCAGGGCGACGGCGTCGCGAACCGCGCGATCTTCGATGAACTTGAACTCGGACGGCGTCAGTTCCCCTTGCTCGTGCTTCTGCCGCGCTTCCATTAACGCCGGCGGGCGGAGAAGGCTGCCGACGACATCACTCCTCAGGCGCATAAGATTGCGGATTCTACTTCCGTTGCCGCCTCTCTTGCATGCATTTTATTGTTACGACGACCGAATCCGCCGTAGAATTCCGGCTTTGACGTTTGCGCTGCATGCATAAGACGTCTCGCATTCTCCCTGCCGACACCGTCATCGACTTTCGTTCCGACGGATCGGTCCTCGCGCGGTCGCCTTACACGCTCGGGTCCTATCCGACCAAGATCACCGAACGCCTCGAGCACTGGGCGCAGCTCGCGCCCGCGCGCGTGTTCCTGGCCGCACGCGATCAGGGCGGGGAGTGGCGGACGCTCACCTACGCTGATGCGCTCGGTCGTGTGCGGAGCGTCGCGCAGGCGCTGATCGATCGGCACCTGTCAAACGATCGTCCGGTCGTGATTCTGTCGGGCAACAGCATCGAGCACGGGATCCTGGCGCTCGGCGCGATGTATGCCGGGATCATGTATGTGCCGGTCGCGCCGTCGTACTCGCTCGTCGCGCGCGACTTCACCACGCTCCGGGCAATGTGGGACGCTCTTCGCCCCGGGCTGGTGTTCGCGGCAGAAGGACAACCGTTCGAACGGGCACTTCGATCGGTAGACGTCACGGAACTCGTGACGTGCTCGCCAGTCGAATTCTTCCCATCAACGCCGTTCAAGGAACTCGAAGCGACGCCTGCGTCGACAACCGTGGACGACGCGCATGCGCGCATCACGTCGTCGACGATCGCGAAATTACTCTACACGTCGGGGTCCACCGGCCAGCCAAAAGGGGTGATTAACACCCAGCAGATGCTCTGTTCAAACCAGGAAATGGTGCGAACGGTCATGCCGCTCCTCTCCGAAGAGCCGCCAATCCTCTGCGACTGGCTGCCGTGGAATCACACCTTCGGTGGCAATCACAACTTCGGCATCGTCCTCTACAACGGCGGTACGCTGTACATTGACGCCGGCAAACCGACGCCGGCGGCGTTCGAAACAACAGTGCGCAATCTGCGCGAGATCGCGACCACGGCGTACTTCAACGTCCCGCGCGGATACGATCTACTCGTGCCGCGGCTTCGCGAGGATCCCGAGTTGTGCCGTCACTTCGTCAGCCGCTTGAAGATGCTCTTTTGCGCCGCGGCATCGTTGCGACAGCAGATTGCCGACGATCTCTCGGCGCTTGCCACGACGGCTGCGGGGACGCGCATTCCGTTTGTCACCGGGCTTGGCGCTACTGAAAGTGCCCCGTTTGCGGTGTGTGCTGGCGATGCCGACTTCACTGGCGGCCGGATCGGTGTGCCCGCACCCGGCGTTGCGCTGAAGCTCGCACCCGTCGGACAGCAGATGGAGGGACGCCTTCGCGGGCCGAACATCACGCCGGGATACTGGGGCGATGAAGACCTGACCCGGGCGTCATTCGATGAAGAAGGTTATTACAAACTCGGCGACGCGCTGGGGTTCTTCGATCCGTCGGATCCATCGAAGGGCTTCACGTTCCAGGGCCGAATCGCGGAAGACTTCAAGTTATCGACGGGAACCTGGGTGCGCGTCGGTCCACTACGGACACGATTATTGGCGGCGTTGGGCGATCTCGTGCACGATGTGGCGATCGCGGCACCCGACCGCGATTTTGTCGCAGCGCTGATTTTCCCAAACCCTGACGCGTGCCGCGCCGCGTGTGGCGCGACCGCCCGCGATCTGTCACTCGTCGAGGTGGTACGAAGTCCGCCGCTCACTTCGCGGATTCGATGCGCGCTCGAGGACATGGCGCGCAGCAGCTCGGGCCTGTCTACATGCGTGACCCGCGCGATGTTGATGACCGAGCCGCCATCGATCGATGCGCACGAAACGACGGAGAAGGGATCGATCAATCAGAAAGCCGTGCTCGCGAACCGGGCGGCACTCGTCGAACTACTGTACGCGCCGCAGCCGTCCGCCGACATCATCGCGGTGACAGTGCCCCTATGAAACTCGATCCTGCGCGCCTGGTCGCGATTGACACACACGTGCATCTCGAGTCCGAGGGCGCCGGACACACCGCGACCGACGCTGCCGCGCGAAAATACTTCGGCACCGACGGTGTCGGACGCGATCCCGCGTCTATTGCGGCCTACTACCGCTCGCGCAACATGGGGTGTGTCGTCTTTTCCGTTGACGAACGACTCACCGGCCGTCCGCCCGTTCCCAACGACACCGTCGCGCGCTTTGCTGCGGAGAATGCCGACGTGGCGATTGCCTTTGCGAGCATTGACCCGCATCGTGGCGAGGAGGGCGTTCGCGAAGCGCGACGGCTGGTTGATGCGGGGCTCGTCCGTGGACTGAAGCTGCATCCTCCGGTTCAGCAGTTCTTCCCGAGCGATCGCATTGCGTATCCGTTATACGAGGTCTTTGCCGACGCGCGTCTTCCGGTGCTCTTTCACACCGGGCACAGCGGGATCGGCACCGGGATGCCCGGCGGCGGAGGGATTCGGTTGAAGTACGGCAACCCCATGCCGATCGACGACGTCGCGGTGGATTTTCCGGAGATGCCGATCATCATGGCGCATCCGGCATTTCCCTGGCAGGACGAGGCGATCTCGATCTGTCTTCACAAGCCGACCGTGTATATCGATCTGTCCGGCTGGTCGCCGAAGTATTTTTCGCCGACGTTGATTCAGTACGCGAACACGATGCTCAAGCACAAAGTGCTGTTCGGCTCCGACTACCCATGGATCACTCCGGATCGATGGCTTGCGGACTTCGAGAAGATTGCGATCCGCGATGAGGTGAGGCCGTTGATTCTGAAAGAGAACGCGGTGCGATTGTTTGGGTTGGCCTAATCGGTGTCCCTCACCGGGTGCACGCGCCGACGGTTTAGCGCGAAGTGCGCCCCGGTGTTCACTGCCACACTGTTCAGGAGCCGAGGCTTGCGTCGAAGCGCTCGAAGACTCGGACCACTCCAAGAGAAACACACCGGCTGGCGCCTCTGCGCCAGCCGGTCACGTGACTGGCGTCCGTCGCCACGCGCTTTGCGCGTCAGGGAGTCCGGCCGAAGGCCGGCGGCGACGGACGCGTACCTGCAGCTTCGGATCTTCGTTTCTTCGTTTCTTCGAGCGTAACCGTGGGCTCGTCTCAGCGTGACAGTAAAAGGCGGTCAATTCTCAGAACATGTAACAGACTGTCCCACGTACTTCGGAAACATCGGATACGAACACATCGGCATGGTTTTCTCGCCCGCAGTGACAGGGATCGACTTGCCGGGCACGGTGCCGCGCTCGACCCAGTCGATGAGCAGCTGCACGCGATCGAAGGCGCTCGGGATTGCTGTCACTGGGATTGTCTTCCCGTCGCCATCAATGGAATACGTGTTACCACGTAGACCGTGGCCAACCTGCGGAATGACATACAAGCGCGCGAAGCTATCGACCTGACTGCGTCCCATCTTGTCGATCACTGACTGGTAGTAATCAAGCTGCGCGCCCGGCGAGGCGAGCGTGTCGTCGGTGCCGATCGCCACGATCAACTTGCCGCCACGCGCCGCAAAGTGCGAGAGATCGGGATCGGTCGAATCGAGCCACTCGGACAACTCACGCCGCCGTCGATCGAGAGCGCCGCCTTCGACGTAATCCAGCGGGTTTGACTGCGGATCTCCCATCAGGAAGCCAGTGACGCCGAGGACGCCAAGGTGCGCGTGCATCGGCGCGCTTTCCGCCGCGCCTTCCTGTCCCCTGAAGCGTGTGTCAACGATCAGCCCGCTGCCGGACGGATCGGTATTCGGCAGCCACATCCCGAACGTGCGCACGTTGTTCGCGAGCGGCGTCGCAAATCGATAGCGGCTGTAGACAAGCTTGAGCGTCGCGATTTGACCGTCGGTGAGGCACGCGGCCGCGGTTGTGTCGGCGGGATTCGGATCGACGTTGTCCGGACAACGTCTGGCATCCCACGGGTTCCGTTCCGGCGAGCCCTGACTCGTGTCGAACCGTGCGCGGCAGGCGATGTAGTTGTTGATCACGCCATCGACAAGGCCATCGAGTCCGTCGCACTGGCGCATAAACTCGCCGCGAATCGCGTTCACTTTTGCGCGCGTCACCCAGTTCGCCATCGGCTTCTCCTGAATTCGAATCAGCTCGGGCGCCAGCATCAGCGATGAAAAACTGACGATCGGCACGTTGGCGGCGACGCCGTCGTAATCGGCAGGGTAGCGCTGCGCCACCGTGAGACCCTCACGTCCGCCTTGTGACGTTCCGACGAAATAGTTGAACCGCGGCTTGTCGTGATACGCGCGTTCGATGATCATCATCGCCGCGTCGTGCGTCTTCTTCAGCTGCATGAACCCGAGGTTCTTGATCGCTTCGTCATTCGTCGTCCAGTCAGTCGGACCCTGGGCGAAGCCAGGCCCGCTCTGATGTCCGGAATCGCTGCCGTACGTCGCGAATCCTCGCTGCAGCATCGAGCCATCCGGTCCGCCGGCGAGATTGGGAATGACGCCGTTCATTCCGGCGCCGCCAAGGTGCACGGCACGTCCCCACCACGATGCCGGCAATAACACGCGGAAATTGATCGGTTTTGCGTTGTTCCGTCGATCGATTGGCGCGATCGTGCCATCAACTGCGCAATACGAGGGGACCGGGCCATTGCCCTCCGTCCAGCGCGGCTCATTCAAGGTGACGCCTGATACAGGCTCTTTGATCGCAGCGATCGGAACCGAGCTGCCGATCACAGATTTCGCGCAGTCAGCTTGCGCCAGCGTCTTTTGAACTGGTCCGGCGGCAGGCGCAAGTTGCCCCAGCGAAGGCCGCTCGCCGGCAAGGAAGGCGAGCGCCGTCGTGAGCGTCAGCGTGCGAGTGATGGATGATGTACGCAGATCAGAATCCCTTCGGTCGCAGCCAGAAGCTCTCCTCCCATTTACCGCCCGGAGGAATGCTCTGCAGCTCCTTATACAGACCCTTCTGGGCCAGGTTCATCGAGTCGGTGATTCCCACCATTGGCTCGACGGCGATGAATCCGCGTCCGCCACCTCCGCCGCCACGCGCGTTGGCGGGGTTCGGTGAATACAACACGACCGATTTGTAGTTCGGCCCGAGTACCACGTCGAGCTGCTGACCCTTCCCTTTGACGCTCATCACGGCGCGCCCCTGCGCATCCCGGTCGAGATCGCCGTAGACGTCGTCCAGGTCAAAATCTTTTAGAGGGACGGCGTGCCGATCGGGGAACATTTTTTCGATTGGCTCGGTCTCGCCCGTGGGGATTTTGTTTTGCGCAAGCAGCCAGTGTGTCTTCGCTCCGATTGAGAGTGTCCAGTCCTCTCTCGTTGAATCAGTCAACTGAAAGTACGGATGAAAGCCAATCGCGACGGGCATCGGCTCGACGCTCAGATTATCGATGCGCGTGCGGACCTCGAGCACGCCGTCCTGTAACCGATAGGTCATCGTCAATGTGTGCGCGAAGGGGAATTGCTGCATCCATTGAGGATTGCGATAGAAGTCGAGCTGATTAGTGACCCACGCGGCATTGGCGTCAGCCTTCGTCTCGATCATTTTCCAGTCTTTCGCGCCACTCAAATAACCATGAATCGGGATCGGTCCGCGAACGTTTCCGAGCTCCATGTCGAAGTTGTATTTCTTGCCGTTGGCATAGAACGCTGATTCGTCCAGTCGGTTTGCAAACGGCGCGAGGAGTGGAATCCCGTTGAGCCCCGGCCGCGCCCGGAATTCGTCTACCGTCGCAAACGTCATGCGGATCAGGTTCTGCCCCTTGACGACCATCTGGTACGCATTGCTTAAAGATGTCATCACCGAGACCGTGGTGTCGGTTTTCGTATCGCGCAGCTCAACGATGTCACCGGTCTGTTTGGCGGAGTAGCGCGATTGCGCCGTGGTGAGATGCGCTGTAGCGAGCGTCAGCGCAACCGCGAGCGCTGAAATTGCCGATTTCTGATGGCTGATTGTTGATTGCATTGCTTCTCTCAGAAATTCGGATCGCGGAGTGTTGATTGTGCTGAGATCAGTCAGCACTCAGCATTCAGCAATCAGCATTTACAGTTTCCGAGAAATCCCTGCGTCCACTTGATGCTCGCCTCAACGTTGGCGACCTGCCGCTCGGCCGCCCACACGGCCGGATCCGCCGGCGGTTCTTCGCGGCGTCGATCATTGTTCCGAGCTGTTCTTCAGACGTCCCTTGAGCCTTGTCAAACATCTTCGATGACGGGCAGATCGATCGCATCCCGATCTCGAGATCGATGTTCAACTCGTCGGCGCGTGCGCGTACCCGTTTCAGGTTGTCGGGATCCAGCGTTCCCAGGAAACGGATTTCGCTGAAGTGGACGACCTTGATCTTCCATTTCTCCGCAAAGTGGAGCTGCTGAAACGGCGTCCAGTTGTGCTGGTTGACGCTGTACATGTCCAGCCCGAACCGGACCGCGGAAGGGGAGCTCTGAGCGAGAGCCTGAAAACCGCTGGCACTCAGTGCGGCTGCTACCGCACCCACGGTTTTAATGAATGTGCGTCGATCTGAGAACCCGCCCGGTGAATCAGTTGTCATGTCGCAGCCCATAGCTGGAGGAACGAAAGACAATACTACGGCTGAGGGGCTGGCGTTTCAGGCCATGGATGAACACGGACTAGATCAGCCACGGAAGAACACGGATCAACACGGCCATACAGATCACGGAAGAACACGGATGAACACGGATTAGATCCGTGCCGTCCGTAAACGACGATGCATCAGTCGACTATTCCGTCAGACGACGGTCGATTTCTGCAGCAGGGTTTCTGACACCCTCGTAGACCTCGCCCGTTTCATCGAAAATGGCTTGGAATACACCCTCGGCATCCAATGCCTCGACATCGCGAACCCATCTTCGACGGAATCGTAGATGCGCAGAACACGATCGTCCTGACGCGTCACCAACATCTGTGCAAGTCCGTGGGATGAATTTCCGTGCTGATCGTCGTTTTTCCGCGGTCGTACATCCGTGTTGATCGGTGTTTTTCCGTGGCTTATCCAGTCTGTGTTTTCCGTGGCTGGTTTAATCGGTGTTCATCAGTGGTCTACCGCCGTAGCAGGGCATCGAGCACACCGTAATACGCCGGCTTGGCCGCATATTGATCGTCAAACAGGAGCGGGTCGTCGGCCCCAAACTGCGCATCGATCCACGAGTGCGCGTCGGTAAAGCCCCAGAACGTGATCCCGTCGCAGCGGGGCTCGGCCACACAGACGGCGACGATCGATCGATAGACCGATCTCTGAGTCTCGAGCTTCGTCTGTGCCGGCAGATCACGGATGCGCACGTCCATCTCGCTGATGTTTACCGACAGACCAAGCGCCGCGAGCCGCCGCATGTTCGCGGCAACGTTTGCATCGCTCGGTGGATTCGAAGCCGTGATGTGCATCTGGAGCCCGACCCCATCGATCGGAACCGCTTGCGCTCGAAGGTTCTGCACCAGCTCGTAGATGCGGTTCGATTTCTGATTCAGCCCCTCGCCGCCGTAGTCGTTGTAGAAAAGAAGCGCCTGCGGATCTGCCTGACGCGCGATGCGAAACGCATCGGCGATGTATTGGTCGCCCAGCTTCTCTTTGAACACCGTGTCGCGCAATCCCGATCCGTCGTCGGCGACTGCTTCGTTGACGACGTCCCAGGCGTAAACGCGGCCGCGAAAGTGTTCTGCAACCGAGCGGATGTGATTTTCAAAAGCGACGCGGAGGTCCGCGGACGACAGGCCATTGACCCACGATGGCACAGATCCGTGCCAGATGAGCGCGTGTCCTTTGACCTGCATGCCGTTGCCCAGCGCATAGCTCACAATCGCATCGCCGCCGCCGAAGTCGTTGCTACCGCGGGTGCGCTCGATCGGATCCCACTTCGTCTCGTACTCGGCGGTCACGTAGTTGAAATGGCGACTGAACACGGAGCTGTAGCGGCCGTCGGCGAGCAACCCGGATTGAACCGCCGCACCGACGAGCTTGCCGGCGGATCGCGCGGCATCACGCAAAGGATCCACCTGCATTCCACTGGGATTGGCCGGTGTGCCGGGCGACGTCGGACCAGTCGGCGTCGACGCCTTATCGCCGCCGCAGGCGAGCGTAGCGAGAACAGATGCGAGGATCACCAGACCGAGGACTCGACCCATTGGCGCGGATGGTACGGTCACGCAATGTTCAATGTCCAATGTCCAATGTTCAATGTCCAATGTTCAAGTTCAATGTGCCCATGTCGAATCGCCATCGTTGAACATCGAGCATTGAACATTGAGCATTGACACCGCGGATATACAATGCGGTGTCTCGATGGCTTCAATCCAGGAGCAGCAGAGCTCTATGACACGTGCCGTGATCGCGTTGGTTGCGGGGACGATGATTATCGTTTCCCTCGGCGCACAGGAGCCGCAAACCCCACCCGCGGGTCAGGGGCGCGGACAAAACTATCCGCCACCG
>JBKPSH010000181.1:0-31113 GCA_046734955.1 Acidobacteriota bacterium
GGCTGGCACCCTGCCTCCCGGCACCGGGCCAACCTGCCCACGCCATGGGCCGGCGTGTGGGAGCGCATGAATACTACCGCGTTCACGGTGTGGATCGCGGTGCTGGCAATCACGCTGTTGCGGACTCGAAAGTTGGCAATCATGCCGAGCCGGGATGCCGCGGCCGCGTACCACCCAGCGGTGCATGCGCCCTGGTCCTGAACCCGCATCGACAAGCGATGTAGCGATTGCTCTGCCTGAAGAAGGCTGCACGGCCGGCGGCGCTGGCGGTGAATCCTGAAGGTTAAGGTGGTCGATGACTGGCGATGCCCGGTGATGCTTGCCGGGAATCGTTAGGCCGTTGTTAGGCCGATGCCAAGGGGCGCCGAATCATTTGGACTTCGCGGGGTTGCGTCTCGGTTCGGGACCGAGGGGTCGGTGGTTCGAATCCACTCGCCCCGACCAAAATTGATCAACGAAATCGGCCTTCGATTGACCGTAATGGTCGGTTGAAGGCCATTTTTGTTGGTGCTTCTGCAGGTCGCGATTCGGGGAGCCTTGAATCGTCGAAAATTTGCGTAATCCTGTGCCCGCGATGGTCGGCCGTCGACCGGTGATTTCGGTCGTTTTCGGCGGCGAATCGCTACCCTGAAGCTACTCTTACGCTGCGGTCACGATCCGCGACCGCGTTGCCGATGAACAGTGAACGCAAGTCCAGCGCGTTTCCATCGTCACGCACGAGCGGGTCTTTGTTAACTGTAGGAGGTCGACTCGCATCGCCTCGAGTCTGACCAACCGATGCCGACAGCCGCCCAAGCGCGATCACGCCGAACTCTCGTTGGATTCATCAGCCATTCCGCCCTCCGTGACATCTCGGCGATCCGTCGGTTGCTCGATGAAGCTGGGGTTCAGGTCCGCGATTCCTTTGGGTTGCCGAGTGCGTCCGTGATCACGGAGGGTGTGGTTTCAGACATTCGCGACGCGTACTTCCTGATTGGGATTCTCGATGCAGAAGCAGCCCGCGTTTTCTTCGAGATCGGATTCGCCTCGGCGCTTCAGAAGCCAGTGCTGTTGATCTCCGATCCTGGCATCTCGCCCCCCTTCGACATCGCACAGCACCGCCTTGTGACAGCCGGCATCGAGGATTCCGAAATCCTCAAGTTGACAATTCGCGGCTTTCTGAAAGAACTCGAAAGCAAGCGCCCTCATAAACGGCCGCGCACACGCTCGGGACTGGAGCCGCGGCAGCAGAATACGGCTGCGGTGCGAGACGCGCTGCATGCGATTCAGAAGCTCAGACAGCAGGCCTCTGAGTCAGAGCTCAGTCGCACAACTTCAGAGTTGCTGAAGGCTGCCGGTGTCACAGCTGTAGAGGAATTCGGGGGAACGCGGGAGGTCGGAGCAGATTTCGCGGTCTGGATTGATGCGCTGACCACGACGTTTGGCAATCCCATTCTGATCGAACTGAAAGCGGAGAATCTTGACCAGGCGCGCTGGAATTCTGCGCACGAACAAGTTGCACGTGCCCTCGGGGACTCCGGCGCTCGATTGGGTCTCCTTCTCTACCTAGACCGCAGAGGGCGTCGATTCACCGAGGGCGCCGCTGGTGCTCTCATTCGATCTTGAAGACTTTGCGGCGGCCCTTCTCGAGAAGCCGTTTGCGGACGTCTTGCTGGAGCATCGCAACAAGCTTGTCCATGGACAGTTGTAGCTGATGCCCCCTATTCGCAACGACGAATCGCTGCGCTATTGAGGGCGGTCGATGACGCGCCAGATGCCGACGCGAAGGGTGCACGGCTTGAAGACTTTGTCGACTACCTGTTTACCAAGGTTCGCGGCGTTTCATTTTTAGAACGAAATGTTCTTGATGCCCCGAGGGCGCATGAGCTTGATTCTGCCTATTGGAATGATCAGCCGGAATCAGAGGTCGCCTTCCTCGACGCGCTTGATTCTCGTGGAATGCAAGGCCACCCAGCCCTACGTGCTCCGCGACGGTGTTGGCCAGGTGGTCGCGAACCTCGAGGTGCCGCACGAGCGAGCGATGAGTGTCGCGCCCGGGGTCGAGGGCTACGATATCGGCGTCCGCCTGCCGGCCGTCGCCGGACGGTATGTCGCTACTCTCGAAGCGAACGACGGCCATGGCACCGCGCAGCGTCGGGTTGTTCTGGACGTTCGGTGACTTTCCGACGCCGGTGCGGAGCGCGGCGACCCAGTCGGCGGTCCGCTCACACTGGTGGCGCGGGCCCTCGGCCTCACTGCGGCTGACTATTGGGTCACGCGGATCGCCACCAGCGCGCGTGTCTGCTCGCTTCCTAGCATCGACGTCAGTTCGATGACGTAGTCGCCGGCCCCGAGCGGCGCGAGCGTCACGTCAGCCGTGAGCCATCGCTGCCCTGACCTGCTGTCTGTGCGGCTTCCCACGATCACCGGAACCGCGGTCTTCGTGCCGTTGCGATCGAGGAGCGCGGCGATCCATGGCGGCGAATCGGGACTCGCCTCCAGCTCAAGGTGCAAACGATCGCTTCGCGGAAAAATCCGCGCGGCTGCGGGCTGCAGCTGATTGCCCGTGGACGGACCGCGGTGGAACACCGCCGGTTCGCCAGGACCGCGCGCGATCGCGCGACCCTGCGCACGTGCGTCGCTTTCGATCGTTCCGAGGGCACGAATGATAGCCGCCTTCTCTTCTGGGACCGGCAGATCGGCCCCCGCACGCGCCGCACTGACCTCCGCTGCCGACGCTGCACGATAGCCCTGACGCGCGCGCACTTCGACGCCCGGCCGTTTCGACCGGACCTTGATCGTCCGGTAACGCCCATCGAGCTTCGGGTTCGTCGAGTAATAGCCGATCAGGTAATACGACGTGAGATCGTCGGCGATTCTCTTGAATTCCTTGGACAGATCGTTGGAGTACAGCAGTGAGATGCCGTTCGTGTTGGTCGAGAGCATTTCGAGCGACACCGTCCCGGGGTTGTGGACCGGATCGTACTCGATAAGACCGGCTGGATTGATCGTGTAGAAGGTGACGTTTGCGCGGTTGGCTTCTCCGATGATGTCCCGCAAATAGGTGTCATCCTCGAGGTTCCCGAGGGTGTAGCGGTCCTTGTCGCACTCGGTCTGATCGACGGTATTGTTCCCATTCTCCGGCCGATTCATCAACGTGCCTCCGCGGCCCACACCGACGGGTGGAAGCGTGCCCGGCAACGGATCGGCGTTCGCACCGCCAGGCGTCTTTCTGGGAGCCAGCATCGCCGGATCGGGTCTGTAGAGGACCCACCCGCTGGATACTGTCACGACGGCGGTCCGGCCATCTCGGATCGCCTCCATGTAACGCGCCAGATTGGCGAGGCTGTCAAGCACCATCTTTTCTCGACGACGATCAATCATTTCTTTCGCTAGGAACGACACCGGTATCAGCGGAGATACGGTTCCCGGGAAGCAGGTGTCGTACAGTCTTTCGCGGTCGTCGAGCATCAGGTAGTCGTCGCGCCGGCCCCACGTCCAATTCGTGCGCAGTCCGCGTTCGATCACATCGGTTCTGCGCCCGAACGTAATCTGCTGCGGTCCCATCTCGGGCGTCATGACCCCGATCAGATCGTCGTCGCTGATGACACGATTCATGAAGTCGATGAGCGGCTCCCTGACGTCATGGACGCCGCGTAAGTCGACGTGCCCGGTGTCGAGATAAATGACGAAGACGCGACGGTGCGGATCGGCCGCGAGCTGGATGGCCTGCGACACCGATGAAGGGTCGACCCGGGTGCCGCTCGGTGTCGGCTCAATGACGATATGCTCGAAGTTGTCGATCTTCTGCGGCGCGCCGTCCTCGAAGATCTCAAAGTCGTCGGCCTTCAGGTCCTGGACCGGGACACCGCCTTTGGTCGCGAAGGCGTCCACGCGGACCAGGTTCGTGCCTCCGCGGAATCGTGGTGGTTGTTGCGATGGTGAAGGTGGCTGAGTTCCCTGCGGCGATTGCGCAAGAACGGCGAGCAGGACGATGGCGACCAAACGTGCGAGACCAGACACAGCTCACCTCGCGGTCGGCGGACCTAGCCTTACGAGTCTACTATGCATACAGAGCAGTATCGGTCTTCTTTCAACCAATGAAGGCGAGGGGGGCAGGGAGGGTATCGCGGCTTTAGCCGGACTCGGAATTCGGTCTGGGTCGAAGCTTGATCGGCGGGAAGATCTCGAGGCCGTTGTGTCTTTTAATCCCTCTAATCTTCAGCATGTCTGCGATCGCCCAGGCAGCTCTGCCGGATCTCACGATCGTCACCACGACCCGCTGGTCGTCCGACCGCCCAGTCGGGACCATCCACACGACGACGATTCAAATCAAGGGCGCGCGTTAGCGAATGACGCAGACGTTCGAAGTTCGCGGGCAGTCGTATCGGCCCGGTCCGTCGGTGGTCATCACGCAGTGTGATTTGCGCCGGGAGATTATCGTGAACGAACACGGCAAGATCTATCCGCAAGCCTTTGCTCGCGCCCGGCCGGGAGCGAAGGCACAGGCGCCCGACTCCCGTCCAGTGACTCGGACAATCACAATCGATGCAGTGGACACTGGAGAACGGCGCGCGGTCGGCCCGCTCGTGGCGCGCCACGTCATGACGAGATGGAAGACCGAAGGCCAGAAGTCGCCGCGCGCCGGCGAGCGTGGCCGGGCGGGTCATCGTATCAGCAGAGCCGGTTAAGCCCGTTCCCGAGGTGATCGTACCTTACGCAAAGATCAGGAAAGCCCCCACCTTCGCCCAGTAACATTCATCGTCGTGCGCATTCTCGTCGTCGAAGACGAACGGAAAATCGCCCAGATCCTCGCGTCGGCTCTCGAAGGGGAGCATTACGACGTTGTCGTCGCGCTGACCGGAGAAGACGGCTTCTTCAGAGCGAATGCCGAGGCCTTCGATCTGGTCGTTCTCGATCTGATGCTTCCGGGCCGAAGCGGTCTAGAGATCCTGCAGACGCTCAGGCAGCGGCGCGTCAAGACGCCGGTGCTGATCCTGACGGCCCGTGACGGCGTCGATGATCGCGTGCTCGGACTCGATCTCGGTGCAGACGACTATCTGGTCAAACCCTTCGCACTGCCGGAACTTCTCGCGCGCATCCGCGCGCTGCTGCGCCGTGGTCGGCCATCAGACGTCTTCCGCTTGAAAGTGGCAGATTTGGAGCTGGACGTGGTCGCCCGCCGGGCGAATCGGGGCGACCGGCTTCTGGATCTGACCGTTCGGGAATTCGAGCTGCTCGAATACCTGCTCCGACACCAAGGCCATCTCGTGTCGCGAGAGATGCTGGCGCGGGAGGTGTGGAAAGAGCCGCGGCGCGCGACCCCGATCGACAATGTCATCGACGTCCAAATCGCCCGGCTTCGGAGAAAAGTCGACGCCGAAGCTGCGACGCGCCTGATTCACACGGTTCGCGGTGTGGGCTTCGTGTTGAGAGAGGGCGAGCCGTAAATGGCATCCGCCCCTTCGATTCGGCTGCGGCTCACCGGGTGGTACAGCGTGGTGCTGTTCCTCATGCTCGTTGTGTACGCGACCGCGACATTCATCGCAGTCCGACACGAATTCTTGGAGCAGCTCGACGATCAGCTTCACGACGATTTCGAAACCGCGGAAGGATTTCTCGCTACGGCGGACAACGATCGCATCGTCTGGTCGGGCGAGCGCCATCACGACCCAGGCGATGAGCAAGACCGCGGAAGCGATGTGTGGGCCGCGAGCGGCGAGCAGGTCTTCCGGTCAGGCGCATCGAGCGCCTTGCCGCCGGTGGCGCTGGCGACTGCGACATCGTCCCCGCATTACGAATCGATCGTCGCAAACGGTCATCGCTGGCGCACGCTCACCGGCACGACGCTCGTCGCCGGGCGTTCTGTCGTTCTGCGAGTTTCACGATCCGAAGACAGGCTGCGGATGCAGCTCTGGGAAATTCTCGTTGTGCTGGTTCTCGGCCTTCCGCTCGTGGTCGCGCTTGCCGGCATTGGAGGCTACGTCCTCGCTCACAGGGCGCTGAAGCCGATCGATCACCTCGCAGTCGAAGCGCGCCGCATTACGGCCGAGCGCCTCCACGAACGCCTCTCCGTCTCCAACCCACACGATGAGATCGGCCGGCTTGCCGCGGTGATCAACGACACATTTGCACGTCTCGAATCGTCCTTTGATCAACTCCGCCGCTTTACGGCAGACGCATCGCATGAGTTGCGGACCCCGCTTTCGGTCATTCGCGGCCTCGGTGAAATGGAACTCAGTGAGACGCGCTCGCCGGCGGAGTACAAGGAAGCGATCGGCAGCATGCTCGAGGAAGTCGACCGGCTGACGCGTCTGGTCGACACACTTCTGCGCCTCTCGCACGGGGACGCCGGCACCGTACGCCTGGCTAGAGAATCAGTTGATCTGGCCCAGCTCACGCGCGACATCGTGTTATCGCTAGGCATTCTGGCGGAAGAGCGAAACCAGCAGCTAAAACTTGACCTCGCGGACAGCATCTTCGTTATCGCAGATCGCCTGGTCCTCCGTGAGGCGATCGCCAACGTCGTCGACAACGCGATCAAGTACAGTCCAAAAGGCTCAGCGATTGTGACCCGCGTGCGGGGCGACAGCGCGAACGCGATCGTCGAAGTCGTCGATCAAGGGCCAGGCATTGCGGCTGAGCATCGCGAGAGAATCTTCGATCGATTCTTCCGCCTCGACGAAGGACGTTCACGCGACAGCGGCGGCACCGGCCTAGGCCTCGCTATCGCCAGGTGGGCGGTCGAAGTGAACGGCGGCAGGATCTCGTCGGAGAACGGCCCGACTGGTGAATCCGTGTTTCGGATCGTGCTGCCTGTGGCCGCGCCATCGTCTGCACATCTTCACGAACACTCATACCAAAGCAAGGGAGAACACGTATGAAACGCAGTGTGATCATCACGGCGGCGCTGCTCGCGTCGTTCGCATCCATCGCCTGGGCGCAGGACGTTCCAGCCGAGTACCAGCAGGTGCTCACAACGCTCGGCAAGCAGGGCGACTACAAGGCCAACGTGCTCAAGGTGAACATCCCGAGGAACGACGTGACCGTCACGGTCGCGAACGTGAAAACACCAACGCCATTTGGTTTTGGCGGCTGGATCGCGTCGACGAAGGGGACCGGCGGAATGGACGTGATGATGGGCGACCTGGTGCTGCTGCAGGACGAGGTCAATCCTGTCATGTCCGCGCTCCTCGACAACGGCCTCGAGGTCACCGCGCTTCACAACCACTTCTTCTTTGACGAGCCGCGCATCTACTACATGCACGTGCACGGGCATGGAAAGGCCGCGGACCTCGCGCGCGAGGTAAAACCCGCGATCGATCTGATCGGCAAGAACACAAACAAACCTGCGGCGACGCCGGCTGCACCAGCGGCGGCGGCCCCGACGCTCGATACGGCGAAGATTGCCCAGATTGTCGGCACGCAGGGCGAGCAGACCGGTGCGGTCTACAAAATCACGATCGGCCGTGACGATCTCAAGATGACGGAAATGGGCGCACCAATCAACGCGCGCATGGGCCTGAACACATGGGCCGCTTTCGTGGGAACCAACGAGAATGGGGCCATCGCAGGCGACGTCGCGATGGTTGCGAACGAAGTCACACCCGTCCTGAAGGCCCTTCGCAGGAACGGACTCGACGTCGTGGCTATCCATCACCACATGGTCGACACGCGACCGACGGTGTACTTCCTCCATTACTGTGGCACAGGACCGGCTGACAAGCTCGCGACGGGCTTCAAGGCCGCCCTCAACGAATTGGGCAAAACCAAGACGACTGCCTCAGCGAAGCAGTAGAACTCGAGACGTACGGCCGATGCGCTGGATTACTCGCGAAAACATCAAAGTGGATCGTGTTGCCTGTCCCTGGTTGATCAAACGCTTCGTTGACCCAGACGCGGAGTTTCTGTTCGTGCCTGAGTCCGCGCTCCTCGAAACAGCAGCGCGGGACAACGCGACGCCGTTCGACGCGACGAAGTTCGCCGAGGTCAAGCTGAATCATCGTGGGGAACGCTGCACCTTTGAAGCCATCCTCGAAGACTTCAAGCTGATGGACCCCGCTCTCCATCGACTTGGCAGAATCGTTCGGGCGGCGGACGTTAAAGGCCAGGAGCATGTCGCGCCCGAGGGTCTCGGCCTTCGGGCGATCGCCCAGGGTTTCGCGTCGCTCGGAATTCCCGACGACGAACGTCTCCGAGTGGGATTCCCTATCTACGACGCGTTGTACGCGTACGTGCGACAAGAGGAGAAGCTGAATGTGTGAGCGTCGTCCGTCGTTGTTGTGGGGCGCTGTCCGGCCCCGTGAACGTCGTCTGGCTCGAATGTTCGAGACCCGCTGATTCGAGGAATCGATGCAAATTCAACTAGTGACACTTCTGTTGATCCTCGGGCTGCAGTCCGCCTCTCGCGAGAGACCAGTGATCTTCGTCTGCGAGCACGGAAGAGCGTGATCGCGACTGCGTATTTCAACAAGCTTGCGGCCGAGCGGGGACTTCCGTTTCGCGCGACGTTCCGCGGCACCACACCACAAGACGACTTGTCTGTTCGTGCGGTGGCCGGACTGAAAGCTGACGGTGTGGCCGTTCCGTCGGGGAAGCCAGCCGCGATCAGCGACAACGATGTGTCCGATGCCACGCACATCTTCGCGATCGGCTGCACGCTACCGGAGAAGGCCGCTCGATCCGGCAAGGCTGCCGATTGGTCGGATGTGCCAGACGATCAGGGGTACGGGCCAATGCGCGATGCGATCGTGCGACACGTCCGGCAACTCCTCGACGAACTGAGTCCGCGGCTGCTCGCAGCAGGCGCAACGGATACGGTGAACTTCGACAAGGCGGATATCGGAAAGCCGCCGAGCGGCTGGACGGCGACGCAAACCGGCACCGGTCTAGCGAAATGGACAATCGAGCGCGACGATACCGCACCGAGCAAGCCGAACGTGCTCAAGCAGTCGGGTCAGGCGACATATCCCGTCTGCTTGAAGGAGGACACGAATCTGAAGGACGGGTTCGTCGAGGTGACATTCAAGCCAATGTCAGGCAAGGAAGATCAAGCGGGCGGCCTCGTGTGGCGAGCCAAGGATGCGAACAACTACTACATCGCGCGAGCGAACGCGCTCGAAAACAATGTGACGATCTATCACACGATCAATGGCCGGCGGACGGAGAAGAAGCGCGCTCGAATGACGGTTGCGTCGAACCAGTGGCACACATTGCGAGTTGACTTCGAGGCGAATCACTTCACGGTGACATTCGACGGCCAGAAGGCGCTGGAGTGGGACGACGACACGTTCAAGGAGGCCGGCAAGGTTGGAGTCTGGACGAAGGCGGACAAAGACGCGAGTGCGAAGAACTGTACGCGTGGCGCAACCATCGCGACGATTCCAGGATGAACAAAGACGCCTGAACCGCCGCTGTCAGGGAGAGGTACGCCGCCGCGCTCCACTGCGAACGTGTGTTCATTCGATAGGCCTACCTGGAGACTAAACAGCTTTCCGTTGTCTTCATCGTCAATCGGCGTCCATGCGGCCCCGAGTCCGACAAACGCGTTGCCGCTCTGGCGGACAGCTCTGTACTCGCCGGCGTGATGGTAGTAGACGTATCCGATCAGAGAAAAGGGCTGCCGCTCGAGACTAATCAGACCGGCGGCGACTTGACCGACTGGGCCACGCCCGAAGCCGTGGTCGAGCGTGCCGCTCGGGATCTCGATGCCACCAACACCCATCACGTACGCCGAATCCAGGCGAAGCGCCTCCGCGACCGGTGCAGCTTCCACACGATAACGCGCGCTAAACAACGCATCCTCAAAACCATGCTCGGACGAACCACCCGGATCCCTGCTAAACGTGACGGGCACGACGAACGTAAATGACAGCGGTGGCTTGAATGGCTTAACGCCGCCACCAAACACGGTCGTCGTTTCGTGGCCTTTCTCGTTATCCTGACCCGTTGCGCGCGTGAACACCTGCGTCGTAAGGAATGTGCCAGGTGACAACACTGCGGATGACTGCGGTCCGAAGATCGCTTCATGGTGCGCATGCACCGGTGAAACGAAATACGCGCAACTGGCAGCGGCCACGACGAGAGCGCGGAAAGAGGTCGGCATGAGCGAATCAGTATGCCGCGGTTCCTGATGAACAATCTAGCCCGTCCCCATTCCAAGCGCGCGCCCAAAGGCGCGAGGGACAAGCCCGGTCTGTAGCAAACTCTGATCTACGGTCGAGAGACCTCGGATTCGAGACATGATCTGTTCGACCGAGCTTTCGACGCCGAACGGATTTGGTCCCTCGGTCTTCATCGTCTCCTTACCCTCGTGTTCCGGACACTCACGTCCTTCGGCCTGGGCTTGGTCTCTCGAACATCGCCCGCAACTCTCAGGGACTGCCGTGGGCCCGCAATACCGGATGCAGGAAAAGATCTTGACGCATCGTCTTTGATATCTACAATGTAGTCAATGGCAGATGTTCTCGGAACATTTGAACAAGCCGTCCTCCTGGCAATAGTGCACCTCGGGGAACACGCCTACGGGCGGGCGATCTTGAACGAGGCTCAGTCACGACTCCAGCGAACGCTCGCCGCGGGCGCCGTATACGCAACGTTAGATAGACTCGAGCAGAAAGCTTTGATCTCCTCTCGGGTGGATTCGGGTACGGCGGTGCGAGCTGGCCGGCCTCGCCGCTATTACGTGGTTGAGAAAGCCGGCATTCGTGCGCTCAACGACTCGAAGGCGGCGGTCGAACGCATGTGGCATGGGTTCCGGTGGCCTCTGAAAGGGAGAACGTCGTGACGCACAGACCCGAAAGCGATCTACCGCCGCGATGGGCGGAACAAATGTTGCGGGTGCTCTTGGAGCCGCGGGATAGAGACACCATCGCCGGGGATCTGCTGGAAGAATATCGGGAGGTCGTGCTGCCGACGCGTGGACGGTTCCGGGCGCGGCTGTGGTATCTGCGGCAGATGCTGAGTTTCTGCGATGGGATAACACTCGGAGTAGTGGTCGGCGCAGGATTCGGCGCCTGGAACTTGATCATGACCCGGTTCGCTCCCCTCGCGGAGGACACGCCTTTCGCTCTCGCGAGCTTTTACGGCCCGATGTTTGTGATTTGGGGGGCCGCTGGCTTTGCGACCCACCGGCGCACCGGCCGTTTGACACAGGCGGTGAGAGTCGGCGGCACTGTCGGATTCGTCACGTTCGGCGTGTTCGCTATCGCTGTCCTCGTCCGGGCCAACACGTTTCTCGACGTGATCACCCAGCGGTCCGACTGGCAGGGTCTGCTCATGAACTATCAGGCGAGCGGATTCGGCAGCCTGCGAGCGTACGTCAACTACGTATACGTGGTGGGTATTCCTCTGACAATGCTGATTGGCGCCATGATTGGGGTGACCACCGGCTTCATCGGCGGTCTCTTGAGCGGACTCCGCCGCAAAACACCGACCCTGGCAAGCTCGTAAGGCACGTAGCCAGAATAAATGAGAGGCGTCATGTTGTCCGCAACGCACGGTGTGTTCGCCCGCCGTTTGCACCTGGCTTGTGCCGTTGCTCTCTCGTCTGTGTTCACCACGATGGCCCCGGTGATGAGGGCGCAGTCCCCACGATCTTCTGGCCAGCAGCCCATCAACTTGGCGGAGTGGCGCGCCAGCGGGAAGCTGAAAGCTGTAAACCGCGACGTCACTACTATTCAGGGAAGCCGCGACGGCGTGCACGTGACAGAAAAGGCTGGGCCCGGCGTGGTCTGGCTCGAAGGTAGTGATTTTTCCGAGGGCACGATCGAAGTGGAGACCCGGGGCCGGGACATATTCCAGCGAAGCTTCTTGGGTGTTGCATTCCACGGGAAGGACGACAATACGTACGAGGCCGTGTATCTGCGCCCGTTCAACTTTCGCACGAACGATGCGGAACGGCGCCAGCACGCCGTCCAGTACATGGCATCCCCGGACTACGACTGGCCTCGCCTGCGAAAAGAATTCCCGGAGGAGTTTGAGAACCCCGTTGATCCGTCGGTGGCACCCACTGGCTGGGTGACTCTGCGTGTTGTCGTGAAAGGCCGGACCATCCAAGTGTATGTCGGGCCGGTCAAATCGACCACACTCGAAGTCCGGAAGCTCGGTCAGCAGGATCGAGGACTGATTGGCTTGTGGGTCGGCAACAACAGTGACGGCGATTTCGCGAACCTGCGTATCACCTCCGTGAGGTGAGCGCGGTCTTGTGCAATGGTGAAGGACGGCAGGCCACGTGCTGGCGAACGGGTAGTCCTCGTCGCGGTTCCACCCGGGCTATTAGACGGACTGCCGGACGAAGACCAACGCGCCATTACCGCAATCGTGGGGAAGCCGGTCAAGTTGTGTGGATATGACGACATCGGCAGGGCAGAGCTGTCCTTCGATGATCCGTTCGATCGCCGGACTGAGAAATACAGCCACACACTTCGTTTGGGTCGCACCCGAGTTCATCCGGCGATATCGTGGTAAGCGGAACCCCACGAACGCTACCGATCGAGGTGTGCATCCCAGTTGAGAACCACATGGATGGGTGATAATCCGACTTCCCGTTTCAGCAGGAACCGCTCACCGTCGGGTGTCACATCGTAAACGTCGCCGGCGATTCCCGTCCGCGTCGGACCGGCGGCGCGAAACAGCACACGACCGGCTGAATCACTGGGCGTCCGCTGCGGATCGATCGCGATCGCAACGATCGATGAATCTTTCGAGAGATAGAACAGCTCGTGCCGTCCGCTCGCCAGCGGGGCATCGATGCCGCTTCGGCTATTTGGCGACGGTTGTCCGTGAATGGAGTGCCGCTGACATAGAGAGCCTCCTCCCAGGTGTGGCCCGCCTCCGGCATGCCAAAGGCCAACCATCGTTCATCAGGAGACAGGCGCGCGTCGCTTGGATAGTACCCACCAATACGCGCCAGCGGGGTTGGGCGCGTAAGTTCGAGTTTCCCGACATCGAATGGCAGCAGCGCCCGGCGCGAAGCGTAGACGATATGTGTCGACCGCAGGGCCTGGAGAGGCGTCACCGGGCCGTCGCTGTCGAGCAGCAGCTCCTCCGGGGCCACCGCCGTCGCCTCGCGGCGATAGATCTGCCACCGATCGCCACGGTGTGAGCTGTACACAATATGCCGCCCGTCCTCGGACCACACTGGGTCGCTGTCCCAATCGGGATTGTTTGTCACCCGGATTTCGCGGCCCTCGTCGAAGACCCAGACGTCGCTCGTGCCCGTGCGGGGGGTGCAGCCGAGCGGCAGCAGTGCGTCTTCCATCTGGCGCGATCGAGAACTTGACGTATGTTCCCGGAGGCGCAGCGAGTGCCTCCGAGTTGCCGGCGCGATCGACCCACACTAGTTCGGTCATGAGCGGCTTGCGAAACGCGATCACGCCGGCGCTACCGTGCAGGATCCCTCCACTGGCCACCACATGGGCGACCCGGATCGTCGTCGGCATAACGTTACCCGCAAGATCCGTGTGAACCAGATCCGTGCTGATCGCCGCAGCGGCCGCCGGATTGCCGTTCACAGTGAGCCATTCGATGGCGTTGGCGCCGCGCCCGGTCCTGATGATTCCGGTGCGACCGATCTTGAACGTGAACGACGACGGCGGGAGCGCCGAGGCATCAATTGTGACCGCACCCGCATCGCCCTCGATTCCGGCCAGCGACATGTCGAACTGGAGGTCGAGAAGACCCTTCGTGCCAGGAGAAATCGCCGCCGACAGCGTGTAGGTACCAGCGGCGAGCACGACGGTGGCGCCTGCGTTCGTGGGGTCGTTCACCGCCGTGTACAGCTCGGCCACAGTGGCGACGAAGATCGTGGAACTCTGCGCCGCAAATGCAACGGGCGCAGCTGAGCTAAACGCGGTTGCTAGAATGATCACCGAAAGCAGCCGCTTTGGTCGAATAGACGAACCTCCGTCGAAACTGTTTCTTGCCATGTGACCTCCTCGTGTCCGGTGAGGGGTCGGACGCTATCAGTGGTTATCCTGAAAGTCGTGAAGGATTGGCTGAAAAAAGTTGAAAACTGGAGCGTGATCGCCGGCTGAGTTGGGGAGCCTTAATGCCTTAGCTCGCGCTGCCCCTGACCTGGCCCGTCAATGTCACCGTCCGTGCATTCGCGACCGCTCTCCGCGCGTTCTCCGCGGAATCGAACGCTTGCGGAACAAGCTCGCGGGCGTCGATCGAAATGTCGATGGTGTATCCGTCGAAGGGGTCCGGAATGATCGTCAGTATCGTTCCGTCGAGATGCATGGCATAACCGCACCCATCGTCGGCCGTGTCCGGCCAGTTATTGCAGAAAGCCAGAGAGGCAAGATCGCCTGCCCGGACGAACTTGTAGTCACGGAGAAGATCGGTGAGTGACCCGGCACCGGCCTGCAGATATGAATCGCGGCTCGCTTGCACGCCGGCGAAGAACGCTCGCCACTCGGGATGTTCGGCGTAGCGTCGATAGACATGCAGGCGATGCTGCGCGACGAGCGCGGCAGCGTATGGGTCGGCGGCGAGACGTTCGATCCCCTTCGACGCTGTCTCGCGCTTGAGCGCGTCGGGAAGTTCGACGAAATCGAGCAGCCGCCCCGTGGTGTTGTCAACGACGAGGACGTCGTCGACTTCCGCCCATCCATTATCGTGTTGCTCGATTGCGTTCAGGATCGACGCCTTGCGTGGCGAATCCGGGAAATGATCAGGGTGCCACTGCCGCATGATTCGTGCTGCCAATGCGGCATGGGCTGGCTGAGTAATCAATTGATGTGATGGAGTCAATCGTCGAATAATCATTGAGCCAGTCTACTGACAGTTCCTGGCGTTTCGGCAGTGCAGCTCGCGGAGGTTCGGGCTTTGCTGGCCGTGACGAACCACGGTCTGCCGTCCCCATGCCCCGAATCTCGATTCGTTTGTGCTCTGGCACTCTGCGCCAAGACGCTCATCCTCGAGAGGTTAGGAGAATCTCCGATGCTGTTCATGGTCATCGAACACTTCAAGGACGGCAAAGCGAAGCCGATCTATCAGCGTTTTCGCGAGCGTGGACGGATGGCGCCCGACGATGTGAATTATGTGGCGAGTTGGGTCGATCTGAGCTTCCAGCGGTGCTTTCAGGTGATGGAAGCGGAGAACGAAGCGCGACTGCGCGAGTGGACCTGCCATTGGGAAGATCTCACGGAATTCGAGATCGTGCCGGTGCGTACGTCGGCGGAGGCCGCCGCACTCATGAACGAGAAGTGAGGTGCTCGGTGGCGAAGATTGCGTCCTCGACAGTCAGGAACGATCGTCCTTAACGTCGCGCGTCCAACTCTCGCATCAACGCTTTGAGTGCGTCTTCAACTGTTGCCTCCCGGTGCTGACCACAGTAACGAGCACGTTTAGAGGTGTAACCAAAGTTTCATTGGGCGCGTTGCTCGAACGCGTCCCCTCAACACGACCAGCCGCGCAGCGTCTCGGCCTGGTGACGCTGCGCCAAATGATCGGTGCGCTCATTTCGGCGATCCAGAATCCGCCAGTCGGCGTCCGCATCGTCGAGGTTCCCGAGATCCGTCGCAATCCCCTCGAGACGATCTAGTTCCGGTTCTGATCCGCGCCGTCCCGTGCCGCCCATGTATGTACGCGCTCTGTCAGCGTTCCTTTTCGAATGCGAAGGGAAGAGCGCGTGACCTCGCCAACCGGTCCACCGAGTTCGAGATCGAGCGCGGCCGACTTCGCCAGGCCAAGCTTCTGACTGGCGTAGACGCTGCGGTGTCCGACCATGAGAAATGCGGTCGATGCCGCGAGTGCTGCATAGACTCCCTCCGGTGCCGGCAGAAGTTCCATCGCCATGACCGCCGCAGCAATCGGCGTATTCGCTGCCGCGGCAAGCACTGCCACCAGGCCCACAGCGCCAAGAAACGTCGTCGGAACGCTGAACAACGGTGCGAGCGCAGCACCGCTGGTCGCGCCGACGAAAAAGATAGGCGTCACGATGCCGCCGGACCCGCCGCACTCCAGCGTGACTGAGGTCGCCAGGATTTTCAGGAGAAACGCCGGCGCAACAACAGACGCCGTCCCTGCAAGAACACCGTCGATCGTGTCCGTCCCAAGGCCTGCGTACGCGTCTCCAACAAGTGCATAGAGCACGACCAGAGCGCAGCCGCCGCCGGCGGCGAGAAGATACGGCCGATGTTCGGCGCGTCGCAGAACGCGTTGGAAGAAGCGCAGCGATTCGATCAGCAGAAGGGCGACAAGACCAAACAGCGCTCCCGCCATCAACATGGTCAGGATAGTCTTGATCTGACTGCTCTCGGCAAAGGTTTCCGGCAACGCGGGGAATGGCGGGCGCACGCCGCACGCCAGGTGACCAACGATTCCCGCGACCAGCGCCGGGAAAATCACGGTGTAGTCGATCTGACCAAGATACAAGACCTCAATTCCAAAGAGCGCTCCCGATACAGGCGTGCCGAACACGGCGGCGAAGCCGGCACTGATTCCGCAAATCACCAGCCGCCGGCGATCTTCATCGCGGAGACGCAGCACGTCGGCGAACAGGCTCGTCAGCGCCGCGCCGATTTGTGCGGCGGGTCCTTCCTTGCCAACGGATCCTCCGAACGCGAGTGTGAGCGCCGTAGCCGTGAGCTTGACCGGTGCAACCAGCCAGTTCACGCGGCCGGATCGCTCATGCACCGCCGCGATCACCGCCTCGGTTCCGTGTCCGCGCGCATCAGGAGCGAACGTTCGGATGATCCACACACATGCGGGAAGTGCGAGCGGCAACAAGACGAATACAGGAACGCGATCAAACGTAACGGTGCGAGCGAGCTCTGCAGAGCGGGCGAGGAACCACAGGAATACGCGCGTCCCCGAGCCGACACACAGCCCGGCGGCCGCACCAAGAAAGGCCCACTTCAAGGTGCTTATGAGTAGAGCGGTATGTTCTGTATACCAACGGCTCTCATCGGCCAGACGGGGTGGTTCGTTCGACGCGCCGAAGCCGCGAAGTCGAGCCCATGCGTCCCGAAGAGTCATCTGTCCAAGCGTACCAGCAAATCACTCGTGTCGTGGATCCATGCGTCCGTCATTGCACTACACTCGGCCACCGGCCCTGGCGATCGGCCACGCGATGGCGAGCCAATGCGTCTGACCTCTGCGGTGAACGCACACGGAATCGGCATCTCGCGAGACGGGAAACTTCTCGCGTACGCGTCGTACACGTCGAGCGTGAATATCTGGGCGATCGACATTCCTGCGCGCGGCGTTCAGTCGGTTCAAGGGGGGCAACAGATAACATTTGGAAATCAGCGGATCGAGAAGCTGGCCCTGTCGCCAGATAGTCAGTGGCTCGCGTACGATTCCGACCGTAACGGACAGACGGATGTCTGGAAGGTTCGCCTCGCTGGAGGTGCACCGCAACAACTCACAAAGGGTCCGAATCCAAAATTCGTGAACGCGTGGTCACCCGATGGCCAGGAGCTCGTTATTCATTCGAACCGCGAACGTTCCCATCGCGACGTCCTCGTGATCTCGGCGGATGGCGCGAAAACGGAAACCGTTGCGGCGACGCCAGCCGAAGAGCAGCACTCGGGGTGGAGTCCCGATGGCAACTCGATCGTCTTCGACTCAGCGTCCGTTTTATTTCACAATCTCGGCGGAAGAAAGCGACCGCTGGGCTGCGGAGCTTGCGTGGAAATAGATCGGCGACGTTTACGACCGCTCATCGCACGCATACCGGCGCTCCTCGCGCTGATCGCCGCAACGGTGTTGGTCGCGGCCCCGCGAGCGCAACGCAGCCAACGCGAGTGGCCGCCAATTACCGCTGAAACGAAGCCGTGGACGCGGTGGTGGTGGCAGGGAAGCGCGGTTGAAAGATCGTCGCTCACGGCGCAACTGGAGGCGCTTGGGACGGCCGGAATAGGCGGCGTCGAAGTGACACCGATCTACGGCGTTCATGGTGCCGAGAATAAGTTCATTCGTTACTTGTCACCCGAGTGGATGGCGATGCTGGATTACACGCTTCGCGAAGCCACTCGATTGAAGATGGGCGTGGATATGGCCACGGGAACAGGATGGCCATTCGGCGGACCATGGGTCGACGACGATACCGCTGCACGATCGCTCGCGTACAAGACGTGGACGCTCGACGGCGGACAGCGTCTGGCCGAGCCTGTCAGGCTCCGACAGCCGCCGCTCGTCAGCGCAATCGGCGCTCACGTCCATGTCACCGATCTCGCCGAGCCCTTGACCGCCAACCGCGATCTGCAGTCACTGGCTCTCGAACAGGTGAAATACGCGCGCGACCTCCAGCTCATCGTGCTCCTGGGCTATTCGGACAGCGGCGCACCCGTCGACTTGACCCCACGTGTTCAGCCTGAAGGGAAATTGGATTGGATCGCGCCACACGGACGCTGGACTCTTTACGCGCTTTTCGCCGCGTGGCACGGCAAGATCGTGGAACGCGCGGCGCCCGGCGGAGAAGGGTTCGTCATCGATCACTTCTCGACCGACGCGATCAAGAAGTATCTGTTGCCATTCGATCGCGCGTTCAACGGACACAACCTTCGCGGCCTTCGTGCGTTCTTCAACGACTCCTATGAGGTCGACGATGCGACCGGAGAGGCGGACTGGACGCTGCGCTTCTTCGCTGAGTTCGAGAAGCGGCGCGGCTACGATCTGCGCGGTCATCTGCCGGCGCTCTTCGACAGTGATGCGAACAGTGACGCCGGCGCGCGCGTGCTGGCCGACTATCGCGAAACAATCTCGGACCTGCTCCTCGATACATTTACGGCCGAGTGGTCAGCCTGGGCTAAACGTCACGGACGACAAGTGCGCAATCAGGCGCACGGATCACCTGCGAACCTTCTCGATCTGTATGCCGCGAGCGACGTCCCCGAAACCGAGGGCACCGAGATACAGCGCTTCAAATGGGCGACGTCGGCGGCGCACGTTGCCGGACGTCGGCTCGTTTCTGCCGAAGCCGCGACGTGGCTCGGCGAGCACTTCCGCTTGAAGCTGGCCGAGGTGCGCGAAGCGGTCGATCGCTTCTTCGTCGCTGGTGTCAACCACATCGTCTACCACGGCACGGCGTATTCGCCGGTCGGAGATCAGTGGCCCGGGTGGCAGTTCTACGCGAGCGTCGAGTTCAATCCGCAGAACGTGTGGTGGGACGACTTCCGTACGCTCAACACATACGTCGCGCGCGTTCAGTCGTTCCTGCAGTCTGGACGGCCGGACACAGATGTCCTTCTGTATTACCCGTTCTATGAATCGCTGACGGCCCGGGGGAAGACACGACTCGCCCATTTCGGCGGCGCTGCACCGCCGGCGCAGGGCACGACGTTCGAGAAGGCCGCTGAAACGCTTCAGGCCGCGGGCTTCACTTACGACTTCGTTTCCGATCGTCAGGTGCGTCGTTTGCTGGGCGTGAATGGGCGGGTGACAACTGAAGGAGCAACGTCGTACCACGCGATCGTCGTACCGTCGCCGCGCTACATTCCGCTCGACACGTTCCTGCAGATCCTGGAACTCGCGCGGAGCGGAGCGACAGTCGTGTTGTTCGAGGGCTGGCCATCCGACGTGAGCGGCCTCTCGGATCTCGAGGGCAGACGCGCGCGCTTTAAAGCAGCGATCGCTGCGGTGAACTTCGGTCCACCAGATGCAGATGGCAACCGAGAAGCAAACATTGGCGGCGGTCGCATCCTGCAGGGAAGCGATCTCCGGCGGCTGCTTGCTCGCGCGAACGTGCAGCGCGAAGCGATGGTTGATCAGGGTCTTCAATTCAGTCGTCGCGTGGACACGATGGGCCGCCTCTACTTCGTCAGCAACCCGAGCGACCACGGAGTCGATGGCTGGGTGCCGTTCGATACTCGTGCCGACACCATCATGGCGTTCGATCCACTGAGCGGGCGGCACGGAGTCCTCAACAGTCGCGGGGGTTACGCCGCGCGTGAGGTCTACCTGCAGATCCCATCCGGCGGATCATTGATCGTCGCCGAATCACCAGGGCCGGTCGATAACGCGTTTGATCTGTTTCGCACCGGAGGCGAACCGCTCGCGGTTTCTGGACCGTGGACGTTGCGCTTTCTGAAGGGTGGCCCAAGTGTTCCACCGCAAAGGCGCGTGGATCAGCTCGTCTCGTGGACAGCGTTCGGTCGCGACGCAGAAGTGTTCTCGGGCACTGCCGTGTATACAACAACATTCGCGCGACCAGCGGCGGGCACGCGCTGGTGGCAGCTCGATCTGGGACGCGTTGCGGAGAGCGCGCGAGTGCGGCTGAATGGACGCGAGATGGCTACGCTCATCGCGCCGCCGTTTCGTGTCGTGGTGGATCGGTCGCAGATGCGGCCCATGAACACGCTCGAGGTCGCGGTTACCAACCTTTCCGCAAACCGCATTCGGGATCTGGACGTGCGCGGAGTGAAATGGAAGAAGTTCTACAACGTCAATTTTCCATCGCGATTGCCTGAGAACCGCGGGCCTGACGGTCTATTCACCGCAGCACGATGGGAGCCGCTCCAGTCAGGCCTGCTCGGGCCCGTGACTCTCACGCCTCTCAGCGTCGTCAAGTAGCGGGCGAAAGAATCAGGGAGATGGGTTGTTCGCCCGGAGGTCCCGCTAGCCGCCCTTCTGGTACGTGCCGACGACCTCCGCGTGAGCAACGATGTGACCCGTCATCGCCGCCTCGAGCTGCGCCTTCGTGGGTTCGTGGAGGTCCGGCAGCTCGATGTCGAGCGCGTAGATCTTGTGGAAGTATCGATGCCGTCCGACTGGCGGACACGGCCCGCCGAATCCAGTGCGCTTCCAGTCGTTCTTTCCGTCACGCGCGCCCGCCGGCATCTTCCGTGATGCGCCTTCGGAGAGCGCGTGCGTGTTCGCCGGCAGGTTATACGCGACCCAGTGCACCCACGTCATTTTCGGCGCTTTCGGATCCGGAGCGTCGGGATCATCGACGACGAGCGCAAAGGTTTTCGTGTTCGCCGGCTCGCCCTGCCACTGCAAGGGAGGCGACACGTCGTTGCCCTCGCAAGTATGTATGCGCGGAATATTACCGTTCGGCTGGAACGCAGGAGATTGAACCGTCAGCGGCATGACTGACTCCTTGCGGACCTGGGAAGGGGCGTGCGGCATGGTCCAGGTCGCAGTCGAGAAGAGAAGCAAACCCGCGACCACCGAGAAACCGCAACGCATAGAAGTCATCGTTCGAGTCAGGCGCGACGGCGCAGCCGCCGCGGCTCAGCGGCTTTCTTATTGGGAGGCTCGAGCGTAATCCATTTGTGAGCCCACTCGGCAATCGCGTCAATCGCGGTGACGAGCGATCGACCTTTCTTGGTCAACGAATACTCCACCCGCACAGGCGTGTCGGGAACAACGGTGCGCGCGACGATGCCTTCCGCCTCGAGTTCCTGCAAGCGATCGCTGAGCATGCGATCGGTGATATCGGGAATCGCCTCGCGCAGGGTCGCGAAGCGGCAGCTCGACCGGAGCAGGACGAAGATGATCGCTCCCGTCCAGCGACGACCGATCAGCTCGCTGGCGCGATGAAACCGCGAGCACAGTTCGGGCGGATGTGATGCCGAACAAGCCATGCATCAAGAGGATAGCGCGAGAATCCCGGAATATGCAAGTAACTACTTGACATATAGTGACTATTGTTTTTATAGTAGCTTCCAGAACGAATGGGACTACCCAAAAGGAGTTTGTCATGGATGCAGGCTTGGTGATTGCTCGCTTAGTATTCGGCCTTCTCATGGCCGCGCACGGGACGCAGAAACTGTTCGGCTGGTTTGGCGGTTATGGCCTGACAGCGGTAGGCGGTTATCTCGAGTCGCTCGGCTTTCGGCCGGGCCGTTTCTTCGCCCTGGTTGCTTCACTGACGGAGCTCGTCGGTGGTTTGCTCGTCGCGGCCGGACTCCTCGGACCGACTGGTCCCGCGCTGGTGCTGTCAGTAATGATCGTCGCGGCGCTCAGCGTACACGCGCAACATGGGCTCTTCGCCATGAACAACGGTATCGAAGTGCCTTTGCTTTATGGCGCGGCGGCACTCGCGCTTGGACTGACTGGCCCGGGCGCATACTCGCTCGACGCAGCGGTGGGCCTGGCGAGCGTTTGGACACCGGCAGTCGTCTGGAGCGTCCTGCTGGCCGGCGCCATCGGGGGCGCCTTGAACCTGGCTGTTCGCCGCGCGCAACAGCAGGTCGCTGCGACTTCCTAAGCCACGGATGAACACGGATCAACACGGACAGGCAAGCCACGGATGAACACGGATCAACACGGACATATAGGCGGCTCGACACGGATGTTTTGCAAGGGAGCGCAACGGCAGATCTGAAGGATCCGTGTTAGTCCGTGTTTTTCCGTGGCTAGATTTTTTCCGTGTTCATCCGTGTTTTTACGTGGCTAGATTTTCCGTGTTCGTCCGCGGTTACTCGGCTCGCAAGGCCACGGATGGATCGACGCGCGCGGCGCGCCAGGCTGGGATCCAACACGCCACCAGCGCGATCGTCAGAAGCACTGCGACTACAGCGACGTAGGTGACGGGATCGAACCGCGAGGTGTTGAAAAGCAGCGTGACCAGCCCGCGGCTGGCGAGCAGTCCGCCCGCGACACCAATGCTCGCGCCACTGAGCGTCAGCGACAGTCCTTGCCGCAGAATCAACGCGAGAATGCTGGCGCGGGTCGCGCCGAGTGCGGAACGAACACCGATCTCGCGCGTGCGTTCGGCAACACTCGTTGCGAGCACGCCGTAGATCCCAATCGCTGACAGCAACAATGCGACGGCGCTGAACGTCTGAAAGAGGACCAGCGCAAAACGCCGCTCCGCCGCAGTGTCGGCCACGAGCGCATCCATCGTCGCGACCCGCAGGATCGGTTGATCCTTGTCCACTGACCAGATCGCGTTTTTGATCTCGGGCGCGAGCGACGCCGAACGGTCGTGCGTGCGCACCACGAGCGACATCGGGTTATCCGCAAAGCTCCACTGCTCGGGCGTCACATAGACGGCGTCGGTTCGCTCCGCCGATAGCGATGTCTGCTTCACGTCGCCGACGATGCCGACGATGGTGTACCACGGCATCCCGACGGACCAGCCAATGCGAATCCGGCTGCCGATGAGGTCCGCGCCGGCGAACTTCCTCGCCACTGACTCGCTAATAAGGGCGACACGGGCTCCCGCAGCATCGTCACGAGATTCGAGCAGCCGCCCTCGACGCAGGGGAATACCGATCGCTTCTATGTAGCCCGGACTCACTGAATAACGGAAAACTGGCATTCCTCCTTGCGCGTTGAAGTCTGGGTTTTCGAAGAGCACGCCGTATTCGCTGACGTCGCCGCTCAGCGGCAATTGGCTCGTGAACGCCGCAGCTCTGACGCCGGGCACGCGACGAACGGCATCAAGCGCGTGCGCAAAGAAACGATCCGAGGCTGGCTTGTCAAAACGCCTGCCCGACGTCTGAACCTGCATGGTCAGAAGGTTGGACGAGTCGAAGCCCGGTGAAATTGAGAAGAGTCGCTGCGCGCTTCGCATCAGCAGGCCGGCGCTGACCAGCAATACGAGCGCGAGCGCGACCTCTGCGATGACGAGCACGCGCCGAATCGTTTGATGATTGCCGGCGACGCGCGTCGATCCGAATTGAAGGGTCGATTGGAGCCGGGTCGCTGACGCTCGAAACGCGGGAATCACTCCAACGGCTATGCCAACAAGCAGGGTGATCGCGAGACCGAACATCAAAGTGACCCTGTCGACCTGAATCGCGTTCGCGCGGGGGAGCGCGGAGGGCGCAAGCGCGATGAACATTCGGACGCCGAATTCGGCCACCAACATTCCTAACCCGCCGCCGAGTACGGTTAACAACAGGCTCTCTGTGAGGAGATGACGGATCATGCGCACGCGCCCGGCGCCAAGCGCGGCGCGGACGGCAAACTCGCCGCGGCGCTGCGCGCCACGAGCCAGCATCAGGTTCGTCACGTTCACCGACGCGATGATCAATATCAACGCCACCGCGCCAAGGACGGCCAGAAGCGCCGGCCTGACCGCCGCGACGACGTCGTCCTTGAGAGGACTCACGATGAATCCCTGTCCAAGCGCAGCCCACGGCGCTCGCGCGAATTCCGGCAGAGAAGTGCGCGCGATAGCATCGAGCTCGCTCACCGCTTGCCCAACAGTCGCATCGGAACGCACACGCGCGATCATCCTCAGGTGATGTCCCCATTCGCGTCCGTCCAACGGCACCGACGGGTTGTATTGAAGGGTCGTCCAGAGTTCAGCGGACGGACTGAGCACGCTTTCGAACCGCGCTGGCATGACGCCGATCACCGTAAAGTGATCGTCGTCGAGTGTGATGTCGCGCCCGATGATCGCTCGATCGCGATCGAATCGCCTCTGCCACAGCCTGTCGCTGAGTATCACGACCTTCGCGCCGTTCGGCAGATCCTCGGCTGGCGAAAAGTTGCGGCCGAGAGCCGGAAGCACGGCGAGAACATTGAAGTAGCCGGCGCTGACGCGCTGGCCATCGAGACGTTCGGGCTGGTCGGAACCGGTCACCGTAGGCTGCCACGGCTTCATCACTGCGATCGAATCCAGCGTTCGGCTGCGCTGTGCTACCTCCCGATAAGTACCGAACGTGACGTCGAGGTGCGTGCCATCGACACCGTAGTCCCAGATGGCGACGATTCGTTCAGGCTGCGGATATGGGATCGGTTCGAAGAGAATCGGGTTCACCGCGCTGAAGATCGCGGTGCTGGCTCCAATGCCGACTGCGAGGGTGAGGGCGCACAAGGCGGTGAATCCGGGAGCGCGCCGCAGACGGCGAATTGCGTGTCGCAGGTCAGCTGTGGAGACATTCACGACATTGTTCCAGATACTGGCGCGCATTGGTCAACCTCGCGTATGTTTTTATGGCGAACCGCCGTCATGAGGCAAATCTACTGTTCTGGAGCCATCGTCGCGTTCGCAGTTTCTGCGAGCAGCATAACAGGGCCAAGCTTTATGCCCAGCGCCCGGCCCAACGCACAGGTTACATCCGGCTGGCGCGATAGGTTCGAGGTCAACAAGAGCAACCTTCTTCCGACCGGCACCAATCCGTACATCACCATGCAGCCGGGGCGTGTACTCAGGTTGAAACATGGCAACGACACGCTGACGGTCACGATTCTTCCCGAGACACAACAGGTCGACGGGGTTACCGCAGGAATTCTCGAAGAACGCGAAACGAAAAACGGCAAGCTCGTCGAGGTTTCGCGCAACTTCATGGCCACCGAGAGAGACACCGGTGACGTTTACTACCTCGGTGAAGATGTCGATAACTACAAGAACGGCAAGGTCGTCGATCACGAGAGCGCGTGGCGCGCCGGGGTCGCGGGCGCGAGGTTTGGCTTGATGATTCCGGCCAAGCCGGTCGTTGGCGAGAAGTTCTACCAGGAGATCGCGCCGAAGGTTGCGATGGACCGGGTGGAAGTTGTGTCGATAGATGAAACAGTCAAAACACCAGCTGGAGTCTTCGAACATTGCGTGCATCTTCGCGAGACCACGCCCCTCGAACACGACGTGAGTCACAAGTACTACGCGCCCCGCATCGGGATCATCAAAGATGACGAGTTTGAACTAACGGAACGGCCAAGTAATTCTTCGGCAACTTTTCGGCTCATCCTTTCGTCTGACCGCCCATGACCTCCTTATTTCTCGACCTTCGACATGCCGCGCGAGTACTGCTCAAAAACTCAACAGCAACGATCGTTGCCGTGTTCACGTTAGCGCTGGGGATAGGCGCCACCACCGCCATTTTCACGGTTGTGTACGGCGTGCTGCTGCGGCCGCTGCCATATCCGTCCCCGCATCGACTGATGGCCGTATGGGAAGTGAATCATCGTGGCAACTATTCGGCACTGGCGGAGCCGAACTTCAATGACTTTCGGGATCGCAATCGATCATTCGTCGCGATGGCGAAGTTCCGCGGCGGCATCAGGTCGGTGACAGCGATGGGGGAGCCGACACGCACCGTTATGGCCATGGTGAGCAAGGATTTCTTCAAGGTCCTGGGAACCGAGCCATCGATCGGCCGCAGCGTCGGTCCCGACGAGGCGCGCGTTGGCGGCGCGCCCGTGGTGGTCGTCAGTCACGGGTATTGGATGCGATCGCTCGGATCGTCCGCTAGTCTTTCGACTCTGCATTTGCGGATTGAAGGCCGCGACTACAGCGTCATCGGTGTAATGCCAGACGGATTCCAGTTCCCGGCAAAAGCCGATCTGTGGACGCCAGCCGAGGTCATGCCGCCGCGCACCAGCCGCACCGCGCACAACTGGCAAGCCATCGCTCGTCTCCGCGACGACGTCACGATTGCGCAGGCAACCGGTGACATCAGCGCAATCGCCAAGGACATCGTTCGAAACTCGTCCGAGCAAGGAGACTACCTCCTGGCAGATGCGACCGCCGTGTCTTTGCAATCGTCGCTGACGCGACGCGTGGGATCAACGCTCTATGTGCTTCTCGGGGCGGTGTTCTTCCTTCTGCTTATCGCGTGCGCGAACGTCACGAATCTTCTTCTCGCGCAGGCCGCCGCGCGGCAAAGGGAACTGGCCATTCGTCACGCGCTCGGCGCGGGCCACTTTCGATTGATCCGTCAGTTCGTTACCGAGGCCATCGTGCTGCTGACGATCAGTTGCGCGGGTGGACTCCTCATCGCGCGGCTCGGTACGGGCGCGCTGCTGTCGCTCGCCCCTCCGGATCTCCCACGACTCGAAGACGTCTCGATGAACCGGGCAGTGCTCGCGTTTGCGATGGCGCTCTCGGCATTGGTCGCGATCGTCCTTGGCCTGCTCACTGCAACTCGCGCCGCTCGGCGGGACGTTCGAGAGACCCTGGTGGACGGCTCGCGCGGCCAGGCAGGCAGCGCTTCGAGCCAGCGGGTCGGTCGAGCGATCGTCGCCGTGCAGATGGCACTCACCGTCGTCCTGCTCGTCGGAGCAGCGCTTCTGGGCCGCAGCTTGCAACAGGCCCTGTCAGTCGATCCCGGATTCCGGACCGACGGCATCATTGCGATGGACCTCGCCATGCCGTCAACTGGTGACGCCCCGGAGAAAGCGCGACTGTCTTCCTTCTACGCAAACGCTTTCGAACGGCTGCGCGCGATTCCCGGCGTTGACGACGTCGCTGCGACGAATGCGGTGCCGCTCGACGGCGGTTTGGCTGACGGCTTGTTCGCCGTCATCTCGCCGAAAGATGAACCCAAGACGATGGACGACATCAAGGGACTGTTCCAGCAGAAGGAGAAATTAGGAACGGCGGACTTCTGTGTCGCATCGCCGGCATACTTCCGCGCGCTGGGGATTCCGCTCGTCCGCGGAAGGCTGTTCGACGACCGTGACGCGCCGAACGCACCGCATGTCGCCGTGATCAGCGAATCCCTCGCGCGAACACGCTGGCCGAACAGCGATCCGATCGGCGCGACGGTCGAATTCGGCAACATGGACGGAGACGTCACGCCACTCACGATCGTTGGCGTCGTTGGCGACACGCGCGAACTCGGTGTGGAGCAACCTCCTCGCCCGACGCTGTACGTGAATCTGATCCAGCGGCCGCCATCCTCGGCAACCGTGATCATGCGCTCGGCTGGCGACACGGGCGCGATCACTAATGCTGCCCGCGGCATCCTGAGAGAAGTCGCGCCCGACGTGCCACCGCGATTCCGGACATTCGAGCAGATCTATTCGGCATCACTTGGGGCACGAAGGTTCAACTTGACGCTCGTTGCCGTGTTCGCCGGTACGGCGCTCGTCCTCGCCGTCGCCGGTATCTACGGCGTCATGACCTACAGTGTGACGCAGCGTCGTCGCGAGATCGGCGTGCGCGTTGCGCTCGGCGCGCAACGAGGCCAGGTCCTCCGCACTATCCTCGGCGAAGGCATGATGACGACAGGCGTCGGAATTATTTTCGGCGTCATCGCGGCGTTCGCGCTCATGCGGACGATTCAGAGCCTGCTCTTCGGCGTGACGCCGACCGACCCGCTGACGTTTGCGTTGGTTGTTGTGGGGCTCGCAAGTGTCGCGCTGCTCGCGTCCTACCTGCCCGCCCACCGTGCGACGAATGCCGATCCGATGGAGGCGCTGAGGCAAGAGTGAAAAAGGAGTATTGCGTCCGGCGGAGGTTTGTCATAGCTTTCCCCCTTTGACGAAAGGGGGGCCGATGGCGTCTGCTGACTTTCCAAAAACTCCCGCGGACTTCTTTGCCTATGCCAAGAAAAATGAAGCCGAGATGGTCGACTTGAAATTCGTCGACATGCTTGGCAGCTGGCAGCACTGTTCGTTCCCGATCGATCACCTCGATAACGACACCTTCGAAGAGGGTCTCGGGTTCGACGGTTCGTCGATTCGCGGATGGATGGGCATTCACGAGTCCGACATGATGGCAGTCCCTGATGCCACGACGACTCGCCTCGATCCGTTTTTTACGCGCCCGACGGTCAGCGTCATCGCAAACATCATCGACCCAATCAGCCGTAAAGAGTTCACGCGCGATCCCCGGCACATTGCGCGCAAAGCGGAGGCGTTCCTCAAAGAGACCGGTATCGCCGATACCTGCTTCATCGGGCCGGAACCCGAGTTCTTCATCTTCGACGAGGTGCGCTACGAGCAGAACCAGCATCGTGGTTACTACCAGATCGACTCGGTCGAAGGCGCATGGAACACCGGCCGCCTCGAAGAGCCGAATCTCGGCTACAAGCCCAGTTTCAAGGGCGGCTACTTTCCTGTGAGTCCGACCGACACGTTCCACGATCTCCGCGGTGAGATGGTCTACGAGATGCGCAAGATCGGGATCGTCGTCGAAGCGCATCACCACGAAGTCGCAACAGCCGGCCAGAGCGAAATCGACATGAAGTTCCAGCCGCTGCTGACGATGTGCGATCAGTTCATGTGGTACAAGTACATCTGCAAGAACGTGGCGAAACGGCATGGGAAGACCGTCACGTTCATGCCGAAGCCGATCTTCGAAGACAACGGCAGCGGCATGCATAGCCACACGTCGCTCTGGAAAGACGGCAAGCCGCTCTTTGCCGGTGACGGCTATGCCGGACTGAGTCAGGCGGCGTTGTACGCGGCCGGCGGTCTACTCCGACACGCTCCGGCCATCCTCGCATTCGCCGCACCGACGACGAATTCTTATCGCCGTCTCGTGCCAGGGTTCGAAGCGCCAGTCAATCTTGCGATCTCGGCGCGCAACCGATCGGCATCAATCCGGATTCCGATGTACTCGAAGAGCCCGAAGGCAAAGCGGCTCGAGTTCCGTTGTCCGGATCCCAGCTCAAACGGCTATCTCGCATGGTCAGCCATGCTGATGGCGATGATCGACGGCATCCAGAACAAGACCGATCCGGGCGCGCCGCTCGATCGGGACATTTACGAGATGACTCGAGACGAGATGAAGCATCAGGGAATTCGGACGACACCCGGTTCGCTCGAGGAAGCGATCAACGCGCTCGAACAGGATCACGCGTTTCTCACGCGCGGCGGCGTGTTTACCGAGGATCTGGTCGAGACATGGATTGCGTGGAAGCGCGAACGCGAGCTGGATCCGATCCGGCTCCGGCCGCATCCGCATGAGTTCTATCTCTACTATGACAACTGAGAATCGCTCATCACTAATCACTGATCCAGAATCGCTGATCCAGAATCGCTAATCCACGAATCGCTGAATCCTCGGATCCTCGAGCCGGTTCAGCGATTCAAGGATTTCGCGGGATTAGGGCTCCAATGATTCGAGGATTGGTAATTCCCTCGGTGAGTGATCAGTGATTAATCTCTAATCACTGATCCAGAATCGGCACAGTCCGGAGACATCGGTAACAAAACAGTCCGGAGACATGGGTAACACTTTTCGCCACTGTTTCGCTGGAGGATGCGATGCCGTGGCAGGAGCGTTCGCCGATGGATCTCCGACTGCAGTTTGTTCGTGACTGGCACTCGGGCTGCTGGACGATGACCGAGCTGTGCACCGACTACCAGATTAGTCGCAAGACTGGCTACAAATGGATCGCGCGGCATGAGGCGAGCGGGCGGGCGGGCCTGGCGGACCGATCGCGTCGTCCGCACCACAATCCGCGCGCCACGGCTAAGGAGCTCGTCGAGCAGCTGATCGCGCTGCGGCAGCGCCATCCGCATTGGGGCGCACCGAAGCTGTTGACGGTCGCGGCGCGACAGCGGCCCGCCACGGCCTGGCCGAAACGCACCACCATTTGTGACCTGCTGAAGCGCGAGGGGCTGGTCACCGCGCGCCGGCGCATGCAGCGATTGGCCGGCGCGGCGCTGCCGCTCGCGCCCGTGACCGCCCCCAACCAGACGTGGACCATCGACTTCAAAGGCCGATTTCTCACCGGTGATGGCCGGTACTGTTATCCGCTGACGCTCCGCGATGCGTTCAGCCGCTTTGTCCTGCGGTGCGATGCGTTGCTTGGCGGCACCGCCGCCGCCACCCGGCAGCGGCTCGAGCGGGCCTTCGCCGACTATGGCTTGCCCGAGCGGATCCGCAGCGACAATGGCGTCCCGTTTGCCAGCGCCGGGTTGGGCCGCTTGTCGCCCCTCTCGGTGTGGTGGATGCGGCTCGGCATCGCACCGGAACGCATCGCGCCCGGGCGGCCGGATCAAAACGGCTCGCACGAGCCGTTTCATGCGGTGCTGAAGGCCGAAACGACGCGGCCCGCCGCCGGCGACGCGCGCGCGCAGCAGCGCCGGTTCGTCCGCTTCTGTCGGGAATACAACTACGAACGGCCGCACGCCGCCCTCGCCAACGACGTGCCGGCGTCGATCGACCAGCCCTCGCCGCGATCGCTGCCGACCCGACTGCCGCCGGTGGAATACCCCGGGCATGTCGAAGTCCGTCGCGTCTCGTGCATTGGCCAGGTGTCGTGGCAAGGCGACCCCTTGTTCCTCTCCCTGGCGTTGGTGGGCGAGGACGTCGCCTTTGAGGAAGCGGCTGACGGGCTGTGGACCATCCGGCTTGGCACCGTGGCGATCGGTCGGTACGATGGGCGGCGGCGCACACTGCTGCCCATTGCCCCGCTCTCTACGGGGCGCTTCGCCAGCTGCGCTGGCTCCGCGCCTGACAAAAAACCTAAGGCTCAATGACGTACGGATCTCGATCAACTGTTACCTATGTCGCCGGACTACTTTGTTACCCATGTCGCCGACAGTTCAATC
>JBKPSH010000182.1:0-30426 GCA_046734955.1 Acidobacteriota bacterium
GGTCACCCACGTGTTACTCACCCGTTTGCCACTCTACTTACCCCTTGCGGGGCTTTCGCGTTCGACTTGCATGTGTTAGGCACGCCGCCAGCGTTGATTCTGAGCCAGGATCAAACTCTCAAGTTAAATTGGTCGGTCCGTCCTTGACGCACGGCTGAAGCCGCGCGCTACGGGCGAACGCAACTTTTAACGTTGATTGCCTGTTGACAATGGCTCTCTAACGTTGTTCAGTTCGTCAAGTGTATGGGTGGTTCGCGGCCGCTCATGCCTGGTGAACTACACCCTGCATGAACGTTGCGTCGCGCGGCCTTGCGACCCCGCGCATCGCTGCGCCACCCGCTGATACTCGACGGGTTGATCCACCTTCGCGCCTTACGGCGCTTCGGTGGATGTAAGTGCTTGCACGTTCTATCTAGTTTTCAAAGAACCGGGATTGGCGCTTCGGTTAGTCGACCGAAGCCGAGCGTTCCCTCCAAGTCTTTCTCCTTCGGGGGAACCTTCCAATCTTACTAGAAGATTCCGATTCCTGTCAATCCCTCACGCTCGCTTTTTTCTTTTCGCGGCACCGTCATTCCAGAAGCGCGCAGCGCTCATCGAGCACTGAACGGCCGCCGGAAAACGGCTGGGGGAGTGACGGAGTCTGAAGGACTTTCTCTAGCGGAAAAAAAATTTGCTCGATGGTGGCTGAGCAAATCATCCAGCCAACTGGCCGGGTCACGCTCCGTGACAACCAATATACGCGGCAACCCCGGAGGTGTCAACCCGCTTCGCAGATTAATCGGCCGTCAACACACCACGACAATTTCTTCGCGCTCGCCTCAGCCGCTAGCGACGTAAGCGCACAACGTGCTGATCGCGGCGGCCTTTACGCAGCACGATCACTTGTCCGGCAATAGCGTCCGATGAGGTCAACAACGCTTTCTCATCGCTCGCGCGCACGTTATTCACATACACGCCGCCGCTCTTGATGAGCCGTGCCGCCTCGCTCCGCGACGAGGCGAGCTTCACGGTGGCGAGAAGTTCAACCAGCGTGATCCCTCTCTCGGGCAGCGCAAGGTCGCTTGACGGCGCGTCCGCCAGGACCATCAGCACGTCCTCGACATCAGCGGCCGTCAGGTTGTCTGTGAAGAGGACTGATGCGGCGCGCTCGGCCCGGGTCACTTGCTCCGCGCCGTGAACGAGCGTGGTCACTTCGCGCGCGAGGGCGCGCTGCCCGCCGCGCGCTTCAGGCTTCTCGCGCGTCGCCTGCTCGAGCGACGCGATCTCCTCACGCGAGAGAAACGTGAACGACTTCAGGTAGCGGACGACGTCGCGATCGTCGGTGTTCAACCAGAACTGGTAGAAGTGAAATGGTGACGTGCGCTCGGGATCCAGCCAGATCGCGCCGGCTTCAGTCTTCCCAAACTTCACACCCGACGCCGTCGTCATCAACGGCCAGACGAGGCCGTGGACTTTCTGCCCCCGCAACTTGCGAATGAGTTCGATGCCCGCGGTGATGTTGCCCCACTGATCGCTGCCACCCAGCTGCAGCGTGCAACCATAACGATCGAAGAGTTGCAGATAGTCGTAGGCCTGAAGCACCAGGTAACTGAACTCGGTGTAGGAGATCCCCTCTTCACTCTCGAGCCGACGCGCCACCGATTCCTTCTGCAGCATGTAATTGACTGTGAAGTGCTTGCCGACGTCACGAAGGAACGAGAGGACGTCGATCGCGCCGAGCCACTCGGCGTTGTTGACGATGAGCGCGGCGTTGCGGGGCGCATCGAAATCGAGAAACCTCTCGAGTTGTACTCGGATGCCCGCCACGTTCTTCTCAACATCAGCGCTCGAGAGCAGGACGCGTTCCTGGGACTTTCCGCTCGGGTCCCCGATCATCCCGGTGCCACCACCCACGATCGCGATCGGTTTGTGGCCGAACCGCTGTAGTCGGGCGAGACCCATCACCGTCAACAATGATCCGACATGGAGGCTTGCCGCGGTCGGATCAAAGCCGATGTAGCCGGTCATCGGCTCGGCGCGAAGCGCGTCGCGCGTCCCTTCGGTGCTCTCGGAGAGCATCCCTCGCCATTCGAGTTCAGCGTAGATGTCCGTCATACGCGGTCCGTGTTCGTCCATGGTCCGGGATCCGTTGTCCGTCCCTCGACAAGCTCGGGACGTCCTGACCCTGTCGAGGGGCGGGATCCGGGATCCGTTCCGTGTTCATCCGTGTTCGTCCGTGGCGGTATTCTTCCGTGTTCGTCCGTGGCCGTATTCTTCCGTGTTCGTCCGTGGCCGGATTTTTCCGTGTTCGTCCGTGGCGCGTACTATACCGTGACACCGCGACGCGCGTGCCGCGCTAACATAGCGCGCAATGCCCCAGTCCGGAGTGCCTGGCCACGTGAGCAGGCGCGACGTCTTGAAAGGTGTCGCCGCCGCCGCCATCGGCGCGAGTGCCGGCGCAATCACCCACGGCTACGTGTACGAGCGTTTTCACATCGGACTGACGGCCGAGACGCTCGAGGTGTCCGGGCTTCCCCCGGCATTATCCGGCCTGCGCATTGGATTCCTCACCGATCTGCATCGCAGCGATACCGTCACCCACGATCTGATCGACAGTGCCGTGCAACTGCTCATGGCGCAGTCACCAGACCTGATCATTCTCGGTGGCGACTACGTTACCTGGGGCGATCGACGATTCGTCGTGCCGGCAGCCGATGCGCTTGCGCCCTTGTCGGCGCCGCATGGCGTCTTCGCGGTTCTCGGCAATCACGACAATGATCACGACATGCCGCCGGCCCTGGCGGCGAAAGGCTTCGTCGTCCTACGGGATGCGCGAACTCGCCTGACGATCCATGGTGAAACACTCGACCTCGCGGGCGTTCGCTATTGGACGCGGAAGCCTTCGGAGGTGGCTTACGTCCTTCGCGGAGCGGCGCCGAACGTGATTCTGCTGGCACACACGCCGATGCGGCTGATCGAAGCTGCCGCGCTCGCCGTGCCACTCGTGCTGAGCGGTCACACGCATGGCGGTCAGATTGTGCTGCCCGGGATCGGCGCGATTGCCGCGCGTGAGTTCCCGGTGATCGCCGGCGCCGGGCGCCGCGAGAACACGCGAATTTTCGTGAGTCGCGGCGTCGGCACCGTGTACGTCCCGGTTCGCCTGAACTGCCCTCCGGAAGTGGCGGTGCTTACGCTCAGACCCGTAAACAGCTGACGCTCTCACCCGGCTTGCATTTCGCCGCCGACGGGGGCATAATCCCAGCGGCGATAATTTTGATTATTCAAAGTTAAAATATTTACTATTGAAATAGGGGCGCAGATCATGGCGAAACGAATAAAACGGTGGGCCTTCGGGACCGCTCTGGTTGGAGGACTCGTGTTCCTGCTTGCGGGAACCTGGCGTGATCCCTGGCTCTGGGCATACGTCGGTGTCTGGGCGGTGACGGCTGCCTACGCGGTACTAGGGCTCGACGACGAACTTGCTGAAGAACGATTCCGTCCACCCACCCAGGGTGCCGATAAAGTCGCCGTCGGATTTCTCCGGCTGTTCGCGCTTGCACACATCATCGTCGGCGCGCTCGACGCCGGTCGATGGCATCTCAATCCGCCGGTGCCGGGAGTCGTGCGCGGTCTAGCGCTCGCAGGAATGGCGATCGGGCTCGCCATGTTCTATCGCGCGATGCGAGAGAATCGTTTCTTCTCGTCGGTCGTGCGAATCCAGACCGAGCGCGGCCACCGCGTGATCGACAGCGGTCCGTATGGCATCGTCCGGCATCCGGGCTACGCGGGGCTCGTCCTCGTTCCAGTGCTCAGCGGCCTCGCTCTTGGATCGTGGCTTGCGGTCATGACCGGTGCCGCCATGTCGATGATGGTTGTAAGGCGCGTGCTATTCGAAGATGCATTTCTTCGAGAACACCTCGATGGATACCGCGCATACGCCCAACGCGTGCCGCACCGACTAATCCCGGGTGTGTGGTGAGTCAGATAGCAAAGGGAATAGAGGCAGCGAAGATTTCATCACAGAGATAACAGAGTAAGCGGAGACAACTCTAATGATCTCTGTTACCTCTGCTTCCTGTGTGGTGAGGACTCTCTGTTTCCTCCGTCCGCTCCGTTCACTCGAGCGTGCGAACGAATCGACGGCCGTCGAGTCTCCAACCCCCATCGAGGAGGATCCGGACGGCTTCGGGATACAGCTGGTGCTCTTCGAGGAGAATGCGCGCGGACAGGAGTTCCACCGTGTCATCGTCGCGCACCGGCACGGCGGCTTGAACGACGATCGGGCCACCGTCAAGCTCGCCCGTCACGATGTGAACCGTCGCCCCCGTGACCTTGACGCCGTGATCGAGTGCCTGCCGCTGCGCGTCGACGCCAGGGAACGCGGGCAGGAGCGATGGATGAATGTTCAGAATGCGCTGCGGATATGCATCCAACAGCCGGGGTCCCACCAGCCGCATAAAACCTGCCAGACACACAATCGATACCCGACGAGATCGCAGTTCCGCGGCGATCGCGGTGTCGTAGTCGTCGCGTGACGCAAATGACCGATGGTCAAGGACTACCGTCTCGATTCCAGCGGCGCGCGCGCGCGCGAGCCCAGCCGCGTCGGACTTGTTCGAAATCACGATCGCGATCTGCGCATTGAGGGATTCGTCAGCGATGGCATCGATCAGTGCTTGCAGGTTGCTGCCGCGGCCTGAGATGAGCACCCCGATGCGCCGGGATTCGGGATCGGGGGGCCGGGATCCGACCGTCCCGTCAATCGGCACGATACTCGACGCCCTTCAAGCCGGATGTGACGCGGCCAACGCGCATCGCGCGTGGCTCACCCGCCTCAGCGAGCGCGGTCAGCACCCGGTCCGCCTCGCTGTCTTCACACGCGATGATCAACCCAATGCCCATGTTGAAGGTCCTCAGCATATCGTCATCGGGCACACGACCGGTCTGCTGTAACCATTGAAAGAGTGCCGGCACTTGCCATGCCGAGCGATCGATCACCGCGGCCGTTTCTTCGGGAAGAATGCGCGGGAGATTATCGGTAATCCCCCCGCCGGTGATGTGAGCCATCCCCTTGATGATCCTGGAAGGCAGCAAGGGCTTGATGACCGGTAAGTACGAGCGATGCGGCTCGAGAAGCGCCTCACCGATCGTCGCGCCGAGTTCCGGTACGAAGGCGTCGACTCGCAGGCCGGCGATATCGAAGGCGATCCGGCGCGCGAGAGAATAGCCGTTGGTATGAAGTCCCGACGATGGCAGACCGATTAACGCATCGCCGGGCCGGATGTCTCGACCATCGATCAACCGATCGCGAGCGACCGCGCCGACGATGAAGCCGGCGACATCGTATTCGCCCTCAGCGTAGAACCCAGGCATTTCGGCAGTTTCGCCGCCGAGAAGCGCGCACCCGTTGGCGCGACATCCGATCGACAGCCCTTCGACGATTTCGACGGCGACGTCTGGATCCAGTCGACCGGTCGCGAGATAGTCGAGGAAGAAGAGCGGCTGTGCGCCCTGCACCAGGATGTCGTTGACGCAATGGTTGACGAGATCGACACCAATCGTCCGATGAATCCCCGTCAGAAACGCAATGCGGAGTTTGGTTCCGACGCCGTCGGCGCTGGCGACGAGGACGGGATCGGTGACGCCCGCGGCGTCAAAGCGGAAAAGGCCACCGAATGACCCAATCTCGGAGAGGACACCAGGCGTGAACGTTCCGCGGGCGAGCGCGCGGATTCTGCGCACGACCTCAGTGCCCGCTTCGATGTCGACGCCGGCCTGCTTGTAGTCCATCAGAAGTCGAGCGTCTGAATCAGCGTTTCTGCGATCTTGCGGGCAGGCGCGTTCTCGGCCGCCGCCCAATAGCCGCGCCGGACGGTGACATAGAACCGCTCTTCCTCCAGGTCCTCTTCGAGCATGTCAAATGATTCACCGAGAAGCGCGATGGCCGTTTTGGGATCCGGCTGCGCTTGAAGCACCTTCAAGAAGAGCGGCGTGTTTCGCAGAGCGACAGCACCAAGCGCCAGCGCGATCGCCGCGCGCGCGGGATCCCGGCTCGGTCCGCCATAATCGATCAGCTGAGACACCGCTTCGGCATTTCCAGAAATTGCGAGCGCGGCAAGCCCGCGCGTGGACCCGTGCAGGAGGTCGCGATAGCCATCGGTTTCCATCGAGAACTTCAGCGATTGCTCGAGATAGCCCTGGTGAGATGAACAGTTGATGCCGAGCAAACAGATCGCGGCGGCAATCGTCGGTTGAACACTTCGCGGCGCCGTCCTCTGGAGTGCTGCCAACGTGTCGAGCGATTTCTTGTCCCCGATTTTGCCAATTGCCAGTACCGCGTCGTCTTGCAGCGGGCCATCGAGCTTCGCGACCTGGATCAGCGACGGGAGTGCATAGGCGCCTTTGTAGTCTCCAATCGCTTCGATCACCGCGCTACGGAAGAAATCCTGTCCCTTGATCACCAGGCCGGTGAGGGCGTCGCGCACGCGTGGGTCGGTTGCATACGCGGCAAGCGCTCGCGTGAGAGCCGGACGCACGGTTTCCGATGACTCGGTCGACAGCGCATCGAGCATACGGGGCACGAGCTGCGGATCCGGGTTGTGCTCGAAGAAGGCGTACCCGGCAGCGCGAAGGCGATCGTTAGGCGACGACAGCGCCTGGACCATCACGTCGTGTGTGCGCGAGTCATTCATGCCCGAGAGCAGCACCAGGGCACGGAATTTGACATAGCCATCGGAATGATGCGACACGGCATCAACCAGCGCCGGGGCAACAGTCGCGACAGGTGCCCGGCGCAACGTACGCGCGGCGGCCGTTCTCGCGGCGTAGTCGACGGTGCCGAGACGGTCGATCGCCGCCTTCAATTGTTCGGGAGTGAGAGGCGTTTCGCGTGTTGTCTCTGCGCGAGGTGGCGCGCCGCGTCCGGTAGCGGGCGATTGAGCAGCGACGCCGGAGACTCCAAGCGAGAAGGCCGCAATCAAAACGACGACTGCACGCATGAATGTTTCAGTCGACGGCCTTCAACGCAAGCTGCAGATATGCCTGCTCGTCGCGCGGGAATGACACCGGATAGACACCGGTGTAGCAGGAGGTGCAATACGACTGATGACCCGTGCCGACTGCAGATCGCAAACCCTCCAGACTCAAATAGGCAAGCGAATCGGCGTTGACATACTTCCGGATCTCTTCGATTGTGTGGGTCGAAGCAATCAGCTCTGCACGGCTTGGTGTGTCGACACCGTAGAAGCACGGCGAAATGGTGGGCGGACAGCTGATGCGGAGGTGCACCTCGCGCGCACCGGCCGCCTTGACCATCTTCACAATCTTGCGGCTCGTCGTTCCACGCACCAGTGAATCGTCGAGCAGGACCACGCGCTTTCCTTCCAGGATACTTCTGACCGGATTGAGCTTGACCTTGACCCCGAAGTGACGGATTGACTGCTGTGGCTGAATGAAAGTGCGCCCAACATAGTGGTTACGAATGAGCCCCATCCGCAGCGGCAGCTTTGCTTCCTCGGCGTATCCCGTCGCGGCACACACACCGGAGTCGGGAATCGGGACGACGACGTCGGCTGGAAGACCCGCCTCGCGCGCGAGAACACGCCCGAGCTCAGTGCGAACGTCATTCACACTGCGGCCGAAAACATAGCTGTCAGGTCGCGAAAAGTACACGTGCTCGAACACGCACTGTGACAGCTGCGCCGGTGGAAACGGCTTCACCGAGCGTAATCCGCCGTCGCTGATAATCAATACCTCGCCTGGTTCAACATCACGCACGTAGGTGGCGCCGATCAGATCGAGCGCGCAGGTTTCAGAACACACGATCCACGCGTCACCAAGCTGCCCGAGGGCGAGCGGACGGAATCCATTCGGATCGCGGACGGCGATCAGGCGATCCTTGGTGAGCAGCGCGAGCGAAAACGCGCCGCGGATCTGCGCGACCGAATCGATCAGCGCGCCTTCGACGGACGTCGCCTTCGAACGAGCGTAGAGATGCAGCAAAACTTCGGTGTCGCTGCTCGTCTGGAAGATCGCGCCATCGCGAACCAGATCGTCGCGCAGTTCGCGCGCGTTGACCAGGTTGCCGTTATGCGCGACGGCGATTTGGCCGTGCGCGCAATCGATCAGGAATGGCTGCGCGTTGGCCAGCCGGCTCTCGCCGGCGGTCGAGTAACGCGTGTGGCCGATCGCAAGATGACCGGGCAGATCCTGAAACGATTGCTCATCGAAGGCATCGGCGACGTGACCCATCGCTCGCATCGCTCTGATGCGCGCGCCATCAGACGTAACGATGCCCGCGCTCTCCTGACCGCGGTGCTGGAGCGCGTACAACCCGAGGTACGTCAGATTGGCGGCCTCCGGGTTTCCGAAAATTCCGAAGACGCCGCATTCGTCTTTGAATTTATCCAGCATGGGTTCAGAGTTGTCCTGCCTGCTGCGCTCGAACTTGGCGGTGAGTAGTCTATTTTACGCTGCTCTGCCTTTGAAGTGGCGACTAATTGCCGACGACCAGACGTCTTCCGCAACCGCGACGGGCAGATCGATCACGGTCCGTCCAGCGACGCCAATGACGAGACGAGAACCACCGGTCGTACCGATGAGTTTCGCTGGCACTCCAGCCGCGGTCGCGAGCTGCATGAGTGCCGGACGCTCCGAGGGTCGCATGGATACGATCGCCCGCGATGCCGATTCACCAAACAGAGCGCGTATGTCATCGGCCGGCATGTTCGCCGACTGAGCGCCATCCACTGCCGGAACGTCAACGGTGTAGCCAATTCCGCCCGTATCGAACGCACATTCCGCCAGCGCGACCGCGATGCCACCATCCGAGCAGTCGTGCGCCGAGCGAAGAATACCAGCAGAGGCAGCCCGCGACAGTAATTCGATAAGCCGCCGCTCACGATCAAGATCCAGTTCGGGCGGACGCCCTTGTACCCGGCGGTGTAACACCTTCAGGTACTCGCTTCCGCCAAGTTCTCCGAACCCCTCGCCTAGCAGAACGATGTCATCCCCTTCGTCTCGGAACGCGCGTGCGACAACTTTCGACGCATCATCGAGAACTCCGACGACGCCCAGAATCGGAGTGGGATAGATCGCCTCGCCGTTCGTCTCGTTGTAGAGGCTGACGTTGCCACCAGTGATCGGCACGTTCAACACGCGGCATGCCTCGGCAATTCCTTCAATCGATTGAACGAGCTGCCACATGATTTCGGGGCGTTCCGGATTACCAAAATTGAGACAGTTCGTCGCGCCGATCGGCGTGGCGCCGGCGCAGGCGACATTGCGCGACGCCTCAGCGACCGCAAGCATGGCTCCTCGGCGCGAATCCAGGTAGCAGTAGCGGCCGTTGCCGTCCACGGACATGGCCAGGGCGCGCGACGTCCCTTTGATTCGAACGACACCAGCACCCATCCCGGCGAGCACAATCGTGTTTGTCCGGACCATGTGATCGTACTGCCGGAACACCCAGCGCTTGCTGGCAATGGTTGGGGCTCCGAGAAGTGCCAGCAAGGCATCCGACGGCGCAACACGCGGCAGCGTTGACAAATCCAACTGCTGCACACTGTCCAGATATGCGGGCCGTGCGGTTGGACGATCGTACACAGGGGCCGCGTCAACCAGCGCGCTGTTTGGAATCTCCGCAACCACCTGGCCGTGATCCTTGACGCGCATCCGTCCGTCGTTCGTGACCTCGCCGATGTGCGCCGCATGGAGGTCCCACTTCTCGAAGATGCGTTCGACTTCCGCTTCGCGCCCCTTCTTGACCACGAGCAGCATTCGCTCCTGGGACTCGGAAAGCATGATCTCGTACGGAGTCATTCCGGTCTCGCGCTGGGGGACGTGCATGACGTCGATCTCGATCCCTGCACCCCCGCGGGATCCCATTTCGCACGTCGAGCAGGTCAGCCCGGCGGCACCCATGTCCTGCACGCCGATGAGGGCATCCGTCTTCATCAGCTCGAGACATGCCTCGAGCAACAGCTTCTCCATGAAGGGATCGCCGACCTGCACGGCAGGCCGCTTCTCGGCGGATTTTTCATCGAACTCGGCTGACGCCATCGTCGCGCCATGAATGCCGTCACGGCCTGTCTTCGAGCCGACGTAGTAGACCGGATTGCCAATACCCGAGGCGCTGCCTTTGACGAGCGCGTCAGCGCGCGAGATACCGAGACAGAAGACGTTGACCAGCGGATTCGCGGCGTATCGATCGTCGAACGTGATTTCGCCGCCGACCGTTGGAATGCCGATGCTGTTGCCGTACCCGGCGATGCCGGCGACGACACCTTCGACGATCCGCCGAGTGCGGGCGCCGTCCGGCCCGTCCATCTCGCCAAAGCGGAGCGAATTCATCAGCGCGATCGGTCGCGCGCCCATCGTGAAAATGTCACGGATGATGCCGCCGACGCCGGTCGCCGCTCCCTGGTAGGGCTCGATGAACGATGGATGGTTGTGCGATTCAATCTTGAAGACGGCGGCGAGTCCGTCACCGATGTCCACCGCGCCTGCATTCTCGCCGGGCCCCTGCAGCACTCGCGGCCCTTCGGTTGGAAGCTTCTTCAAATGTTTGCGCGAGCTCTTGTAACTGCAGTGCTCGGACCACATGACCGAAAAGATGCCAAGTTCGGTCAGCGTCGGTTCGCGGCCAAGGGATCGGACGATGCGGTCGTACTCGTCGATCGTGAGGCCGTGACGTTCGAGAAGTGCGGTGTCGATTGCGCTCATGAAGCCAGAGTCCGCGCCCCACCGTGTGCGGCAACCTGCGACAGGACCGATTCGAGTAACACCAGACCGTCGCCGCTACCGAGAACAGGTTCGCACGCACGCTCCGGATGCGGCATCAATCCCACAACGTTCCGTCGCGCACTGCAGATCCCAGCAATGTTGTTCACGCTCCCGTTCGGATTCGCCGCATCGGTCGTCTGACCCTGTGGATCGCAATACCGGAAAATCACGCGACGTGCCGACTCGAGATCAGCGATCACTTCAGGATCGGCGTAATAGTTGCCTTCCCCGTGCGCGATCGGAATGCGAAGCACCTGCCCCTTGCTCGCGCGCGAGGTGAAGGGTGTATCCGTCTGTTCGACGCGAACGCCAACGTGTTCGCAATGGAACTTCAGATCGCGGTTGCGGAGCATCGCACCAGGCAGCAGGCCTGCCTCGCACAGAATCTGGAATCCATTGCAGATGCCGAGCACGGGACCACCCGCGGCCGCGAACTGGCCGACGGCCGTCATGATCGGAGAAAACCGGGCAATCGCTCCCGTGCGCAGGTAGTCGCCATGCGAAAAGCCGCCCGGCAGGACGACGACGTCGGCGCCTTTGAGCGTCGTTTCTTTGTGCCAGACGAACTCGGCCTCCTGGCCGAGCACGTGTTTGGCGGCGTGATACGCGTCGTGATCGCAGTTCGAGCCGGGAAACACAACGATAGCAAATTTCATTTGTTCGCTTTATTCACTTTGCGCTGGGGCCCCACCCCCAGCGCCTGCCAGCCCTCGCCTAGGCTCGGGCCGCTGATTACAAACAACCTGCCCGCTTAGTCAACGAGTGAAACGTAGCGTTACTCAATCTCCACCCTATAACTCTCGATGACCGGATTCGCCAGCAACTTGTCGGCGACTTCGGCAGCGAGCGTGCGCGCCTGGTCGGCGGATTTGGCGGCGACGTCCAGCTCGAAGTATTTTCCCTGGCGCACCTCTCCGATCCCCGCATAGCCCATCGAGTGCAGGGCGTCAGCGATCGTCTGCCCCTGAGGATCAAAGACTGATGGCTTCAGTGTGACGAATACGCGAGCTTTCATTATCAGTTTCCAGTTTCCAGTTTCCAGTTGCCAGCTTCCAGCTCAGGCACTATGCCGGCACCGTTGCAAACACGCGATCGAATATCACGTCCACGTTGCGCAGCTGATCGTTCAGGTCAAAGGCCTTTTCAATCTCCGCAGACGACAAGACACGAGTCAAATCGGGATCCGCGAGCAGCAACGACTTGAAGTCTTTCTGCTCGTGAAACGATCGCATGGCATTTCGCTGCACCCACTCGTATGCCTGCTCGCGCGAGATGCCCCGCTTTGCGAGCTCGAGGAGGACGGTCCCGGAAAACACGACGCCGCGTGAGCGATTGAGATTCTCGCGCATGCGCTCCGGATAGACGACCATGCCGCGCGTGATCCGTGTGAAGCGACGGAGCATGTGATCAAGCGCGATGAAACTGTCGGGCAGAATCACCCGCTCGACTGATGAGTGCGAAATATCGCGCTCGTGCCAGAGCGCAATGTTTTCGAACGCGGCAACCGCGTTCGCCCGCACGACGCGAGCGAGGCCTGTAATCTGCTCGCAGCCGACGGGGTTGCGTTTGTGGGGCATCGCCGACGATCCTTTCTGCCCCTTGCCAAACGGCTCCTCCACTTCCCCGATTTCCGTCTTCTGCAGCCCGCGGATCTCGAGCGCAAACTTTTCCAGCGAAGCCGCGGTAATCGCGAGTGCCGACATCAATTCAGCATGCCGGTCGCGCTGGATGACCTGCGACGAGACCGGGGCTGCCTGCAGCCGGAGACGGGCACACACGCTCGTCTCGATCGCCGGATCGAGATGGGCGAACGTACCGACCGCGCCCGAGATCTTGCCAACAGCGATGACGTGCCGGGCGCGCAGCACCCGTTCAAGATCGCGCTGCAGCTCGGCGTACCACAAGGCGAGCTTGAGCCCAAAGGTCATCGGCTCCGCGTGCACGCCGTGGGTCCGTCCAATCATCGGCGTGCGTCGATGTTCGTCGGCCCGGAGGTGGACCGCTTCCATCAACGCGGTGATGTCCTTGAGGATCAGGTCGCACGCCTCGCGCATCTGCAGCGCCTGCGCCGTGTCGACGACATCCGACGACGTGAGGCCGAAGTGCAGCCAGCGCGCGGCCGGTCCGACCTTCTCTGCGACCGCCGTCGTAAACGCGATGACGTCGTGCTGTGTGGTCTGTTCGATTTCCTCGATCCGTCCGATGTCAAACGAGGCTTTCGCGCGAAGCTCGCGCGCGGCGTCGGCCGGGACGAGGCCCGCTTCGGCCATCGCATCGGCGGCAGCCAGCTCGACGTCGAGCCACGTCTCGTAGCGACGCTGCTCGGTCCAGATGGCGCCCATCTCGGGATGGGTATATCGGCGAATCATGACATTGCTGATTGCTGATTGTTGATTGCTGATTTGTTCATGGAAAAACTCACCTGCGCTTTATTCCCCAGATTCAATGAAAATCAGCAATCGACAATCAGCAATTTTCAGTCACCCCAAATCAATCCGCGCTTGATCGATCGCGGGCACCGACGGTCCGAGTATGGTAGCGGCCAGTGACCCGTTTGAGAACAGGTCTTCAGCGACACGTTGCACGTCCGCGTTGGTGACACGTTCGACGCCGCTGAGGGTCTCGTCGAGACCGAAATGCCGATCGAAGTAGATTTCCTGCCGCGCGAGGTGGGACATGCGGCTCGCGGTGTTCTCGAGGCTCAGCATCAGGCTGCCCTTGAGATGATCCTTCGCGCGTCGCAGCTCGGCGTCGGGCACGAGCGCGCGCTTCATGCCGCGAAGCTCCTGGACGCAGAGGTCGATGACCTCGCTGATTGCTTCGTTGGCGCAGCCGGCGTAAATCGTGATGTTTCCGGCATCGCGGTATGCGCTCAAACCGCTGAACACTGCATAGGCGAGTCCGCGTTTTTCGCGCACGTTCTGAAACAGGCGCGAGCTCATCGACCCGCCGAGCACCGTGTTCATGATGTAGCTGACGTAGCGATCATCATGATTTTGCGGGTAGCTGTTGGTGCCAAGACAGAGATGGCTCTGTTCAAGGTCCTTCGACCGGGTGATCACCTGCGGGCTGACGCGCGGCGGATCCGCGCTCAACGGGGCGCCACTCGACGCGAGGCCGGCAAATGACGTGTCGACCAGCTCGCGTACGCGTCCGTGATCCAGATTGCCCGCCGCCGAGATGATCATGTTTCGCGCGACGTAGGCATCGCGGAAATATTCGAGCAGGATTTCGCGGGTCAGCGCCTCGACGGTTTCCTTCGATCCCAGAATCGGCCGTCCGAGCGGATGCCCCTCCCAGAAATGCTGCGTGAAGAGCTCATGGACGAGATCGTCGGGGGTATCCTCGACCATCTTGATCTCTTCGAGGATCACCTTCTTCTCGCGATCGATTTCGTCGGGAGCAAACGCCGGACGCATCACGATGTCGGCCAGCAGATCGACAGCGAGTGGAAGGTGCTCGTCCAGCACCTTGATGTAATAGCTGGCGTATTCCTTCGCGGTAAACGCATCCAGCTGGCCACCGATGGAGTCGATCGCCTGGGCAATGTCCTCGGCGGTTCGGGTGTGCGTCCCCTTGAACAACATGTGTTCGACGAAATGCGCGATGCCACTGCGCTCGTCGCTTTCATGTCGCGACCCACGCATCAGCCAGACGCCGATCGTCACCGAGCGTACGTGCGGCATGGTCTCGGTAATGAGCCGCAGACCATTGTCCAGAACGTCACGAACGACCATGTATTGAATTTCCGAAAAGTATCTTGCGGATACCGTAATCTACTGCGTAGAAAGGAATTATTTGGCTTCGGCGAAACATCGATGCTAACACGCGATAGCAACGTTCTTCAAGGCACCCTCGCCGGCCGGCCGAGCTCGACCGACATAGTACAATGAGAATTCGCCCTTTTGCGCCCGCAGGGTATTCCGGCGACTGCCATGTCTACCACGAACCGAATCGACATCGCGGAAACTGAACTGCACGAACTGGAGAGTTCGCTGGCTGAACTCGGCCATCCGCGATTCCACGCCCGTCAGATCTTCCAATGGATCTACAAACGTGGGCTCAGCGATTTCGCACAGATGAGCGATCTGCCGCGAGAGTTGCGGGCGCAGCTTGCGGCGGAATGCGTCGTGACCACGCCAGCGGTCGAACGCGTCGAACGATCGAGCGACGGCACGACCAAATTTCTGCTACGACTGGCTGACGGAAAACACATCGAGTCAGTCTTTATCCCCGACACACCCGCTCAGACATTCTGCATTTCGACCCAGGTCGGGTGCGCCATGCGCTGCGCCTTTTGCCTCACCGGCAAAATGGGCATCGATCGAAACCTGACGCCCGGTGAAATCGCGGGACAGGTTCGCGTCCTGGCGACCGAGCTCGGCATGCTCGATCGCCGCTTCAACATCGTTCTGATGGGAATGGGCGAACCCCTTCACAACTACGAAGCGACGATGAAGGCGCTGCGGATCCTCGCCGACGAACACGGCTTTGCGCTGTCGGGACGACGCATGACGCTGTCGACCGTCGGCGTGCTGCCCGCGCTCGAACGGCTCGCCACCGAACCACTCATGCCGAACCTCGCAATCTCGCTGCACGCGACGACCGAGGAACAGCGCGATCTGCTCGTGCCGATCAATCGCAAGTACGGTCTGAAGGAACTGCTCGATGCGTGCCGTCGTTTCCCGATCAAGCGTCGGGAACGGATCACGTTCGAGTATGTGATGCTCCAGGATGTCAACGACTCGCCCGAGGACGCCAGACGTCTGGTCCGGTTGCTGCATGGGATCCGCGGGAAGGTGAACCTGCTGCCGCTGAACGAAGCGCCCGGCATTCCGTTCGATCGGCCCTCGGACCAGCGTGTCGATCGATTCGCGCGCATTCTCTCCGAGCATGGCATCACGGTCTCGGTGCGCAAGAGCCGCGGCCGTGATATTCGTGCGGCCTGTGGCCAACTCATCACCGAATCGACGCACGCGACCGCTCCAGGCAAGCGGCTCGCGATGCTCATGGGTACGTAAAAAAAGGGAAAAGGCAGAATCACGAGCGCGCGAGAGCGAGTGAGAGCCCTCAGCCGCCGCGAGCAGTAAGCAAAGCAGACAAGACCTTACGTCACGAGTTCTCCAATAAGCCCTGCGCCAACCGTCGAGACCCTCACACGCACACGCTGATTCCTCGGTACTCCCGCAGGAATCCTCACCTTCAAGTAGTTATCCGTCACCACCAATGTTCCGTCTTCGAGCGTAAGACCCGGACGAGTCGTGCCGCACTGCGCAGCGTGAAACCGTCGCGTCAGCTCGGCGCCGATCGCGCGGAGCTCGAGACCGCGCGCGCGGGTGATCTTCCCATCGACCTTGCCACACATTGCGCTCGCTGCAGTGCCGGGACGATCCGAGTACGGAAACACGTGGAGGTGCGTAAGCGGCGACGCGGGAAGGTAGTCGAGGTTCGCGCGAACGTCTTCATTGCTTTCTCCCGGAAAGCCGACAATCATGTCGGAACCAATCGACGCGTGCGGCATTCGCTGCTGGATCGAATCAAGAAGGGCGCGATAGTAGCCGAGTGTATAGGGCCTCTTCATCACAGACAGCATGCGATCGCTCGCATGCTGCAGTGGCAGATGGAAGTGTGGCGCAAACCGCCCGCCGCTCGTTCCGATCAGATTGAGGATCGCGGTCGAGCAGTCCATCGGCTCGAGTGAGCTGACGCGAAACACGACGTCCGCATCGATTTCCTCCAGTGCCCTCAGGAGATCGATCAGACCGAGCGGCACTGGCAGATCCCGTCCATAGGATCCAAGATGCACGCCGGTGAGAATGATTTCCTTGAACCCCGAAGACGCGATGCGCTTGACCTCGCGCACCACCGCCTCCAACGGAACGCTTCGCCCTGAACCCCGGGTTGACGGAATGATGCAGTACGCACACGGCTCGTCGCACCCGGTTTGCACGCGCAGCGTGAATGCCGTTCGACCAGCGATGCCGGGCTCGATGGCCGCCCCGCAAGGTCCTTCGCCCGACATCGAGCGTTCCGGCAAGGCGTCGGCCAGACGATCTTTGCCGTCGTTACGGATGACCCCGACGACGTTTGGCAATGCCGCGAGATCATCCTCACATCGTGTTGCATAACAGCCGGTGACGACGATGCGTGACGTTGGGTTGTCACGTGCGACGCGCCGGATCATCTGACGCGCTCCCTGTTCCGCTGTCGCCGTGACGGCGCAGGTGTTGACGACCACCAGCTCCGCCTCCCCGGCGGCGGCGGCGATCCCGCCTCGCGCGCGCAACTCTTCTTCGAGGCGTAGCGAGTCGGCCTGATTGACGCGGCAGCCAAAGGTGACGATCGAGTACTTCACCGATCCAGTATGCACGATTGACGAAGCGATCGAGCGTATCACCGCGTATCAATCGGAACGCAGGTGACTGCGCGGGTGGGTTCGAGAAATGTCTCCTGACCGGTAGAGAAATTGTCGTAGCCAACGACCGAGTGCTGGTCGGCGAGCAGTCGATCGACAAGCGTGCTCCCAATGAATCCGGCCGCTCCGGTCACAAACGCTTTCATGTCTTGATCAGACTTTCGTCTCCTGCAGGCGCGCCGCCGCGCGTTCGACCTTTTCCGCGAGCGTCTTCTTGTACTCGGTTAGCCTTGCTGCAACAGCAGGGTCGCCGATGGCGAGCATCTGCGCGGCAAGGATGCCCGCGTTCGTCGCGCCCGGTTTGCCAATCGACACGGTCGCAACCGGAACACCGGGCGGCATCTGCACGGTAGACAACAGCGCGTCGAGTCCCTTCAGGGCAGAGGAATCGATGGGAACACCGATCACCGGTTTCGTCGTGTGTGCCGCTACCACACCCCCGAGGTGCGCCGCGGCACCGGCACCAACGATGAACACTTTCACGCCTCGATCGGGCGCCTCTCGCACGAGACGCATCACGCGCTCGGGCGAACGATGAGCGGATGCCACGGTCATCTCGGACGAAATACCAAGCTCGCGCAACACGTCGACTGCCGCCTGCATGATCGGCGCATCGGAGTCGGACCCCATAAGAATCAACACATCAATGTGGGACATACGGATGGCTCAAGGCTTAAGGCTTAAGACGGCTTTCTGACCAATGTCGCGGCGATATTGCATGCCCTGGAACGATATTTTCGACACACCGGCATATGCACGCGTGATCGCATCGGCATGCGTCGTGCCGCGTCCGACGACCGTGAGTACACGACCGCCGGCCGTAACGATCGCATCGCCTCGCGCCGAAGTTCCCGCGTGGAAAATCAGCACGTCCCGTTCATCAGCCGCGACATCAAGGCCCTGTATCTGTTGCCCTATCGGTCCTGACGCTGGGTAACCGTGCGAGGCGAGCACGACTCCAACGTGAGCCTCCGGTCGAAAAGTGATCGGTGCTGGATCGAGCCGGCCGTCAGCGGCAGCGGCCAGCCTCGGGGCAAGTTCGTCAGCGATCATCGGAATGACGACCTGCGCTTCGGGATCACCGAACCGCACGTTGAACTCAATCACCTTCGGCCCGTCGCATGTCAACATCAGACCGGCGTACAGAAAGCCTTGATACGGATTACCCTCCGCCGCAAGCCCCGCGATCACTGGATTCACAATCTCACGCATGATGCGCGACTGGAGCGCCTGGTCAACTAATGGACTTGGCGCGAACGCCCCCATGCCACCGGTATTCGGGCCTTGATCGCCATCGAACACGCGCTTGTGATCCTGCGCCGACATCAACGCCGAGACGCGGGTGCCATCGCAGATCGCGAAGAACGATACTTCCGGTCCATCGAGACACTCCTCGAGGACGATCCGCGAGCCGGCGTTGCCGAATTGCTTGTCCTCCATCGCTGCTCGAATCGCGAGATCCGCCGACGCGCGATCGGGGGCAACGACAACGCCTTTCCCGGCGGCGAGCCCATCCGCTTTCACGACCACCGGAAATCCGAGTTCACCAGCTCCAACGACGGCGTGTGCGTCGCCTGGCGTGTCGCATGAGCGGTAGCGCGCAGTGGGAATGCCATGACGGGCCATGAAGTCTTTGGCGAAGACCTTGCTGCTTTCGAGCTGCGCGGCCGAACGCGTGGGACCGAATATCCGCAGCCCTCGCGATCGAAAGAGATCGACGATTCCTTTATCGAGAGGTAATTCGGGCCCGACAATTGTCAGATCGATGTGTTCATGTTCTGCGAGGGTCGCAAGAGACGCGATATCGCCCGCCGCGACATCGACATTACGCGCGATCGCCGCCGTTCCAGGGTTGCCCGGCGCACACAAAACGGTCGCCACTGAAGGCTCAAGGACGAGCTTCCACGCGAGCGCATGCTCGCGTCCGCCACCTCCAACAACAAGCGCATTCATGACGGCATTAATAAGTCGAGCAGATTCAATAGGTTGGGGATTTATCTTGGGACGGGGTCCAACGTCGGATCTTCATTGACGCCGGAAGAGCTTTCTGCCTAGAATCCGCGTTTACCTGTGATAGCCTAGCATATTCGGTCGGACTCCAAAGGGCCCACAGAGCACCCGCGCGGTCCGGTTCGTTCGGGGAACCGAATGCCGATGAGTGATTTCGAAAAACGGTGGCCGCGAAGGGGGTGTTGTCAAGCGTGGCTGAAGTAAAGGTACAGGAAGGCGAATCGATCGAGAGCGCGCTGCGCCGTTTCAAACGGAAGGTGCAGCAGGAAGATATCATCAAGGATATCAAGAAGCACTCGTTCTATCTGAAGCCGGGCGACCGGCGTCGTGCGAAGCAGGCACTCGCGCGCAAGCGAACGCGCAAGAAGCAGCGTCGGGAAGTCGAATAGTTGCCAGCACTAGAGGAAGGTCGTCCGGAGTGAAGGACCGGACGACCTTCAAGCTCGAACCATGACGGGTTCGAGCAGGATCGCGAGAGGGATCACCGATGGAGTTCCAGGACAAGACGCTCACTTGCGTAGATTGCGGTACCGAATTCATCTGGACCGCCGGCGAACAGCTTTTCTTCGCCGACAAGAATTTCAAAAACGAGCCCAAGCGATGCAAATCGTGCAAGGCCAAGCGGGCGTCGCGCCCCTCGGCCGGGGCTTCAGTCGGGCGAGAACGGGTCGAGACCACGACCAATTGCTCGGCCTGCGGGAAAGAGACCACGGTGCCGTTCCGTCCCACACAGGGTCGGCCGGTGTTCTGCCGCGAGTGTTTCCAGTCGCGGAAGTTTGCAGGCGCGGGCGGCGTGTAGTCCCGCCTTCACCGGCGCAACCGAAAGGCCACGTCATCAACGCGTGGCCTTTTCTTTAGCTACCACATACTCCGACCCTTTCGCGCCCTACCTCCGCGTGGGCGTGTAACCTTACCTTCAGGGAGTTATGTCTTTCCAATCCGCTGGACTCTATCGTCTTGCAGTCGCGCTCAACGTGCTGCTGCTGGTGGGCGTAGCCGCGTGCACGCGAAGCGACACGGCTTCTTCAGCCGCCGGACCACCGCCGCCGATGAGCGTGTCGACGGTGACGCTGCAGAAGAAGCCGCTCGAGCAGGCGTCAGGCTTCATCGCCACGATTCGATCGATTCGATCGTCAACTGTTCAACCAGAGGTCGAAGGTGTCGTGACCCGCATTTTCGTCAAGTCGGGGGATCGCGTTGCGCTCGGCGCACCGCTCGTTCAGATCAAACCGGACAAGCAGGAAGCGACGGTCAGAAGTACTGAAGCGAGTCGCGCGGCAGTCGAAGCCGACGTGCAGTACTGGACACAACAAGTGAAACGGCTCGAGGCCCTGGTGACGGCGGGAGCCATCAGTCGTCAGGAGTTCGAGCAGGCGGAAAATTCGCTGCGTACCGCGCAGGCTCGCCTCTCGGCGTTGAATGCGCAGGTCAACGAACAGCAGGTCGAGCTGCAGTACTACCGCGTCGCAGCACCGCAGGCGGGCGTGGTCGGTGATATCCCGATACGAACCGGCGACCGCGTGACCAAGGCAACGATGATCACCACCATCGACGACAACAGCACGCTCGAAGCGTATATCCAGGTGCCAATCGACCGTTCCCCAGACCTCCGTCTCGGGCTGCCGGTGCAAATCCTGGACGCCGACGGTAAGGTGCTCGCGACCAACCCGGTTACGTTCGTTGCGCCGCGGGTCGACGATGCAACGCAAACGGTATTGATCAAAAGCCTGCTGAGAGAAGTCCCGCCGGCCGTGCGGACACAACAATTCGTCAGAGCGCGAATCGTGTGGCGCACCAGCGATGGCGTCACCGTTCCGCTCACCGCCGTGACCCGGATTAACGGTAAATATTTTTGTTTTGTGGTTGATAAAGCGAACAACGGCACTGTTGCGCGGCAGCGGGCGATTGAGGTCGGTGAACTGATCGGGAACGATTACGTCGTGGTGAGTGGCCTGTCTGCCGGTGAGCAGGTCATCGTGTCTGGCATACAGAAGCTCGGGGACGGCGCCCCGGTCAAACCACAGTAATGTTCGCCGACACCTTCATTCGTCGACCGATTCTCGCATCGGTCTGTTCGCTGATCCTGATCCTCGGCGGGCTGATCGCGATCCCGACGATGCCGGTCGCGCAGTATCCGTCGCTGGCGCCGCCGGTGATCACGGTCACCGCCTTCTACACTGGCGCGAACGCACAGGAAGTCGAGACCGCGGTCACCACGCCGCTGGAGCAAGCCATCAACGGCGTCGAAGGCATGCTCTACATGACGTCGTCGAGCACCAACAGCGGCGTGTCGACGATCAGCATCACCTTCGACGTCACGCGCGATCAGGACGTGGCACAGGTCGACGTCCAGAATCGCGTCAACCAGACGCTCGGCCGCATGCCGACGGAAGTACGGACGACCGGCATCATCGTCCAGAAACAGTCGACCGGATTCGTCATGGCGGTTGGCGTGTACGCCGACAACGACCAGTACGATTCGCTGTTTCTCAGCAACTACATCGACGTGTATGTAAAGGACGCGCTGAAACGCGTGCCCGGTGTCAGCGACGTCACCATCTTCGGCGAGCGCAAATACTCGATGCGCTTGTGGCTCGACCCGGATCGGCTCGCCGCCCGCAAGTTGACGGCCGGCGATGTCGTCAATGCACTGCGCGAACAGAACACGCAGGTCGCTGCCGGAAGCCTGGGACAGGCACCGGCGCCATCAGGGCAGATGTATCAGCTCAGCGTCCGCGCCCTCGGCCGGCTGCGGGAATCGACGGACTTCGACAACATGATCCTGAAGAGCGGCGCCGACGGATCGCTTGTCCGCCTGAAGGATGTCGGCCGCGCCGAGCTCGGCGCTGAAACCTACAGCGCGCAATTGAAGTTCCAGGGAGTCGAAGCCGTCGGATTCGGCGTGATTCAGCTGCCAACGGCAAACGCGCTCGACGTCGAACGTGCGGTCGTCGCCGAACTCGAGCGGCTGAAGGCGCAGTTCCCGCCGGGCGTAAAATACCAGGTCGCGTTCAACACGACAGATGTTGTCGAGGAATCGATCCGCGAGGTCGTGAAGACGCTCGCCGAAGCGATCGTCCTGGTCGTGCTCGTCATCTTCATCTTCCTGCAGACCTGGAGAAGCACGCTGATTCCAGCGATCACCATCCCGGTGTCGCTCATTGGCGCGTTCGGATTTATCAAGTTGATGGGCTTTTCCATCAATACGCTGACCCTCTTCGGCCTGATTCTCGCAACCGGCATCGTCGTCGACGACGCGATCGTCGTCATCGAGAACGTCGAACGACACATCCAGGAATACAAGGTGTCGGCACGGAAGGCGGCATCGGACGCGATGAAAGAAGTGCTCGGCGCTGTCATCGCCACAGCGCTGGTCCTCATCGCGGTCTTCGTCCCGGTCGCATTCTTCCCGGGAACAACCGGGCGACTCTACGCACAGTTTTCGATGACGATCGCGTTCGCCGTGGCGTTGTCGGCGTTCAACGCGGTCACGCTGACCCCTGCACTCTCGGCGCTGCTGCTCGATCGCCAAAGCCATCACAAGGGGCGTTTCTTCACGTTCTTCGAGCGGGTGATCTCCAGTGGCACAACCGCGTACGTCCATGGTCTGCGGCGTGGAATCGCGTGGCGATGGGCGGTCGTCCTGGTGTTCATCTGCACGCTCGGCCTCACGTGGTGGATGTTGCGCATCGTGCCGCAGTCGTTCATTCCCGAGGAAGATCCCGGCTATTTTCTGACGCAAGTGCAGGCGCCGGCGGGAGCCTCGCTCGAATACACCAGCAACATCGCGAGGACAGCAGAGCAAATCATCCTCAAGGATCCGGACGTCCTTGCAACGTTCTCGGTCATGGGCTTCAGCTTCAGCGGCGCAGCGTCGAACACCGGGCTGATGTTCGTGCGGCTGAAGCCGTACGCCGAGCGCAAAGGCCCGGATCATGTGCTGCAGGCCATACTGCGACGCGTGAGCGGTCCGCTCTTCTCGATCCCTGGAGCAATCGTCGCCAGCTTCAACCCACCCGCAATTCCAGGCCTGAGCCGGTTTGGCGGGTTCGAATTCCAGGTGCTCGATCAGACCGGCACGAACATCCAGACGCTCGCGCAGGGGCTGCAGGCGGTGGTCGGAGCGGGCAATCAGTCACCGAAGTTGCGGGGGTTGTTCAGTCCGTTTACCGCGAACGATCCGCAGCTCCAGGTCACGATCGATCGCCAGCGCGCGTTGGCTCTCGGCCTGCCGCTTGGTGAGATCACCAACGCGATGCAGATTTTTCTCGGATCGCAGTACGTGAACGACTTCGAGTTCAACAACCGCGCGTACCGGGTCTACGTCCAGGCCGATCAACGGTATCGGTCAAACCCGCAGGCCCTCAAGCAGCTGTATGCGCGCTCGCGATCCGGAGAGATGATTCCGCTCGAACAGGTCGTCACACTCAGCGAGACGACGGCACCACAGGTGATTAATCACTTCAACTTGTTCCGGTCGGCAACCGTGAACGGGTCTGCGGCGCCTGGTGTCAGCTCCGGCGATGCGCTCAGCGAGATGGAACGCATTGCCGAGCAGCACCTACCTGAGGGCATGGGCTACGCATGGTCCGGGATATCGCTCGAGGAAACGAAGGCGGGACAACAGTCGCTGTATATCTTTGGTCTCGCGCTCATCCTCGTATATTTGACGCTGGCCGCGCAGTACGAAAGCCTGGTCCTGCCGTTCATCGTGCTCCTCGGCGTTCCGCTGGCCGTTCTTGGCGCGCTTGGCGCGCAGTGGCTGCGCGGGCTCTCGAACGACGTTTACTGCCAGGTCGGGCTCGTCATGTTGATCGGACTGGCGGCCAAGAACGCGATCCTGATCGTCGAGTTCGCCGAACAACTTCGCGCGAAGGGATTGAGCGTGATCGAGGCCGCCATCGAAGCGGCGCGAATCCGCTTGCGTCCCATCCTCATGACGTCCTTCGCCTTCATCCTCGGCGTTCTGCCGCTCGTCGTTGCCACCGGCGCGGGCGAGGCGGCGCGACACTCGGTCGGAACGGCGGTGGCTGGTGGGATGATCGTCTCGACGTTCCTCAATCTTGTTTTTATTCCTGTTTTGTACGTTGTAGTGCAGACTATTCGGGGTGTGGGCCGAAGCAGCGAGCAGACGACAGAGGCATAGACGAATTCTCGCCCTCGCGATTGCTGGTGGCGTCAGCATGCATGCGGCGGCGATACAGCCGCAGTCGCCACCCTCTCCACTAGCAGCACGAATCGATCCTTATACGCCGAAAGTTCGCGTACTCGTCATAAAGGGATAAAGGAGAGCTGACGATGGCAAGGTTAGAGCGGGTTCGTGCGATGACTTTGCTTGCGGGGCTCGTCGCCTGCGTTTTCGTTGACCAGCCCTCGGCACAGAATCCGACACCGCCATCGCAATCCCTTCCCAGCGAAACGCCTTCGCAGTTCAAGCCTGTCGCCGACTCCTTCGACTACGTCAGGCGCGAGGAGATGATCCCGATGCGCGACGGCGTCAAGCTGCACACCGTGATCCTCATACCGCGAGGTGCAAAGAACGCACCGATCCTGTTCACTCGCACCCCGTACGACGCCGACGTGCTCACCGGTCACGCGCAAAGCGCGCATCTCGGCCCCATTTTGAGCGGCTACGACAATGCCACCGAAGTCATCGTCGACGGTGGATACATCCGCGTGGTGCAGGACGTCCGCGGCAAGCATGGTTCGGAAGGTGACTACGTGATGAATCGGCCGCTGCGCGGTCGTCTGAATCCCACCATCGTCGATCATTCGACCGATACGTTCGACACGATCGACTGGCTCGTGAAGAACATTCCAGAGAGCAACGGACGCGTCGGGATCCTGGGCATTTCGTACGACGGCTTCCTGCCGTTGATGGCGCTGATCAATCCGCATCCCGCGCTCAAGGTTGCGGTTCCGATGAATCCAATGGTGGACGGGTGGAGAGGGGATGATTGGTTTCACAACGGCGCATTTCGGCAGCAGAACATTCCATATATTCACGATCAGGAGGCAAGCCGGACTTCTGAGATCAAGTGGTGGACCGATCATTTCGACGACTACGACGTCTACATGGAGGCCGGGTCAGCTGGAGAGCTTGGAAACCGTCATGGTCTCGAACAGCTAGGATTCTGGCGGAAGATCCTCGAGCATCCAGCGTACGACGCGTTCTGGCGTGAGCAGGCGATGGATCAGGTGCTCGGTTCGCGGCCGCTGAATGTGCCGGTGATGCTGGTCCACAGTCTGTGGGATCAGGAAGACATCTACGGAGCGATCGCTGTCTACAAAGCGCTCGAGCCGAAAGACGTCAACAACGACAAAGTGTTCCTCGTGCTCGGTCCCTGGCACCATGGCCAGGAGATCGATGATGGCAGCCAGCTTGGCGCCCTGAATTTTCGCGGCGACACGTCGCTCTACTTCCGGCAGGAGATTCTTGCCCCGTTCCTCGCGCGATATCTGAAGGACGGCGCTCCGCGCGCCGACGTCCCTCCCGTTGCCGCCTACGAAACGGGCACCAACGCGTGGCGACGTCTGACCGCCTGGCCATCGGGATGTCCAAACGGCTGCGAGATCCGCCGCTCTCCTCTTTACCTTGGGGTGGGTCTCAAAACCACGTTCGCGATGCCGCGCGCCGGCGACGCGCCGTTTGATGAATACGTCTCCGATCCCGCGAAACCTGTGCCGTTCCGCGCGCGCCCGATTCAGCAGATCGGTTATGACCCTCCGCTGACCTGGTCGGAGTGGCTGGTTGACGATCAACGCGAAGCCTCAGGCCGGCCTGACGTTCTTGCCTTCACATCCGAGGTCCTGACCGCACCGGTGAAGATCAGCGGAGAACCGATTGCCAACCTGATTGCCTCCACGAGCGGCACCGATTCGGATTGGGTCGTGAAACTGATCGACGTCTATCCGGCCGAAGTCGCAGGCGATCCGTCGATGGGCGGATATCAACTCATGGTTGCCGCGGATATTTTTCGCGGCCGATACCGTGAGAGCCTCGAAACACCAAAGGCGATTGCGGCAGGGGAACCGCTGCTGTACCAATTCGCGCTGCCTACAGCCAACCATGTCTTTCTGCGCGGACATCGCATCATGGTCCAGGTGCAATCGAGCTGGTTTCCTTTGTACGATCGCAATCCGCAAACGTTCGTTCCGAGCATCTTCTGGGCGAAGCCGTCCGATTACAAGAAGGCAACTCAACGCATCTATCATTCGCCGGAACATGCCAGCTTTATCGATCTTCCAATCGTGACAAGGTAAAAGGGGTCGGGCCCGGCGAGCGTTAAGAGAAGCAGACAAGACTATGACGACTCACAGCAGACGTGAATTCCTTTATTCCTCGTTCGCCGCATCCGCAATTCCGGTCGTCAAATCGAAGCGCGTTCGCCGCTCACAGGCGACGTCCTCAACGGCGCGTTCACCACGCATCCGCTTTGCGGTTATTGGGGTCAACCACAGTCACATCAACGGCCAGGTCCAGACGGTCACTCGCGGCGGTGGACAGCTCGTCTCGTTTTACGCCAAAGAAGCGGATCTGGCCGCGGCGTTCTCGAAACGGTTCCCCGACGCGAAACTTGCACGCAGCGAACAGGAAATCCTCGACGACCCGACGATTCAGCTCATCGTCAGTGCGGCAATTCCAAACGAGCGAGCACCGCTCGGGCTCAAGGCCATGGAGCACGGCAAGGATTTCATGGTCGACAAGCCAGCCGCCACGACGCTGGAGCAACTCGTAGAACTGCGCCGGGTTCAGGCGCGCACGAAGAGGATCTTCTCAGTACTCATTGGACGGCACGAGAACAAATCGATAAACAAAGCGGGTGAGCTGATTCGCGCGGGTGCCATCGGCAAGGTTGTACAGACCGCCGCGCTGGCCCCGCACAAAATGAATCCGGAAACGCGCGCGCCGTGGTTCTTCAAGAGGGAGCAGTACGGTGGGATCCTCTGCGATCTGGCATCACACAACTTCGACGCCTATCTGTTTCTTACCTCCGCGACCCGCGCCGAGATCGTCGCGTCACAGGTCGGAAATACGCATCATCCGCAATATCCGGAACTCGAGGACTTCGGCGACGTGATGCTCAGCGGAGATCGAGGGGCCGGCTACATTCGCGTCGATTGGTTTACCCCCGCAGGACTCACGACGTTTGGCGACGGCCGAGTGACGATTATCGGAACCGATGGTTACATGGAGTTGAGGGAAAACGTGGACATCGCCGGTCGGCCCGGCGGCGATCATCTTTTTCTGGTCGATCAGAAAGGGGCGAAGTATATCGACTGCGCCGATGTAGCACTCCCCTACGCGGAACGGCTGGTCGATGACGTCGTGAATCGGACGACGACGGCCGATTCACCGGAACGCATGTTTCTTGCGATGCAGCTTGGGATCGAAGCGCAGAATCGAGCTAAGCGACTACTCCTCTCGTAGAACGACCATCGGTTCGACCAGCGTCGCGCCGCGCGCGGGAATCCAGCAGGCCACACCGGCAACGATGAGGAGCAGCAACGGAACGCCGCCGAATACGCTCGCATCGATCGTGTCAATACCGACGACATCGAGTGCAATGACGAAGGTCAGGAGCCACCCGGCGAGCGCGCCTGCAACAACTACTCCGAGGTTCTCGGCGAGAAACTCGGCAACCACGCGCCGAGCGGTGGCGCCGAGCGCCATTCGGATCCCGACTTCCCGGCGGCGCAGCGACACCGTGTAGGACACAACCGCGTAGATTCCTGATGCCGCAAGCGCAAGCAGTAGCGGACCGAGGATCGCGAACAGTCGCGCTGGCACGCGACGGAACACGAGATTCGTTTCGACGTGATCGTCAAGCGTGCGGACGTTGAAGAGAGGGAGATCGGGATCGAGACCGCGCATCACGCGACGAATGTCGGAGGCTACAGACGCTTCGGATCCCGTCCGTGCACGCACGTGAATCTCACCCGCCAGCATCGGACGATCGCGATAGGAGAGATAAATGATCGGTGTAGGGGGCTCGCCAAACGCGTTGTACAAGGAATTGCGAGCGACGCCGATGACGACGTATGTCGCTCCGCGGCTTTGCAACCGGCGCCCGAGCGCCGTCTCCGGACTTGCCCCATCAAGATACTGGCGGACGAACTCCTCGTTGACGATCGCTTGCGCCGGCGCCGAGGCATCGTCCAGCGCGACGAAGTCCAGCCCCGCAACGAACGGAATCTTCATGACGGAAAAATAGCCGGGCGTCACCGTGTTCGTCAGCGCTTCGTCGAGCGTTCCGTCCGTCCGCGCGTGCCCCTCGAACACAAACGAACGCGACGGCAAGCCGTGAATGTCGAGCGGCACTGATGATGAAACAGCTGCACCCTCGATCGACGGCAGCGCATTCAAGCTGGTGATCAATCGCGATGCGAACGTTCGCGCGAAGGCAGATCGGTCGGCAGCCATCGGCCGGCCATTCAAGTCGTAGGCCGCAAGCAGAACGCCCTGGCGCTGAAACCCGGTGTCAGTGCTATGGGTGTCGGCGAAACTGCGCAGAAAGAGGCCGGCAATGATCAGCACCACAATCGCGAGCGCCACTTCGATGGCCATCAGCACGTTCCGCATCATGCTCCGGCGATCAGATTGGGATCCCGTGCGAAAGGCGGCGTGCGGATCGAGGCGCGACACCTGAAGCGCGGGCGCTGCTCCCGTCAGGATTCCGCACCCAATTCCCAGAAAAATCGCGAACGCGAGTGCGGCCTGGTCAACCTGAACCTGAAATCGGATTGGCAGCCCTGACAACGGCAATGCAATCAGTGTTGGTGTCCACCAGGCAGCGATCGCAAATCCGAGAAGGCCGCCGGCGACCGACAGGACGACGTTCTCGGACAGCATCAGACGAACGCTGCGCCATGGTGAGGCGCCGAGTGCAAGTCGGACACCCATTTCGCGCTGTCGAGCACTCGCTCGCGCAAGCACGAGGTTTGCGGTGTTGCCACATACCGCCAGCAAAAGCAGCAGCATCAAGCCCTGCAAGACCGCAAGCGCCGCAGCAAACAATCGCTGCGGTCCGCGCGGCGCGTTCCAGAACGTCAGAACCTCGCCGTGCATGTTCCGGTTCGTTTCCGGAAACTCCTGTGCAAGCGCGGCCATGACCCTGTCTAACTCAAACTGCGCCGAGGCCTCGCTTACGCCACGAGGGAGTTGTCCCATGACGGCGAACCCGCGACTCGCGCGGTTCTGCATATCCGGTGAACCTTCGACGAGAATCTGTGCCATCGTTGCCGGCACCCACAGATCGAAGCTCAAACCGAGGACCGTTCCCTGGAACCGCCGCGGCGCGACACCAACGACCGTCAGTTCGCGCCCATTGACGCGAATGGTTCGGCCGACGACGGCGGCGGCTCCTGCGTAGCGTGACTGCCAGAGCGAGTAAGAAATCACCGCGACGGGTTCGGCCCCGGGCCGGTCGGCCTCATCGGGCCGCAGGAAGCGACCCGCTGCGGGCCGCAACCGAAGTGCAGAAAAATAGTTGCCCGACACGAGCTGTCCGTAAGTGCGTTCGACGCGTCCAGGCTCCCCGATGTAGAAGGGAGCCATTCGAAACGCAATCAGGTCCGGCACTGACGTCAGACGATGACGGAGATCTCGATACTCGAGCCACGACATGCCTGGATATGAACCCGTGTCGGACCGCGACTCGATCAGATGCAACCGGCCGCTGTCTTCCACACCGGGCAAGGGATGAACGATGGTCCCTTGAAGCCAGGAGAAGACCACCGTATTCACACCAATGCCAACGCCGAGCGACAGCACGACGACAGCTGACAGCACCGGTGCGCGAACGATCATCCGAAGCGCGTGATGAAGATCGTGAAACATGGATAACAATCAGCGGCCATGGATCGACATGATCCAGCGGTGCAGGCCGCCATGGGTGCGTGCACCAAGGGCGACGCCCGCAATTGCGATGGCAACAACGACAATGACGATGAATGATCTCAGGCGCATCGGGACCTTCTTTTGAATCGCTAATCACTGATCACTGATCGCGAATCACTCATCCTCGAATCCTGAATCGCTGCATCATCGAATCCGTGTTCCGAGATTCAGGATTCAGGGATTCAAGGATTGGGGATTCAAGGATTGGGGATTCAAGGATTGGGGATTCAAGGATCAGTGATTCTCGATGAGTGATTAGTGATGAGGGATTCACAATAGCTCGTGGACCCTGAATCGACCCTGAACTGCCCGTTCATGTGCCGTTCAGCCGGTGATGCGC
>JBKPSH010000183.1:0-33219 GCA_046734955.1 Acidobacteriota bacterium
ACAACCGGTCGGCGTCGGCTTGGATCAATACGGCCTGGAAGAAGGCCGCGGCGACGTCGCCGTCGAGCAGCCGGTCGCGATTCTTCGTGAACGTCGTCGCCGACCAGACACGGTCGTCCAGTCCCAATCCCACAAACCAGCGGAACAGAATGTTGAAATCCAGCTGTTCCATCAGCTGCCGCTCACTCCGGATGCTGTAGAGCGCTTGCACCAGCAACGCGCGCAGCAATTGTTCGGGCGGCACCGATGGTCGGCCAAACTTCACATACAACGTGCCGAATCGCGCCGACAAGCGCGCCAACGCGCGGTCGGTCATCCGACGAATCGCGCGAAGCGGATGGTCCTGCGGCACCCGCTCCTCGGGCGACAGGTAACTAAACATCGATCCGGATTGCTCGTCGGCTCCACGCATCGCCACACTCCCTTGAATAGGAGCATCCTAGTACGAAGACGTGGTCCAGTGGTACTTACTTTTTCAGCAACCTGCTAATCACTCATCGTGAATCACTGATCCTCGAATCGTTGAATCCTGAATCCTCGAATCCCGCACAACGCGGTCAGTGATACGTGATTCGGCGATCGGCAGATTCATCGATGAGCGATTCGCGATCAGTGATCAGTGATTAGCGATCCCGAGGGTACACCTTCCGCCCCCCGAGGTATGTTGCCTCGACCTTGATGTCTTTGATGTCATTGACCGGGCACGTCATGATGTCCCGGTCGAGGACGACGAAATCGGCAAGCTTGCCAGGCTCGATCGATCCTTTGTGCGTTTCTTCAAACGTGAGGAACGCGTTGTTGATGGTGTAGAAGCGAATCGCCTGCTCGCGCGTCAGGCTCTGTTCCGGATGGAGTGGCGCGTCCGCTCCGCGTGGCAGCCGCGCGATCGTCGTCCACATCGCGAGAAACGGATTGTACGGATTGATCGCGCGCAGGCTGCCGATCTTCTGCATGTGATCGGATCCCCCGCCAACAGTCACGCCTTGCTCGAACAGTGTTTTGTATGGATGAAAATACGCCAGACGCTCAAGGCCAAAGTGCTGCCGCAGCGTCACACCGTCGAGATACAGCCACGCTGGCTGCATGTTGGCGACGACACCGAGTGCCTTCATCTTCGCAATCGCGTCGGCGCTCATGAAGCTGGCGTGCGTGATGCTGGGCCGTCGGTCGCGCACCGGAAAATCGTCGCGATTGATGCGTTCGTACGCGTCAACCATCGCTTCGACGGCTGCGTCACCCTGGGAATGCGCCGTGAACTGAAGATCGTTGGCGAGTGCAACCCTGGCGAGTTGATATAGCTTTTCCGCTTCGATGAATCGGACGCCACGGTACTTGGGATCATCGATCGAATAGATCTTGCTGATACCCCAGGGCTCGCGCATGTAGGCGCTGCCCGTGAGCATCCCGCCGTCGAGAAATACTTTGATGCCGCGGAGCCAGAGCATGTCGTTGTGCTGATGCAGTGGATTTGCCGCCGCCTCGCGGATGGCAGCCTGGGCTTTCTCCAACGGTGCCTGCGCATCGACTCCGAACGCCATGAACGTGCGACACGTCAGCGCATTCTGTGAGAGAAGCGTGCGATAGAGCTCCAAACCGCCGCGATCGGCATTGGCGTCGACGATGCTCGTGAAGCCGACCGAGTTGTAGTCGGCCATCAATTCCTTCAGCCGCCGGAGCCGGTCCGCATCGGTTGGCTTCGCGCCGCCGGAATCCGACTTGATGTACTTCCCGCAATTGCGCAGGATGCCGGTGGGTTGACCCTGTTGATCCCGTTCGACGCGGCACGGTTCTCCGGCCGGTACTTGAAACGTGGCGTCGATGCCGCTCTTCGAGAGCGCCATCGAGTTCAGTGACGCGTCCGGCCCGGTGCGAAACGCCACCGGATTCTTCGCTGCAGCACCATCGAGTTCCGCCCGCGTCGGATAGCGTTGCTCGCGCAGCCGTGTGATGAAGACCTGTGACAGCGTAATCCACTGACCAGGACCCGTTTTCGCCGCGCGGTCGCGAAAATAGGCGAGCACGTCGTCGATGCTCTCCATGTCCGGAACCGGCTGCTCGAATTCGTACATCGACGCGGCCGGTGCGTGCACGTGCGAATCGATCAGTCCCGGCAACACCGTCTTCCCGCCAAGATCGACTTGTTGCGTCTCCGGCGCCGCGAGCTTGACGATGTCAGCATTCGCGCCGGTCGCGAGGATGCGTCCGTCGCGAATCGCCATCGCTTCGACGATGTGGAACTCCGGGTCGACGGTGAGGATCTTGCCGTCATGGAAGATGTGGCTGGGGGCCGTCGGACGCTGAGACGCCGCCACAGTCACCACAACCGCTGTCGCAAGCACGAAGATGGGTATCGGTCTCATAAGCCACCGATCAGAGCCACGGATTAACACGGATCAACACGGATCAAAACCGGCCACGGATGAACACGGATCAACACGGATCAAAACCGGCCACGGATGAACACGGATCAACACGGATCAAACCGGCCATGGATGAACACGGAATTAACACGGATCAATACAAGCCACGGATATACACGGATGAACACGGATATTCAAATGCCCAAGGGTGCGCGCCGATGTTGAGCTGGATCAGAAGCGCGATGTAGCCTCTCTCCGGTGCACACATTAAATCCCGATCGGCTGACGTCGTTGCCGATATTCGCTCATCCCTGGGAACGGAGCGCCAAATCCCGCAAAGTGGTGTCTGATAGTAAATTGTGACACCTGACTCGCGAACGCTCGAGGCTCATCACCTCGTCAAGCGGTTTCACGGGCATGCGGCCGTATCCAGCGTGAGCTTCGCACTCCGGCCTGGGGAGATCCTCGGCTACCTCGGACCGAATGGCTCCGGCAAATCGCTCACCCTGAAAATGCTGACCGGCCTTATCGAGCCGACCGAAGGGCGTGTGACATATTCCGGCGTTGACGTCACTGGCGGCAACGTCGATTTCCGCCGGCGGTTCGGTTACGTGCCAGAGGAGCCGCATCTCTATCCTTTTCTTTCCGGTCGTGAGTATCTCGATCTCGTAGCCGGGCTGCGCGATCTGCCACCGGCTGCCATCCGCCCGAGGATTGATGCACTGCTCGAGCGGTTCGGACTTGCTGAGGCCGCCGAGCAGTCCATCAGCGCGTACTCGAAAGGGATGAAGCAGAAGACGCTGCTGATCGCGGCTCTGCTGCACAATCCCGAGTTGCTGATTCTCGACGAACCGGAGTCAGGGCTCGACGTCGGGTCGATCCTGCTGCTGCGTCATCTCATCCGGGTTCTCGCCGAACGAGGCCGCGCCATCCTTTACAGCTCCCACATCGTCGAAAACGTCGAGCGGTTGTGCAGTCGCGTGATCGTGCTCAGCGCCGGCCGTGTCGTCGTCGACGGAAACGTGGACAGCATCCGGACGATCGCGCCCTCAGGATCGCTCGAAGAAGCATTCGCAACCCTGGCCGCGCAGCGGCCGGACTCGCTTGCATCCGAGATCGCCGATATCGTCACGAACCATGCGTAGGCGGCTGCTCGTCCGTCACTTCCTCAACCAGTTCGTCGAAAACGATGTCGCGCCGGATGTCGACCGTCACCAGATTCTTGCGATTGCCGCCGCCGCGCTGATTACCATCCCGCTCTTTGCGACGATCTTCATGAGCGTGAAGTACTTGATGCAGCCGCTCCAGTCGCCCGGGTGGACCGAGATGACGACGATGGGCGATCAGATGGTGTTCTGTGCGACGTCGCTTCTCGTGAGTGCGGTGATCGCGACGCTCGAGTGGGACGCGCTCGCACTCAGTCCCCGGGATTCTGTGATTCTTGGAGTGTTGCCGGTGCCACGCGAAGAAGTTGTTCGTGCGAAGGTAGAGGCACTCGTCACGTTCGCAGCGGCGTTTGTGATCTCGCTGAACGCGCTGCCCATACTGTTGCACCCGCCGCTCACCGTCGCCAACTTCCAGGGCAATCCGTTGCTGCTCGTGCCGCTCATTCTCGCCCACGCGCTCAGCACCGGTATCGCCGGGGCCTTCGGCTTCGCATGTGTCGTCGGGGTGCGTGAGTTATTGTTTTTGTGTCTTGGTGAGCGGGCGTTTTCGCGCATCGCTGGAACGATCAGGTCGGGACTGCTCTTCTCGTTTCTCGTTTTGCTGGTGCTGGCGCCGATTCGGCTTTCCGGGCCGACAACCTGGATGTTCGAATCTGGCAATGGACCGCTCTTACTCCAGCCGGTCATCTGGTCCGCCGCCGCACATGCGGCGATCGCCGGCCGCGTGCTCGAGACACTCACCACGCCGGATTTACCAGAGCGACTTTCGGTTGAAGAGAGCCGTCTGAGAACGCAGTACCGTCGCAGCCTGCCGCGTCTGACGGCGCTGGCGTTTCGCGGCATCGCCGCGCTCGCCGTCGTGCTGACGGTATTAATCACCGTGTACTTGAGGAACGCACGACGATTTCACCTGTTGCCTGAAGGGCGAGCGGCCAATACTGTCGTCGGTGCGTCCGGCATCAGCGACGGCCTCGCGTCGATGCTCACGAAACGGCCGGCGACACGAGCCGGCTTGCTGTTCCTGGTCAGGACCGTCGCAGGCAATCCGTCACATCGCGTCTATGTGACCGCATTCATGGCCACCGGCCTGGCGCTTTTAATCACCATGGCACCGGCCGCGTTGTTCGGACGCCAGGCCGCCGGCATGATCAAAATGTCTGAACTGGTGGCCCAGACCCTGATGCTCACCGCGATGGTGGCCGGCTTTCGCGCCGCTGTCCGGACGTCAGCCGATACGCGCGCTGCATGGGTTTTTGGCGTCGCCGAGACGGCTGGCCACGGTGAATTCCGGAAGGGCGTTCGTCTGGGCGTAATCGCTGCGGTCGTGGCAACGGTGTTGTTGCTGTTCCCGCTTCACGCTGCTGCGTGGGGCGTCTCCATTGCTGCCGGGCACGCCGTCGTTGGTGTCGCGCTCGGATGGCTGCTCGTCGAGGTCGCCTGCGCGAGCGTCGAGCGGCCGCTGGTCTGGACGATTCCCCCGAGCGACGGTCTCAACACTGTTGGTGTTGTTCTGCTCGGAGCCACGGTGATCGTTGTCTTGGTACTCGGCGCGATTGAGCGGGCGGCGTTGACCGCGAGCGCCGGCACTGCTGCATTCGCGGGTGTAATGCTGCTCGCCGCCGCGGCTGTCCGATATTTCAACGAAAGAAACCACCGGGCGGTGGCAGCCTCACGCGATCTAGTTTGCTGACCCGCTTGGCGAGGCATGCTTGTTCTGCTTCGCAAGTTCCTCGTCGATGATCGTCGAGAAGGTTTCGAATGGCATTGCGCCACTCACGAGCCTGCCGTTGATAAAGAAGGTCGGCGTCGATGTCACGCCGAGCTCGGTGGCTTCGCCATATCCTCCAGCACCTTCGTTTTCAGCTCCGGATTCTGACGGTCTCGATCGAATCGCGCCAGATCCATTCCGAGCTCCTGCGCGTACCGCCGCAAATCGCCAGCCTCGAGCTGCTTTTGATTGGCGAACAGCTTGTCGTGGTACTCCCAGAACTTACCCTGGTTCCTGGCTGCTTCAGCCGCCACACATCAGCCCGTGCGGAGGGCGGATTCTCTCCCGCTTCATCGCACGGGCATGCGTTCGTCTACGATTAGTTACTCCGCAAGAACGCGACGACGTCAGCGACTTCCTGCGCGCTCAACCCGAGTTGCGCCGCGCTCATCATCAACGATCCTGGCAGCCGGCGGCGGTTGGCGACGCGGTCCAACGGTATGATCTGCGTCACCCCGCCCATGCTGCGCATCATTAATGGATCGCCTTCCTTGATCAGCACACCCTGTATCGTCAGGCCATCTTTGGTCTTGATCTCGGTCCCGTCATAGCCGTGTGCGATCTCGGCGCTTGGATTGACGATCGCGGTCGCGACCACGTCAGCGGACTTGCCGCGGCCCCAGCCGTCGAGCGCCGGGCCGAATTCGGCGCCGGTGCCGGCGATCGAATGGCACATCTGGCACTTCGTGACAATCGTCTTTCCTCGGGCCGCATCGCCATTGAGTTTCGCGATCTCGTCGATCGAGAGCACCGGCAGATCCGCCGGTGGTGGAGGCGTGACGACTTCTTTCAGTGTGATCGTGTCCGGATCGTAGATGCCTGCCGCTTTCAGCGCGGCCCGCAAGCCATACTCCGGACCCGCCCAGTCACTGCCCATGCGGTTCAGTAACCAGAACGTTGCGGGTTCTCTCAGCGCGTTATTCGGCTCTGCGAAACTGAGCATCGCCTTTGATGCCGCGGGATCGTTGACGAACGCCAGGGTATCGAGCGCGAAGCGCCGCGCATCCAGTGACAAGGTGGACGACTTCGCGCGCGCGGTCAGATCCGCAACCGCGGCCGGCACATGCAACCGCCAGGCGATTCGCGTGAATGCTGGCGACCATGCGACCGGATCGTTCGCGCCGAGTACTGGCTTCAGTCGATCGTAGAGCGCCGCTTCCTTCCCCCACGCCCCGGTCCCCAGGGCCTCGAGGTAATAGCGATCCTGTCCGTCATATCCCTTCGCGATATCGACCAGGATGTCGACGACCGCAGGGGCCTTCTGATCGCGCAACGACAGCGCGACTTCGCGGCGGACGCCAGCGTCAGCGTCCTTCGCGAGGCGCGCGGCGACGGGAAGGATGTCGAGATTGGCGCGCCGCATTGCCCGATAGGCCGTTATCCGCAGCACGGGATCGGTAAATGACTCGGGCGCTCCCGCACGTTTCTGACCCTCGGGACCGAGCTGATACAGCAGGTAGATCGCGCGGCCGCGCATGTAAATGTTCGGATCGTCGAGCAGTGCTGCGACCGCGTTGACCGCAGATGCTCCGCGCGCTTTCAATCCTTCAAACCCGATCGCGCGCACGTTCACTGCGGGCGATCGAAGCGCCGTAATCAGTCCATCGATCGTCGTTTCGTCGAACTTCGGCGGTCTCGATACGAACCCCTTCGGCGCAATTCGATAGATCGCGCCCGACAGGCTGTCGTCGAGATCCTGGTGTCCGCCCACGCGCGCGTCGATCCAGTCGCTGACATACATGGCGCCGTCAGGGCCGATGGCGACATCCGAAGGCCGGAACATCGTCGCGATCGCCTTGCTCACGCCGGTTGTTTGCATGACGAAGTCCGAACCCGCGTAGTTGCGCTCGGGATTCGTCGTCAGAAAGATCTGTTGCTTCAGATCGAACCCTGCGCCTTGCCGCTTCGGCTGATATGCGAACACTTCGTTACGTCCTGCGTCGCCGGCGAAGAACGTGCCCTCCCACTGCGATCCCAGGGCGCCGTTCTCGTAGAACACATTTCCGGTCGGCGAGCCGCCGCCATAGACGTCACCGGTCGGCGTGATGCCCGGGTCGTCCTGACGCCACTCCGCGACCGGAATGGTCTGACCAGGACGCCGATCGGCCTGCCACGTCCGCTGGCCATCGTTCGAGGAGTAACCAAAGTTCGCGTACTCCGGGACCCAGCTCACGCGGCATGCCGGAGGATCGTCGTTGTCGTTTTGAAAGACGTCGCCAAGTGAGCTCACGGCCTGCTCGTAGCTGTTACGGTAGTTGGATCCGATGATCTCGGCGTTCGTGCCGTCGGGATTCATTCGGACGCTGAATCCGCCAACATACACGTGCCCGTCATCGCTTGGCTTGCCGGCATACTCCGCCGGGTTCCACGGATTCGGGAATGGACCTACCTGGTTAGGACGGTACGAGCCGAAGATTCGGAACGTCTTGTCGGATCGATCGGTGAACATCCCACCGGTATTGCCCGCATTGAAGATCCACTTGCCGTCGGGACCGAACGTCACCGAGTGAAGTGAGTGGTCGTGATTGACTCCCATGAAACCGGTCAGCAGCACCTCGCGTTTGTCGACCGCGGGATCGAAGCGAAGGTTGCGATCGACATCGGTATAAACGATGAGGTCGGGTGGCTGCGCGACGATGATCTTGTTGCCAATGACCGAGACGCCGAGCGGCGAGATCAGCGCGGGCTCCTGAACGAACGTGTGCGCGTCGTCCGCTTTGCCATCACCGTCGGTGTCCTGGAGTACGACGATCCGGTCGCCTTCGGGCTGACGCGCGTAGTGCTGGCGGTAGCGGACCCCTTCAGCCACCCAGATGCGCCCATCACGATCGATGTCGATGTTCGTCGGATTGCGCAGCATCGGCGTCGTCGCCCAGAGCGTCACTTCGAATCCGTCCGGGACCTTGAAGAGTTCGAGCGGAATTTGTATCGGCGGCGGCGGCGTTGCCGGGGGGGTCTGTGCCGGTTGCGCGGCGGGAGATTGAGTCGGCGCCTGAGCCGCCTGCATCGTGGGCGGACCGAACGCGTGCTCGGTTACACCATCCACGAGGATCAGCACGAACACGACCGTCAGCGAAAAAACAACTCGACGCATAGCATCTCCATTTATTTATGAATCACAAGCCTCATCCGTGGTTCGATGCCGGCCGAGGAGTGCGCTCACGAGAACCCATTTCCAACGGCCAACTTTATACGATTGGAGACGCAGTCGGGTAGCGGGTCCGTCGACGCGGTCGAACGGAAAGGACGTCAGCCGGCGGGAGGCGCCGAAAGAAACCGATCATTCCGGACAATTCGTGCGAGGTTGCAGAACACGTACCTCAGGTCGCAGAAGCCCGTTGCTATTTCCCGCATCCCGGCGCGGCTGGCGGCTTCCATCCCCCCAGCTGCGACGCTCCCGGATTGGAAGCTTGCAGCTGGCGCAAACGATCCAGGGCCGCATCGATCGCGCGGCAGGGTACGTCGACGCCTTCAATCACGCTCGGTGTTGGATCGACATCACCGACCAGCATGTCGTTCAGCCGTCGCGCGAGGTCGCGATGGGCGGCGCCGATCCCGGTTGGTCCGTCGACGATCTCGGTGAGTGCCGCGGCGATCGATTGTCCGCTCAGCGCCGGACGGATCTGCTGAATGAAATTGAATGCATTGTAGGTCGCGGTGATTCCAGCGACCATTCGCTGCTCCAACCGGAACTGACGCGCAAGCGCGTCGGCGTCAACCGGTACACGCGGATCCGCGACGACGTCGAATGATTGAGTGTAAGTACGATCGTTCACCGTAAGCTTGGCGGTATACGTGCCCGCCACGACCATCGGTCCGACCAGCGTCGACCGGTAGGTCAAGCCGGGAAGCGCGTGCCAATTCAGCGTGTATTCGCGATAGTCGAGCAGCGTGCCGTCGTAGCCGTAATTGAGTGCCGGTGGATCGGGATACCGCAGATCCCAGTTGACGCGATGCATTCCAGCAGTAGCTGGCAGCACAAGCGGCGTTGCCAACCAGTACTCAGGCACATTGATCATTGTCGTGTCAGCAGCCGGCGCGGCATTCGTGTATTCGCGAATCGTGGCACCGCTGCCATCGGCGATTGTCAACCTGATCGGTCCCTGTGCTGGCGCAGACAGGTAATAATCGATGATCGCGCCTTCCGGCGGGTTCTCGCCAACCTTCATTTCAGGTGGCAGTGGCGTGTCCTGTGTGTTGTCCCATCGCGCGCGCGACGCAGGCGAGGGTTTGAACAAGAACACCCCGGCCTTCGACCCCGTCGCCCCACGCACCTGACGAAGCGGCGACACGTCGTCGAGGATCCAGAATCCACGTCCGTAAGTAGAGATGACGAGATCGTTGTCGTGAACCGTCATGTCGCTCACGACTGTCGATGGAAGGTTCAGCTGCAGCGACTGCCAATGGTCGCCGCGATCGAACGAGACCCATGCTCCCCTGACCGTTCCCGCATAGAGAATCGATGGATCAATCGGATCCTCGCGCACAACGCGAACCACTGCACCGTCCGCGAGCCCATTCGAGATCTCCTGCCAGCCGGCGCCGAAGTCGGTGGTGCGATAAATATGCGGATGGTTGTCGCGTGATAACAGGGCGGCATATGCGGTGCCTGCATTCGTATGCGAGGCGTCGAGCACATTGATCGTACCGAGCGGCAGATTCGGCGGCGTGACGTTCTTCCAGCTTTTACCGGACTCGCGCGTCACATGAATCAGTCCCGTGCTCGTGCCGACCCACATCACACCGTCTGCCACTGATGACAGCGCAAGCGCGCCGATCGACCCACCGGCGGCCGGTCCGGCAACGGACCCTCCACCAGCCGTCAACGTCGGATCAAGCTTCACACCCTGAGGCGCGGCGAGATCGGGACTGACGGTTCGCCACGTCTTTCCGCGATCGTCAGATGCGAGGACATGCTGCCCCGCCATGTAGAGCGTTCGAGCGCCGCGCGGCGAAAACGCCAGCGGTGGCGCGCCGCCAAAGCGATCCCCGGGTGTCGGCTGATACAGAACGATCACCTGCCCGGTCAGGCGATCGTATCTCCGCAGCACGTGATACCAGCCCTGCGTGTACATGTATCGCTTGTCGAGCGGATCGGCGATCAGAAATCCATTTTCGAAACCACCCGCTGGATACCAGTCGTTCGGGCGAATGATGCCAAAATCCGTTCGGCTCGACACGCACGCAGTGCCAGAGTCCTGCTGCGGTCCGCACACGTGATACGGGAAGTCATAATCAGTCGACACGCGGTAGAACTGACCGTTCACCAGTCCGTAGTACGGTGTCCACGTCTCACCACCGTCAACGGTGACCGCGGCGCCTTGATCGACGCCTGAGAACATTCGCTTCGGATTCGTGGGATCGATCCAGAGATACCGCGGATCTGCGCCACTCGGCGCACCCCAAAATGCGGTGAAGTGTTGACCTCCATCCGTCGATCGGTAGATCGCCGTGCCCATGATGTAGACGACGTCCGGATTGACGGGGTCGGCGTACATCTTCCCGCCCGCGCTTGCGAGCTGGCGCGTGCCCAGCGTCCAGTTCTCGCCGCCATCATCAGAACGATAGAGTCCGCGATTGCCACCTCCGCCCCGTCCGCCCGTGCCGGCGAACGCATACAGCCGGCGTCCGTGTGTGCCCGACGCAACCGCGAACGCGCTGATGCGCGCGCCATCGGGAAGTCCTTTCGTGCTCACCGCCTGCCACGTCGCTCCCCCGTCTGACGATTTGTGCGCACCGCCATTGAGCAACAGCGCGTAAGCAATCTGAGAATCGCGATAGTCGTGGTAGACATCGGAGGCGCCAGACGATCCGTCGCTCGGGAGCACACGCGCCCACGTGCGTCCACCGTCGGTCGATCGATACACGCCGCGCTCTGCGCTCGCGTCAGTTGTCGATGATGCCTGGTTCGCCGCGCCGAACCCGCCGACTCGTGGCCCAAGCGCTGCTACGAGTACATTCTCCGCATTTCGCGGATCGACGACGATCGCGTCGATGTATTGCGACGTCTCCAATCCGACGTTCACCCACGTCTTCCCGGCATCAGTGGACTTGTAGACACCCTTTCCGGTGGTGAAGGACCACGTCACCTGGCTGCCGGTGCCGACATAGATGACGTTCGGCAAAGATGGCGCAACGGCGACGGCACCAACCGACGCGACATGCACGTCGTCGAAGATAGGTTTCCAGGTGGTCCCACCGTTTGTGGTTTTCCACACGCCACCTTCCGGCATGCCCGCATAGTAGGTCGTGGGGTCGCCGGCAATTCCTGCGGGAGCCGACACATAGCCGGACCGAGGAGGCCCAATCGACCGCCATTTCAAATCCGCGAAGTACGCCTGGTTGACCTGCTGCGCCTGCGCGATCGCGAGCGCGCACAGAAGGACGGCTGTAGTAGTCAAAGTGAGAGTGCGCATTTTGGCGTGCATGGTAGCACCGGAACCGAGTGATCCAGTGTCATCCGGGAAACGCGAACCCTGCTCTCCTCAGCAAGTCCGCATCGGGACCGATGTAGACGAAATACTTGCCGTCGACATTGATGATTGCGTCCGGATTGCTCACCATGCGCTCGAGCCCGTAGGTGAACCCGACGTAGCCAACGATCGCGACTTTGTCGCCGCGAGCGAGCGCCCGATCCACCTTTCGGATGTACGGTGGGTAGCGATCGACGTCAGCCTTCCATCTGGCTATCACCGTTTCATCGCTGTAAAAGGTGATCGGCCACTGCAGCAGTGCATTCATCGCAAAGGCGTGCGTCACGCCGCGCGATCGCATGTAGCCAATGACCTTTCTGAGGGTCTTCGTTTCACTTGGACTGTCGTGCGAATTCGTCCACCACATGTAGTTGTAATTGGCAAACTCAGTCATCGACACCGCTTGCACCGCAAGCAGGACGACCATTGCAGTGGCCCATCGCCGCGCCGGCACACGATACCCGTCGATCAGAGCGAAGAACTCCACGCCCGCCAGGTAAACCAGCGGGACATTCAGCGCCAGCAAATACCGCGGGTCGCGCCACTCGAGCAGCACCAGGTTTGCGATGACTGTGGAACTCACCGACGCGAACAACAAGTGCGACCACAGGAGATACTTTCGCGCCAGGAGACGATAGACCTGTACCAGCGCCGCAGCCCCAATGATTCCGAGCCAGATGTACGCTGTCGCGGTGGTGAACCGCCCGGCGTGCACGACAGCTCCAAAGTAATACGACCCCGTCAGATCAAGATAGGTTTGATTGAAAAGCCGGGGCACTTGCAGGAGCGGGTGACGGTCGCCTATCGGTGGACCGGTCCAGGTCTCCGCCGCTCCGGCGGTCCAATGAGTTCGCGCCGTGAAGCCGACGAGAATGATGCCGAGGATCCCGGAAACATACGCACCAATGCAGCTGATTCGTATTCGATGCAACCACAGAAAGTACAGAACGATCGGGAACAAACTCGGCAGCCATAACGGGTGCGCAAAGTAGATGATGCCGGTCATCGCGCCCGCGATCAGCCAGCGAACGGGCGTCGAATCGCTGCGTATCATCACGTAGAGAGCCGCGCCAGTCGCAGAAAACGCGGTGACGTAACCGCTCCATGCTTTCATCGATGTCGCCGCCCATGCCGGCATCAACACGAGCAGCAGTGTGATCCAGAAGCTCCGTGCTCTCCCGACGATGCGAGCGAACGCGAGAAAGTAGAACGCGACACCTGCAATCCAGATTGCGAGGATCGCTACCTTCAGCGGCACTGCTCCGACCCCAAAGATGGTGAAACTCAGCGCTGCGGTCGGCGCCTCGACGATCGACAGGCCATACTTCTGCCCATAGAAAAAGATGGGAAATTCACGGCCCTGCGCGAGGTGCATTCCCATCAATCCCAGAATGCACTCGTCTCCTTCGAGGAGCAGATTCCGACTGAGAAGTTGAGGAAGCCGGGAGATGACCGTCAGGATCGCGAGCGCCGCGATATAGAGCCACGTTGGGACAGAACGAACTGCCGGTGAACCAGGCACTGAGGACATCGACATTTCGACGGCGACGTTGTCAGCATTCTACTCTTGTGGCCCCCTCTTGACTCTCTTACCGAGGATCGCAACATGCTGTTACAGTCACTTCGGTTACCTGATACAGGCAGCAGTGCGCGGGGCCAGCAATGTCGGACCAGGGCGCGCTCGTCTCGGCGCATCTCTGACGGTACGACGCACTCCTGCGCATCTCAGCGTGGGGTAACTTGAAGTACGTCGCCGCGCTGTGTGTCGCTGAGGGATAGGGCGCCTGCCGACATCTCGACGACCGCATACGCGCGCCAGGCGACGGCAATCCGCCAGGGCATCACAGCCGAACACACTTTGACGACGAGACCGTCCCGGCGCACAAACGCGACGTCGATGGCAAAGTGCATCCAGAAGGTGTGGATCGCATTGCTCGGCGCAATGATGAGCGCCTGGTCCTCATGTAAGGATGTGTGTTTCAGGAGACCCCGCCGACGGCTGGCTGAATCGAATGCGGGAAACAACGTCTGCGCGACGATGCGGTTGTTGCGCGTATTCGTCAACACGAACCCGGCGGTACTTGATCGCACGAGAGGACTGAGGAACGATTTCATCGCCTCTGCTACATTACCTCGTTCGCCGCACGATTATCGTGGTTCGCTCACGAGACCGCGCATCGCTTCAGCGAACTGTCGCGCGAGCTCCGGTAGCCGCCGAATGAATTCCGTTATCTCCGGAATGTGGTGAGACGCAATCCAGACGACAACGGCCATTCCGGTCAGCCAGATCGCGGCGTTCCAGAACGCATAGAGCCCTGGCTGTCCCGGCCCGGGAAGATTCCAGGACCAGTGCTGCATCGCCCGAATGGGCGACACGACGATCTGATAGCCCACGAGCAGAATCAGCGCGCCGGCCCAGACCGGCACGTTTTCAGGCAGCCCCCAGTTGAGGATCTGGCGCGTGTTCACGAGCGAGATCATCATCGACGCCATTGTCAGGAAGAGTGCGAGATGAACGAACGCGAATAACGGAGTGATCGCGACCGTCCACGGCGGGGGCTCAAAGCCTGCGGCGCGTCCGGTTGCCCAGCCGTAACGCCGCCATTGCCGCTGTTGCTGGCGCCACTGTCTTCGCCAGTGTCGCGCGCCCTCCGCATACTGCTTCTTCGCGCGATCGATGACTCCCTGCGCGTTGAACGGCATCCCACCCGCAGCGGCGCGTTCCTCACCCGTGCGCGCCTCCGGTACGATGAACATCATCACCACATAGATGAGGATTCCCGCACCTTTGCTGAGCAGCGCAACGAGTACGAAGCCGACTCTCACGAACGCCACGTCAATTCCGAAGTACGTCGCGATGCCGTTGCACACACCGGCGATCATCGCGCCCTCGGGATTCCGGTACAGCCGCCTCAGTTGCGGTCCAGCGTGCGGTGCTTCCTTGCCATCGGCCGCCTGTGCATTCGGACCGTTCGGGTCTGAAGCCGATGGGGTCTCGATGGGGCCCATCTCTTTGACCACCAGATCAATTTCACTCGCGCTCACGACAGATTTATGTGGCCCGAGAAACCTCTGGCACTTTTCCGCAATCGCTTGTTCGAGGTCCGCCATGATCTCGGCCCCATCCGGGTTCGTCGCGAGGGCGCGCTCGGCACTCTCGAGATACTCGCGCAGTGCGTCGTATCCGCTTTCGTCGAGCTGATACGCGTTGCCATTCAGGTTGATGCTGACGACTTTCTGCATTGGCTACCGTCCCAGCCTCGTGACCGTCGTGTTGAGTTGTTTCCAGTAGTCGTCGAGCTCGGCGAGCTGTGATTTGCCTTTGGCCGTGAGCTCGTAGTACTTCCTCGGCGGACCCGCGTCCGACTCCTGCCACTCGTAGTCAAGGAGGCCGTCGCGGCGCATCTTGCTGAGGAGCGGATAAAGGGTGCCTTCCTGGGTCGCGAATTCCGTTTCGCTGAGCCGCTCCAGAATGTCCGCCGCATACACCTTGTCCGCAGCGACGATTTTCAGGATCAGGAATTCCAGCAATCCTTTCCTGATGGATGCGAATTTTTCCGACAGGCCCATGTCTGACGCAGCTACCTTGTTTAATAAAGGTAGCTTCTTTCGAAACTGCTGTCAACCGGCCAATGAGCGGCCGCTGCTTCGCACCGCTTACAATCCCGTCCACGTCCTGTGCAGCGAAACCCTCGAGCGATCTCCACCGTTGGAATCACCACCGCAGATCGACCGCAACATCTCGAGCGATGTTTGTCGTCGCTGACTCGCCAGCTCGGCACGCACCCAGAACGCGTGCGAATTGTCGTCGTTGATTCATCGAAGAACTCGCGCAATGAAGCCCTGGGACGATCTGCAGTGGCCTCGATACGCGACGAGAGCGGTCGCGGGATCTCGTTCATCGGACGCAAAGAAAAGATCGCGATGCAGCAGATGCTGCGAGCACGCTGTAACGCCGCTCTGCTCGAGTTCGCCTTTCGTCCCGGCGCCTCTGGAAACAGGAACATCATTCTGCTCCTCAGCAGGGGCGAGAACGTCCTGTTCGTCGACGACGATATGGTGTGCGATGTGTGGCGGCTGCGATCATTCGGACCAGTACGGATCACACTCGGCGGCCATGTCGAGCAGCGGGAGATCCGGTTTTACACGCGACGCGAAGACGTCTGCGAGAGCCTTCTTCCGGCTCGGATCGATCTGCTGGACGCGCATCATGCAGTGCTCGGCCGCTCGATCAGATCGCTCGCCAGCAGCAAGGCCGGTGTAGATAAACGGGGTGCCTGCGCTCATCTTCGAGCGGCCGCTCGCGGCAGCGGGCGAGCCGTGGTGCGCATGACCCTCAGCGGAATCGCCGGCGATACCGGAGCAACTTATCCCGATCGCCTGCTCTTCAGCACCGGCAAGTGGAAGACTGTCCTGACCGGCAGCCGTGAAGCTTTCGAAACAGCTTTCAGGTCCCGCGAAGTCTGCAAAGTTAGCAGCGACTACGTCGTGATGCACGAAATCGCGTGGATGACGGGCTGCATGGGGCTTACGAATACGTCGATGACGCCACCGTTTCTTCCGGTTGGCCGAAACGAGGATGGGCTCTTCGGTGCGACGTTGTCAGCAATCGACCCGCAGACCCTCGGGTGTCACATCCCGTACGCCGTTCTCCATGATTCGCCGCGACCGTCTCGCTTTCCAGGCGGACGGTTTCCGTCGGCGTCAGAAACGCGCTCCGCAGATTTGCTGATCCGGTTGATTCATTCGTGGGCTGCAGGGATCCGCGCAAAGGATTCACGCCGGCGGCTGATCATGCTCGGGAAGCGGTTGCAAAGTCTCGCGGCACTTCAACAGCCGGATTTCGTGCGTGTCACCACTCTCGCAACTCTCAAAACACGTGAGAGAGAATTGAGCCTGATCGAATCCGCTCTCGCCGAGCGGGACACATACCCCGCGTATTGGCAACGTCATCTTCGCTTGTATCGGACAATTCTGTTGAAGCACGTCACCAAGCCGTCATTTCTACTCCCGCTGGAGTTCCATGGTGCTCGAACGATCAGTGCGGGATACGAGGAGTTCCGGCAGTTCGTCCACACTGCAGGTGAACTCTACGTGACGTGGCCGACTCTATGGGAGAAGGCAAAAACGAAGCTGCGCGGTTTCTCGGCGGATTAGCAAGCGAGAACCGGGAGCAGCAGCCAACGACCAGAAGCCGATCAAGCTTCCTTCAACTTTTCCACAGGATCGAGGCGCGAGGCGCGAATCGCGGGAACGGCACTCGCAAGCAACATGGCCGACAGAAACAACAGGACGGCGGCAGCAAACGCCGGCCGATCGATGCCGACGACGCCGTGATATTCGGACTGAACGATTCGGCTCGCGATAAGGGCCGCGACGAGGCCGAAGATCAAACCAAGAAACGCAACGCGCATCGATTGTTTCAGCACCATCGACAGGATCGCGCCGGGTCTCGCACCGATCGCGACGCGGATCGCGATCTCGCGGGTGCGCATCGAGACCACATACGACGAAATCCCGTACAAACCCGCGGTAGCGAGCACCAGTCCAACCAGTCCGACGAACACCGCCCCGCGGGCAAGCCACAATTGCTGGGAGAACGATCGTTCGTTGAATTGCTCGAGCGAGCCGACTTCCTGAATCGAAACCCGAGGATCGATCCGGCTGACCAGCTCGCGGACGGGTTGCACCAATGCGGCCGCTGAGTTTTCGGTGCGGATGTACACGGCGAGCGCCGGCTCTGGCTCGATCGCCACCGGCAGGTACACCTTCTCGGCCGGAAGCCCGGCTTCGAACCTCGGTTCGACCGTGGACTCGACGATACCGACAATGTGAACGTCTCGTGCTGACGTGAAGTCACGACCACGTGGTGCAATTCGCAAAGTAGTGCCAATAACAGGACCACTCATGCGGCTGGCAAACGAGCGGTTGACGACAGCAACGTCAGGGTAGGGATGGTGGCGATCCCCTTCGACGAAGTCCCGCCCCGCAACGACTCGAATGCCGGCCGCCTGGAAGAGATCTCCTGCGACATATCCTCCGATCGTTTCGCGCCCGTTATCTGCACCGTCGCCAGGCCGCCAGACGCGGATTGATGCAAGAGAGGACTGACCGAAACTCCAAACAGCAGAAGCACGTGCGATACCGATCGCCTGCACGCCGGGTAATCTCGAGATGCCGGACGAAAGATCGGTATAAAACGTTTCTGTCGCAGACGGCGTGACATTAAGCGGCTGCAGATCGAATCGGCCAATAAGAAGCCGATTCGCAGGGGTCCCGCTCGACACGGCATCAGCCTGCACCGTCGAGACCAGCTGCCAGGCGGTTGCGAGCAGGCCGATCGAAAGCGTCGTTTGAACGACAATCAACAGACGTCGCATGCGCGCCTGCCCCGGTGCCACATCGCCATAAGCAGCAATTGTGCCCAGCCTCGTCGATGGACGCTGCGCACTGACGCGCAGCGCAGGCATCAATCCAAACGCAATCGTCGTCGCTGCCGCGGTGAACACGGTGACCGCGAGCACCAGCGCATCAAATGGGATTGGGGTGCCCAATGGATTGCTGACCAGCTGCAAACCACACCATGCAAGGGCAACGGCCAGGGTGGTTGCGACCACCACGAGAAGTGCACTCTCGACGAGCAACAGGCGGATGATGCGAAACCGGCCAGCGCCGATTGCAAGACGCACCGCAATCTCTCGCTGGCGCTGCGATCCGCGCGCGAGCATCAGGTTTGCGGCGTTTACACACGCAATCACCAGCACCAGGATTGGAATTGGGAGCACGACGATCGCGCCGATTTGCCAGCTCTCGGGTCGAACTCTCCAGACACGGCGAACGTCGGCCCTTGTGGGTGGCGGCGTCGCGTTCCGCAAACGCGCGACTCGCTCGGCCACAACAGCCGCTTGCGCCTGCACTTCGGCAACGTCGACGTCCGCCCGTAACCGACCGACGAAAGAGATCGATCGTTCCCCGCGGTGCATATCAGTCCCCGCCAGCGGAACAAGTCGATTGGCGAGCCACATTGGCAGCCAGATATCAGGACTGTCGACTCCTGATCGAATGCGGTCGATGCCGATGAAGGAAGGAGGCGCGACACCGATAATGTCGACGAAATCGCCAGCGACCCGAATCGATCGACCAACGACTGACGGATCGCCGCCGAACTCTCGCATCCAGGCGCCATGTCCGATGACCGCGACCGCTGCAGTGCTCTGTTCGTCATGCGCGGTGAAGACACGGCCGATTGCCGGACGAACGCCCACCACATCGAAGTAGTTCGCCGTCGCCGTCAGCGCGCGCATCGAGCGTGCCTCCGGTATTCCAACCGAAACGTTTCCCGACGCGTAGCCGGCCAACGACTGAAGACCGGTCAGGCCCTGGGACAAGGCGGCATAATCGGCGGGCGACGACATCGGTGCCCAGCAGTCGCCGGCGCCGCAGTTCCTGGTGACCGCTATGCGCACAAGCCGCTCCTGGTGCGTCACTCCCGGGAACGGCAGCACCATGGACGCGTTGAGCAGCGCCAGCGCGGCGATCGTCACCGCCATTCCGATTGCAAGAGTGGCGACAACCGACAGTGCGTAGGCGCGTGAATAACGAAGCGTCCGCCCCGCACCGCGCAGGTCATTCATGAACGCGTCGAACACACTCATTCAATCCTCTTCGGGATATCCTCCGCGCGTTGACTGGCGCGAAACTCGACGACCCTGAAATCAGCCAGATTGAATTTGCAGAAGGGATCCTCCTTCATGATCGACTCAATCTGTTCTTTGCTCCCTGCCACTGCGACGATGATGCCACCGTCGCGCGGAATCTTGCGTCCTGAGACGACAAAGTTGCCCGACGCATAGTACTTCTTCAGGAACTTGACATGCTCCGTCATGTGCGCGTCGATCTGATTGAGAGCGGCCTTGTATATGAGCTCAATCACAAACATGTGAGCTTTTCCGTGTTAATCCGTGTTGGTCCGTGGCTGTAATTTCCGTGTTAGTCCGTGTTATTCCGTGGCTCTAATTTCCGTGTCAATCCGTGGCTCGCGGCGCGAGAACACGCGAAGCAGGCTGCCGGCGGTGACCAGAATGATCGGGCCAAGCACGAGACCGATAAAGCCGAAGGCTGCGGCGCCGCCCAGCAATCCAAGAAACACGATGAGTCCACTGGCCGTGGTCCTTCCCGCGAGGAGGATCGGGCGCAGGATGTTGTCGGCCAGGCCGATCGCGAAGACGCCAACCACAATCAGAATGATTCCGCGCACGATTTCGCCCGACAACAGGAGCCACAGCGCGGTCGGCACCCACACGATTGTGGCCCCGATCAGTGGAATCAGCGAGCACACCGCCATGACCACTCCCCAGATGACAGCGGCGTTGATTCCGAGCAGCCAGAACGCAAGCCCCCCAATCGTGCCTTGCACGGCGGCGACGACCAGGCCGGCGCCAACGCTCGCAACGATCAGATCGCGAGTGTCGGTCATCAGGCGATCACGCGCGGAATCCGGAAGCGGCAGCAGATCGCGAACCTGCCTGGCGAGCGTATGCCCGTCCCGCAGCAGGAAGAACATTGCAAACAGCATCACAAACAGGCTGCCCAGCGTCGCGAACAGGTCGGCCACCGCGGCGCCGGCGCGCGGCGCGAGGAACCCGAGAATACGCTGCACTCCCTCCCGCACCACGAACGCGGGATCCTCGGGCAAGGGCATCGGGCTTCGGCGGCGCAGGACCTCCCAGACGCGGTCGATTTGATGTGGTGCGGTGAGCGATATCTGCTGGAGATAGTCGATCACCTGGGGAGCCTCGCGCGCGACGACCGATACCAGCGCAACCGCGGGAGCGACGATCAGGACTGCCGTCATCAATGTTGCCGCCAGCGCCGAGCGGGTCGGCCCAATCCGTGGTGACAGCTCGAGATGCACGCGATAGAACATCACCGCGAACACCGTCGCCCACGCGAGCGGAGCGAGAAAAGGACTAATGACGAGATAGGTGAGATAGCCGATCAGCACGATCAGCGCGTAGAACACGAGCTGCGCGAACTTCTCCCGACTGCTGTCAGCCATACGGTGATGGCATGCTATCGCGAACCAGTCCAATTGGTGAATTGGTGAATTGGTGAGTTGCGCGCTTACAATCACTCTCCATGGATAGACGGACGTTTATCTTCGGAACCGCAGCCGCCGCCTTTCACACCTCGACGCTGCTGTCGCGCGCCACCACGGCCGCAAACGTCGAACTCGGCTCCATCGACGGGAGTGTCGGCGGCAACAATTTCACGCCGGGGCAGTTTCTCGACTATCTGAGCTCGATCAAGCTGACGTGGGCGATGCTGTCGGTGCCGGCCGCAACGCTTCGCGACGAAGCGGCAATCCGGCAGATCCGCGAGCAGGCAGATCGACTCGGTATCAAGCTGCAGCTCGCATTTGGATCGATCTGCCCGAGTGCTCGCTCGTTCAACGCGCAGCAGGGGACGCTCGAGGAGCAGGTCGGCCGCGCGCTCAAGGCTTCACAGATCTTCGGCGCGACCTGCATGCGATGCATCGTCGGTGGCGACCCGGAACGTCCGCAGATCGATATGCACATCGACAGTACGATCAAGGCCGTCCGAGGCATCCGCACTCGTGTCGTCGACTCGGGAATCAAACTCGCGGTCGAGAACCACGGCGGTGATCTGCAGGCGCGCGAGATGAAGATGATGATCGACGCCGTCGGGCGCGATGTCATGGGCGTGTGCCTCGATTCGGGCAATCCGGTGTGGATGCTCGAGGATCCCCACATGACGCTCGAGATGCTTGGTCCCTACGCCGAGACGTGCCACGTTCGCGACAGCGCCGTATGGAAGGTGCCGGAGGGAATCGCCGTTCGCTGGGTGAACATGGGTGAGGGGAACGTCGACATCGATGGGTGGATCAAGAAGTTCATCCAAACGAAGCCGGGACTGCCAATCATTTTCGAGAACCTGGTCTCCGGCAATCCACGCATTCACGCCATCTACAACCCGCAGTTCTGGGACAACTGGCGGAAGATGCCAGCATGGGAGCTGAGCCGGTTTCTTGCCGTTGCTGAAAAGGGCGCACCGAAACTCGCGACGCCGCGGCCCGAGGGTAAGACAGCGGGTCAACAGCGGATTGAAGATCTCGAGGTCTGCGTTCGCTACACGCGGGATCTGCTGCAGCGCCTTTAATGAACCGCACGAGAGTTTTCCTGATTGGCGCAGGATTCATCGCTGACATTCACGCAGAGTCCTACCATCGATTCGTGCCTGATGCCGAGATTGTCGGCGTCTACTCGCGACGCGAGGAACACGCACGGGCGTTCGCCGGAAGACACGGAATTCCCCATTGGTCGACCAACCTCGAAGAAACGCTCGCGCGCGACGATTACGAGGTGGCAGATATCTGTCTTCCGAACCACCTCCACGCCGACACGACCATCCGTGCGGCGTCTTCGGGCAAGCACATCATTCTCGAGAAACCGCTGTGTCTCACGCTCGAAGAGGCCGACCAGATGATCGCGGTATGCAAGATGCACAGACGCAAACTCATGTACGCCGAAGAACTGTGCTTCGCACCGAAGTACGAGCGCGTCAGGCAGCTCGCCCGTGAAGGTGCGCTGGGATCCATCTATTACTTACGTCAGTGCGAGAAACATTCGGGCCCTCACAGTGACTGGTTCTACGACCTGAATCAGTCAGGCGGTGGTGCGCTGATGGACATGGGGTGCCACGGCTTCGCGTGGTTCCGATGGATGCTCGCTCCGGAGCAGAAACCAACCAGTGTGTTCGCGCACATGCGCACCGGGATCATTCACGGCCACCGCACTCGCTGTGAAGAGCACTCGATCTCGGTCGTCGAGTTCGACGGGGGCGCTGTCGGGATCGTGGAAAACAGCTGGGCCAAGCTTGGCGGGATGGAGGATCGCGTCGAAGTTTACGGCACCGGCGGCGTGATGTATGCGGATCTGTTCATGGGAAATTCGGCGCTGACCTATAGCGAAAAGGGCTACGGGTACGCGATGGAGAAGGCGGGAACCACCCAGGGCTGGACCTTCACGAACGTTGAAGAAGCCTTCAACCAGGGCTACCCGCAAGAATTGCGACACTTCATCGATTGCGTGCGGAACGACACGACGCCAGTCACAGACGGCGAGGACGGCCGCGCCGTCCTCGAGATGCTCTATGCCGCTTATCATTCCGCGGCACAGGGCGCAAAGGTGCCGCTGCCGTTCCGGCAGAAGGTTGCGAAGCCGATCGACCTGTGGCTCCGCGGGACGGAATGAACGTTCTGCGGTTCGACTCCGTATCGGCGTGGACGCACGCTATCTCTTCGCTCTGGCGCGATCGCCTGCGTGTGACACCCGACCTCAGAATGTGCCTGCCGTCAGGTATGACGCCGGTCGAGGTCTACGCGGAGATGTCGCGCAGCGCGCGCGACGGCCTGGTGTCATTCAAACGCGCGACCGTCTTCGCGCTCGATGAATTCGGCGGTCTCGCCGTCGACGAACCAGGCCGCACATCACACACGCTGCGACGCCAATTGATAGATGCGGTCGATCTCCCGCGCTCAGCATTCCGTGTGCTCGACCCGGACAACACTAATCTTCTGGATCACTGCGCGGACTACGATGCCGCGATTGGCGACGGCTTCGATCTGGTGCTGCTCGGAATCGGTCTCAATGGCCATCTTGGAATGAACGAACCTGGCTCGCCGATCGACAGTCCGACGAGGCGCGTCGAGTTGCATGACAGCACCGTGCAATCATCCGCGAGGTATTTCGCGGACGCGAATCTGCCGCGCTGGGGCCTGACCGTCGGTCTCAGAGCACTGCTTGCGGCGAAGGAAGTGTGGCTGCTTGCAAAGGGACCAGCGAAGGCGCAGATTGTCCGCGAGACGCTGCGCGGCGACATCGGACCATCGAATCCGGCATCACTGCTGAGGCGACATTCAAACGCCTGGTTGTTTCTGGATGATGCGGCCGCAGGACTCATGTCGGCGGGGTCTGAAGACCCCGCCTGATTACCGACCTCACCAAGCGCTGATCCCATGAATCGCGGAGTCTTTGAATCGGCGAAGCTCGGACTCCGCATACCGGAGCCCCGTCACGAGCCGCGAACTCAGAGCAGAAGGTGACTGTCTGAAAACGGATTTCGCGAGGCAGGAAAATCTATTTCACTCGTAGTGAAGCGCCTTGACCGGATCAAGGTTGGCAGCTCGAGCGGCTGGATACAGGCCAAACACGAGACCGATCGTCACTGACACGACGAACGCGAGCACAATCGAGGTCGTCGTCACGATCGTCGACCACCCTGCCAGGTATCCAATCGCGCGAGACAATGCGACGCCGACGATGACGCCGAGAACGCCGCCGGCGAGTGAAATGATCGTTGTCTCGATCAGGAACTGGCGGATGACGTCGCGGCGCTTCGCGCCAATGGCTCGGCGCACGCCGATCTCGCGGGTGCGTTCCATCACACTTGCCAACATGATGTTCATGATTCCGATGCCGCCGACGAGCAGCGAAATCGATGCAATCGCTACCATCACCATCTCGAAGACACGCTGCGTACGGCGCTGTTCCGCGAGCAGCTCGGCAGGCGAGACGATCGTGAAGTCGCCTGCCTGGCGGTGGGAGACGTTCAACAATCCGCGCAGCAGCGCCGCGGCAGACGGAATATCAGAGCCCGAGCGCATTTGAAGATAGATACCGTCGATCTCGTCTTTCTGCTGTGACTGGCCGTCCTCGAGCCGATAAATGGCCGAATACAGCGGAACGTACATGAGGTTGTTTCGATCCTGCGCCGGCAACCCGGCGACCTCTGATTGGACGGTGAGCTGCGGACCCGCGACACCAATGACCTGGAACCACTGCTCGTTGACCTTGACGTAACGGCCAATTGGATCGTCGGCGCCAAACAAAGAAGCCGCAGCAGCTTCACCGAGTACGGTGACGGGTGCGGCACCAGCCGTTTCACGCTCATCGAAGAACCGGCCGGACACCACCGCAAGGTTCGCGATGCTGACGTAGGCCGGGCTGACACCGTAGACCATCGGCGGATCGGACTGGGGACGCGGAATCAGCTTCGACGGCGTGAATCGTTTGCGCGCGGTTGCCGCCGCGATACCTTCGACATTGGCTTGAATGACTCGGAAATCCTTGAAGTTCAGGCCTGGCGACAATTGACGAATCTTCTGGAGGCTCTGTTGATCTGGCGCTTCGCGGGCCTCCACGATCAGGTTGCGGACACCGAGCTGCTCGATGAACGCCATTACTTCCTGCTGAGCGCCGGCTCCAATGGAGAGCATCGCAACCACGGCCGCGACGCCAAAGATCATCCCGAGCATCGTCAGCAGCGATCGCAGTTTATGCGCGCGCAGATTCTCGAGGCCCATGCGGAGATCGGGCAAAAAATCTGTGTTCGCGGGCGAGCGCAGCGTTCTCGCGACGCTCAACGCGGGCCTCCGCTCGCGGGCATCGCGGGCGCCGATGCTGGCCCCGTCGTTGCCGTCCGCGCCGTTGGATCGACGAGCGCGATCTCGGTGCCCTCGGACAACCCGGAGATCACGACGCGGCTTTCGGTGCGCTGTTCGACTTTGATGTCGCGCGGCTCAAAGTGCTCGCCGGTTTTCACGAATACGTAGTTCTTTCCGTTCTTGTCGAACACCGCCTGACGGGGAATGTGGATCGCGTCGCGAAGTTCCTTTCCGTCGAGCGTTACCCGCACCGAGCCGCCGGCTTTCAACCGCGGATCAGGCTTATCGAACTGCAGCGAGACGTCGAATAATCGCGTCGCGCTCGACGACTCGAAAAAGTTCGCGCGCGACGCCAGGCCGGAGAGCTGGCCGACTTTCGCGGCGAACTTCTCGCCGGGGAGGGCGTCAACCTCGACGATCGCGCTCTGGCCGGTGACCAGGTTGGGACGATCGCTCTCATCGATCTTGGCGCGGACTTCCATTCGTCCCGATTCAATGACGTCGATCACCGGCCGGCCCGGCCAAATCTGGTCGCCGGCACGGTACTCCGGCAGAATCATTCCCCAGAAGATCATGCCGCCCGACGCGTCGCGATTCTCCTTGACCGACACGACACCGTCGAACGGCGCGCGAATGACGAGGCTGTCAATCACCTGCTGCGCGCGCTGCATCGACAGCGTCGCCTTGTTTCGCTTTTCGAGAGCGACCGCAAGCGAAGCCTGATTGGTTGCGGTCCTCGACTTCACGTCTTCCTGCAGCTGCGCGAGCCGCCGACGCGCTTCTTCCAGCGACAACTTGTTTTTCTCGGCCTCCATGGCGCCGACGAATTCGTTCGCCGTGGTGTCCAACTCGCCGCGGCGAACATCGAACCGCGCCGTCAACAGCGCCACGTCGTCCTGCGCTGCCTGGACGGCGGCATCTGCCCTGATCTTGACAATGTTCTGCTCTGCTTCGGCGAGGTCCGACTTCTCCTGCTCGAGGGTGTATTGCTGATCGGCAGGATCGAACTCGACGACGGTCGTCCCCGATTTCACACCCGTTCCTGTTTGTGCGAGCGTGACGAGGCGGAGCATGCCACCAACGGGCGGGGCCACAAGCGTCACGGTCCGGCCGGCGCGCAGATCCCCATTGGCGTGGACGGTGAGTTTCAACGGGCCTTTGGTCACGTGGGTCGTCGGCACGGTCGTCGCGCGCGCGGGTAATCGCGGCACGGCAACGGCTGCCGCACCAACAGCGGCGACGATGATGACCGCGGTGGCGGCGAGAATGATCCGACGTTTTTTCATTCGGATCTCCTAATCATTTCGGCCTGCGGCTTTCGTGTCGCGATCCGGTCACCGGCGGTCACACCGCTGTCGACGATCGCCTGTTCCTTGCCACGCTTGCGAATCGTGATCGGCGCTTCGACAAACATCGATCGGTCGAGCTTGTAGACGATAGGTGCGCCGTCGCGCTGGAAGATGGCTTCAGACGGAACAAGAGTGACGTCCGGTACTCGCTGCGTGGCAATGCGCGCCACGGCGGTCATCCCGGGACGCATCTTCGAATCGATGTCGAGAAACACGAGATTCAGATCGAATCTCTTGGCCGGCGGCCAGCCGGAGGAAAAATCAACTTTCGCGAGAACCGAGATGCTATCGAGCCGCGCCTTGAAATCCTTCCCCGGAATCGCTTCGATGCGCACGGTCGCATCCTGCTGCGGCTGCAGCCGGCCGCGGTCCGATTCGTCGAGGCGCGCCTCGAGATGCACCGACGAGAGGTCCGGCAATTCAAGAATCGCAGCCCCGGCCCATGCGCGATCCCCCTCCTGGAACTCCTGCTGGCCGCCGAACATCGACCCCGATCGGAAATTGGGCAGCACGTTGACCATCCCGGGGGACGGCGCTTTCAACTCGAGATTCTCGAGACCGCGTTCGGCGCGGCGGAGATCGAACAGCGCCTTCTCGCGCTTCTGCCGTTTCGCCGAGAGGTCAGCCTCGGCAGACGTTTCATCCGATTTGATCTTTTCTTTCAGTTCGCGTTCACGCTGCTGGGCGTCGACCACGGCCAGCTTTGCCTGTTCGAGCTCGAGCCGTGAGACGGTGTCGCCTTTTGCGGTATCGAGCTTCGCGCGCTGGATGTCGTACCCCGCCTTCATGACCGCGGTGGCGTTCTGTTCACGGGCAATGCGCGCCTGTGCCTGCGCCTGCTCGATCTCGGCGTCCGCCTGTTTCACTTCTGATTGTTTCTCCTGAATGGTCCGCTGCAGCGTCGAGGGATCGAACCGCACGAGCACATCGCCCGGCTTGACCATCGTCCCGCTCTTCGCGAGCTTCAGAATCTGGAGGTCGCCGGACTGCATCGGCGACGACAGCACAATCGATTTGAGCGGACGGATCTCGCCGCGAATCTCGAGCGTGTCGACGAACTCCCCGCGCGTCACGGCGACGGTCGGGAAATCGGGCGCGGCTGTGCGACGTGCGGCGGCGAACGTCCCTACGGCCGCGATCGCGAAGAGCGCGATCGACATCACAACGTTGCGCGGGCGGGCGAAGAACCGGCGGACGGCAGCCATTACCGCGATGGCCTCGCCTCGGATTGAATGTTCCGAGCCACAACCGTTCCATCCTCGAGACCGCCGGAAAGCATCGCCTCGTGCGCGTTGATTGCCGTTACCGTCACCCTGCGATCTTCAAACCTTTCACCGCGTTTCACTCGAACGATCCATTGACTCCCGTCCTGGCGGATTGCGTCCCGCGGAATCACGATTGCGTTGGGCGTACGGTCCAGGGCCACGTCAAGTGACGCTGAAAGATCCGGCATCAGGTTCGGATGCGAACCGCTGACATCGACGAGAACGATGAACGTCCGCACTTTGGCCGACAACACAGAGGTGACACCGAGCGGTGAAATCTGAGCGATGCGTCCCTCGAACGACAGCGCCGGGTACGCGTCAAGCCCGACGCGCACGGATTGGCCGACCCGCAATTCGTTCACATCCGCCTGATTCACCCGGGCACGCACACGCATGGCGTTCGGATTGACGATGTCCACGATTGGAACGCCGGCACGGACTTCTTCGCCTTCCTGCACCTCCGCCATGTTGTTGCCCTTCCAGATCGTTTTCACCACCGCCATGCCGCCAATCGGCGCGCGAACCGCCATCCGCTCGGCATTGCCGGCCGCCTGCCGCTCCGCATTCGCGGCCCGGTCTCTTTTAATCTGCAGAATGCGAATGTCCGCTTCCGCAGCGCGACGCTTCAAATCGTAGGTGGCCTTCAGCTGCTTCATCGTCGCTTCGGCCTGTTCCAGTGCGAGCTTGTTTTTTTCGACATTGATCTTAGGGAGCAGTTCGTTCTTGCCCATCTCCAGCTGCGCCCGCGAGATCGCGCTCTGGGCCAGCGACAGCTCGCTGTCGTCGTGCGCACGCGCCGCACGTTCCTGCGCCTCGCGCTTGGCAATCTGCTGCTCGAGATCCTGGAGTTCCGCCCGGCGATCCAGTGAGTTCTTGATCTGGTCCTGCCGATCGAACTCGACGATGAGATCGCCCTGGCGAACAGTAGTACCTGGCCGAACGAGCGTCGTAACCACGAGCGAGTTCGAGTTCGGCCCCGAAAGTCGTGGCGCCGATATCGTGGTCGATTCGAGCGCCTCAACGGTACCGTTCAGTCGGATGCTTCGGACGAAGTCGCGCCGCGCCACCTTGAACATGGCTTCGCGGGGGCCCGATGCCGACTGCTCGGCAACCGGCTGCCGCGCATAGAGGAACACCGCCGCCGCGCCGCCTACAACAATGACGACGGCAGCGATGCCAAGGCCCCGGATGAGAACAGATTTCCCCTTCAATGGGACTCCCGGTTATCAGACGACCTGAAGGCTCAGTGGGTTGGCGGGTGGCAACTTGATATACATTTCGCGCGCAACGAGCTCGGCACCCACGGTGCATTGGACCCCTTAAACGGTGCCAGGTTCCGGATGTATCCATGGCGCCCGGTACGGACGCCGCAGCAGCCGGTTGGCTTCGGGATCCCCGACCACCTCACCCTTCGCGTGGTCCCATTGAATCGATCGTCCGAGCTTCATGGATAAGTTGGCGAGAATGCACGCCGTCGCCGACATATATCCCTGTTCGATGTCCGAGACCGGCTTCTCCCGCGACTGGATGCACGAGAGAAAGTCCTTCATGTGCGCGCGCACGGCGGGTGCCACGTGCGTCTCCAGATCCTTTTCCGTGCGATCCTCCGGATACTGATCGAGTTCGTAGGTCACATCTTCGTGAATCGGCTGATCGTTCTTCGTCGCCGGGACGAAATCGAAACCCATGACGCCAGCCTTCAATGTTCCCTTGTCGCCGTAGAACGTCGCGGCCCAGGGATATTTCGGATCGGGCGCGTCGCCATACGTGCGGTGCGTCCACACGACTTGAAGGTTGCCAAAATCAAACGTCGCGGTTTGCGAATCGGTGATGTTAGCCTTGCTCGTCTTGTCGATGAGGATTCCACCGGAAGAATTGATCCGCGCCGGCATTCCAAGATCGAGCATCCAACGTACCATATCAAGCATGTGCACACACATGTCGCCGACGATCCCGTTGCCGTACTCCATGAACGCGCGCCAGCTGCGTGGATGGACAAGGGCGTTGTACGGACGCATCGGCGCCGGACCGGTCCACATGTCGTAGTCAAGATATTCAGGCGGCTGTGTGTCCGGAGGATTCTGCGTCGCCCGCATGTGGTAATAGCAGTAGATCTCGACCAGCCCCACGGTGCCGAGTTTTCCTTCACGAATGACCCGATCGCGCGCGCGCACCAGGTGCGGTGTGCTTCGGCGCTGCATGCCCACTTGAACGACCCGTTTGTACTTACGCGCGGCCGCAAGCATCGCCTGTCCTTCGATCACATCGACGCTGATGGGTTTCTGCACCCACACATCGAGCCCCGCGCGCACGGCGTCGATCATCGGCAGCGCATGCCAGTGATCCGGCGTGCCGATAAGAACGACGTCCAGATCGCCGCTCTTCAACATCTCGCGATAGTCGGAGTACGTCCGCGGTTTCTTCTTGGATAACTGCCGAGTCGCGACCAGGTCCGCCGCATCCGACAGCATGCGCCGATCGACATCGCACAGCGACACGACGTCAACTGGCGCAACCTGAATCATACGAAGCAGATCGGTTTTGCCGTACCAACCTGTCCCGATGAGCCCGACGCGTTTTCGCGCATCGGCGAGTTGCCGGACATACCGCGGCACGCGCGCAAGCGCGACAGTTGCCGCGCTTCCTTTTATGAAGTCGCGTCGATGCATGGCGCGCCAATTATATGCGGCGCAAGGGCGCGGGTCTAAAGACCGCGCCCTACACCCGCGGCTCCCTGTTGGGCGGGTAGACCCCGGCCGTTGGTAGGCATCTTGAAAGGACTGCCAATTCGGTGACGCTTACCACAGCCGTTCCTGCTATGCGCAACGGTCGAGCCACCCACTCGCACCCTACTTTCACAGCAATTACCGCAATACTCGCATGCGCGATCGCGCTGAGTTCGTGCAGCTCGTCAGGGAACACAGTCACTTCACCTTCCACCTTGTCCAAATGTGCAGTAGCGGTTGATGTACCGAGCACCACCATTCCCGCGAACGGTGGAGCTGGAACAATCACCGTCCAAACCGAGCGCGAGTGCCAGTGGACGGCTCAGCCGGAGGTAGCGTGGCTGAGCATTACCGGGGGCGCATCCGGGCAAGGGTCGGGCGCCGTTCAGTTCACGGTCGCTGCGAACGCCGATCCGGCAACGCGCACCGGTGGCGTCATGGTGAATGGACAACGCGCGCAAGTGTCCCAGGCAGCGGGCGAATGCCGATTCGAGCTCTCGAGCAACGCGACAGCTTTGCCTCAAAGCGGTGGAAGCGGAAGCGTTGATGTCCGCGCATCCAGCGCGCTCTGCACGTGGACGGCAACATCTGACGTCAGCTGGATCTCGATCAATTCGAACGCCAATGGCAAAGGGTCTGCCTCGGTTACGTTCACGGTTGCCGCGACAACCGGGCCTCCTCGAACCGGAACGCTGACGATCGCTGGACAGCATTTCACCGTCACGCAATCGGAAGGGTGCAATTACACAGCCGCACCGACAACCTACTCAGTGGGTGCATCCGGTGGAACGCAGAACCTGACCATTACGTCATCTGCCGGTTGCCCGTGGACGGCCGCGAGTAACGCCGACTGGATCACCGTGACATCCGGTACGAGCGGAACGGGATCAGGAACAGTCACGTTGACTGTCGCTCCTCTGAGCGGTCCTTCGCGATCGGGGACGGCCACCGTTGCCGGGCAAACAGTCACCGTGATGCAGGCCGACGGATGCTCGTTTGCGATTTCGCCGGATTCACAGTCAGTTGCTTCTTCAGGAGGAGCCGGCGCGGTGACGGTCAGCGCTGGCGCAGGCTGCGCGTGGTCGGCCACGAGCGCACAACCATGGATCACTATCACGTCAGGCGCGAGTGGAAGCGGGAACGGAACGGTGAACTTTACGGTGGCGTCAACGAACGGCCCTGGACGCTCCGGCACGATGACGATCGCTGGACACACGTTCACCGTCAATCAGGGCCAGGGCTGCAGCTTCTCGCTCGGAACGACGTCAGCGTCGGCGCCGGCCGGCGGTGTATCGGGCACCTTTGACGTGAAAACGGCGGATGGCTGCGGGTGGGCCGCAAACAGCAGCACCAACTGGTTGAGCATTACCGCAGGCGCAACGGGATCAGGTAATGGAACCGTCCATTACACCGCCGCCGCCAACACTGGTCCGGAGCGGACCGGGACGATTACTGCCGGTGGGCAAACGTTCACTGTGAATCAGAGTGCGGGCTGCACGTATGCGATCTCGCCGGGCAGCCAGAATGTCGCGAGCGGCGGAGGACCGGTTTCGGTTTCGGTGACAGCTCCGGCCGGCTGCTCGTGGACAGCAGTGAGCAACGCAGGATGGATCACCGTCTCTTCCGGCAGCAGCGGGTCAGGCAACGGCACGGTGCAACTCTCGGTCGCCGCGAATTCCGATGCTGAACGTCGCGGCACGGTGACGATCGCGGGCCAGACATACACGGTGGTTCAAGGGAACGGCTGCGCGTTCTCCATTTCTCCGACCTCTCAAACAGTGCCGGCTGGCGGCGGTACCGCGTCGTTTGGTGTCAACACAACCGCGTCGTGCGCGTGGACTGCGGTCGCGAATGCGGGATGGATCAGCGTGACATCGGGCGCAAACGGCAACGGGCCGGGCACGGTCCAGTTCTCGGCGGCAGCGAATCCGGGGGCCGCTCGCAGCGGCACCATCATCGCGGCCGGGCAGACGTTCACCGTCTCGCAGGAGAGCGGGTGCAGCGCCGTCGTGACGCCGGACACAATGCCGGCACCGGCGGCCGGCGGCTCGCAAACCGTCAGCATCGCCACCGCCGCGGACTGCACGTGGACCGCTACGAGTAACGCGGCATGGATCGTGATCCCGATGCCGGCGAGCGGTTCGGGCAATGGCAGCGTGCGGCTCGATATTCAAGCCAACAACGACGTCGCGCGCAGCGGCACAGCGACGATCGCGGGAAAAGTCGTCACCGTGAATCAGGACAGCGGTTGCATGATTTCCATCGCGCCAGGCTCTATGCCGATGGTCGTCGGCGGCGGCACCGGATCGGTGACGGTGACCGCCGGCGCCGGTTGCACATGGACCACAGTCAGCGGCGCGACGTGGATCATTGTCACCGGCGGAGCCGCCGGATCAGGCCCGGGCACCGTCACGTTCAGTGTTGATGCGAACGCCAGCGGAGCGACACGTACCGGTTCGATCACCATCGGCACGCAAGTGTTTACGGTGACTCAGGCGGGCCAGTAATCACTCCGAGGGGCTTCGCCCCTCGGACTCCCCTTGTATCTTTACTTCCATTCGATCACGGACGCGGTAGCTCGTGACTCCCCTGGTCTCCACACCGTCGTGTCGCCTGAGCGCCGTGTCCGCGCATCGACGGTCAGAGC
>JBKPSH010000184.1:0-34332 GCA_046734955.1 Acidobacteriota bacterium
CCTTCAACTTGCCCGGCCCCTCGACGGTGACGCTGCGCGACTTGAAGGTGATCTTCGGATACTTCGAAACGTCGAAAAAGAGATCGCTCCGCAAGTCCTTGTCGCGATCGGGATTCCGCGTATTGATCGTGCGCGCGTCGATCGTCGCGTCGACGCGAAGCGTCGTCAGATCTTTCGGATCGAACGTGGCCGTTCCAACAGGTCCGGCAAACTCCCCCTTCACGTTTGCAACCACCATGTGGCGGACAGTGAACGTCGCTGCAGAATGTCCGGGATCGATGGTCCATGTGGCCGCCTGTGCCGCTGCCACGGCCGGCACCGCCATCACGGTAAGCGTGAGAAAAAAATGACGTACGTAGGGCACTCGATTGCCGGAATTAATCGTTTCGGAGGTCAGCAAACCGCGTGCCTCGCAGTATAGCTGCAATTTGGCGCGTTTACGGGCGGAGGTCTGTGAGGCAAATACGCGACACGTAAACGGTTACGCGCCCTTGCCGGGGCCGCCAAGCCGGTGTGAGCGCGGCGTTGGTAGGGGTCTGGTCTAGCGAGGCGGTGCCTCAATTATCGGGGGCGCAGCCTCGCTGGAAACGATAACCGGGCCCGCAATCGGCTGTCCGGCCGGAGTGAATCGCGTGATGTCGCGAAGCGTTTCGTCAGGCGATTCACCGATTGCACGGATGGTCATCGTCGAACCGTCGATTGTGACCAGAAGGAAATGGCATTCGGCAGACCAGGTTCGGGTGTGCGCCGCCTCGAATCCGCCCGGCGTCCGCTGCCGCACCTTGCTGCCGGCACCGGTGACGAAATAGTCCACACCATTCCAGCGCGAATGTTGGAAGTTGTGTTCGTGCCCACTGAAACAGGCGCGGACGCCGCTCGCCTCGAATAACGAAACCACGCGTTCCATTCCATCGGTGTTGCCATGCTGCGGCCCGGCGCAGAACGGCGGGTGATGGCCGAACGGAATGCGCCAGCGCACCGCGTCGGTTGATTCGCCGGTGAACGCGCGCTGCATGAAGTCCCAGTGCTTCGGGTATTCGAAGAGGCGGCCGCGCCGGAAGAAATCCTCCTTGGACGTGTCGAAGCAGACAAACTCGACGTCGGATGATACGCGAAATCGGTAGAAGAGCCCGGGATTCACTGACGCTCGTCCCGCGGCTTCCTCTCCCGACAGCCGCTCGCGCAGGTAGAAGTTATCCATGACCTGCTCGCGGTCGTCGTGCTCCTCCGTCTCGTGCGTGTCGTGATTGCCGATCGATGGGCACCATGGCACACGATTGATCACGTATCGGTAAGGCTGAAAGTACGTGAAGAACCAGTCATCGTCTTCATCGCCCGAGTCTGCCGTCCAGAGCAGAAAGCGTTTCGACGCGTAGATGTTGTCGCCCGTGGTGAGGACAAGGCGGACGTCAAATTCGTTAACAGTGCGCTCCAGCGCCTGGGCCACTTCGAGTTGGCGGCGCCGCGGCGTCGACCGCTTGCGAATGCCGGTGCCGAAGTCGCCAATGACGATGAATGAAAAGGGTTCATCGAGGGCGGTGGCGGGGTCGGGTAGCGTTCGAAATTCGTGACGGTACACGCGGTCGCGCTGAACAAGCCCCTGGAGTTGAGGATCCCAGTCCCAGCGCACGCCACTGCCCCATAATTCGTGCTTGACGGTTACGGTGTAGGTGTAACGCGTGTCCGGTTTCAGGCCGGCGATCGCGCAATGATTACACGCGTTCGTCAGCGCTTCGGCAGCAAGGTGGCCCTGCTCGTCTCGAACCTCCACGCGCGCGGGACCGTACGGACTCGAGCGACAACCGATGGACTCACAGCGAGGAGGATGCACCCACTGAAGATCCTCGTCATCGACGAGCTTGGCCCGGCCATCCGAGCGCGCGCGAAAATAAAATGCGCCCCAGGCAATCAGAGCCGAGTTATGCGACAGACCTGCGAGGTAGACGTAGGGTTCAGCGTGAAACTCGGGCACGCTGCTTATTGTTCAAGGGAAAAGGGACAAGGCAAAGGGAAAAGGAAAGGGGGCAAGGCGGATGAGCCAGCCCGAGCGAAGGTTGGCACACGTCTCGCACCGTTGAGGCGCCATCGACCCACGCGTCATGAAACTGCGCACTGATCTTTTCGTACTTGGTTGCATGGACAGCATCACGCACAGGAGTTCCCGGATCGACTACATCTTCTACGTGCCGGCGGGCACGCTGGAGTTGCGGGCGATAGAAAACGTCGACACCAAGGCGCTGACCGGCACGGAGGCTTCCGATCACAATGCGCTCGTCGCCACGTTTGCGGTAAAGTAGCGCGGCGCACGCGATAACCGCGTGGGTCGTTCCCTTTCAGTGCATGGCGTCGCGGCGTCTCGAGACGGACATCGATCGTTTGTATCAGCTGCCGCTCGAGGAATTCACGGCGGCGCGCAACGCGCTTGCAAAGACGGCCGGTGACGACGCGGCAGATGTTCGACACCTCGTCAAACCGTCGATTCCAGCGTGGGCCGTCAACCAGTTGTACTGGAGGCGCAGAGCGCTTTACGACGCACTGATCGACGCGTCGGCGACGCTGCGGAAAACGCACAAGACGATACTCGGAGGCCGCCGCGCCGATTTGCGTGAGCCATCACGAGCGCATGAAGAAACGCTCGATGCGGCGCTCCAGGGTGCGCTCGCACTGCTTCAGGAAGCGGGTCATCCCGCAACGGACACGACCCGCCAGGGTGTGCTGACAACGTTGCGAGCGCTGCCGACGAACGAACCGCCCGGACGTTTGACCGCAACGCTGCAACCGGGCGGGTTCGAGATGCTGCAAGGGCTCTCAATCGCCGGATCGAAGGGAACCATCCGGCCCAAAGTGGAACCCACACGTATTGGGTCGCGGCGGCGGGATGGAGGCAAAACCGGTCGGCAGGAAGCGGAAGTCGACCCCGCACTGGAAGCGCGGCGAACCGAAGCGGCACAGGCGCTACGAGACGCGGAACAGGCGGCGCGACGAGAGGAATTCGAATCGATGCGAGCGACGCGGGATGCGGAGAAGACGACGAAACAGCTCGAGCGGGCTCGTGAGGCCCTCAAGAGTGCGCAGCAGGCGCTGGAACAAGCCGAGACTGCTGCCGAGGCTGCAGAACGCGAACGAGATGCCGCCGCCCGGCGTGCGAAAGAAACCGAACGCCTCCTCGACACCGCTCGCCGCCACCACGACGCGCTCACCAAACGCTAAACGCGAAGATCGCTTTGGCCGGCCGGCTCGGTGGATCCATCCCCCGGTTCTTCCTCGATCGGAGGAAGTGTTCGGAGCGGAAGCTTGACGACGAATGTAGCGCCTCTTTCGGCGCCCTCGCTGCGTGCCGATACTTGCCCGCCGTGCAATTCAACGATGTGCCGGACGATCGACAGCCCTAATCCAAGCCCGCCGTGCATACGAGTGACTGACGAGTCCCCCTGAGTGAAACGATCGAATACATAAGGAAGAAGTGATCCGGGAATGCCCTCGCCGGTGTCGGTGACCGAGATCACGGCGGCCGCGCCGTCGCGTGAGAGCGCAACCGACACGCGCCCGCCCGCAGGTGTGAACTTGATCGCGTTTGAGAGAAGATTCCAGACCACCTGCTGAAGACGATCCGGATCGCCAAGCACTTTGCCGGTCCGCCCCAGCGTGCACGAAAGGTCGACCCCCTTGGCCGCGGCCGAAGGCTGCAACGTTTCGATTGCGGCGTCGACGACCGGAGCGAGCTCGATCGGACGGAGATCGAGCCGCAGGCGCCCGGTCACGATGCGCGACACATCGAGGATGTCGGCGATCAATTGTTCCTGAACGCGTGCATTCCGCTCGATCGTCTCGAGCGCCCGGGATCGCCCCGCCGCATCGAGCTTGCCCATGCGAAGTAGCCGCGTCCAGCCGAGCATCGCATTCAGCGGCGTGCGCAGCTCGTGGGACAGAGTCGCAAGAAAATCTTCCTTGGCGCGATTCGCGGCGGCGAGTTGTTCGGCGCGGCTGCGTAAGTTGTCTTCCAGCCGTTTGCGCTCCGTGATGTCGCGCACTACCAGGGCGAAGCCGCGCGGCGTCCCGTCGGCGGCGCGCATCGGCATCAGCAACACGAGCGCATCGAAGGCCGATCCGCCGTGACGCACGCGAAGCGCATCGCACTCGAAGCGCCCCGCCTCGAGTGCGATGCGAAGATGCTCGGCGGGGACATTCGCATCGCGTTCGACGGGCGGATAGAAAACGCCGATGTTGCGGCCGATGATCGCGTCCGGCGGATAGCCAAAAACCCGCTCGGCGCCCTGATTCCAGCTGACGATGTCACCCTGCAAATCAAGCATGCAGATGGCGTAATCGTGGACGCTATCGAGAAGAACCCGGAGCCGCTCTTCGGCTTGTCGCAGACGTTCCGCTTGATTCTCGAGTTCCGCATAGAGCGCGACGACGCCGCGGTTCGTTTCCGTGAGTTCGTCTTGCAGTTCGATAAGCGCGCGGCGCAGCTTGACGTTCTCTTCGACGAGCTCGGGGCTGGACGCGTCGGGCTCAGCCGCGGCCGGCGCGGGAACGAGCCTGAGCGCGCGGCCATCGTTGCAGGGCACACGCGCGCTCAACGTGACCAGCAGGGAACCGTTGGAATCGTGAACCGCGACACGATGCAACACGCTGGCAAGCGCCGACACCGATCGGCCTACCGACTGTCGATCATCGGAGGAAACAGTGTCGATCCGAACGCTGATTTGAAGCTCCCCAGATGCTGTCACCGAGATCTCGGCATCCGCATGTTGCGATTCCCCAAACAGTAGACGTGCAGCCTCGTAGGACGCGGCGGACAGACTTCGTACACTTCGGTCGTCCAGGCCGCATTGTTCTGCGGCAGTGCGGGTCTCGCGGCGCAGAGACACAAGGTCCTGGTGCCGCGCGAGCGACATCCGCATGAGCGTCACGTTTTCTGAAGGAATTGCTTGACTTTGCGGATTCAAACCATTGCGCGCCTAGGCTAAACCTATTGAGGACACGACTCCTGTCGAGATGAAATGCAAACTATGCACCGCGGCGACTCAACCGTAAGACCGCGTCGTTGTGGGCCCTGATCACGCAGCTGCATAACGCCGACCAGGATATAATCACCAGCCCCGGGTTCTCCGACTGTGCGCCCCCTGCTTTCGCTCAACCTGCACCACGATCAGGACGTCGTCACGGCACGGCAGCGTGCCGCACAGATCGCGCGCCTGCTCGAGTTCGATACCTCGGAACAGACGCGGCTCGCAACCGCCGTCTCCGAAATCGTCCGCAACGCATTCCGCTATGCCGGACATGGCGCGATTCACTTCGAGGTTGATACCGACTCTCGCCCGCAGCGGCTGATCATCCGGGTTGAAGACCACGGAACCGGCATCGAGCGGCTCGACGATGTGCTCGGCGGCAGCTATGAGTCGCCGACCGGGCTGGGAATGGGGATCGTCGGCGCGCGCCGTTTGATGGATGGGTTCGCGATCGACTCCGACAAGACGGGCACCCGCGTACGGCTGGAGAAATTTCTTCCGCCACGGATTCCGATGGTGACGGCAAAGCGGATTGAGCAAATCCTCGACGGCTTACGCCAGCGGCGTCCGCAAGGGCTCGTTGAAGAGATCCAACTGCAGAACCAGGAACTCCTTCGCGCGCTCGACGAACTGCAGCAGAAACAGCAGGAACTCGCCCGCCTCAACCGCGAGCTCGAGGACACGAACCGCGGCGTGGTCGCGCTCTACGCGGAGCTGGACGAAAAAGCGGATCACCTGCGCCGCGCCGACGAATTGAAGTCGCGATTCCTGTCGAACATGACGCACGAGTTCCGGACCCCGGTGAACGCGATCATGGGGCTCTGCAATCTGCTGATCGACGATCGCCAGCAGGAGGGGCGCACGCCGGAACCGGAACTCGATTACATCCGCAAGGCGGCCGATCAGCTTTCTGATCTCGTCAACGATCTCCTGGATCTGGCGAAGGTCGAGGCGGGCAAGACGGTGGTGCGTCCGGCCGATTTCGCCGTGGAATCACTCTTCGGCGCGCTGCGCGGCATGTTGAAACCGCTGCTCGTCAATCGCTCCGTCGCGCTTGTGTTCGAGGACGCGTCCGACCTGCCAATCCTCCATACCGACGAAGCAAAGGTATCGCAGGTGCTCAGGAATTTGCTCTCGAACGCCCTGAAGTTCACCGAACGGGGCGAAGTGCGTGTGAGCGCCAAGGTGGATGCCACCGGATCGCTGATGACGTTCATGGTCGCCGACACCGGTATCGGCATTGCGGCGGAGGATCAGCCGCGAATCTTTGAGGAATTCGCGCAGCTCGAACATCGGCTCCAGCGCAACGTGCAGGGAACCGGACTTGGACTTCCGCTTTCGCGGCGGCTCGCCGAGGTTCTCGGCGGGACGCTTACGGTTGTCAGCGAACCCGGCCGCGGATCGACGTTCGCGCTCGCGATCCCGATCAGGTATGCGACGCCCGACACGCAGCCCGCATCCGAGTGGACGGCCGATCCCGCGCGGTCGCCGCTCCTCATCCTGGAAGACGCGCCAGACGATCAGTATCTCTACGACAAGATCTTCCGGCTCTCACCCTTCCAGGTCTATGCCGCTTATGCCGTGGAACAGGCCGAAGAAGCGCTCCAGACGTGTAGTCCCGCCGCCATCATCATGGATCTGGTGCTGGGCGGCGAGGAGGCGTGGGATTTCCTGGTGCGGTTGAAGCGCGACGAGCGAACACGTCAGATCCCGGTCGTGATTGTCAGCGCGGTGGCGCGACAGGAGAAGGCGCTCGCGCTTGGCGCCGATGCGTACCTGGTAAAACCGATTGACCGGCGCGCATTGATCGACACGGTCAGCGGTCTCCAGGCGCGCACACGCCCGGCGATCCGGGTCCTCTCGATCGACGACGATCAGATGTCGCGATACCTGGTGCGTCAGTGTCTGACGGATCCGGTGTTCGAGGTGATCGAGGCGTCGAGCGGCGACGAGGGCCATCGCCGTGCGCAATCGGATCGACCGGACGTGATCCTGCTTGATTTGATCATGCCGGAGAAGGATGGCCGGGAAACCCTGAACGATCTGCGCCGCGACCCGGCGACATCCGGAATCCCTGTCGTCATCTGCACCGGCGTCGAGCTTGACGCGGAAGAAACGCGCGGACTGCTGCAGTACGCGTCGGCGATTCTGCCGAAGCGAAATCTGAATCGAACGAGCGCGCCTGCCGTGGTCCGCCAGGCATTGGACAGCGCGCGACGACTCACGACACGCACAGAAGGAAAGGTTTGATGGCTACCGACTCGATCGCTTCCTTGAACGACATCCTGCAGAAGGATGAAGGCCTGCTTCTCCAGAACTGGGTCGACAACCAGGTGAACGCCGCAACATATCGTCCTGATCGAACGAGCCGGCAGGAACTGATGGATCACTCCCGCCGCTTCCTGACGCTGATGCGTGAAGCCGTCAAGGGAGGCGACCAGGACATCATGGGTCCCTCCTGGTCCGGCGTCCGGCAGATGCTCGACGATCTGTCGGCATCGCGCGCGCAGCAGGGATTCTCGCCGTCGGAGACCGCCACGTTCATCTTTGCGTTGAAGCAGCCGTTGTTCGATCGCCTGCAGAGCGCTGGCGGAGCCGAGGCGCTCAACCGACTCTGGCCGACAAACCTCCTGCTCGATCGTCTCGGCCTCTACACGACAGAAGTATTTCAGCGTGGACGCGAGCAGGTGATCATCCGGCAGCAGCAGGAGCTGATGGAACTCTCGACGCCAGTCGTGACGCTCTGGGAAGGTGTGCTGGCGCTGCCGCTCATCGGGACGCTCGACAGCGCACGGACCCAGGTGGTGATGGAGAACCTGCTGCAGCGGATCGTTGAAAGCGGCGCCGCGATCGCGATCATCGATATCACCGGGGTCCCGACGGTCGACACCGTCACCGCACAGCATCTGCTCAAGACGGTCGCAGCCGCCCGGCTGATGGGTGCCGACTGCATCATTAGCGGCATTCGTCCACAGATCGCGCAGACGATCGTGCATCTCGGAGTAGAACTCGGCACCGTCGTCACCAAGGCGACTCTGGCCGATGCCTTCGGCATCGCATTGAAACGCCTCGGCCTTGGCGTGCAGAAGGTATCGGCCGGACCACGCCGTCGTGACGATGATGGTGGCGCCGACCCACGCGCAACCGCTGAGCGTGGCGAGAACTGATCGTGGAACGCATTCCCATTCTCAAGATGGGCGAGTACCTGCTCGTCACCATCCAGGTCGACATGCACGATCGACTGGCGATGACGTTACAGGACGATCTGACGTCGAAAATCGTGTCGGCGCGCGCCAAGGGCGTGCTCATCGACATCTCCGCGCTGGAGATGGTTGATTCATTCATCGGCCGGATGTTCGGTGACATCGCGGCGATGTCGCGCGTGCTCGACGCAGAGACCGTTGTCGTCGGCATGCGTCCGGCCGTCGCGATCACGCTCGTCGAGCTCGGCTTGTCACTGCCGGGTGTTCGTACCGCACTCAACATCGAGCGTGGGATGGAGCTGCTCCGCGGCCTCATTACCGCAAGGGGACGCGACGATGCTGGTTCCGCTTAGCGAGAATCGGCCAATTGCAACTTCGGAGGACGTCGTCGCTGTTCGCCAGGCCGTGCGGCAGCGCGCCGTCGAGCTCGGGTTCAATCTCGTCGACCAGACGAAGATCGTCACTGCCGCCAGCGAGCTGGCACGCAACACGCTCCAGTACGGCGGCGGCGGGACGTTGCGGATCGAAGAAGTCATTGAAGGTTCGCGCCGCGGACTTCGTCTGGTGTTTGAAGACAATGGCCCCGGCATTGCGAACATCGAGCTCGCGATGAAAGACGGCTACACGACCGGCAGCGGTCTCGGCCTTGGGCTCTCCGGCGCAAAGCGCCTCTCGAATGAATTCGCCATCCATTCGCATCCCGGCGAAGGGACGCGCGTCACCATTGTCCGGTGGCGATGAACCCTGCGACGGCCTACGCCGTCGAAGATCCCAATCAGGTCGCCCCAGTGCGGCGCGCGGCGCTCGATCTGACGCGCAAAATCGGATTCTCGGAGGAGCGTGCGGGCCAGGTCGCGCTCGTCGTCACGGAACTCGCAACCAACCTGGCCAAGCACGCGACGCGCGGCGAGATGTTGTTGCGAGCGCTGCAGAGAACCGGCGGGGCTGTGTCTCCTGATGGGATCGAGATCCTCGCCATCGATCGCGGACCCGGCATGCCCGACCTTGCGCGCGCGCGGCAGGACGGATTCTCAACTGCTGGAACGCTCGGACACGGTCTCGGCTCGATCGAACGGCAATCAGATTTCTTTCAAATCTATTCGCAGCCGTCGGGCACAATCGCGGTCGCCCAGCTCTGGTCCGAACAGCGTCCGACTGCCGCGCGGCAATCCCAATATGAAATCGGCGGCGTTCTCGTCTCTCACCCGAACGAATCAATCTGCGGTGACGCGTGGGGCTGGACGATGCGTGACGATCGATTTGCGATCATGGTCGCGGATGGTCTCGGGCACGGGTTGTCGGCGCACGAAGCGGCCGATGCAGCGATCGAAGTCTTCTATCGCACTCACGAGCAGTCACCCTCGCGCGTCATCTCGGACGTGCACCGTGCGCTCCGTTCAACTCGAGGGGCGGCAGTCGCAACGGTTGCGGTCGATACCGGTCGAGGCGTCGTCATCTTCTGCGGCGTCGGCAACATCGGCGGAGTCATGTTCTCGGGAAATGGATCGCGGCACGGGATGGTTTCCCAGAATGGCACTGCCGGGCACGTGGCGAGTCGGATTCATGAATTCTCGTACCCTCTCGGCGCGAAGGCGATGATCGTCCTGTTCTCCGATGGCCTCGCGTCACGCTGGGATCTCGCGGCGTATCCGGGATTGTCGACGCGTCACCCGAGCATCATCGCCGCCGCTCTGTACCGCGATTTCAGCCGGCGCCGTGATGACGTATCGGTGGTCGTGGCGAAGCCTCGCTGAACACTGCTGCCACAAAACTGTAGTCGGTTCCCACTCCGGCCACTGCGTGAAGCCACGAGATCGCGCGAGCACGCGGTTCCCGCCCCCAGCATCCCGCGCGTTTTATTGACGGTTTACGGCCGAGTTGGCCACTTGCGCGCTCAACCTCAGCCTTTCCGCTCGCTCGGCATATCCCTTGATTGATCAGGACTCGCTGATGCATATGGCAGAGGTGCCTCCAACGCACCGTCGAGAGCTCTCGGCGGACGACATCCCGCGGACCACGTCCGATCTGCGCGAATGGGTGCGGCGTGTGCTCACGCTCGACGCGCAGCAACAGGCTCGGCTCCTCGAAGCCATCGACAACGTGCTCGGCAATCAACGGCAGCTGGTCGAGGAATCAAAGCGCGAAGCGATTCGCGCATTGTCCGAGGGGTTCGCCGAGAAGATGTCGCGCCTGCAGCGGCAGCTGACCGAGAAGGACGTCACCGTCAGCAACATCGCGCGGTATTTCGAGGAGGTCGTCGCCGGCCTCACCGACAAGTCTCACCGCGATCCGAAGACCAAGCTGCTCAACTTCGACTGGTTCATGGAGCGGCTGGAATCATTTCTCTCGGTCGAGCAGCGCGTCCGTTGGTGCGGCGTCGGCGTCGTCGACATCAACAGCTTCAAGTGGTACAACGACACGCTTGGCCACGCGATTGGCGACCGGATCATCGAGCGCGTCGCGCGGATTCTGTCCGATCAAATCCGCTCAGAGGACTTTCTCGCGCTGGAACGCGGAGGCGCTGACGCGCGCGACCTTCACGCCCGATTCGGCGGCGACGAGTTCTGCTTTCTGATCCCGGACCTTCCTGGTTGCGCCGAGGCGGTCGAGATCGCCGACCGGTTCAAGCACGCAGTGGAAGTGCACGACTGGAGCCGCGACGACCGTCGCCTCGGCGCGCGGCCAGTCCGGGTCGATGTCGGTGTCGTGTGTCTCCATCTCGGTCCGGTCGCGGAACGACGCGGGGTCGCGCGGAAGCTTGCCGCTGAATTGATCCATCGCGCGGATCAATTGATGTACGACGCCAAGAGCAGCAAGGCCGACCACGTCCACCAGGCGGCCGTGGATGTGCAGAACAGCGCGCTCGTCGAGATTCACGACGACTTCGTGAAAGCCCGCCCGACCACGCTCGAGCGGCGCTCCTGATTGCGACTGCCGAAGCCCGGATGCTACACTGATCTGCTTGGATACCGGTGTAGGGCGCGGTCTGAAGACGGCGCGCTACACGTGTTGTCGTTCGCCGAAACAGTTGTACGGTAGGGTCTTTAGACCCCGCCACATTCTCTTGTATGGTGGGTGTAGCTCAGCGGTAGAGCGCCGGACTGTGGCTCCGGAAGTCGCGGGTTCGAACCCCGTCATCCACCCCAATCTTTAAATTATCGAAATAATCGAGTGTTTTCGCGCGCCTCGCTGGGGTGTTGGTCACGATTTGGTCACGAACCGCTGCCGTGCAGCAACGACCCAAGACGGCGGGCCGCATCCTGCTGCATCGACGGCAGCGCGTGGGCATAGATCCCGAGGGTCGTCTCGATCCGTTTGTGACCGAGTCGCCTCTGAACGACGTGCGACGCAACGCCGGCCTTTAAGAGCAGCGTGGCTGACGTATGGCGTAAGCCGTGTATGGAGATTCGCTTGACGTTTGCGGCTCCGATGATACGCGCAAACTCTCGTTCGCTCATGTTATTGGTTTGAAGTGGCAGGCCCAGAAAGTCCTTGCGCCGATACCGATCGCCCCACTCCTTGGCGAACACGAGATTGTGATCCTTGTAGATCGTGCGGTTCGCCATCTTCAGTTCGGCCTGATGGCGTTTGTGCTCTTTGAGCAATGTGATCGTTTCCGCCGACAGCTCTATCGTCCGGGGCATGTCGTTCTTCAGTGGACCAAACACGGGCGCACCGTTTTCGTCCGTTTCGATCAACTGCTTCACGATCGTAAGCGTGCCCTTGTCAAGATCGAGATCGGCCCATTGAAGCCCGCACAGCTCGCCCTTCCGGGCTCCTGAGTCGAGCGCCAGGCTGTAGAACGCCTCCGGTCTGGGTCCTACCGCCTTCGCAGCCGCCAGGAACCGCTGCGCGTCGATCGCTTCCCAACAATTCGCCGCGACATCCGAATGGTCTCCCCGGATTTGCGGCTTTCCGATCACAATCGCCGCGACGTTTCGGGCCACCAGCCCCTCGAGCACGGCCGCCTTGAGTGCTGACGAGATCAGCGTGTGGTATTGGGAAAGCGTCGTCGAGGACAACGTGCCGGCCTGTGACGTGTAGTAATTCTTCAGATCGAGCGATTTCAACTCTTGGATTCGAAATGCGCCGAGCGCGGGAATGAGTTTCTTCGTGATGATTCGTTGGTACGTCCGGTATGTGTTGATGCGCTTCGCCGGCGGCTTCACAGCCTTCTCGAGCCAGTCGACCAGCCATTCACCAAACGTCATCTTGGAGCGCGCAACAAGCTCGCCTCGATCGTGTGCGCGCAACAGCTCGGTCAGGCGCCTTTGCGCGTCCGCCTTTGTGCCGTGAACCGTGACGCTGGTCTGTTGCCGCTGTCGGCCGCCGGTGTTCGGATCGATCGTGTAGCCGCTGTCGAACCGCAGCCTCCAAGATCTCTTCGACCGTCGACGGACACTCCCGCGGCTCATGGTCTACCGTGAACTGGCGCCGGCCGCGATCTCGTCGCGCTTGAGCGCAGACTTCGGAATGCGAATTTGTCGACCAAATTTGACGTGCAGGATTTCGTTGCGGCGCAGCAGATCGTAGACCGTATTTCGAGACAGGCTCAAATAATCCTGCACTTGCGACGGCGTCAAGAACTCAGGCAGATCGGCGTACGGCATTGATCGGTTGTTCATAGTACCTACGGTTCATTCCGTGTTGACGAGTGTCGGTGACAACCAGCGAAGCGCGATCAGTATAAGACGTGTAACAACCGTGCATAGCCCCGAGACTCAGGCCAACTGATTGGGCCGGCTCCGGTTGCTGTATTTATTCCGGCCCGCTGTTCGAGAAATGATTTCACGGACTGTCTTATTGATTGCGGTCTACTCGATAGCGCATATAGCGCCTAAAATCTAAGGCTTCGGGGTCTAAATGCCTCAAGACAGGCGCCGATGGCGCACAGCGTGGGAGTGGTGGAGTCATATTGACACGGCCGGCGGATTGCCTGGTTGGTTCTCTTGGGCAAAACCGTGGCTCCTGTCAGCCATGTCCGCCGTCGGCTTGGGAGGATGGACGGCCAGAGCCACACACTGGCCACTCTCGGTGATAGTGATCGTTTTTTTGGCCGCCTTTGCCTCCGTGCTCCTGCTGTGGAATCAGCTTTCAGTCGCACTCAACAACGCCCGAACGCCAACATCAGCCGCCGATGACATCACCACCAGAAAGATTCGACGGCTCGAATACCACGCGATGCATTTGGTATGGATCCGAGCGTTGCTGCTGGACAGAACAAAGTCAGAGGCGGCTGTTGATGACGCGCACCGAGTCGTTGAGAAGCACCGCGCGCAGCTACTCGATTTGACCCCATCCCTCTTTACGCAATCTGAAATCGAGGCATTTCGTAGCCTTCACTGTTGGTTTTGTCCGAGGCGCAACAGTTGGTTAGTGGCTTCCCTTACGCGGGAACCCGCGCCGCGACCCTGGCCGGACTCGACCAGCTCCTTCGCGGTGTCAGAACGCTTTGGGAACGACTTGAGGGGATGAGAGCCTCGCCGCCATGAAGCGGCGAATCGACGGGCTGCAAGAGCGCTCTGACGGCCGCTATCGCGTTTGTCGCGGATCCTCAAGGAACGTCTCGAGCACACTTCGATCCACCAGCAACACGCGGCCTCGTCGCCGGATCGGCAGCCCGGTTCGAGCGGCCCACTGGCGAAACGCGTGCTCAGGCCGCGTCGCCGTCGCATCAAATCGCAGCAGACGGGCGGCCTCCGGCATGGTCAAGAACGGACTATCAGGAATGCCGATTTTTCTGCCATTCGCGCCTCTCTTGTGACTACCGCGACTTGCGGCGACACGGGTGGCTAATTAACCGAAATCAAACGCGCGGAGTGCCAGCAGGACGTGCCCCGGGCCGAAGGCGAACATCCGCGCCGAGTTCCGGAAACGGCTTTCCCTTCCGATATTTCCGCTGCAATCGAGCGAGTTGGGCCTGGGCCGCACGCTCCACAAACGCGGTCATTGTCAGAAACTCCGGAGGACCGGACAAATGAATAACGGCGCTCCGGATCTGTGCATAGAGGGGATCGGAGACGTAAAACGTCCGCTGTTTGCGCGTGACGGGTCGATAGATTTTTGGCTTTTCGCCTGACCGACGGTCGGATGTGCGGGTGGTCCGATTCGCCATATTCCTCAGGATAGTCTGAACACGCTGTTATTGTCACGTAATTATTACCGTGCAATAACACCGCATACAGGCTCGGAACGTTCACGTCCTTGCAGGATACCGAAGGCCAGCGTCGGCAAGCTCGTAAACTATGCACCTTCCCGGAACCCAGTATTCTGTAAGCGCGATCGGCCTGCGGTGCGGGCCGCGCTCACACACGGACTTCCGAAACACGTCAAGATCCGTCCCGCATTCCATGAACGTAGCCGACTTCATCGCCAAATGGCGGTTTCACGAGCTAAACGAACGCGCGGCCGCGCAGGAACACTTCATCGATCTGTGCAGGCTTGTGGGGCATCCCACGCCCGTCGAAGCCGATCCCGAAGGGCGTTGGTTCACGTTCGAGCGTGGCGCTGCCAAAGCAACCGGCGGCGATGGATGGGCGGACGTGTGGAAAACGAATTTCTTTGGATGGGAATACAAACGGCGTTACTTGTTTTCCGCTGCCGCAAGCGGGAAAGCCACGGGCGGTTTACAGCAAGACCTGATTGTCATGCACACGGAATCACGGGTAAACCGAACGCGGGCTCAGTAGGTTTCTGCGGGCCGGGGGCGCCTCGCGCTCTCGCCTATTCCAATTGGCGCATTGTCGCGAGTTTTACAACAAGCAAAAAGCCGTGAAAGCGGGCGTAAGCGGCGTTCAGCGCTTTGCGGCTCTGTGCCATGAGATCAATCCGCGCGATCGCGTTCCGGATAAGCCAACACAGAACGACGCCACTAAGAAACATGGCGAGCACGATCGGCAAGCCTTCGACAGAAAATGGATACGGCAGCACGACTGAAGTTTACGCCCTGTTCAGCAGTCCTGCAAGGGCTGGCATCGGGCCAGTAGAGTCCGGCGGCCAGGCGGAATCGCGTGATGCCCCGGCCTATTCCAATCGGCGAAGTGTAGCCAGTTTCACAGCGAGCAAGAATCCATGAAAGCGTGCGTAAGCCTCGATGAGTGCTCGACTGTGTCTTGGGGGCATGAGATGGAGGCGTCCGATCGTGCGTTCTAACAGCCAACACAGCACGCCAATAAATTGAAAAGGGCGGCGGCATGCGCGTCAACCAGAGCCGTTTCATCAAGGGAGCCCAAATTCGGCGGGGAAAGGCCCGCGCTCGGTAGCGGCGTCCTACGAGGGGGTGACTCGTTCACGAATGCACCGAGTCCCAAGTACCCGAACATTCCCATCGCATCTAGGGGTCCGGGCAACAGCAATCACCGTTACGGCCTCAGTAGGCGCTCGTAAAGTGGCGAGCGGAGCCGACGAGTGCCCCGCACATGATGGCACACGAACAAGCGACTGGCGCTCTGTTGTAGGAGCATCCGACTGCGAGCCACGCTTGGCTTCAGCTATCGGTCGGGTCACCGTACGCCGACGTAGTCAACCCGCGGTTCGCGGGCTCAGTAGGTGGGCTGACTATCGTTCAATAGAGGTCATGTGGTTACCAGGGCTACGCCGGGCGAACCCCGTCACTTCCGTCCACTGCTGGCACAAGCGGGTCGGTGCTGCTCAACGAATGCTCGGATGTGCTCCGCGTCGACGACAATGCCGTTCCTCACCACCGTTAAATCGCCCCTGAGCTCAGGCTCGCTCCGTGTGAGCGTTGCGACTGCCATGCCCCGGACTTTTCCCTCCACATCGAAGACCGGTCCCCCGCTCATCCCGGAGAAACACGGGTGGCCCACGAGGTAGCCGTCGTAGACTCTGCCGTCGACAACCGCCTGTGTTGCATCAAGCACGAAGGTGGGCTGCCAGTACCGCCGTACCTTGGCGACCAAGCTTCGTTCCGCATTGATCGAAACCTCGGCCATCGGATAGCCCGAAAGGCAGACGGAGTCGCCAGTCCGTACGGCTTCGACGGTCAGTTCCATTGCTCGCACATCGCCATGCCGCACTCTTCCGAGAAACAGGTCGCGTCCGGGATCGCTGGCGACGCGCTCGATTTCCAACGCGGGACGGATGACCTGATCCGGCAGCCTCCCGTAGTAGTAGTACGTCGAGCCGGCAGGCGCGCAGTTCATGCTGTGATCCACGGTCACGAATAGACCGCTGTCGTCGATGAAGAACCCCGTACCGCTGACGCCGATGACGGGACCGTCATCGCGCTCGTAGGCGAAGAAGATGGGGAAGATTGCCGCCGTGACCTTCGCAACGCCGTCAGCAAACATGAGAAGTTCGGTCCCTCGCGGTACGCGACGTCCCATTAATATGGCTTGGCTCCTGTCCGCTCGCGATGTCCGGATTGCGCGGCAATCCCCGCGCGGATCCTCCCATATACAGGGACCAGTAGTCTTGCTGTCGCTGCAGGAGCTGCTCGTGCGTCCCCGCTTCGGTGATGCGGCCGTCCACCAGGACGACGATCTCCGTGTGCGGCGGGATCGAGTCGTACCGGTGCGTTGTGAAGATGGTGATCCTGTGCTGCAGCTTGGCGAACAGTTCGAAGACGGCGCGCTCGCCCTCGGGATCGAGGCTCGCCACGGGCTCATCGAGGATCATGACGGAAGCATCCTGGTATATGAGGCGCGCCAGCGCCAGCCGCTGCCATTGGCCCCCGGAGAGGTCGATATGTCCTCCGAATCCCGCGCCGACGAGCGTATCGAGCCCATCGCGCAATCCCGCGACGACTTCGCCCAGCCCCGCGAGCTGTAACGCGCGGTGGATGCGCGCGTCCTCGTCCGGCTCCCGGCCGTAGCGCATCGTGACATTCTGTCGCACCGTCAGGTGCAGGTGGGAAGGCTCCTGAAAGAGGACTGCCTTGGGCAGATGCTCCGCGGGTACGCAGGTCCCATCCGGCAGGCGGGCGAGGATAACGCCTGATGTCGGGGCAACCAAGCCGGTCAGCAACTTAACGAGAGTGCTCTTCCCGGCGCCGTTCGGGCCTACAATCGCCGTCGTCCCCGTGCGGAAGGTGTAGGACACATCGCCGAGGGCGACCTTCTGGCTATGCGGATAGTGATAGGTCACGCCCTGCAGGAGGAGCGCCGTGGCGTCCGACGATGGACCTGATGCGGGAGCCAGCGCGTGCGCCGCAGGCAGCCTGTGCATCGTGTCTGCCTCCCTACGCTGCCGCGGGTGCGGGAGGGGTCTTTGCGGTCAGCGTGTGGGCCTCTTTCGACTCCGACCGGTCGAACGGGGTGTCCAAGAAGGCGAAGAGCTGCGCGAGATAGGCGAGGCACTCCGTCATCATTCCCCAGGCCGAGGCGAATGAGCGACCCTGGCCCAGCCCGATCACTAGTGCGGGCAGCAAGATAGCAGCCTGAGAAAGGCCCGACGGAGTCCGACCCACGACCCAGAAAACCACTCCGACGGCGAGCGTCATGATGGCGGCCGCCGCAACGCCGACCCCGATCCGGATCGACTGAAAGCGCCGCAGGAGGGCCCGCAGGTCCGTCAAGTAATGGGTCGATAGGAAGCGGTACTCGTCCTGGAGGACGGTAGAGTGGTGCACGCGGATGTCTCGTTGCCAGGTCGCGTCGATGCTTCTCTGCGCGAGATACGACATACGGAACAAGGCCGGCGATGCGTGGGTTTGTAGGTCGACGATGCGGCCGTGATAGCGCGCCTCCGCGATTGTCAGCGGTAGCAGGAGGAGTAAGAAGATGTCGAGAATCGGGGCAAACGCGAACACCGTCACCGCAATCGCCAGCGACGTCGTCAGCGCGCTCACACTGGCAATAAACGATTGCACGAGCTGCCCGGGCCGGTGGCTCGCCTGGCTAATGAGCAGCCCGTACCGTGCCTGGAAATCATTGTCCTCGAACAGATGATAGGGCACCTCCGCCATTTTGTTCATGATCCGCCCATTGATCTGCTGCGACGACTCAGCCCCCAGAAGGGACGTCGCCGTCTCCCCCAGCATCCGCAACACCGTCTCGAACGAGAGCAGCCCGAAGAGCGCGCCCAGGAGCACCACCCCTCTTGAGATGAGACCGTCCGCGGAAGTCCCCGAGACGATCAAGCCGAGGCCCTGCCACACGATAAGCAGGACGAGCGGGTACACCACGGACTCGAACACGCTTGCGACCACACCGATGACGAAAGCAGATCGGTCTACCCGATACAGCAGCTCGAGGGTCTTGCGCAGATCGCGGAACTCACGCCACATGGGCCCCTCCGTTTCGGCGTTGCGGGACCGGCGGAGCCGCATGCGCTGCGGAGTACTCGGTCATCAGCAGGTCCGCCATGTTCGCGACCAGCGGCACGCCGAGTTCTTCTTCCAGCCAGAGCCACTGGCCGTTCGGATTGAGATCGAGAAACACGAACTCGCCGTCGGGCGTGACGATCATGTCGATAGACGCGAAGTTGATCTCGAAGGCGCGCATCATACGGTGAAGCGCGACCTGCACGGACACTGGCAGCTCGAACACCTCATGCTCGACATCGCCCCCGTCGGGTGTGCCGGCGCGCCAGTCGATACGTGTGCTCTCGTGATCCTGGGAGTTCAGTCTAGCGGCGAATATCTTGTCCCCCATCACGACGCAGCGCAGCTCGTACGCCTTGTCGATGTATTGTTGAAAGATCGTAGGGGCGGCCGCGACCGATTGGAGCGCGTGGCCGCGCGGCAGGGTGGTGGTGAGCGGGAGCCGAGCGCCCTCCGCTCCGTCGACGCGGGTCGCCACCAACGGTTTGATCGCGCAGTCGCTGTCACCGAGATCTTGCACGAACGCCGCGGCCCGGTCCGGATCATTGGAGATCAGCGTGGCGGGTGTCAGCAGCCCGGCTTTGCTGGCCTCCGCGAGCTGCAGGATCTTCACCTCCGCCCGGCGCAGCTTGAAAGGCTGCCCGACCCACAGCGTCCGCAGGCTGGCGAACAGCGCGGTGAGGGTCAAGGAGGACTGCGCCCTCACGAAATTCTCGAGATCTCCCTGGTGTAGGTTTACGCTCGGAAGCGGCGCAAAGAGTCTCCGCGACCGCCGGTACCAAGCGGCGCAGATGTCGTGAAAGGCGACCCGGTGGCGGCGGTCGCGGATTTCACCGTCCATGCGCCCATCGCGGATCTGCATAGTGATACTGCAGGCCTCCGGGAATTCATCTGGATGAAACCGGAAGACAGCGACAGCGCGCCTCTCGAGCTCCCGGATGACCGCGTCAGCGTGCTCATCATGGTCATTGGTGATGACTAGGACGGTGGAAGGCATGGCTCAGGGTTGATGTTGATCTCGAGACACGGGTTGATGTTGATCTCCGGACAGCCGACGGCCTCCGTGCGATAAGCAATTGAATACGAGTGCTTGGGGAATGGGTCGGAGCCCGAGTCTCTCGAGCCCCGCCACATCCGTCAATCGCAACTGGTTCGTGCTCCGTCAGCGGAGTCCGACCAGTGCGAGCTGTCGTCAGGCAATAACGTCGTCAACCTGGACGTCAGCGCTGACGTCGACCTGAACGCCAGTGTTACCGTTGAACGAGGCACTCTGCTGCTTGGTGTTGGTTCTGCTGGACAGCTGGATGTCGACCTCGCCGGCGATCAGTTTGGGTTCGGACAGTTCCAGCGCGAGCGGCAGTTGAGTTTTCTTGATCATGTCGTTTCCTCCGTTCTGTTCGTCGTTGTGCGTGCGAATCAGGTGCACCCCGTTCCGTGCAGGGCCGCACGTTATCCTGCACTCACGCGAGGGTCGCAAGTAGCGTGCCTCGAGGAAACGCAACAGTTCGCAGTTTCTTCAAACACCAAGACGCCTCTCGACCCTTGAACGGAGCGACCGCTGTGGTCTGGGCGCAAATGCGTCGCTGAGCAGAATCGGCCAAGAATGTGTCGTGTAGATTACGAACCTTGCGTTCCGATTAGTGGTACTCAAGGTAACCGCGAATGTTGCTTGCCGCACCACTCGTTTCATCGCGTCTCGTTGCCTGCTTGCGTGCGATTCACGTATGCAATTGCACCTCGACGTCGCTTCACGATCGCGGGATGATCTTGAGGATGACTGCTCCGCCCACGAGCTCGATGCACAGGAAAGCGTGGTAAAAGGGGCAACCTGCACACGGCTGAACGAGCAGCAGCCTCTGACGCGCTACGTCGCGTGTATTTGCGGCAGAGGACGAGTGCCCGTCGCCGTGATACGCGGAGGAGTCCAATCCCCAGCCCGTCTACGTCAAGGCATTTCGCGAATGGCGGGCGACAGCTTCCGCCGCATCTCTGGCGCATACACTCGGGATGGCATTGATCGCGGGCCGCTGCCCGGTCCGGCTGAACGCACCAACGGGTTACGAACAATCGCCAGCGCGCGACCAGTGGAGCGCTTTCGTGTGCGCGCGCAATTCCGTCGGTGCGACCCCATAGGCACGTCGGAAATCACGCGTAAAGTGACTTGGATCGTTCAAGCCGACGGAGGCCACCACGTCTTTTACGGGCATCGACGTGCGTTCGAGCAGCAGCCGAGCCCGGGCCATTTGGAGCCGGTGGCGATAGAGCGCCGGTGAGACACCTGTCTCCCGCTTGAAGAGGTGTGCCAGCCATGAAACCGAGAGCTGGACATCGGCCGCGAAGTCTCTCAGTGAGAGTTGTCGTTCCAGAGTGGTCTCCATTCGGGCGATGACGCGAGCAATCCGGACGTCCATACCTTGGACAAATCCAAAATACGTACCTTATGCATGACCGCTCAAGCATAATGCATGAGCGGTCGTTAACGAGCCCGCGGTGGTGGTTCCGGATGGTTATTGCGAGGGCGGGAGGAAGCATGGGCGGGTCCTGCCGCGGTCGGCACACGCGCGGCACTGTGTAGTGTATAAACTGCCTATGCGGTCAAGCATCGAACGGCTCCGCTTCGCGGTATCGGCGCCGTCATCCGCATGCTATTTCCTGGCGGAGCGGATACGGCCGCGTTCCACGTTTATGCTGTGGATTGCAGCCGGCACCGGCAATGGGTGAGAACGTTCTGCCCAATCGATCGCAGGTCAACTTCAATCCTTCCATGGACGTGCTGCTCGGCGAGATCGTCAAAATCCTGAGCACGACGGCTAGGGTCGCTTCCCCGTAAGGGTGTGTCGACCCGACTTCCCCCTGGGTCATGATTGTTAGGCGAATCGAAGTTCAGGGGCGGCCGCTGCTCGCTTGCCGGAGCGGTGGTCGCGCCGAGCCTCGAACAGTTGCCGCCGGCCGTCCATCTGTGAATACCGAGGATTTTTGATCTTCAACCAGGATGTCCCGCGCCCGTCGCACTGATACGTACCGCGCGACCATTTCGCGACAATGCCCTCGAGATCCTGCTTGCACGCGAGCCGATAGAACTCTGTTCCGTGCTTCTCTAACGCATCGAGATAGAGCAGCCGTGACGGATCCCGAGGAACGATCGCACGTAACCGGTGCTTCCGCTCCAGCAGCGACAGCGCAGTCAGATCGGTACCGTCAATCGCGAGCACATCGAAGGCGTAGAAGAACGGTCGCCGCTCGCGGCGGAACATCTGCCGATAGAAGTACTCCGACCCTCGGCATCCAAGCACCAGATCTCGCCATCGAGCACCGCGGACCGGCACCCGACCGACCCTTCAATCTCGCTCGCGAGTGCCGGCCAGTTCCGGAACACGAACCCGTTTCGCGACACCAGCCGGCAGCGAGCGCCATCGACGAACGCCTGTCACAATTCTTACTGCGATTATTTTCAGGTCCGTCGGTGTTGCGCCGGCCTCCAATAAATACTGCCGAAGGTTCGTTAAGAAACGGTCGTCCAGTACGTCCGTAGGCCCGTGCGCGAGCTGCATGCGCTCTGTCGTCACGTCCAGAACGCTATTAAAACGCTGAAAATCTTCCTGGGGCGTGATCGATCCGCCTTCTGCGCGAATGCTCATTGGTTGTCCTCGTTCGTTTCCGTTTTTGCCGGCAGCACCGGCACGTCTGCCAGCACCCGACGCGCCGCCAGCCGCGCTCGAGCCGCCTTCAATCGCTGCGAAATGTTCACGTTTACGTCGACCTCGACGCGATCGACGAACAGCCCAAAGTGCCGATACTCGCGGTCGATGGCCGCGCCTTTATCCGAGAATTGAACTTCGAGGGTTGTATCGACTACGCCATCACCGGTCGCGGGATTCTTCCGCACAACTTTGATTGACTTCAGGGCGCACCGGACGTGTCGGGGCATTTTCGTAACGTGCAGTAATGCGCCGTTCCCGTCGAACACCTCCGCCGGATCAAGCCGCGCGATGCAGGCGTTCTGCTCACGGGCTTCGTCAACGGTCAACAGCAGGCGCGCGTGCTGTTTCTGCTGCGCTTCGGCAATCGCCGCCGAAACCTCGCTTTTCCTCACCAGTTTCAGGGCGATCCGGTCAGCAACTTGGCGGAATACTCCGCCCGGATCGCCGCCTGTGTGGCGTTCAAATCAAGCAAATACTCGGAGATGAATCGTTTTTGTTTCGCGGTTAACCTGTTCGCCGGCAACGTTATCCTCGCCTCAGTCGCCACAAAGAATGTTCGATCCGGTCGACAGCCCGGAGCACATCGCGCGGTGTCGCCGCCTGCGATTACCCGGCAATTTTTCGGATCGAGGGCCATGCTCAAATCTTCCGAGTTTGGGTCGCCGGCACGTAGCCGGAATCCAACAGCCGTTGAATCTCGGCGGAAGGAACGCGGACGGCGCGCCCGAGGCGCACGATCCCAATGCGCCGCTGCGCGATCCAGGCGCGGATAGTGCCCTGACTGAGGTTCAGTTCTGCGGCGGCTTGCGATACGGTTCTGGGCTGGTTTTGCTGCACGATCATTTGCCTCGCTTGCGTATTACCATGTAATATAGTGTAATATAATTATCACACACGCACTACGATCGCGCAAATCGACTACTGGGCCCCGAATCTTACCTTCGCGAGTCGACCGTTCTGCTGCTTAGCCGTTGGATGCCTGGGCGGGTTGCGGGCCGGCCACCCTTGCCTTAGCCTGGCGTTCTTGTTTGAGACGAAGTACCTCTTGTGCTCCAACTCTGCGAACCCATTCGCGATTCGTCTGACGATGGATCGGCTCCAACGTCACCCATACGTCGGGATCACCGCCAACCGGGCACGGTGGCAATGACTTGCCGTCGATTCGTACTGGTCTGCTCGGTGCTGCGACCGTGGCTACGCCGCCGCGAGTCAGCTCCGGCTTTGACGAAAAAAGAATCACCCGTCCACGCTCCGATTGCTCGGTGCTACTCAAGCCTAAATTCGCCTGTCTCTTTGGGGTTCTATCTTTGGGTTCTAACGGTTTGGGTGCATCTGATGCACCGCTAGAAGCACGGAGTGCACCACTAGAAACAGAGAATGCACCGCTAGAAAGCCGTTCCAGGTTAATGCTGTAGCGGCGCGATCGTTTGCCGCTGGCTTCCTGTTCGATGACAAGAAAACGCTTCACAACGAGACTGTCGATGGACTTCATAGCTGTTTTCTTGCAGATACCAGCATCCGCAGCGATCTGCTTGACACCTGGCCAACAGATCCCCGTACTGTCGTTAATGCGATTCGCGATCGCCAGCATCACGGCCTTTTCGGAGCGGCGCACATGCTTCGATTTCCGCACCGCCTCCATATACTGGAGGGACATTAGCGGCGCCCTCGCTGATGCGGCCACGCTTGCCGACGCCGCGCGTCATTGCCCTTTTGCTTGTCTCTAAAGACCTGTATGCGTGCAATAATTTTCATCGTCGATGCACTCCCACTCGCATCGTCATCACGCCCCGTCCCTCGTGCCACCGCGCGGGGCGTCGTTGTTTTAGTCGCCCGACTTGCTTTTGTTACCACTCACTATGGCGTGATGCTGCCTACTTTTAGTTTCAAGGACGAGCGGCGAAAAGCGCAAATCGACTCCATCGGCGAGATGCTCGCGACGGGTTGGTTGGTCACGATTTGGTCACGAACTCGTTTGGATTGCGTGTCACGGGCCTGTACCATGACCCGGCGCTAGGCAGGAGCGAGGTGGTCGTTTCGGGCTGTTTGTCACGTTCCGGCATTTGACAGGACCTACATTTCCGAACTCCGTCATCCAGCCCATGCCATTTTCCTTAAGAAAATCGCTGCTTGATTACGGTTTGCTAACCGACCTTGCGAACGTCTGTCGAGCACGATCTGGAAAAGATCACGATCCTCGCTCGTAGTCTAGGAAGGCGGCAGCAACCGCTATCCTCCGCACGGATGAGCCAATGGCGAGCATTTCACGAAACAGTGTTTGATCCAATCTCGGTTGCCAGCCGAAAAGCAACAGCAGCTCGCGACACGATATGCGGATATCTTTCGCGCCCTTGTCGAACATCCTGGCTGGGTATCACCGGTCACGTTTTGGAGACTGAGTGACGCTGACTCGTGGCTGAGCCGCGGACGCGTCAACCATCCGCTGCTGTGGGATCGCCAGCGGCAGCCGAACCCCGCGTTCCAGGCGGTGGTCGACGTACTGCGCCACGCGACTCCGACCCGCGGCGCAGCACACCGCGGCGTTCCCGAGCGATGAAGCAGACAATCGCCGCCCTTTCAGCGGTATTGCTCGTGTGGCTCTCACGCTGGCCATCGTCCGATAGTGTGTGTCGATGTACGACACGACGTCGCGCGCGATGGCCACCGAGACCTTTACCTGCGAGAAGGTCATCCTTCACTCGCGAGTCCGAGTGATGACCCCGCAGTCGCGGGACGTCGGCGGCTGGGGATGCTTGACGGTATCGCCCATCCACAGCGGGCTGTACAATCGAAACAGCAAATCAGTCATGTCCCAGGATGACGTCACCGCGTGGCTCGTGGCGTGGAGAGATCCGGCCGCGAACAGTCGGCTCATGGAAGCCGTGTACTCAGATCTGCGGCGGGTCGCGCGCCGGCGGCTCGGTGCCGAACGCGGCGATCATTCGTTGACACCCACCGCACTCGTCCATGAGGCCTACCTTCGTCTCGTGGATCTCCGCCGCGTACATTGGCAGAACCGTGTCCAGTTCTTCGCGATCGCCGCACGCGTGATGCGTCGCGTCCTGGTCGACCATGCGCGCGGGCACGCAGCCCTCAAGCGCGGCGGCGCTCGGCGGAAGGTGTCGCTCTCGGATCACGTCGCCGTATCGCCTCCACGCGAGGTGGACCTTCTCGACCTGCAGGCGGCGTTGGACAAGCTCGGCACGATCAACCCGCGACTGGTTGATCTCGTGGTGATGCGGTTCTTCGGCGGCCTCACGATCGAGGAGACTGCCGAAGCCCTCCAGTCATCTCCGGCAACCGTCAAGCGCGAGTGGATCCGCGCTCGAGCGTGGTTGTTCCGTGAGCTGAGGCAACGCGTGACCGCGCGCTCCGACACGGCGATAGACCGGCAGCCGAGGGCTTCCCGCGCACGTGGTGCACGCACTGTCCGATCACCGCCTGCCACACCCGCCAGGAGTCACGGCGAATGATCTCGGAGAGCTGGGAGAACGTGTTCGCGGTCTTCGATGCCGCTGTGGCGACCACCGGTGCAGAGCGCGCGGCCTTTCTAGAACGCGAGTGTGGTGGCAATGTCAGGTTGCGCGACAAGGTGGAGTCGCTGCTGGCAGCGAACGGGGACGCGGAAGGCTTTCTCTCCGACGCGCACGTCCGCGCGACCTCCGCCACTAGCGGCTCGTCGTCACCGGGCTCCCGGATTCTGACGCCGGGGACGCGGATCGGCGCGTTCGAGATCGAGAGTTTCGCCGGCGCGGGCGGTATGGGCGAAGTCTATCGAGCTCGAGACACTCGGCTCGATCGTCATGTCGCGCTGAAGATTCTGTCATCTGACGGGCCGAGCGACACGCGCGGCCGCGCTCGATTTGCCTACGAGGCACGCGCGATCGCACGGCTATCGCATCGGCACATCTGTGCGCTCCACGATCTCGGACATCACGAGGGCGTCGACTTCCTCGTGATGGAGTATCTAAACGGCGAAACCCTCGCGTCACGGCTGCGCAGGGGTCCGGTGCCCTTGGCCGAGACCGTGACCATCGCTATTCAGATGGCGGAGGCCCTCGACGCGGCACATGCCGAAGGCATCGTGCACAGTGACCTGAAGCCGGCCAACATCATGCTGATGAAGGGTGGCTCTGCGCGGGATGAGGAGCCCGAATCGAAGCTGCTCGACTTCGGGCTGGCCCGGTTCCAGCCCGCATTGCGGATCTCCGAATCAACGATGCCAGTCGTCGATCGCGCGGGATCGACTGGACGAGGTGCGATCGCCGGCACTCCGCAGTACATGGCGCCTGAACAGGTGCGCGGAGAGGAGGCGGATCCGCGAAGCGACATGTTCTCGTTTGGCTGCGTGCTCTATGAGATGGTCTCGGGCCGCGCAGCGTTCGCCGGTGTCACTACGGAAGATGTCATGTCGGCGATCCTCCATGCGGATCCGTCGGGCCCATCGATCGGTGGATCTCGACCGGCGACCGTGTCGCGGCGCATCGAGAGACTGATCAGGCGCTGTCTGGAAAAGGTGCCCGATCGGCGGTTCAACCACGTACGCGAAGTGAAGGTCGAGCTTCAAGCGATCGCACGCGGCCTGGTTGCAACGCGTGAGCGTCGGTCCAGACGATGGGTAGCCATCGCTCTGGCGGTGATCGCGATCGGCCTAGCGGCCGGGCTTCGCCTGCGCTCCCATTTCGCACCGCTCCCAGCGCCCTCCATGAAAGGTCGCGCAATTGACGACCCTGAATGGTCTCGAAATGGCGCCGACGTTTTCTCCGGACGGTACGCAGGTCGCATTCGCCTGGAACGGAGAGCGGGAAGACAACTACGACATCTACGTGAAGACGGTCGGCTCGTCGGAGGTGCGGCGACTCACGACCGATCCCGCTGCCGATACCATTCCCACCTGGTCGCCCGATGGACGGCAGATCGCGTTTCTTCGCAACCACCCCGGCGGCGGTACTACGATCTACTCGGTTCTCCCGACGGGTGGCGGTGAGCGGAAGCTATCCGACCTCCGCATCGGCGGTGGTTGGTCGGCGCGTATCGCCTGGTCGCCGGATGGACGCTGGATGGTGGGCAGGCTCGACCTGTCCGAAGACCTGGCAAAGAGTGGCAGCTGGGCCCTGTACCTCATTCCACTCAGGAACGGCACGCCGCGTCGGCTCACGGACGCCAGGGCACCGGACATCGACCTCGCCCCGGCGTTCTCTCCTGACGGCCGGCGCCTCGCGTATGTCGCATGCGTGAACGTGAGCAGGCGTAGTTGCGGCGTCAGCATCATCGAGTTAGGTGCGGACTACACGCCGGCGGGGCCACCGCGGCACCTCTCGAACACGGGTGGCCAACAAGTCTTGACGGTCGCATGGACTCGCGATGGCCGGTCGATCGTGTACGACACGAACGCGCGAGGACGCTCGGAGCTGTGGCGTGTATCGCCGGAGGACGGCGCCGCTCCGGAGCGGCTGGAGATGGCTGGGGATCACTCGCGTCAGCCGGCGATCGCGGCTGCGGGCGACCGCCTGGCGTTCGAGCGCGCGTACCAGGTGCGGAGCGTCTTCAGGCTCCGAGACAAGGCAGACCCAGAGCCCGTGCTGGTGTCCTCGGCGTGGGACTACAATCCTCAGTTCTCTCCGGAGGGACGCTGGATCGCTTTCAGCTCCCGACGCTCCGGCGACGTCGAAGAGATCTGGCTCGCATCGGCCGACGGCTCCGGCGCGCGGCAACTCACGCACGGGCCGGGGACGCGTCAGACCCTGCCGGCGTGGTCGCCCGATGGCCGGCAGATCGCCTTCGAATCCTCCGCCGCCAACGCGCACGCCGACATCTGGGTTATTCCAGCCGATGGCGGCGTCTCACGCCACATGACGACGGATCCTGGTGAAGAGAATGCACCGGTGTGGTCTCGCGATGGGAAGCGCATCTACTTTCTGTCGGATCGCGGCGGCGATGGAATCTGGGGCGGCCACGACACCTGGCAGATCCCGGCGGAGGGGGGCCCGCCCACGCGCGTGACTCAGGGAGGCAGTAGCTCCGTCGTGTTCGAGTCGCCTGATGGGAGAGAGCTTCTCTATCAAAGCGGTGTCCTGTATGAATCCGGTGATCGAAAGCCGATCACCTATCCAACGCTCGGCGACTCGCCACTAATGGCCGTTCCCATTGGCGGAGGGACACCGCGTCAAGTTGTGCCGTGCGTAAAATTCCTCAGCTTTGCTGTCGTCAACAGCGGCGTGTACTACAGCCCGTGCGGCAGCGAGCGGTACCGTGATCAATCCAACGGCTACATTCAGACGTGGCCGCCAGGCTCAGAGATTCCCATTCAAGCGCTCGATCCCTCGGGGCAAGCGCGGGTCGTTGCGCACGTCCAGCCGCCGTTCGAGTCAAGGGGCTTTGCCGTGTCGCCTGACGGAAAGACGATCCTGGTGCATCGATACACGAACATCTCCGACCTAATGTTGATCGAGAATTTTCGTTAGGGACGTTGCCGCTCGTCTCGGCCTCAAGTCGAGCAGGAAGAGATCCTCGTCGTCCCCGTCGCGCGGCGAACTCGGATGTCTTGACGTGAAGGCGAGGAGACGTCCAGTCTCGTCCAGCGATGGCCCTCTGCTGCTCTCCATCCATTCTTCGCGCTTGTCGCTGCTGGCCCGGATGGTTCGTTGGCCCGACCGATCGTATACATAGACGTCCCAGAGCAGGTTGATGTCGCGCTCGGACGGGCCGCATTTGTCCTGACAGAGCAGATTCGAGGCGAGCGATTGATAGGCGATGACCGATCCGTCGCCTGACACAACTGGCCTCGCGCTGCCACCATCGCCAGGTTGGCCTGCGGGCGCATGGCTGATCAACTCCGTGGCGCCGGTTTCCATGTCGCGCAGATAGATCTGGGCGACGCGCGTGCTTCCATCGTGCGTGAGATTGGACGCCTCGGACACGAACGCCACAAATCTCCCGTCGCCGCTGATCGCGGGATGATAGCTTGGGCCATCGGCGTCGCCTCCCGCGTGACCCTGGCTCACACGTCTGGTGTGCTGCATGACCGTGTCGCGAACGTAGATGTCGAATACGCCGTTTCGATCGGAAGCCTCATCGGCACCCGACATGCCGCCCCGGAGCGTTAGATCCGCTCTCGACATGAAGGCCACGTACCGGCCATCGGCACTGATCGCGGGAAACGCGCTCTGACCAGCGCGCACCGCTCCCTGGCTCGTCACGTCTACTCGTGTGCGCTCGTTCGATGCAAGTCGGATGAAGTACACGCCGATGCTGCCGCCGGCGCTGGTGGTCCCGTCCTCGAGGATGTCGCTGGCCGATGAAGTGAAGACGACGACCTCGCCATCGGCGCTGATCGCCGGGTCCATGCTCGGAGCATTCGCCGGCCTACCGCTGGCGTTTGTCGAGAGCAGACGGATGAGGCCGGTTTGCCGATCCCTCAAGAAGACATGAGGGATGCCGGGGGCGAACTCGACGTTCGTGAGATTGCCTGCTGTGGACTCGAAGACGACGTACCGTCCATCCCCGCTGATGTCGGGATGAAAGCTCTCCCCGTTTGCAGACCGTCCAACTGCTCCAGGTGTCTCGAGGGTGACGCGCCGCGTTGAAACATCCATCACGTAGATATCCCGCGTGGTGTTACTGTCCTCAGGCACCAACGGCGCGTACGACGCAAAGACGACATGGCGGCCGCTCAGACTGACGCGTCCGGACGGGGGTCCGGTCAGGAGAGGAAATCTATCCTGGAGAGTGACGGCCTGCAGTACGGGGCCAGACTCCCCCTCCGCGTTGTGCGGTGTGCCAACCTGTGCAGCGTCGGTGACCTCGTGGGCGACGCGCTTGCCGACCTCGATCGCACGCCGTGTCTCAAAGGCTCCATCATCTCTTTTCCAGACGTTCCCGCTGCGCGCATTGGCCTCGAGGTCGACGCCATCGAGTTGTTCGATCACGTGTTCGATTTCATGCGCGATGAGCTCGACCGGATCCCCGAGCCGCGTCAGGTGGATATCCACCGAGACCAGCGCGCCGCCTTGGCGTTTCATTGCCGAACGCGCGTGATAGGAATAGGGATGACTTGCCAGATCCTCGAGCAGAAGGTTGACGCGCAGCTGACGAGCCGCGGAGAGCCTCCCGCACTGTCGCCTGAAGGTTGGAGACGACAGCAACATTCGCTCGAGGGTGGGCTGAAAAACAGCGCTGGCGGTCAGGTTCGTGGGGACGGCTGCGCCTGGCAAGCTTGAGGATGCCCGAAGCAGAGCGTTCACAACGGTGATACAGATGATCGCCGGAACCAGGCACTGTGGCCGCACCGCGAACCTCCAGTCAGAGGGCAGCGACCACACGTCACATACGTCGCGGTCACCCGCTGGCTAGAAGCGGAGTCCGGGTGGAAAAAGGCTCACGCGGGCGTACAGTCTCTCGATCGCGGCCAACGTGCGAGGTTCAGTTTTGGGGGTATGTGAGAGTTTTGACACAAAACGGAAATCGACGTCGCGGAACGGCTGGTCGGAATTATCCTCTCCCCTGCCCCCGGCCTTTATCGCGGAGGGGGGTTCCGGGCGCGGGGTCTTGGTCGAGTTGACGACAATCGCGTCCTCTCTCACAGCGATTTGACGCTGAAGCGCGTAGGATCGGCGAGTTCGACTTTCGTCGTCCGGATGCCGTACGTCTGCACGTCCGAGCCACCGCACGGATGAGCCAGTTGCGAGCATTTCACGAAACAGTGTTTGATCCAATCTCGGTTCCCCAGCCCCGACAGGAGCTCTATGCGCGGTGCTCATCACCTTGTGCGACTGGCCGCGTTGCTGTTGCTGCTCGCCGTCGCCGGTGACGCTGCGGCGCAACGGCTGCCGGTCAAGGCCTACACAATCGAGAGCGGCCTAGCGCACAATCGCGTCAAGCGTATCGTCCAGGACTCGCGCGGATTTCTCTGGTTCTGCACCGCAGCCGGCCTGAGCCGCTTCGATGGATATCAGTTCACGAACTACGGCATCGACCAAGGACTGACGGCACTGTCCCTCAATGACTTTCTGGAAACAGCCGACGGCGTCTACTGGATCGCGACGAATAGCGATGGCATCGTCCGATTCGATCTCCGGCCGGACGCTGCTGGTCCGGCACGCTCGATCGAATCCCGATTGACGGTGTATTCCGTTAGCGGCGAACCCGTTACGAACCGTGTGAACGTGTTGTACCAGGACCGCTCCGGCATGCTCTGGGCGGGAACGGATGGCGGACTTTTTCGTCTGAATGAACGCGCCGGCGAGAAGCGGTTGCAGCCTGTCGCGCTCGGCATTCCTTCGCATCCTGATATCCAAGTACAGGTGTGGGCGATCGCCGACGACGGCGCCGGCAATCTGTGGATTGGGACGACGTTCGGACTTGTCAGGCGCCTAACCAACGGGCAGATGATCCATTATGCGGTTCAGCCTACCGTCGACGACGATCAAGTCGCGGCCGTGGTGATCGATGGTGACGGCAGCGTCTGGGTAGGCCACCGGGCCGGTCTGTTTCACTTCAATCCTCGATCGGAATCGATCGAAAACACCCTGGACAGATCGCGATCGCTGCCGCGAGACACGCGGCACTACACCACCGCCGACGGGTTGAACAACAACACGGTGCTCGCGGTGCGCCAGTCGCACGATGGGCATATATGGATCCAGACGTTTGGTTCCGCGTTGGCGGAATTCGACGGCCAAGCGTTCCGAAGCTACGCTGTCGGCGAGCGGCTTGGCGACACGATCGGTTCTCTCACCGAAGACCGTGAAGGCAACCTGTGGCTCGGGACGAGAGCGATCGGTGCGCTGAAGGTGATGAGGAACGGATGGACCATCTACAGTGACGCAGACGGCTTGGGCGAATCGGTCGCGTCGATTGTGGAGAATCGTCTCGGCGAGCTGTACGTGAACAGCAGCGGCTGGCGTCTCAGCCGTTTCGATGGCGCTCGGTTTTCAACGGTGCGGCTACGGCTGCCGAAGACGGTGTCCGATGCCAGTTGGCGCGACGTCAACGGCATCCTTCAGGATCATGCGGGTGAATGGTGGGTGGCGGCGCGCCAGGGCCTCTTTCGCTTTCCCAGAGTTGATCGCTTCGAGGATCTCGCGCGTGTCGCGCCGGCCGCGGTCTACACGACCACCGACGGATTGGCGACGAACGACGTCACTCGATTGTTCGAAGACTCACGGGGCGATATCTGGATTAGTTCATGGGTGCAAGCGCCCGAGCCGCTCGTTCGTTGGGAGCGTGCGACCGGACGCTTTCATCGCTACTCGCAAAGGGATGGTCTTCGGCCGTTTGTCAGCGCGCTGGTGTTTCAAGAAGACAAAGCAGGAAATATCTGGATCGGCTTCCGCGAACAGGGCGTTGTCCGGTATCGCGGCGGCCATTTTACGGCGATTGGACCGGACAAGGGACTCCCAGCCGGGAGTGTCAACAGCATGTACTTCGATCCGGCGGGACGCCTCTGGCTGACTGTTGGTCAGAAGGGTCTCTGTCGAATCGAGCATCCCGAAGCAGACGATCCTCGGGTGGTCACCTACTCCACGACGGACGGCCTGGCGAGCAACCTCGTCGTTCATGTCACAGGAGATCGGGCCGGCCGCATCTACGTGACCCATATGCGCGGCATCGATCGTCTCGATCCGGCGACGTCGGCCATCAAGCATTACTCGACAGCGGACGGCCTTCCCGGCAGCGAATACAAAATGGCGTTCCGCGATGACGGCGGCGCGCTGTGGTTTTGCACAACAACTGGAATCGCCCGCTTTCTGCCCGCGGCGAACGAACGCACCTCCGCCTCTCCGATTCTGATCGGGGCGCTTCGCGTCTCGGGCATTCCGTATCCTGTGTCGATGCTCGGCGAGCAGGCGGTATCCGGCCTCCGTTTGCAACCCGATCACAACAACATCCAGGTCGACTTTTTTGCGCTCGGATTCAGAGCGGGCGAAACAGTTCGTTATCAGTACAAACTCGAGGGGGCGGCTGGTGATTGGAGTGCGCCGGCAACACGGCGCAGCGTTGACTTTGCGAATCTCGCACCGGGTGTCTACCGTTTTCTGGCGCGGACGGTCAGCGCTGAGGGAATTCCGGGCACGTCAACGGCCAGTGTGGCATTCGAAATCCTATCACCGGTGTGGCGACGCTCGTGGTTTCTGGCGCTTGTGACGTCAATTGTCGGATCGCTCACCATTGCGTTCGCGCGTTATCGGCACCAGCGCCTGAAGGCGCTTCGCGAAAGTGAGAATCGGTTTCGAACCCTGGCCGAGACAGCCTCCGATGCGATCATCACGATCAATGACGACAGCCGTATCGTCTTCGTCAATCACGCGGCCGAGACGGTGTTTGGTTACACGCGCGAAGAGATGCTTGGCGCGAAGCTGACGATGCTGATGCCGGCGCACATGCGTGACCGCCACGTATCGGGCTTGTCACGTTATCAGCACACTGGCGAGCGTAACATCTCCTGGGAAGCCGCCGCCGTTCCCGGGCTGCGCAAAGACGGACAGGAGATTCCGCTGGAGATCTCATTCGCAGAATTCACCCGCAACAGTCAACGGTTCTTCACCGGGATCGCACGCGATGTGACGGAACGGAAACGGGCAGAAGACGCGCTCCGCAGAAGCCGCGAGGAACGATTGGCGGAGCTCGAGCGAGTGCGCAAGCGGATTGCCACCGACCTTCATGATGATGTCGGTTCGACGCTGACCAGGATTTCCCTGCTGAGCGAGGTCGTTCGGCGGCAGGTTGACCGCATCGACGCATCGCTCGACGGCCCGCTATCGGGCATTGCTTCGCTTTCGCGTGAACTGGTCAGTTCCATGAGCGACATCGTCTGGGCGATCAATCCGACCAAGGATCACCTCAGCGATCTCTCACGCCGCATGCGGCAGTTGGTGAGTGACGTCTGCAGCGCACGGCAGATTGCCTTCCGGTTCAATACGCCTTCCACGGAACACGACCTCATCGTCGGTGCGAACCTTCGGCGCGAAGTGTTCCTGCTGTTCAAAGAGGCGGTCAACAACATGGTGCGCCATTCGGAATGCAGCGAAGCCGACTTGGAGTTCCGTGCCGATGAACGGGCATTGACGCTGAGGGTCAGCGACAACGGTCGCGGCTTCGATCCTTCAAGCATCGCCGCAGGACACGGCCTT
>JBKPSH010000185.1:0-16446 GCA_046734955.1 Acidobacteriota bacterium
CTCGCCATTACGAAGCTGTTGACCGTGTTCGAGACCTACGAGTCCGAGCCGGATGCCGTCAAAAGTTTCGGCAGTTAGCCAGGCCGCGCACATACCCGCCGCGCTGTAGATGGCGCGACACAGTATTCCGGACATCATCGATCAGGCCGAGCCGCGCCAGGGGGAACTACGTACAGACGCGCGACCGGTCGCGTGGAATGTGATCCGCTCGCTGCGTCCCGAGCAGTGGACGAAGAATCTCATCATCTTCGGCGGACTGCTGTTCGGGCAGCGACTGTTCGATCTCCATTCCGTTCTCTACGCGAGCGCCGCGTTTGCAGTGTTTTGCGCGTTGTCGGGCGTTGTCTACTTACTGAACGATGTCGCCGATCGGGATGCCGATCGCCGCCATCCCCTGAAACGCCGCCGGCCGATTGCATCTGGTGAACTGTCGACATCGGTGGCGCTCGCCACGGCCGCGGTCATCGGCGTCGCCGCGATTGCCATCGCCTTTGCCTTGCACCGGGAATTCGGATTCTTTGCCACCGCATATGTCGGCCTGCTCGCCCTGTATTCCGGCCCACTGAAACACGTCGTCATCGTCGACGTGCTCACGATTGCGATTGGATTTGTGCTGCGCGCCGCTGCTGGCGCCGCCGTTATTGACGTGCCGATCAGCAACTGGCTGCTGTTCATCACCATTCTGGGCGCGCTGTTCCTGGCATTGAGTAAACGGCGTCACGAGCTGGTGCTGCTTGCAGACGATGCGACGAGCCATCGTCCGATCCTGCAGGAGTACACGCCGTATCTGCTCGATCAGATGATCTCGGTGGTCACAGCGTCAACGCTCGTCGCCTATGCTTTCTACACCGTCAACGCAGAGACTGTCGAAAAGTTCCACTCCACGCACCTCGCGCTGACGCTGCCGTTCCTGCTCTACGGGATCTTTCGCTATCTCTACCTCGTGCACCAGAAGGAAGGCGGAGGTAGTCCGGCTGAAATGCTGCTCAACGATCGGCCTCTGCTCATCTGCGTCGCTTTCTGGGCGCTGGCGGTGGCGCTGATTATTTACGGACCCCTTAAGTGATGAAGTGATGCCCAAAGCCAAAGTTGCCATTCTTCGCACGTCGCCGGGCACGGTACTCCGCGACTATCACACGCTGCTGAATCTCGCCGGTTACCAGGACGTCATCGCGCGCGATGCCGACACCGCGCTGAAGGTCAATATTTCGTGGCATTTCTTTTTTCCCGGAAGTTCCACCACGCCCTGGCAGCTCGAAGGCGTCATCCGGGCGATGAAGCAGGACGGCTACGATCCCTCGTTGATTCACGCCTGCCATAACCGGACCGTCGTCATCGACGCGCACCTCGGCGAGCGCGAAAACAAGCAGATCAACGTCGTTAAAGCACACGGCCTGCGAAACATCCACATCTATGAAACGGAAGAGTGGATCAACATTCGCGAGGCGGTCGGCGACCTGACGAAGAAGTTCACGTGCCTGAATGAGGTCTACCCGAAGGGATTCATGATTCCCAGGCGGTTCATCGGGGAGAACATCATTCACCTGCCGACGGTGAAGACGCACGTGTTTACGACCACCACCGGCGCGATGAAGAATGCGTTCGGTGGACTGCTCAATGAGCACCGGCACTGGACGCATCCGGTGATCCACGAAACGCTCGTCGATCTCCTGATGATTCAGAAAAAGATCCATCGCGGTGTGTTCGCGGTGATGGATGGAACCTTCGCCGGAGACGGTCCGGGTCCGCGCTGCATGATGCCGCATTCGAAGAACGTCATTCTTGCCAGCGCCGATCAGACAGCGATCGACGCGGTCGCGGCAAAGTTGATGGGCTTCGATCCAATGTCGATCAAGTTCATCAGAATGGCGCACGATCTCGGCCTCGGCTGCGGCGATCCGCGCGACATCGAAATCGTGGGCGACACGTCAGCCGCCGCAGAGAACTGGCATTTCGTCGGCCCCTTCAAAAAGATGACGTTCGCGTCACGGATGCAGCACAAGATTTACTGGGGGCCAATGAAGAAGCCGATCGAGTGGTCGTTGAAGACGGTGCTGGCGCCCTGGGCGTACATCGCCAGCGTCATCTATCACGACAGCTTCTGGTATCCGTACAACGCCAGGCGAATGATGCGCGATGTGCTGGATGGCCCATGGGGGCGGCTGTTCCGCAACTGGGAGACGGTGACGCCACATGACGACGGCTACCCGGATGTGGGAGCTACCGGCGCCGAGATCACGTTGACGGGAGGGCGGGCGCTCGCGCGATCGCTCGGCATTCTGGGCACCTGCATCGTGCAGGCCCCGGAATTTGTTCATAAGAAGGGCGCGGGAGCGCGCTGAGTTCGACAATGACTGACTTTTCAATTCGTTCCGACAACGTCGACGTCGAGCAGATCATGCGCCAGATCAGGGCGCGCATCCGCGAGAAACGCGGCGTCGACTACACCGAGGAGGAAATTCGCGAGCTTGCCAACGTCAAACTCGAGAAGTTCCTCGATCCGCGTGGCGTCCGCTCCGATCTCCTCGAACAGTTTCGACGCAAGCGGGAAGCGTCGCTGCCTCCGAACTTCAAGTTCGAGGACTCGACTCTATACGAGACACATCGAGGATTCCTGGCGTTCATGCGCAAGCTGCTGAACCCAATCCTGAAGTTGTTTTTCAATCCGAATCCCCTCATCGAGGCGCTGCACATTCAATCCAAGCTGAACGCGCAGCAGGCCGCGCTCGAGCCGCTGTACTACGAAGTCATCCACAATCTCGTGCTCGAGACGACGCGGCTTGGCATCGACGTGAAGAACTTGAAGATGCGGGTCGAATCGATGTCGAGCCGGCTGGACTTCGACGAGCGTCGCGCCCGCGCGCTCGAAGGTGTTGTCCAGTATCGTCCGGGCGCCGTCGCACCGCTTCAGCCTCCGACCGGTGGCGGCAATTCCCGTGAAGCGCGCGGTCCCGAATCGCCCGAGCAGTCGGAGCGCAGGAATCGGCGGAGGCGGCGGCGCGGACGGAGGAGGCCAGATGATCGATCGGGTGCCGAGGGTGCCAGAGGTGCCCAGAGTGCCATGGGTGCCAGGAGTGCCGAGGGTGCCACGAGCCCGCCCCGAGCGAGCGATGAATCTGGCGAGTCGAGGGGCACCGAGGGTGCCGCTGCGCCGCCGACCGAGGCTTCACGTCCCGACCAATCGTGGACCAATCCCGACGATCAGCAGCGAGATTACACGCCAGTTAGGAATTCCGGCAGCGAAGCCTCGGAGGCGTTCGACTCGAACGGCGAGGACGACCGCGAATCGTGAAGCTCGCGGTCGCGGTCCAGCGCTACGGCGCGGATATCAACGGCGGCGCTGAATTGCACGCGCGGTATATCGCCGAACGGCTTGCGCGTCACGCTGAGGTCGAAGTGGTCACGACCTGCGCCCGTGATTACGTGACGTGGAAGAATGAACGGCGTGAAGGTGTCGAACAGGTCAACGGCATCCCGGTGCGCCGCTTCCCGGTCACGCACGAGCGGGATCCACATCAATTCGGCCGAATGTCGCGTCGTGTCTTCGAGCACCCGCATTCAATCTCGGACGAACTCGACTGGCTCGAGAGCGAAGGACCGGCAAGCCCCGCGATGATCGATTATCTCGGGCGGTCGGCATCGACACTCGACTTCATTCTGCTGTTCAGTTATCGCTACTACCACGCGTGGCATGGGGCGCGACGTGTCGCCGGCAAGGCGCTGCTCGTGCCGACCGCGGAACGAGATCCGGCGATCGCGCTTGGCATCTTTGGTCCGACATTCCGCGGCGTGCGCGCGGTCATGTACAACTCGCACGAAGAGCGCGCGATGATCAACGCGGCGACTCACAACCAGCAGGTGCCAGGCGTGGTCGTCGGCGTCGGTTCAGACATCCCGCCACGAGCTGATGCGGAGCGGTTTCGGCGCAAGCACAATATCCGGAAGCCATTTGCCATTTACGTCGGCCGCATCGACGAGAACAAAGGCTGCAAGGAGCTCTTCGACTTCTTCCTCCGTTACGCGATGACGTTTCCTCGCGGCCTCGATCTGGTCTTGATCGGCAGCGCGATCATGCCGATCCCGCAGCATCCGCGCATTCATCACCTCGGTTTTCTGCCGGATGAAGACAAGTTCGACGGCATCGCCGCCTCGGATCTACTGATCATGCCGTCGTACTTTGAAAGCCTGTCGATGGTCGCGCTTGAGGCCTGGGCCCTTGGCCGGCCGGTGCTCGCGAACGGCCGATGCGACGTGCTGAAGGGACAGTGCATCCGCAGCGGCGCCGGCCTCTACTACGAACGTTACGAGGAGTTCGCCGAAACGTTATACGCGCTCGAATCGAACGGCCCGCTGCACGCGCGGCTGGGAAAAAATGGCCGCGACTACTTCACCGAGCACTACTCCTGGCGGGTGATCGAGCGCAAGTATCTCGACATGTTCGATCGCTTGAAGGGCGAAGACGCTGCCGGTGGTGTTCGTCCACTCGAACCGCTCGGTGGCTGGCTCGCGCGGAGGCGGCGAAACCAGCGCCCGGCAACTGACGTGCTTACCAGCATTCCCGCGGGGGCGGTGGTTCCGGGCAGCGATTCCGCACGTAACCTCTCTCGATCCGCATGAATGCCGCGCACACTTCGCGCCCTCGCGTCCATCAGGTGCTTGCGACGCTCGGGTATGGCGACGCGATCGGTCACGAGGTGCTCGGGATTCAACGCGTGCTGCGCCGTGCCGGATACGAGTCGGAGATCTTCGTCGAGACCGCCGACCCACGCCTCGAGGACTACACCGTCGACTACCGCGAGCTGGTCGACGCCGTAGGTCCATCAGATCTGGTCATTCATCATTTCTCGATCGGCTCGCGCGCCTCGCGGACGGCGTACGCGCTGCCCGGACACATGGCGCTCGTCTATCACAACATCACGCCGCCGTCGTATTTCATCGGTGTCCACAAGGACCTCGTGAAGCTGTGCTTCCAGGGACGTCGGGAACTGACCGCATACATCAATCGCTGCGAGCTGGCACTCGGCGATTCGGAATACAACCGCCAGGAGCTCAGCGATCTCGGATACCCTCGAACCGCGGTCCTCCCCGTCGTTCCCGACTTCAGCCATCTCGATGGCGATCCCGATCGCAGACTCGCGGACCTCGACGATGACTGGACGAACGTCATGTTCGTCGGACGGGTGATCCCGAACAAGAAGTTCGAAGATGTGATTCGCGCCTTTCACGCGTACCGCACTCGTCACAACCCGCGATCGCGACTGCTGCTCGTTGGCTCCTACAGCGGCTTCGAAAAGTATCTGGCGATGCTGCAGGCACTGATCGCAAAGCTGGGCACACCGGATGTGCATTTCCTCGGCCACGTGTCGAACGAGGAGCTGACGGCGCTCTATGACGTCGCGGATCTGTTTCTCTGCGCCAGCGAACACGAGGGGTTCTGCGTACCGATCGTGGAGGCATTCTACAAACGCGTCCCGGTGGTCGCTTACGCTGCGACCGCTGTTCCGGCGACGATGGATGGCGGCGGCGTGTTGTACGACACGAAAGATCCTCTCGAGATCGCGCGGCTGATGGACGCGGTGCTCGATCCGCGGATCGAAGAAGCGGTACTGCAATCGCAAGACGCGGCACTGCACCGATTACGCGCCAAGGATTTCGACGGAACGCTTCTACGATTTGTCGAAGACACGGTGGCGATGCCGCCGCGGGAAGCACCGCCGGTCGCGTGGGATTTCTGGCATCAGTTCGATCAATTCGACCGGTTCGAGGAGCTCAGACAATTCCGACCGGCGCTTTACCGCGCGTTGCCTCAAGCGCCGGCGTTACCAGGAAGCGGATCCCGGATCCCGGATCCCGGATCCCGGCACGCGTCTATATCCCGACGATGATCATCAACCAGTGGGTTCCCGCCGCCCACAGGGGGGATGCCATCGGCGACAGCGCGCGCCGCGTCAGAGACATGTTGCGCGCCGCCGGGCATTCATCCGATCTATACGCCCTGACGATGGACGATGTGCTGCGTGGCGACGTGCGGCCGTTTAGCGACCCTGACGCGCGACGCGGGGACATCACGATCTTTCATTTCGCGCTTCCTTCGCCGATGACGCAGGCGGTCGCGGCACTCGACGGCGCGCGCGTGCTTCAATACCACAACATCACGCCGTCAGCGTACTTTGCCCCGTTCGACGCCGGGCTCTTCCGGCTCGCAGCGATCGGACGCCAGGAACTGCGGTCGCTCGTGGGACACGTCGAACTCGCCCTGGGCGACTCGGAATTCAATCGCCAGGAGCTCGAGGCGCTCGGATTTGCACCGACAGCCGTGATGCCGATCGCGGTCAACACCGAACGGATCACCGGAGCGCCACGGCGTCCGGCGCTCGAGAAGATCCTCAGCGACGGGCTTATCAATATTCTCTTCGTCGGCCGTGTCGTCCCGAACAAACGGATCGAGGATCACATCCGGCTGGCGGAACTGTACAAACGGTATGTCGACAGCTACTATCGATTCATTTTCGTCGGCCGCTACGACGGCCTTCCGAGATACCACGCACAGGTTCAGGCCCTGATCTCTGAATTGAGAATGCTGCCGGATCGCTTCTGGTTCACCGGGCCTGTCCCGGACGAGGATCTCGCGGCGTTTTACCGCTGGGCAGATGCGTATGTGTCACTGAGCGAGCACGAAGGATTCTGTGTGCCCCTGATCGAAGCGATGGCCGCTGATGTTCCCGTCCTGGCATACGCCGCCGGGGCCGTTCCGGAGACGCTGGGGGGGGCCGGCGTGCTGTTCGAACCAAAGGATTTGGAAGTGGCTGCCGAAATGCTGGGCATGCTCGTATACGATCGAGCGGTGCGGGACCGGGTCATTCAAGGACAACGCCGCAGGCTCGAGGACTTTTCGCCGGCGCGCATCGAGCGCAGGCTCATGGAGATAGTGGCGAGCCTGCATTGAAATTGCTGAATGCTGATTGCTGATTGAGGATTGATTGAAGATTGCGTTTATCGTCCAGCGGTACGGCACCGAGATCCTCGGCGGATCCGAGTATCACTGCCGGCTCATTGCCGAGCGGCTGGCGTCAAAGCACCACGTCGAGGTCCTGACCACCTGTGCGCAGGACTACATCACGTGGAAGAACGACTATCCGGAAGGATCGGATCGCGTGCGCGGCGTCACCGTGCGCCGTTTCGCCAATGCGCGCTCGCGCGACATCCACACATTCAACCGCTATTCCGAATGGATCTTCAACAACGCACACTCGCGCGAAGACGAAATCGAGTGGCTCAAGCAGCAGGGTCCATGGTGTCCGCCGCTGCTCGAGTACGTCGATCGCAATCAACACCAGTACGACGTTCTGATCTTCTTCACCTATCTCTACGCTCCGACCGTAATGGGCACGAAGATCGCGCCTCATAAGAGCATCCTGGTGCCGACTGCTCACGACGAACCGGCGATTCATCTCGACATCTACAAAGAACTGTTCAGCCTTCCCGCTGGACTGGCCTACAACACGGATGTCGAGCGCCGGTTCCTGACCACACACTTTTCGATCCGCGCGATCGAGGAAGAGACCATCGGCTGCGGCGTCGATCTGCCGCACGCACAGCCATACCCGCGCGAGCACATGGCGCCGCGGCATGCCGAATCGGATGAATCGACAGACGATCAATCGGCGGTTGACGACGCGTCACCGACATTCCGTCCGCACCTCGCGCACCGCGGATCGATGTTCCGGCGCCGGCATCGGCTGCACGGCCCGATCGCGCTGTACGGCGGGCGGATCGATCCGGGCAAGGGCTGCGAGGAACTGATCGAATACTTCAGCAGCTATGTCCAGGACGGAGGCGATGCCTCGCTGGTGTTGATGGGTGTCAAGCTGATGCCGCTTCCGGAGGAGCCGTTCATCCGCTTCGCCGGCTACCTCCCGGATCAGGAGCGCGTGCAGGCACTCGAAGCTGCCACGGTCGTCGTCGTGCCATCACCGTACGAGAGCCTGTCGCTGCTCGCGCTCGAATCGTTCGCCGTCGGTACACCGATTCTCGCCAACGCGCGCAGTGAAGTGCTCGTCGAACACTGTCACAAGAGCAACGCCGGACTGTATTACGCGGATCGTGATGAGTTCGTGGAAGCCCTGAAGATCCTGATGGCCGACCCGCGCTTGCGGGCACGCCTTGGCCGCAACGGCCGCGACTACGTGAGAACCAACTATCGATGGGACGTGATCCTGGCGAAGTACGAACGCATGTTCGCGAGGTTGAGAACGACGACGCCGCAGCGACGGTCGACGGGGTAATTGAACGCTAGTCGCGATTGACCACCCCGACCTCATCTCCCTCATCGACATCTTCGACGTCGGGAAGATCGGTGCCGGGACGGCTGCCGAGGGTGCCGCGCTTGCGCCGTGGACGGATGTCGTAGCGCTTGATCATCTCGTTCAATGTCGTCGCCTTGATGTGAAGCAGTTCGGCGGCGCGTTTCTGCACCCCACCCGCCGCTTCCAGCGTCGACTCGATCAAGCGCTTCTCGAAGTCGGTAATGACTTCCTTCAGCGAAATGCCTTCCGGCGGAACGACGAATTGCGGCATCTGGAACCGCTTGCTGCTGCGCACGTGATCGGGAACCAGGTCGGCGTCGATCTTGGCTCCCGTTGACAGGACGACGGCGCGTTCGATGACGTTCTCCAGCTCGCGGACGTTCCCGGGCCAGTCGTACTCCTGCAGCAGATCGAGCGCATCGGCGGTGAGGTCGAGGTGCGTCTTGTTGTTCTCCTCGCCGTACTTCTCGAGGAAGTGCTGGACGAGGAGCGGAATGTCGTCCTTGCGCTCGCGCAGCGCCGGGAGCTGCACGGTAATCACGTGGAGGCGGTAGTAGAGATCCTCCCGGAACTTCCCTTCTTCCATCATCCGGCGCAGATCGACGTTGGTCGCCGCAATGATCCGGACGTCGACCTTGATCGTTTCCACGCCGCCGAGGCGCATGAATTCGCGCTCCTGGATCACGCGCAGCAGCTTTGCCTGCGTCTCGAGCGGGATGTTGCCGATTTCATCGAAGAAGATCGTGCCCTTGTCGGCCAGCTCGAACAGCCCCTTCTTCGGATAGACGGCGCCGGTGAATGCGCCTTTGACGTGCCCGAAGAGGTTCGACTCGAGCAGATCCGGCGGCAGATTGCCGGAATTGACGGTGATGAACGCGCGATCCGCGCGAGAGGAGTTCTGGTGCAGCGCCCGCGCGACCAGCTCCTTGCCAGTGCCGCTCTCGCCATTGATGAGGATCGTCGTTCGACTCGGCGCTGCCTGGATGATGAGGTCGAACACCTGCCGCATGCGCGAGCTGCGGCCGATGATGGCGCCGAAACGATTCGCGCGTGCCTGAAGATTCTGTTTCAGCGCGCGATTCTCGGCGACCAACCGCCGTTGCGCCAGCGCATTGCGCAGCACCACCAGCACCTCGTCGTTCTTGAACGGTTTGGTGATGTAATCGTACGCACCGCGTTTCATCGCGGCGATCGCATTCTCGACTGATGCGAATGCCGTGATCATCAGCACCGGCATGTCGTCATCTATTTTCTTGAGCTCGTCGAGCGCGGAGATGCCGTCCATTCCCGGCATCATCATGTCAACGATTGCGGCATCGAACGGGACCGAGCGGGCATGTTCGAGGCCCTCGGCAGCGCTGGCGGCGAGACGAACCTCGTAGCCCTCGCGCGTGAGCAGCGTCTCGAGAATCTCCCGCATGATCTCTTCGTCGTCGATGACGAGGATCGAGCCTGGCCTGGTCACCGCCTGCGACGCATCTGGAACAGAAGACCGCGGCATCATCATGCCTGCCTGTTCCTGGCCGCAGAGGCCACCGTTGCCTTCCGCGAAACCGTCGGCAGCGAGAGCGTGAAGCGCGTGCCTTGCCCGATGGCGCTGTCACAGGTGATCGTGCCGCCGTGCTCCTGAACGATACCGTAGGTGATCGACAGGCCGAGACCGGTACCCTTCCCGAGCTCCTTCGTCGTGAAGAACGGATCGTAGATGCGCGAAAGCTGTTCTGGAGGAATCCCTGAACCGGTGTCGGCGACCTCGGCGACCGCACCGGTTTCATCTTCACGTGTCGCGATCGTCAACCAGCCACCACGAGGCATGGCGTCACGCGCGTTGAGGAAGAGATTGAGGAAGACCTGCTGCAGCTTGTATTCGACGCCGTGCACGAGCAGCGGCGACGCGCGCAGTTCTTTTCGCACCTGGATACGGCCGTTACGCAGCTGATGCTCGAGCAGCGCAAGGACGTCGTTGACAACGACGTTCACGTCGACCGCCGCGCTGTCGGTCTGAGCGGGGCGGGCGAGATTCAGAAGTCCGTTCACAATCTTTGCGGCGCGGAAGGTCTGCCGTTCGATCTTTTCAAGCACTTTCGTCTTCGGGTCGTCCGGCTCGGCGCCCTGCAGCAACATCTGAGTAAAGCTCGAGATGCCGGTCAACGGCGTATTCACCTCGTGCGCAACGCCGGCGGCGAGCAGGCCGATTGATGCCATCTTCTCGGAAATCTGCAGCTGCTCCTCGAGCTGGACGCGTGCCGAAATGTCCTCGATGATCACGATCGTGCCGGCAATCGCGCCGTCGGAGTCGCGCAGCGGAGTGGTGGCGAGGTTGACGAGCAGCCGCCGGACGGGCTCGTGTCGCGTGGTCAAAGGAACGCGGTAGAACGCGGCGCCTTCGGGCGACTCGCGGCGCGCGGATCGAAGCACGTCGAGGAAACCGGGCTCAAAGATCTCATCGAGACGCCGGGTCACCGCGTCTTCGTGGCGTATGCCGTACAACTCTTCAAGCCGCCGGTTCCACCGGACGATCCGATCGTCGCGATTGACGACGGCAAGGCCGTCATTGAGCGATTCCAGAATATTTTCGCTGAACTCCCGCATCCGCTCGAGCTCGGCCGCCTTGTTGTGCAGTTGCCGATAGAGCCGCCCGTTCTCGAGCGCCGTTGCAGCCTGGGCGGCGACGGCCGCGAGCAGCGCCATGTCCTCGCTGCTCAGCGGTTCGCTGCTCGCCTTGCGGCCGAGTGCCATGACCGCAATCGTCCCTTCCTTCGAGACGCAGGGAACGAAGTAGTGGATCCCGGCCTCGCGCCAGAACTCTATCTCGCGCGCGTCTACCCGCCGCTGCGTCAACGGATCATCGAGCGACAGCGTGTGCCCGGCGATCAACCGCGCGCCGGCCTGCGAACCGCGCGGGAGCAGAGCGGGCGCACCGGCGAACCCGATATGGGCGATAGTGACGAATTCCCCGTCACGCCCGGTCGCTGCCGGAGCAAGCATCAACGCCATCCGGTCCACGACCAGCGTCTCCATGACGCGATGAACAAGACGCTCGCTCAACCGCTGCAGATCGAGATCGCTGTTGAGATCGCGCGCGAACGCGACAAGGGCCCGCCGGTAATCGTAGCGGTCGCGGTAATACACGCGATCCAGCCCGGCCTGAATCGCGTTCTTCACAGGACGCGATAGCAGGACCACGACCAGCGTTGCGAGCAGCGCGATGATGAAGTTCGGTTTATCACTGCTGTCGAGGAACGCCGCGCGGGCGAGTTTCAAGAGGATCGCATACATCGCCGCGATCGCCGCAAGCGCTGCCGCATACACCAGCGCGCGCTTGATGATTACTTCAACGTCCATCAACCGGTAACGGACGATGGCGGACGCGAATGCGAGCGGGACGACGCCGAGCAGCACCGCGGTGACGTCTGCGCCGCGCAACGGCGTGAAGCCGAGCGCAAACGGAATCGCGTATCCAAACACGAACGGGACGGCGCCGAACGCCGTGCCGCCGACGATCCATCGAAGCTGCCGCCGCGCGGTCACCGAGCGCGCCCGCCCAAGCGCGCGAATCATGATGCCAAGGCCGGCAATCAGTCCCAGGGCCAGGCAAATCAGTTCTCCGCGTTCGACAAGCGTCAGGAGACTCGAGAACACCGCGCCCTGCTGGTGTGCGCGCATGATCGCCGACACCGTCGCGCCAAACAGCAGCAGCGCCGGTAGGTACAACAGCGGCAGCGCCGTCCGTCCCGCATCCGAGTGCGCCCAGCTATCGGGACGTTCAGGAAACACGAGCGCGAAGTGAACGATGAGCGGTGGCAGCAGCAGCGTAGAAACGACGTCCGCCCAGTAAATGACCCAGTCGAGCGTGTCGAGACGGCCGCTGAACGAAAAGGCGAGCATTCCGAAGAACGCGACGGTCAACCAGAAGAAGTGGAGAGTCGCCTGATTGTCCGGCCGCCGAAAGCGCACGCCGGCACCGACGAGCAGCGAAAAAATCCCGACCGGCGCGAGCATGAAATACAGCGCCCGCGCGCCAGATGGAATGGGTGCGAGTGGAACACGCAGCGTTTCGCGCGTCTGTGTGCGAATCAGCGTGTAGGTGAGGGCATCGCCGTTGGCCGCACGATGCATGTGCGCGACAACGTCCGCTTCCGTATCGATTGGTTGGCGATCAATCTCCGCAACGATGTCGCCGGGATGGATTCCCGCGCGCGCACCCGCTGAATCCGGCGCCACTTCCTGTGCAATCACACCCGCCGGCGTCGTCGCCCAGAGCACGCCATCCTCGGGCTCGCTCCACGTCGCGCGGACATAGAGATTTGCCGCCGCAAGACACAGCAACAGGACGACGACAGCCAGCTGAGCTGTCAGTCGAACGAGCGTGCGTCTTCGGCTACCGGTGATCAACAGGTGCTCCGTCCTCGAATACGGCAACTGCGTACGGACTCGCGGCGGGGCTTCACGTAGCAATCCTCGTTCCCCGAAGTCAACCGTGCGCATGGTGGTAAATGACTGATTTATTTGACTTTCCGGCTATGCCGTTCGGTGCGTCGACACCAACTTCCAACGACGTGGACATTGCGGCCAAAAACTTGGATCGCCGATTTCTGGACAAAAAAATGGTCCGCCTCCGGCACGGCCTACGGCGAGACGCGCCGTAGCATCCATGAACGAAAGCGGGCCGCTTCGACTGGCGCGCCTGTAGCGCGCGGCACACGAGAAATCAGAACCGGACCAGGAACCCTCCGACGACCCGCTTCGGCGGACGAACGACGAGAAGCTCGTCGTACACCGAAGCCGGATCGGTCGGATCGCGGAACAGATTGCGCACGCCAACGAGCACTTCCCACTTGGTGTTACCAAGACCGAATGGGAGCGCCTGATTGACTTGAACATCGAAGCGCGCGTCGAGCCCTGTATCCGAGAGTGTCTCGCTGCGGCGCGCATATCCAGTATTCAATTTGTAGAGCACGAACACGCGTGTCGCGGTCTCCGGAATTGCGGCCTGGATCGATGTCGTGAGATCGTGCAGGTCTTCGTCCTGCGGACGCGTGAGTGTGGCGAGCCACGGACGCGCCTCACTGATCTCTCCAAGCGAATCCCATCGACCGTGCATGAGCGAGTAATCGACGTACCCGCTCACGCGTTTCGAGACGTTGGAGCTCAGACGAACTCCCCAGCCATCGACATCGACTGAACCCGCGCCGCCGACATAGTAGTGCCCAACGGATCGAGTGCCGTCCGGTGCGCGCATGCCGAAGATCGTCATCGACTGATTGTCGACACCCTGGAAGAAACGGCGCACGCCGAACGCGTACAGACCGAAGTCGTGCTCGACCATGACGTCGAGATCTCGCGCGCGCTCGACGTGGAAACTGTTGCCGTTCAGCGGCGAGAACGTGCGCTCCGGTGGAAGCCAGGGCCCGGCAACCGCGGATGTGAGGAACTCTTCGGCGCCCGGCGCAATCATGCGCTGCGCAAGCACGGCACTTACGCGAAACGTCTTCGTTGGTTCGAGCGACAGACCCAGGCGAGGACTGAACAATCCGGGCTGTGCGAGATAGTCGTACCGCGCGTAGCGTCCGCCATACTCGACCGAAACGCCCGGCCCAACAGTCCACCGATCGAGCCCATAGATTTCCCCGACGTTACGATTACCGTCGCTGACTGCCGCCAGCGCGAGTGGATTACCTCCCTGATATTCCTGCGTGCTGTATGACCATGCCAGGTCGTAACTGTGAATGCCTTCGCGTTTGGAGGCAAACGATCCGGCAACGATCCACGACGACAGATCACCCTGGCTCATCGCAGCGCGCACCGCCCAATCGCCTGCTCCTGTCGGCGCCCCAATCGCCATGTACGCAACGCCGCGCGGCAGCGTGTCGCCGGAGAAGAGATGACCGGGCGCAAATGCGCTCGTCGTCAACAGGTTGACCTCGCCGGTAAACGGCAGGTCCGAGAAGAACGAAGCGACAGCCGTGGTCGCCGACTGCCCCATGTGGCCGAAGAACGAGCCTTCTTGCGCAATGCTGTCGTCGTTGGTTTCAACCACGACAACGCTGGACGCATCCTTCAGGATGCTGCGCGAGAGATGCCGCAGCCGCCACGCCGTATCGGTGTGCGAATGATCGTCGTCGCCCGTCTTCGAATCGCCAGACTCGACGGAAGGCAGGCCGAACCCGGCGGCGAGAATCGGTCTGGTGGTCACGCCATCGCTCGAATCGGCCGTACCGGTCGTTGCGACGGTGCTGTCGATTCGATGCAACTGCAATCGATAAATCGACGCTGGCGTGACGCCAACACGAACGTTCTCGCGACGCGATGCGGCAAAGCCGGGAAGATGTGCACGCAGCGTGTAGTCACCGGCCGGAAGTTTGTCGAGCGAGAAGTGACCGTTTACATCCGTGACCGTCATCGCGGTCGTCGCACCAAGCGCCGAGACCATGGCTCCTGCGAGTGGACCGCCGAGATCGTCGCTCACGACCCCCTTGATGGCGCCGTTCAGCACGGCACTCACATTGCGGAATTCAGGAGCGCGAGCAGGCACGGTCTGCTGCGCCAGGCTGGCCGGCGGACTGACAGCGGTGACGATAGCCACCGCACCCATTGCCGAGAGCACGCGATTCATGCGCCGCATGGCTCCTCCCGTCCTCACGAACCCGCCACCGTAAACATAATGTCGCGCGAGAGCGACTGGCGCGACATCAAATTCCTGACCGTAATGCCGAGGCGATACTCGCCTTCCTGAAACGACGATAACAGAATTCCCTGCCCCGCAAGGATCGGACCGGTCACCGGATCGAACTCACTTCCCATCGATGATGGCGTGAACCGCTGAGGCGGCGTTCGCGTTACGTAGCGCTCACCTGCGCGGGCGGGCGGGCGAGAATCGTCCGCCGCGGCCGGCTCGGCTGGCGCGCCGGCGTCACGTCGGAAGAGATGGTAGTCAACCTCGATATCGAAGTCCTTTCCCGCAGGTCCGGAAGCGTTGTAGATCAGAAACACCACGATGAGCTCGCGATTACGACGAAAGGTCGCCTCCGTCGTTTTGTGAATCTCGTGCGTTCCGATTACATACGGACGCTCCAACACTTCATCGCCCAACACCGGTGTCGAGACGTCCTCGATGCTATCGGCAAGCATCACCGTGCTGGTCGCCAGCTCCCCCGTCCAGAAGTCGGGCACGGTGAGCGGCTGCTTCAGAACGGCACCCTTGAGACGCTTACCCGCATCGAAGGGATCCGGGGCTCGCTCGCGAAGCGCGATGTAGACGTCGTAGTCTCCGGGCGCGACGGCGAAACCGCGCGTGATCCGTACCGGCTGGCCCGCCGGCGCTGTGAGCGCTACGGGAAAAATGACGTCAAACGGATAGCGCACGAGGCCTTCGCGCGACCGCGCGGTCGCCCCATCGCGCCGTGTCGCTCGAACGTACATCAACCCATCGACGGCCGTAAGACTCGACCGATCGATCGTGACCGTAAACGGTACGAACGTGCCGGTCTGTGCCTTGAAAAAATCGTTGCTCCACCGGATCGAAAAATCCGACGCCGTTCGTCCGGACATCGCCGCATCGGCAAGGCTCAGCAGCGCCTCTCCTTCCTTGCGCTGCGCTTCTTCCAATCGATCCTGGTAGCGGCGATCGAGACGATTCTGCTGGGAGGATGCGTCCGCGACAGTGACGGTACAGGCGAGAAACACCGCCACGGCGGCCGCTCGCCGTCCAGACCGCGCCCGGCGGTTACCGCTCACGACGTCCACTCGTTTCCAGCGCATGTGGCTGAAATATCAACGTGATCATAGGCGACCTGTGCCGCCAAGTCAAAGAAAGTAAACGCTGTTTGGCACGCGATCGAGAGCGGCCATTCAGGCGGTGTTTGCGCCAAATCAGGAGTGAAATTCGCCGTCTGAGCGAACGGAGGTGACGTCGAGGCAACAGAGGATCTCACCACAGAGGTAACAGAGAAAACAGAGATTCCCTATAGTTCTCTGATCACTCTGCTACCTCTGTGTTGAGGATCTCCGCTATCTCTATTCCCTCTGTTCTCTTTCCCGCGCCACCAAACCATCGAAGGCCATTGGTCAAGCGCGGGTGATATCATCACCGGCTTATGGCTCGCGGACCTAAGTTTCTGGACGTGAGCGTGTCGCTTGC
>JBKPSH010000186.1:0-14490 GCA_046734955.1 Acidobacteriota bacterium
TGGCGCGCAGCGGGCAAACTGCCGAAGGTTGCGCTCGTTGCCGCGATGCATAAATTGCTGATTCATCTCAACGCCATGCTCAGACGTCAAACGCCTTGGCATCCGCCCGCGACGGCTTGACATCTGACACAGTAGCTACACGCTCGCTCGCGGGGCCCCACGATCCCCACTCCGCTCGCGTGGGCTCACTCGCGCGCTCGTTCGCCAAGTGGTTACGCGGTGTTGAAACCATCTCCAGTCCTAGTCGCTCCAGGTGTCAGCATTACCTACTTTGCGATGGAGCCTCACCCCAGCTGATCGCCAGAAGTTGCTACTTCGTCATCATTCCGGATCCCAGATCCCGGACACCGGATCCCGGTGATCTACGCACGTCCGAGCACAATCGCGCTGTTCTTTGATCCAAACCCCAGACAGTTACACAGTGCGGCCTGCACGGCCACCTCGCGTCCGCGGTTCGGAATGAAATCGAGATCGCAATCCGGATCGGGATGTGTCTGGTTGATTGTTGGCGGCAGAAAGCCGTTGTGAAGGGCCAGCGCCGCGGTGACGATCCCGGCGGCTCCGCTCGCGCCCTGCGGATGACCGATCATCGACTTCGTCGAAGAGCCGGGAACGCGATCGGCGAGCGGACCGAACAGTCGCCGCACGCAGCGTGATTCAACCGTGTCATTGAGCACCGTTGATGTCCCGTGGAAGTTCACGTAGCCGATTTCTTCCAGCGGACGACCGGATCGTTCAATGGCCGTTCGCATGGCACGGATGATTTGCTCGCCGTCGGGATCCATCTGCACGCGGTGGTATGCGTCGCACGTTGATCCGTAGCCTTCGACGATCGCATAGACGTGCGCGCCACGGGCGCGGGCGCGATCCTCGCGTTCGAGGACGACCATCCAGGCGCCTTCTCCAAGCACAAATCCATCCCGTCCGCGATCGAACGGGCGCGATGCTTCAGACGGCCGATCGTTATGCGCGGTCGACACCGCGCGCATCCGCGAAAAGCCGAAGATCATGCCGGGTGTGACGCACGCGTCAGCGCCACCGGACAGGATCACGTCCGCATCTCCGGCGCGAATGAGCGACGACGCGTACGAAATGGCGTCGGTTGAACTCGTGCAACCGGTGGACACGACGTGGCTGATCCCATGCAGCTCGAGCGCAATCGAGATCTCACTTGAGATCATGCCGACGATCGAAACCGGAATGGCGTAAGGAGTGACGCGCTTGCCGTCAGTGAAGAACTCGAAGAACTGGCGTTCGGCGACGTCGATGCCGCCGGCACCGCTTCCGACGAGTACGCCGGCACCGGGCTCGTTCAGCCGCAGCCCGGCATCCGCCCACGCCTCGGTTGCCGCGATGACCGCAATGAGCGACGCGCGCGAGTAGCGGCGCGGATCCGCGCGGCTGCGATCCTGCGGTGCGCGGCCGTCAATGACGACTGCATCGTCGATCGTGACCGGGGGCACAGGCGCTGCGACGGTGCACGGAAACGATGAGGCGTCAAAGTCGACGATCGGACGGGTTGCGCTGCAGCCGCGGTGGACGTGACGCCAGAAGCAGTCTCGTCCGACGCCGAACGGGGAGACAATGCCGATTCCAGTAATGGCCACGCGGGGAATCGTCGAGGCACCCATCTTTCTATGATATCTGGCTATTTACGGACGTCGCTTGACGCACACAGAAATCGAAAATCCACTCCTTGGCGACAGATGAGCGTTTGGGTTGCAAAACAGTCGAATTGCTCAACGCTTTGAGCCCTCCTCCGTGCTCGATCACGAACGGCTACGCCCGCAGTATGCGTCACATGCATACCGCGTACTGTACACTTTGAGATCTGTCGATGCTGCCGCGATACGTTACCGTCCTGCTAGTCTGGCTCGTCGGGGCTGTCGTCGCGCCGCCCCGGTCCAATTCCCTGCCCGCCGCTATCGATCACGCCATCCAGCAAGTGACCGTAGCCGAGCTTAGAGAACACATATCGGTTCTTGCGAGCGATCGGTTTGCGGGTCGTGGGCTGGGACATGAAGGAAACAAAGAGGCTGAAACGTACATCGCGGGGGCATTGCGCGAGGGGAAGGTGGTGCCGGCAACTCCAAACTATCTGCAGCGTGTCGACGTGTATTCGCCGCGGCTGGGCGCAGGCGCAAGCCTCACGGTTTCCGATGTGGACAAGCCCATCGTCGAGCTTCGCGTCGGATCGGATTTCCTTCCGCAGCCGGAGTCGAGTGATCGGCCGGCGAACGGCCCACTGCTCTTCGTGCAGCATGGCGTGTCCGCACCGGCGCAGGGTCGTGACGATTACGCGAACATCGACGCAAAAGGAGCGGTCGTGTTGGCGCTCGACGGCGCACCGGACGCGTTGCTGCGTTCGGCCCAAGTATCCAGCGACGAGAAAGCAGAATTCGCCGCGCTCGATCGCAAGATAGATGATGCGAAGGCACACGGGGCCGTGGGGCTGATCGTGATCAAAAGCTATGTGGGCGACGCCGAAGGGCTGTGGCCGTCTCACCCGTCGGTGCGATCGGCATCCTATCGCTTGTACGGACCAATGCATGACCAGCCGCTCGCCATCGCGGTCATGTCGGACCGCGCGGCGAAGCCAGTCCGAGAGACGCTCGAGGAACGGCGCGGGCTGACCGCCAGGTTGAACCCCGACGTCATCGCCGAACCGATCGGCATGGACAATATTCTCGGGATGGTCGAAGGAGGACAGTCGTCGGGCGAGATGGTCGTGGTTGGCGCACACCTCGATCACGACGGCATTGACGAGGCGGGTCGGATCTACAACGGTGCCGACGATAACGCGTCGGGCACCGCCGCCGTCATCGCGATGGCGTCTGCGTTCACCCGTGCTGCCACTCAGGGGGCCCGACCCGCCCGCACGGTCGTGTTCGCGCTCTGGAACGGTGAAGAGAAGGGATCACTTGGCGCCGAGTTCTACGTTGCGCATCCGCAACCCGCGCGACGGATCGTCGCCAACATAAATCTCGACATGATTGGACGCGACGAAGACATTCCCGATCCCGACGATCCGCGATATCACGGGTTCGCGCGAACCCACGCATCCGAGAATACAAACGTCGTGCATCTTTTGGGCTATTCCTACACCCCCGATCTCGCGCGTGCCGCCGACGTCGCCAACGAACCGATTCATCTGGTAGTGAAACAGGACTACGACCGCGAGTCGCAGGGCCTCGTGCGCCGGTCCGACAACTGGCCGTTTCTGCAGCACAGCATCCCGGCGGTCTTTCTGACAACGGGACTTCACCCCGATTACCACACGCCGAACGACGACACGGCGCGGATCGATTTCGCCAAGCTCGAACGAATTACGGAATTCGCTGCACGCCTCGTGTGGCTGGCCGCCAACGGCGATGCGCCGCGATTCCGCGCTCAGTGATAAATCATATGGCTGACGCTGAAGTTTCTGCTCCCGCTCCCGAAACCGCGACACTCCCGTCAGAGTTGCCGGTCGTACCACTTCGAGAAACCGTCGTGCTGCCGATGACGGTGGCACCGCTTGGTGTTGGCCGGCCGCTATCGGTCGAAGCCATCAACCGCGCGCTGGCCGGCGATCGCATGGTGCTGCTGCTGTTGCAACGTGGCGAGAGTGACGAACCATCCGCCGATGACCTGCACCGCATCGGTACGGTCGCGATCATCAGGCAAATGGCGAAGGCACCCACCGGTATGCGCGTCCTGGTTGAGGGGATCGTTCGCGCGCGGGCGGAGTTTCTTCAGAACGACAAGGGGTTCCTCAAGGCGCTCCTGAAACCGCTGCCGGAAAGCGCGAAACACTCGATCGACGTCGACGCGCGCGTTCGTCGTCTGCAGGAGCTGGTCGATAAAGCGCTGTCGCTGGCAACCGGCCTATCTCCGGACATCAAAACGCTGGTCATGAGCATCGACGACCCGCTGCGGATCGTCTACTTGCTCGCGAGCCTGCTCGACATGAAGCCGGAAGACAAGCAGCGGCTGCTCGAAGAGAACGACGTCGCCGTCAAACTCGACGCGATCTCGATGGTGCTGTCCCGCGAAATCGAAGTGCTCGAGCTCAAAGGCAAAATCGAGTCGACCGCGGAAAAAGAGATGAGCGACGCGCAGCGGCAGTACGTGCTGCGCCAGCAGTTGAAAGCGATCCAGAACGAGCTGGGTGAAGGCGAGGGTGAAGGCGCGGAGCTCCGCAAGCGGGTCGCTGAAGCCGGCCTCCCGGAATCGGTTGCCGCGATCGCCAACCGCGAAGTCGATCGGCTCGAACGAATGACACCCGCCTCGCCCGAGTACCAGATGATCCGGACGTATCTCGACTGGGTCCTCGACGTGCCATGGGATAAACCGACCGAGGACCGCCTCGATCCGATCGAGGCCCGCAAAGTCCTCGACGAAGACCATTACGATCTCGACAAGGTCAAAGAACGAATCGTCGAATACCTCGCGGTGAGGAAACTCAAAGGCGATCTCAAAGGACCGATCCTCTGCTTCGTCGGTCCGCCGGGTGTCGGCAAGACTTCACTGGGCCAGTCGATCGCGCGGTCCATGAACCGCAAGTTCGTGCGGATCTCGCTCGGAGGCGTGCGTGACGAGGCGGAGATCCGCGGTCATCGCCGGACCTACATTGGATCGATGCCCGGTCGGCTCGTTCAAGCGCTGAAGTCTGCGGCGTCGTCGAACCCGGTGCTGATGCTGGACGAAATCGACAAAGTCTCGGTAGGGGTGCAGGGCGATCCCGCGGCCGCACTGCTCGAAGTGCTCGACCCTGCGCAGAATCATGCCTTCCGCGACCATTACCTCGAGATCCCGATCGATCTGTCCAAGGTCCTCTTCATCGCGACCGCGAACCAGCTTGGCACCATCCATCCAGCGCTCCTGGATCGCATGGAGATCATCACGCTCAGCGGTTACACCGAAGATGAAAAGGTCCACATCTCAAAGATGTATTTGATTCCTCGGCAGCTCGACGAGCACGGGCTCAAGGCTCAACAGCTCGAGATCACCGAGTCGGCCCTCAGGCGGATCATCAACGAATACACACGCGAAGCCGGAGTTCGATCGCTCGAGCGCCAGATCGGCACGGTCGCGCGGAAAGTGGCCGCGCGCGTGGCAACCGATGCGCTGCATACGGCCGTCGTCGATGCGCCACAGATCCCGGAGTATCTCGGACCACCGCGATTCCGATCCGAAGCCGCGTTTCGAACATCGCGGGCGGGCGTCGCGACCGGCGTTGCGTGGACAGAAACAGGAGGCGACGTCCTGTTCATCGAGGCGGTGCTCTTGCCGGGTGGGAACGGCCACATGACCTTGACGGGACAACTCGGAAACGTCATGCAGGAGTCGGCGCGCGCCGCGCTCAGCCACGTCCGCCAGCAGGCAGATCTCCTCGGGATCAGCCCGGAAACGCTCACCAAAAAAGATCTCCACGTCCACGTTCCGGCTGGTGCCATCCCGAAAGACGGACCGTCGGCGGGCGTGACGATGGCGACCGCAATCGTATCGGCGGCACGCGGGGAATCGGTCCGCCCGGACGTCGCGATGACCGGAGAAATCACGTTGTCCGGCCTGGTGTTACCGGTGGGCGGCATCCGCGAAAAAGCGCTCGCCGCGCGACGCTATGGCATCAAGACGTTCGTCCTGCCGGAGATGAACGAGCAGGATCTCGTCGAACTTCCTGCGGAAGTGCGCGCGGAGATGACGTTCGTTCCCGCACGCACGCTTGAAGACGTGCTCAAAGTGGCGCTGCCGGCCGTGCGCATCGCCGACGCGACAGTGCGCTGAGCGCGTGCCGTCGGTCTTCTTTTACATCTCGGGACACGGGTTCGGTCATACCGTTCGGCAGAACGCGATCATCAACGCTGTCGGCAAACGCCTGCCGGCTGTCGACATCGTCGTCTCCACATCCGCGCCGCGTCGTCTGTTCGAGGAGTACCTCCGGGTTCCATTCACGTTCATCGAACGGCCCAACGATACGGGGGTCGTGCAGATCGACAGTGTGCGCCTCGACGAACACGAGACCATCGCGCTGGCCTCGGAGTTCTATCGGACACTTGGCTCACGCGCGGAAGCAGAAGCTGCTGCCCTTCGCTCCCACGATGCGCGACTTGTGATCTCGGACGCTCCTCCCCTCGCGTGCGCCGCTGCCGCCACCGCCGGCATTCCAGCCGTCGTCGTTGCGAATTTCACGTGGGACTGGATTTACGAGGGCTACGAGGCTGACCTGCGTGCCGCGCCTGCCCTGTTACCGATCATCCGTGATGCCTACGCACAGGCGCGCGAAGGCTGGAGGCTGCCACTGCACGGAGGCTTCGCGACCGTTCCCGACGTTCGCGATCTTCCGTTCGTCGCCAGGCATGCGCGGCCGGATCGATCGCGCGACGATGTGAGGCGGGAGCTGTCGCTGCCGCGCGACCGGCCGCTGGCGCTGGTATCGTTCGGCGGCTATGGGGTCAACGGCCTGACCGCCGCGCACTTTGACTGTCTGGACGTTGTCGATCTCGTCATGACGGAACCTGCGGCACACATCCCATCGATCCGTGGACCGGCGCACTGGATCGCAGAGGAATCCATTTACGAACGCGGGCTGACGTATGTCGATCTCGTCGCCGCCGTCGACGTCGTCGTCACGAAGCCCGGCTACGGCATCATCGCGGATTGCGTCGCCAACGATACCGCGATGCTCTATACGTCACGTGGCCGCTTCGTCGAATACGATGTCATGGTCAAGGAGATGCCCCGGTTCCTTCGCTGCGAATACGTCGATCTCGATGCCTTTCTCGCTGGCCGCTGGCGCGACGCGCTCCAGCGATTGCTTCGCCAGCCTCCACCACCGGAGCAGCCGCGCACAAATGGCGCGGACGTCGTTGCGGATTTGATCGCCGAACGCGTTGCGGCGCAATAATCAACATCGTTCACTGTCACACTGCATTCCTGTTGATTGAGCCTTCCTCCTTTCTCGAGGCGGCAGAGTAAAATCTGCCGCATGCTGAATCGCCGCTCTTTTCTCTCACTCACCGCCGCATTGGCTACACCGGCGGTTCTCCTCCAGCGACGCGGGGGAGGCTCCGCACAGACAGGCCCGCTCCCGGCGTCGATTACGGCGCTGACCTCGATGCGCGACCAGGCGAAGCCGATCACCAGCGAAGAGCGCCGTGTTCGGATCGAGAAAGCCAGGCGGTTGATGGCCGCCGAGAAAATCGACGCGGTGGTTTTGTCGGGCGGCACGTCGCTCGTGTATTTCACGAATATCCGGTGGGGCGGTGGCGAGCGGTTGTTTGCGTGCGTGATTCCGGCAAAGGGTCAGCCCTTTTTTGTCTGCCCGGCGTTCGAAGAGGATCGCGCGAAGGAACAGATCGCGCTCGGGCCCCTGGCCGACGATGTCGCCGACGTGCGCACATGGAATGAAGATGAAAGCCCATATGCCCTCGTCGCGAAAGGTCTGAAAGATCGAGGGCTTGCCAGTGGAACCATTGGCGTCGAGGAGACGACGAAGTTCGTGTGGGCTGACGGGATCGCCTCGGCCGCGCCGCAATTGAAAGTTGTCAGCGGCACGTCAATCACCGCGGGCTGCCGGATGATCAAGGACGCTCACGAGCTCGAATTGATCCGAATCGCGTGCGCGGCGACGCTGAAGGTCTATGAGGCGGTCTACCACGCGCTGCAACCGGGTATGACGCAGAATCAGGTGTCAGATCTGATCGATGCCGGCTATCGTCAGGTCGGCTTCCCTGGCGGCGCGAGCGTGCAGGTCGGCGAGTACACCGCGCTGCCACACGGGTCAATCGCTCCGCAAACGATCCGTGAAGGCACGATCATCATGATCGATGACGGCTGCACGGTTCAGGGTTATCAGTCGGACATCACCCGCACGTTCGTGCTCGGAAAGCCGACAGCGAAGATGCAGTCGGTCTTTGACATCGTGAAACGCGCACAAACGGCGGCACTCGCGGCGGCCAGGCCGGGCGTGGCGCTCGAAGCGCTCGATGCCGCTGCGCGCAAGGTGGTTGTCGATGGCGGGTATGGTCCGGGATTCAAGTATTTCAGCCATCGCCTTGGCCACGGGATGGGGATGGACGGCCATGAATGGCCATACCTGGTGAAGAACAACATGTTCAGCTGGAAGACTGCCATCACGGCGCAGCCGGGCATGGTGTTCAGCGACGAACCGGGAATCTACATCCGAGGAGAGTTTGGCGTCAGGCTCGAGGACGATCTGCACATCACCGAGAGCGGCGCTGAGCTCTTTACGCCGCAGTCGGAATCGCTGGAAAAACCCTTCTGAATTGGTGAATTGGTGAATTGCAATTCACCAATTCACCAATTATTTGATCACCGTCACCAGCGACCAGATCTTCGGAAAGTTCACCTTCTCGATCGACTGCGGCTGCATCTCTGCCTGGGTGAGAAACGCGGGCAGATCGAGATCCGCTTTGAAGCCGATGTGAATCGTGAAGGGTGAGATGAGCCGCTCGATCCGGGAAAGGAACAGGTTCGGGCTCAGGAAGTGGTTCAGCAGAATCACGCGGCCGCCTGGGCGGCAGACGCGCCGCATCTCGTGCGCAACGCGAACCGGGTCGGGGACAACGCTGATGAGGTACGGGGCATAGACGATGTCGAATGCGTTGTCGGCGAACTTCAGATCCGCGGCATCCATCTGCAACAGCCGTACATTACGGCTGTCCTTGCGCCCGGCGCGCTCGCGCGCGATCTCGAGCATCGATTCGCTGAAGTCGATGCCGGTAACGGAACAGTGTTTGGGATAGAGGGAAAGATTGATGCCGGTACCGACGCCCACCTCGAGCACGCGTTCGCCCGGCTGAATGTCCATGCGCTCGATGGCGCGGAGGCGGCCTGGATGCAGCGTCGGTCCGAACGTGAAGTCGTAAAACTTCGCAAGCTTGTCATACACACCGGCGACGAAATCATTCTCAACCGCCGTGACCGAAAGCGCTCGCGTTGCCGCGTCCGAACCCGAGACCAACTCCTCTGACGGATCAACTTTTCGATCGAATAAGGGCATTAGAACCCCGTCTCAATGTGCAAGGTAAATGCCGCCTGTATTGCCGTCGTGGCAAACGTGTGGACTATATCCCGATAGTACGGATGGGGCAAGTCCGCCACGCTGAAGCTCCAGCGAGATCTCGCCGAAGCGAACGCGAAGGCGGACAGAAGTGCATGCGGCAGTGTCGTCATGCTACGACAGCTTCCACGATCCCGAGCGCACTCTCGATCGAATCACCGGTTGGTGATATCTGAATGCCCTGAACGAGCGGCCGGATCTCGGCAGCAATCTCTCTCGCGATCGCAAGTCCTTCAGCAGCCGCGCGTCCGTTCGCTTCAGCGCGCCGCATACGCTCCACAACGACGCTCGGTACGCTCACGCCAGGAAGCTCGTTGGCGAGAAACTCCGCGTGACGCAAACTCTCGAGCGGCGCGATCGCGCCGAGCACGGGGATGCGGAACCGCTCGATGGAACGCAGAAACGCCGCGAGCTGTTCGGGATCGAACACGAGTTGCGTGATCGCGAACTCCGCGCCGGCTTTCACCTTGTGCTCGAAGCGGCGCAGTTCCTCGTCGGGATCGAGTGCCGCCGGATTCACCGCGACACCGATATGAAACGCCGTCGGCGCGCCGATCGTCTGATCACCAATGTCGGCGCCGTCGTTCAAACGCTTGACCATGTTCGTCAAGCCGATGGAATCGACGTCCATCACCGCCGTCGCGTCGGGATAATCGCCGACCTGCGGTGGATCACCGGTGATGAGCAGAAGATTACGGACGCCCATCGAGTGTGCGCCGAGGAGATCTGACTGCAGGCCGAGGAGATTACGATCCCGGCAGGCGCAGTGCAGAATTGTTTCGATCCCTGCCTGCTGCTGGACCAGGACCGCGGCCGACAGCGCGCTCATTCTCGCGCCTGCCCGCGGGCCGTCCGGGACGTTGACGAGATCGACTCCGTGAATCCTGAGCTGGCGCGCGCGTTCGACCAGCGCATCGACACGAAAACCTCGTGGCGGCACAAGCTCGACCGAGACCGTGAAGGCGCCACGCAAGAGGCCGTTCGCCATCCGCGACTTTTCGGCTCGTGCGACAGGTTCGACCAGCGGTGTTGAAACCGTGACGCGCGCGCTGCCCCGGCGCCCACCCGTGCTGGTCCGCGCCTCAGCGCCGATCTCGCGAACCGCGCTCTTGATATGACGAATGTGTTCCGGCGTTGTCCCGCAGCAGCCGCCTACAAGGTGGACGCCGTTGTTGACGAAGCGCTTGGCATACGACGCCATGTACTCCGGGGAACACAGATAGATATTTCGACCTTCGATCTCGCGAGGACGGCCGGCGTTGGGCTGCGCCGAAAGCTTCACCGTCGCCACTTGAGACATGCGCTCGATGGTTTCGAGCATCGCCGCGGGCCCGACACTGCAATTGAGTCCAACGATCTGCGCACCGAGATATTCGAGCGCCGGGACAAATGATTCCGGGGATGCGCCGTCGAGACTGTTGCCATCCTCTTCCGTCGTCACCTGCGCAACCACCGGCAGGTCGCAGATGCTGCGGACCGCGCGGATCGCCGCGCCGATCTCGTTCACGTCGCGGAACGTTTCCAGCACGAACAGATCGACGCCGCCTTCGAGAAGCGCACGTGCCTGTTCGCGAAAGAACGCTTCCGCCTCGTCGACGCCGGTCTTCCCCCACGGCTCGATCCGAATCCCGAGCGGTCCGATCGCCCCGGCAACGTAAACGTGCTCGCGCGCGGCGTGTCGCGCGAGCCTGGCTCCCTGCAGATTGATCGCGTGCACCTGATCCGAGAGGCCGAACGTGCCCAGCTTGATGCGGTTCGCACCGAAGGTGTTGGTTTCGATCACGTCCGCACCGGCGCGCACATATTCCTGGTGCACCGCGGTCACGAGATCCGGGTCGGCGACGTTCAGTTCATCGAACGAACGATTGAGAAAAATACCTTTCGCGTACAGCATCGTGCCCATCGCGCCGTCACAGACAAGCACGCGCTGGTCGATCGCTTCGAGAAAGGCCGGTTTTGCCATAAATCTACGACCCTATATGGTACCGCAACGTCGCCACCTCAACTAACAGATACGACTGACCAACGAGATCGAGGCACACAGATTTGACGCCCTGCACCTCAGCCTCGACAAAACGATGGTGATGGCCGAACAGATGAAGACGTGGTTTCATCGCCGCCAGAATCTCGTTGATTGGCGTCTTCCCCGCGTCATTGCCCTTCACACGAAATGGACGAGGCGCTTCGTGTGTGAGCAGGACGTCGACCGCTTTCATCCGTTTGCACGCGTCCACTTCCTCACGTACGAAATGGCGCCGTCGATCCGCGAGTTCCGTCGCTTTCGCTGTCCCTTTTTTCGGGTGAGGCAGCTCCGCCGCGGGGACGTCGTACATGGTTGGCGCAAATGTCCCGCCAAGCGCGGCGACGCGAAGGCCCGCTATCTCGTGCACCGTGCCATTCGGAAGGTAATGGAGATTGACCGGCAGATCCCCGGCGGCTATTCGATCGAAATTCTCGTTGTTGCCTTTGATCCAGAAGAGAGGCGCGTCAAACGCTTCGTAGTGTCCGTCAGCGTCCGCCACGTCGCCGACGCACAACCACGCGGGAATGTCCGGGTGCTGCCGCATGATCCGGCGCACGCTGGCGAAATCACCATGGATGTCGCCAAGGGCGCCGATCGCGGTCACTTGCTCGTTGACGCCGGCACCAGCAAATCAGCCTTGTCCCAGATGAAGTCTTTGTTGCTGTAAACGGCGAGTTCGTAATCCTTGCCCATGAAGATGGCAGACACCGGACAGGCTTCCTCGCAGTAGCCGCAGAAAATGCAGCGCGTCTTGTGAATCTGGTAGACCTTCGCGTAGCGTGGACCCGCCTGGACCGTGCCGTCGTTCTCTGCCGGCTCGAGATAGATCGCGTCAGCCGGACATGCGACCGCGCACAGGCCGCACGCTACACATTTCTCGAGCCCGTTTTCGTCGCGCATCAATACCTGTTTGCCGCGGTACTTCGGAAACACCGGGACCTTCTGGTCCGGGTAGTTCACGGTGATCGGTTTCTTGAAGATGTGCTTGAGAGTAGTGGCAAAACCGACGATCAGCGGACGGATCATTCTTTGATCATATCAAGGGACAAGGGAAAAGGGAGAAGGGACAAGGAAAGGCCAAAAGGACAAGGCCACTGGAAAGGAAGGCAAGAGCCAGGAGCGAGGAGCCAGAAGCGAGCAGCGACACGGTATAATTGACACACTCGATGCCACAGGCCACGAAAGCGCTGACGGCCGGGCAGTTCCTCCTGACGACGCTGGTCGTCAAGGTCGCGATTGTCGCCGTGCTGTCGACGATGCTGGTGCGGTTTCCGTGGTTCCGCCGGATTCTCCTCACCGAAAAGCGGGATTGGCCCGAGCGTCTCATTTTTGCCGCGAGCCTTGGCGTTCCGCTGACGGCCGGGGTGGTCGCGCGCCTGCTCATCAACTACGACGCGGCCGATCTCACCCTCGCGGGATCGTTTCTCGCCGGCCTCCTCGCTGGACCCTACGCCGGCGCCATTGTCGGTTCAGTCGTCGGCATTCCGCCGCTCATCGCCGGTGAATTCATCGCTTTGCCGTTCGCGATCGGCTGCGGCTTCGCGGGCGGAGGTCTCCGGGAGATTTGCCCGAAGGAAGCCATCTGGCACTTCTCGCCGCTCTTTTTCACGGATTTGCATCGCCATGTGTGGCGACTCGTGCGCCGCTTCCAGATCGACTGGGTCGTCATTCTGCTGGCCGCACCCGTTGGTCTCGAGATCATTCGCCAGTTGCTCGGGGGGAGATTCGGCGAAGCGCGTATCTTCTTTCTCGCACCGCCCCAGGACGAGCCGTGGTTTTTCGTGCTGGTCGTCCTCGCGACGGTGCTCTGCGTCGCGATTCCGATCAAGATCTGGAACAGCGCCCGCATCGAGCATCGGCTCCAGGAACAGGAAAAGCTCCTCATGGCCGCGCGTGTCGAGGCGCTCGCAAGTCAGATCAATCCGCATTTTCTGTTCAACACGCTGACCTCGATCTCGTCGCTCATTCGATCGCAGCCGGAAACGGCAAGAACTCTCATCGTGAAGCTTTCCGGGCTGCTTCGGCGGCTGCTCCGCAGCCAGGAACACTTCGTTACGCTTCGCGAAGAACTCGAAGCGATCGACGAGTATCTCGATATCGAAAGCATCCGATTCGGTCCGAAGCTGCACATCGAGAAATCAATCGCCCCCGACAGTCTCGACGTCGTGGTGCCCAGCATGCTCCTGCAGCCACTCGTGGAGAACTCGATCAAGCACGGGTTGTCGCCGAAGATTGGCGAAGGACGGATCACGATCCGCAGCTTCCGTCAGAATGGGCACGCGATCATCGACGTCATCGACAACGGTGTCGGCGTTGCCGCCGATCACGCCAATCGCGCCAATGCGGGTGGAATCGGACTTCGCAACGTGAACGAGCGCCTGCGCGTGATCTACGGCGCCAACTATCAACTCCAGCTCGATAGCGTGCCTGGTGAAGGGACCTGCGCGCGAATCGTCATCCCCGAGCTGGTGGTGCCCGCGAGGATCACGGCGTGACGCCGGAGTTCGAGTCGCTGCGGGCGATCGTCGTCGACGATGAGCAGTTGGCGCGGGAAGAGTTGTGCTTTCTGCTCAGTCAGCTCGACGGCATCGAAGTGGTGGGCCAGGCGGGCAATGGCATCGAAGCGCTGCGCGCGGTCGACGAACATACGCCTGATCTCGTCCTGCTGGATGTGCAGATGCCCGGTCTGACCGGTTTCGAGGTGGCGCGGCGGCTGCTGCGGGCCGGGCTCAACACGCACTTCGTCTTTGTGACCGCCTTTGATCAGCACGCGATCGAGGCCTTCGAAGTGAATGCCGTCGATTATTTGCTCAAGCCGGTTGAGGCCGCGCGGCTGGCGACAGCCATCGACCGGGCGCGGACGCGCATCCTGTCGTCTCGTCAGGCTGCAAAACCCCCCTCCACTGAGGAGATGGAACGCCTCCTGCAGCTGATGTCCGACCGCCAGGGCCGACGGGAACAGCTGGCGTTAAAGGTCGCCGATCGGTTCCTGCTGGTACAATCGGACGAGGTCGTCCATGCCTCGGTCCAGGACGATGTGATTACGGTAGTAACGAACAGCTTGTCTGGAACGTCTAACTATCGGACACTGGATGAATTGCAGGCGCGCCTCGATCCCGCCGTTTTCTGGCGGGTACATCGGTCGCATCTTGTTAACATTAATAAGATCAAGGAAATCGTGCCCTGGTTCAGCCGGAACTACATTCTGAAAATGAAAGACGGCAAAGGGACCGAAATCCCGGTGAGCCGATCGCAGACCAAACGGCTCCGCGAGTATCTAAGGTTATGAGCAATCAGTACGATCCATACGCGCCGCCTCCTCCGCTTCCGATCCCGGACTCTTATGTCGCACCGGATCCGGCGGGGGAAGCGTTGACGGCGGCGGAGCCGCGCGTTGCAA
>JBKPSH010000187.1:0-9993 GCA_046734955.1 Acidobacteriota bacterium
GGGTAGAGGAAGGGTGATGTCGGCAGCGTCAATGTTCAATGCTCAATGTCCAATGTGCAATGGACGTCAATGGCGAGAGAGCCATTGAACATTCAACATCGAACATTGCGCATTCGTCAGACGGCTTCAGCCAGTCCGCCGCTATCCGCTTTTTTTTCGACGAGGAAACGGTCCATGAAGGCCGTGCCCAGCCGGCCGGCGACGAAATCAGGCTCCGCGAGAATCTTCAGATGAAGAGGAATGGACGTTTTGATGCCTTCGACCACGGTCATCTCGAGCGTTCGTCGCATCCGTGCGATTGCCTCTTGCCGATCCCGCCCGTGAACGATGATCTTGGCGATCATCGAGTCGTAGTACGGAGAAACCGTGCACTCCGAATGCAGGAACGTGTCAATCCGAACGCCCGGCCCGCCCGGAACACTGAACGCGTGGACGATGCCCGGTGATGGAGCAAACGTATTCGGATCCTCGGCGTTGACACGACACTCGATCGAGTGACCGTTGAATGTCACGTCTCCCTGCTTGAACGACAGCCGCTCGCCTGCCGCGATTCGGATCTGCTCCTTCACAATGTCGACGCCAGTGATGAACTCGGTCACCGGATGCTCGACCTGCACGCGCGTGTTGACTTCGAGGAAATAGAAGTTGCCCTTGTCATCGAGCAGGAACTCGAATGTGCCGGCGTTGGTGTATTGGACTGCACGCGCCGCATCGACGACTGTGCTGCCGAGTTTGCGGCGCATCTTCTCGGTAACCGCAACCGAGGGGCCTTCCTCGAGCAGTTTCTGATGCCGCCGCTGGATCGAACACTCGCGCTCACCCAGGTGAACGACAGCCCCGTGGTGATCGCCAAGCACCTGGAACTCGATATGGCGAGGGTTCTCGACGTATTTCTCGAGATAGACATCGCCAACGCCGAACGCGGCTTCCGCTTCGCGCTGCGCGGTTTTCAGCGCCTTTGACAGCTCGCCGGGAGCCCGGATGACGCGCATGCCGCGGCCGCCACCGCCGGCAACCGCCTTGATGATGACGGGGTACCCGAGATCCTTGGCGACCTTGTGTGCCTTCTCTTCGCTGTCGACGGGACCGTCGCTGCCCGGAAGCACGGGCACGCCGGCCTTCTTCATCGCGCGCCGGGCGCGCGCCTTGTCGCCGAGCAACCGGATGACGTTCGGCGCCGGCCCGATGAATTTGATGTGGCAGGCCTCGCACACTTCCGCGAGGTACGCACTCTCGGAGAGAAACCCGTAGCCCGGATGAATGGCGTCGGCGCCGGTGATCTCGGCGGCGCTGATCACCGCGGGAACACTCAAATAGCTGTCGCTGCTCCGCGCCGGGCCAATGCAAACGTCCTCGTCTGCGAACCGGACATGCAGCGAATTCTCGTCCGCTTCCGAGTAGACCGCCACGGTCTTGATTCCCAGCTCGCGGCAGGCACAAATGACCCGGAGGGCAATTTCTCCTCGGTTGGCGATGAGGATTTTTTTGAACATGAATGTTGGCCCGGTTCTGTCAGGTGTTTGTTTCAGGCGACACTCAGAACCCGCTCGTCTTTATCGCAAACAACCGCTCGCCATACTGTACCGGCTTGCCATTCTCGACATAGGCGCTGACGATCTCACCATCGTACTCGGAGGTGATCTCGTTCATCAGTTTCATCGCCTCGATGATGCACAGAACCTGGTCTTTCTTGACGCGTTGTCCAACCTCGACAAACAACGGAGCGCCCGGTTCGGGCGACCGGTAGAACGTTCCAACAATCGGGGACTTCACAACCGCAAGCTCGACTGACTCTTCGTCGTCGGTGGACGCCGGCAGCGCGGGCGTCGACGGGACGGCCGTTGCCGTAACCTGCGGAACCGAAGGATGCGCGGCGGGCACCTGAGGAAGAGCCGGCGGCATCGGAAATGCCGCAGATGCCTTTCGGACCCGGAGCTTCATCCCGTCGCTCTCGACCTCGAATTCCGCCAGGTCGTGCTGTCGGACCAGCTCCAGAATCCGCTCGATATCCTCGAACTCCATCATCCTCCGCGTTTAGGGTGCTTCCGCTAAGGTGCTTCCACCTGAAGATGAAAGCTACAGTACTCACAATTGCACATCGCTGCTTTGAGCCGTATCAAACTCCCCCGCTACAGTATTCCTATCGGCACGTCCGTTAGCACTTCGCAGCCGCTCTCGACCACCAGCACGTCGTCTTCGATTCGGACACCGCCGACACCGGGTACATAGGCCCCCGGTTCGATCGTGAACACCATGCCCGCAACAACCGGGTCGTCTGGTAACGCGCCAGGGAGCTTGGAAATCCTTGGATCTTCATGTACTTCCAGTCCAAGCCCATGCCCAGTTCCGTGTCCGAACGCGTCAGCCAGCCCATGGTGCGCCAGCACATCGCGGGCAGCGGCGTCGATTTCGCTGGGCCGAACACCGGGCCTGACACACGCGATCGCCGCGTCGTGAGCCTCGCGCACGGCAGCACCAAGCCGCGACAAATCCGACGGAACGGCGCCAACTGGCAGCGTGCGCGTCAGATCCACGGAGTATCCGTCGTAGACACCCCCGAAGTCCAGCACCACCCCATCCCCGCCGCGCAGTCGTCGATGACTTGGACGTGCGTGCGGGCGCGCGCCATTCTCCCCTGACGCCACGATCGTCTCGAACGCGGGACGCTCAAATCCGGCAACTCGTATGGCCGCGTCAATGTCGGCGGCTATCTCTAATTCAGTGCGGCCCTCGGCGATGAAGCTCGAGATTCTCCCCGCGACACGCGACAGCCGTCGTGCCGCTTCGCGCAGGGTTTCAATCTCCTCGGCGTCCTTGACAGCGCGACGGCGCTCGATGACCCGCTCTGTCGGGATCAGTACCGAGCTAGCCCCCGCCGCACCTGTTTTCAGCGTTTCCGCGAGCCGATTGAACCGACCAACAGTCATCGACGCGCCTTCAATTCCAATCCGCGAAGCCGGTTCAGAGGCGAGGAGTGCCGACAACGTTTGGTCGTACGTGTTTTCGACGATTGAGATCTTAAAGGGTTGGTCTGGTGTCGCTTCGAGGATCGCTCGCGCAGCTGTCTCGTACCGGAAGTCGACCACGAGCGTGCAGGAATCTTTGTGCAGGACCACCGCCGCTGCCGTCGCATTCAGGCCCGTGAGATAGCGGATGTTTGGAAGGTGCGTCACCACGAAGGCATCGAGACCCGCCGTCCGCAGATCCGACTGCAATGTAGATATACGCCTGCCCGATGCCGAAACAGCCGCCGCAGTCATGGCCTTGAGCGAGTTTAGCGGATCGAAGCTCGCTGGGACCGCGCTCGAATGATGGCATTGAGGAACTCTTCTAGTCCGGCGAGCGCTGGGTCGACAGGACGGGGATACGCTACGTGTGGTTCTGGAGGAGACGATATCTCCGTGGTGCGGGTGGCGATGGCAGTCAGCACAGCGGTAGAGGCCGGCGATTGGGGCCGATCGTCGACGTGAACCTGCGGCTGCTCATCGACGCGGACCTTCAGCGCGATCCGTGGAATGGGCGCCGGCTCCGGTTCATGTCTCTCGATCGCCGCGGGAGCAGGCGGTGAACTCTCGATCGGTTCAGCGACATGCTCGACGTGCTCAGTGTGCTCTTCACCAATTCGATGATGAATCTCGGCGAGTCCTCGTATTGCCGCGAGATTTTCCGGTGCGAGCTTAAGAACGTACTCGAGTTCTGTGCGTGCGTCCTGGAGCCGGCCGACCTCGATCAGTGCGCGGCCGAGTGTGACATGAGCGGAAAGATATGACGGGTGCCGAACGAGACCGGTCGTGCAGGTCTCGATGGCTTCATCGAATCGACCGGCGCGGCGGTACTCCTCCGCCAGCGCCGCGAAGGCGATCGACGCCGGGTCCGATTGGACCCGGCGTTTCAGCTCCTCGATGCGTGGACTGTCGGCCACGGGCGAAGGTTACTGCACCTGCACTGTCTTGGTCACCCGTCCAACCTTTCCGGTGCTGTCGGTGACGCTGAGGGTGACGTTATAGGTCGCGGTCGCCGCGTAGGCGTGCGTCGGTGACGCCAGCGTGCTGCTGCCACCATCGCCGAAATCCCATGAGTACGATGCGATCGTTCGTCCCGGCGCCGCCTGCGATCCTGACGAATTGAATTGCATGTTATGCGCGGTGTTGGGCGGCAGCTGGGAGAACGTAAAGTCGGCCGTCGGCGCGTCGGTGGCGACGGTCACGGAATTCGTGACCACGCCTTGACGTCCCGCATCATCGGTCACAACCAGAGTGACTGAGAAGGTTCCGGCCGTTACGAAGTCGTGAGTCGTGATCGGCGTCGTCGTCGTCTTCTGTGTGCCGTCGCCGAAGTCCCAGGCGTAGGTTCGAATGGTGCGGCCCGGAGCGGCGACGGTTGCCGACGCGTTGAAGTTCACGTTGTCGCCGACCAGCGGGTTCGACGGCGATGTCAGGAAGCTTGCCGCCGGGCCGGTGCCGCCCGTGACATCCACGGTCTGCGTCGTGCTGGCGCTTCGGTTGTACTGATCGGTGACGGTCAGCGTGACCGCATACGTGCCAGGCGTGTTGAACGAGTGAGTCGCCTGGCGTCCGTTGCCGGTCGATCCATCACCAAAGTTCCACGAGAACGACACGATTGGATTGTTCGCCGGCGCGGTGCTGGTCGACGCATCGAAGAGCACGTTCTGGTGATCCGTCGGTGCGCTCGGCGTGAAGGTGAATGCGGGATGCAGACCGTCTGGCGGCACGACGATGCCGGGCGGAATCAGGCGAATCGAAGTGAAACGGGTCGTGCTGTTGCCAAATCCACCGGTTCCATTTTTGTCGAGCGGCGTGACACCGATGTCCACGATCGTTCCCGCATCCACCGCCGGTCCCGCTGGGAGCATGGGCGCCGTGTACGTCAACCTGGCCTCGCCATTTGCGTCGGTCACGAGATTGCGCGCCGAGAGAGATCCGAAATCACTGCGAACGCCGTCGACAAAGATGCCAGTGATGATCGACACGTCCTTTTGCGGCTTGCCATTCGAGTCGCGAGCGGTGATCGTGACGAGAGATTGAGAGGATCCGTCCTGGACCAGGATCTCCGGCTGCGTTCTCAGGCTGATCGAGGTGCCGAACTCCGATGGACCAGTCAACGAGGGCGTGTCCTGGCTCTTCATCGTGCAGCCGACCGAAGTCGCCACGAACGCGACCGCACTCATGACTACCCACCGCATCAATGCTCGTTTGTTCATATGTGAATCATCCGCGCCTGACGTGCGCTGATCCCGAATACCGCCATGTCACTTGGGATCGCCAAAATTGGCGAAACTTACGTCGATGTTTCCGGTCACGCTTACTTCTCTACCGGTCTGATCGTGTCCGTAAAATGTCACTCTGGCGATGGTCGAGAGGACGATGCCATTAGTTTGCAGCGCCCCAAGTGGCGCCTCAGCTTTCGCCTGATTTCTCACGAGCGTGAAGCCCGCGCTTGTGTCGCCAGACACCGTGACCGTCATACCGCCGTCGAATGCATAGGGAACATCCACGCCCTGGATGTTGTGTCCGTCTGATCGGACATACTCGACGTGATACTGGCCGACGGTGATCCAGTTGTTCTGCGTGGGCGTGACCGGCGATGATGCGGGACCGGGATCTTTGAGTCCGAGTTTGAACGTCACCCGCCCGGGATCTGAAAAAATGGTGGCCACATCGTCCTTGACCGTGATTACGTCGGACGCGAGTCCCGTGCCGAAGGTGGTCGGTTCGGCGCCAGACGCTGCTTCCATCGACGCGATGATCAGATACGAGGATGCAGTACCCTCGCGCACCTGGTCGCCGCACGACGAGACGGCACCAGCGAGCGCGAGCGCGCCGGCCAGCTTGACTCCAGATCCCCAGACCGCTTTCGTCATTCTCGTCAGCCTCTGATGATGCGAGGTGTGATGAAGATCAACAGCTCGCGGCTTTCGTCGGATGTCGTGTCGCGCTTGAAGAGCCACCCGAGCAGCGGCAGTCGATAGAGCCCGGGCGTGCGCTCGTTCGACACCTGTTCACGGGTCACGAAAATTCCACCGATGATCGTCGTTGCCCCGTCATCGACTTGCACCTGCGTCCGCGCGCGCTGCGTGTCGATTGGCGGAATGCCGTTGACCTGGCGACTGAAATCGGGGGTCGCGTTTTCGAGCGTGATTTGCATGATCACGGTGTTGGCCGAAGTGATCTGCGGCGTGACCTGCAGCGTCAACGCCGCATCCTTGAAGCTGACCGTGACGGTGTTGTTGGCGACGGTCTGAATCGGAATCTGCAGCCCCTGCGTCACTTCAGCAGCCACGTTGTTCTGAGTGGTCAATCGCGGCGTCGAGAGGATCCGTCCTTTGCCGCTCCGCTCGAGTGCCGAGAGCGCCACATCAATGTTGAACGCGCCGTTAACGGCGCCGACCGCCAGACCGATCGCCGACGATGCTCCAGGGACCGGCAGGTTCACGACGGTTCCGGTCGAATCGTTCGCCGTCGCGCGATTGTCTGCCGGCGAATTGACGGCGCCGGTTCGCCCGTTCAGCGTACCGTTGTTCGGGAACCCCAACCCGGTCGTATTGCCGACGCCGGGTGTCGCCCGACCGTTCAATCCCCACTGCACACCAATCGCCTTCGCAAACTCGCGTGTTGTCTGGACGACTCGCGCTTCGACTTCGACCTGCGGTTCGGGGCGATCGAGGGCGCCAAGCAGGGCCGACACGGTCTGCAGGCGATCGGGCAAATCGGTCACGATGATCGTGTTCGTGCGTGCGTCGACCTGGATTTGTCCTCGCTGCGACAACGCGGACTTGACGAGCAACGGCGACACGTCTCCGGCCTTGGCGTAGCTCAGAGAGAACGTCTGTACTCGAAGGTCGCCGGCAAGCGCCTTCGCCTCGGCCAGCTTGCGGCGGTCGCCTTCCTCTTCCGCGAGCACTGAGAGCGGCGCGATACGCACGATCGTGCCTTCGGCCACATATCCAAGCTTGTGTGTCTTGAGCAGCGTTTCGAACGCCTGATCCCATGGGACGTCGCGCAGCACGACGTCAATCGGCGTCGCTGGAACGGACGGGTCGATGATGATGTTCAGCCCGCTGATCTCGTTGAAGTAGCGCAGAACCGAGCGCAGGTCAGCACCCGAAAAGTCGAGCGTGATCGGCGTGCCCTTGTACTGTTTCTCCCCGGTGCCGGTGATGATCTGCTGATTTGGACGCGGCGCAGCCTGCGTTGGCACGTTCAGCGGTGGCGCCGCTGGTGGTGTCTGCTGACGCGAAGCGGGAGGTGGTGCGGCGGCTGGAGGCGGCGGCTGCCGCTCGGCTGCGGCCGCTGCGGCGAGTGGAGGCGGCGGCTGCTGACGTGCGGTCGCGGCCTGTGGTGCGGGCGCCTGTTTCGCAGCGGCTGACGCCGGAGCCGGCGGTGCTTCGGCCGGCGTGTCCTTCGGCGTGATCGCTGCCGCATTTGCGATTGCTTGCTCGAGCGGAATGTCCGGCTCTGGCTCGGCACTCTTTGCCCTGCCGGAAACATCAGTAAGGAGAACCGTGCTGGATTTCAGCGGCGGTTCGAAAATGACGGCGAGGTCGCTGCCGCCATTTCCCGTGCGCTCGACGTGGTAGGTGGCCCCTTCGGCCACATCCATCACGACGCGCGTGACCAGTGGCGTGCGGCTATTGAGCGACACTCGCACGCGCTGCACGAGCGGCCCTTCGACACTCACCTGGGCCGGCGCATTCGATGTGACGTTTGGAAAGTCGAGCATGAGGCGACGCGGTGCTCCGCCCGCTTCTGTCACATCGGCCGGCGTCAGACGGCCATTCCCGCCAAGCGTGATGGTCGTCGCGCCGCGTGTATACCGCGAACGGACGCGATCGAGGATTGTGGCCGCCGGGGCGTCGGTCGCGGCCGGTGCCATATTGATCGAAGTGCGCGCCGGGGCGATCGGAAGTTGCGGCGCTGGTTCCGGGGCGGCCGCGTGAGTGGGCGCCGTCAGCTCGAGTCGAATCGTGTTTCGAGCGCTGCGGACGGCGTACTCTTGCGGCCGCGAAAGTTCGACGCGTATGCGCGCGACTGCCTGTCCATCATCCCCCACACCCTGCTCCAGGGTGACGGTCGCGATGGGATCGCGCTCGCGTTGCTGGATAACCGGGTTGATCGGGCTGGCCAGCGATACATTGCGAAGTTCAACGACAACAGTCAGCGGGTCCGGACGCTTCACCACATACGCGGCCGGCTCGCTCGACTCGATGAGGACGGCGTTGCCCTGGGCTGATACGCCCAACAGCCGAATCGGGATGGCTCCCGCCGAGAGCGACAGGCTGCTGCCGATCGCCAGCGATATGACGATCGCAAGATGCCAGGCGCCCGCGCGCGAGAAAACGGTCGATCGCAACTGCTGCCTCATCCACGCCCCCCCTCGGCGGATCTCAAGGCCTTCCGAATCTCTTTCTGCTTCACGAGAGAGAGCGGATCATTGACATCCTGCGAGAACACCACCGCGTCCTGGAGGATGGATTTCACCGAGCCATCCATCAATCGATCTCCCGCCTTCACGACGTACGTCTTGTTGTCGGGTCCCTGAATCATTGCGATGAAGCCCGTGCTGTTGCGGACAATGCCCTTGACGCTCACTTCATTGATAAGAAGTCCTGGCACGCCCGGAGGCCGCACCCCCTGCGCTTTCGGATCGTTGCCGCGTCCGAGCAAGCTCACGAACGGATCACGCCGGCCCTCCGGGTTGTATGTAAATGGAGCGCCGGCCTCGGCCGGCTTCGGCGCCTGTTGTCCGGCCAGTGCCGCTGCGGATGCTGGTGATGGAGCTGGCGCGCTTGGCGGCGCCTGCGCTGCACTCCCCTGCGCGAGCGCCCACTCGGGACAAGCAGTCGCGATCGCGACGGTCACCAGCAGCACGGAAACGAAACGCATGTTCGGCCTCATTTCGTTGACGGCTGCTTCGGCACGACGCCGCGGCCACCGCGACCCGTCGCTGGAGCCTTGCTTTCCTGCAGGATGAACGTTGTCGCGACGCACTCTGCCTCAATGCTCGCGCTCTGATCCTGCGGCTGTCGTGGCTTGATGACGATTTCCCCGACATTGATGATCCGCGGGAACTTGCTGATGCGATCGAAGAACAAGCCGAGATTGTGGAAGGTGCCCTCTGCGCGCAGCTTGAACGGCAACGAGGCATACATCGCTTCCTGCTTTGGTTCTTGCGGCGTGAAGCGCTGAATCGTCAGGCTCGACTGCGTCGCGAGGCCCTGCACACGGCGCAGGATGTCGGCGACGTCTTTCTGCTCCGGCAGCACGGCGCGCAGGTTCTCGAGACGACGTTCGAGTTCAGCGACTTCCGACTGGAACTGTGGGAGTCGTCGAGCGGTGGCAACGCCTTTCGCGATGTCTGCCTTGAGCGCCGTCAATCGCGTCTGCCGCGTGTCGATGTCGGCTTGCATCTCCGCGACATAGAACTTCCAGAAGCCAAATACCGCGAGCCCGGACACGACGACGAATGCGCCGATCTGGGCGTACCACGGAAATTTGCTGAGCGAGATATCCATGAATTCCCTGTTCGTGTCGGAGTGCCCGACCTGCCTGTGCCGCCTACTTCTTCAGCGGCGGCACACCACGTCCGCGCCCTGCCGGCGCGGGCGGTGGCGGTGGCGCCTCCGGGTTGTTGAACACCGCTTTGATCGAGAACTTGAACATGTCGCCGTTCTTCGGGTCCGATATCACCTGGCTGTCGACGATGTCGACGGGTTTCTTGAACCAGGTGCTGCCTTCGAGGTTGGCCACGAAGTCCGACAGCCCGGTCAACGACGTCGTCAGTCCGGCAAGTACGATGTCGTCACCTTTCTGATTCATCTCGGTCAGCCAGAGTCGCTCGGGCACTGCTTTGCTGATCTCGTCGAGGATATGCACCGGACCGCTCTGGCCGCGACGCAGCTGCTCGATGAGCGTGACGCGCTGCTGGAGCTGCGCCTTGCTCGCTTCGAATTTCTGCACCTGCGCAAGCACGGAT
>JBKPSH010000188.1:0-38499 GCA_046734955.1 Acidobacteriota bacterium
CATGAAGGCGACCAAATCCGGAGGGCTGGTTGTTGACGGCGCGATCCGGGATCTCGACGGCATCTCCGAGATGGACATGCCGGCGTACTTTCGCCGCAGCCATCCGAGCGCCATTGGCAACGTCATGATCAGCGGCATCAATATTCCGGTCCGCATCGGCAACGCGACGGTGATGCCAGGCGATCTGGTATTCGGCGACTCGGAAGGGGTCTATTTCATTCCTCCTGCACTCGTGCAGCAGGTCGTCGACAACGCCGATATCGTTCACATCCACGACGAGTGGACGCGTAAGAAGTTCGACGAAGGGAAATACAAGTCGAGCGAGATCTACGGCACACCCAGGGATCCGGCGCTGAGGAAGGAATACGACGAGTACCTCAAGAAGCGATTGGAAGAAATCCGCAAGAACTACAAATAAAGTCACGGATGAACACGGACACACACGGATACGAGGAACACAGAGAATGAAACGTGTAATCTTTTTTGTTGGCGCCGGCGCTCTGAGTGGCGCGGCATGGGTCATGGCGCAGCAGCCCGCGGAAGTTTCCCTGGTTGATGGCTTTCGCACGGTTGAAGTCGCATCCGTCGCAGATGCGATGGAACAGTTGTACGGACAACGTGCCTACATGGCGCACGACATGCGGGCGCTGGCGGCGACGAAATTTGCCGGCCCCGCCGTGACCGTGCAATTGAAGAAAGAGGAACACAAGGAAGGCTCGGCGGCGTCGCAAGGCATGCTTGACGCCATCGATAACTCGCCGGCCGGATCGGTCTACGTCATGGTGCTCGAGGATGGCGCCGACTATGCGGGCATTGGTGGACTGATGGCGACGGCAATGAAATACCGCGGGTTTGCTGGCGCCGTCATCGACGCGTCGGTTCGCGATACGCCGCAAATCCGCAAGCTCCAGTTTCCCGTTTTCAGCCGCGGCGTCGCCCCTTCAACGACGATCAATCACTACCGCGTCACCGGCGTCAACGTCGCGGTCACCTGCGCCGGTGTGCGCGTCAATCCCGGCGACATCATCACCGCCGACGAGGACGGCGTCGCCGTCGTCCCGATTGCGAGAGCACCGGAAGTGTTGAAGAAGTCGCAGGAGCTCGACGACACGGAACACCGGATGCTGCCGTTCATCGAGAAGTACCGGTCGATTAAGGAAGCCGTGAAGCAGTTTGGGAGGATCTGATGCAGAGAAGGGAAAAGGTAAAAGGTGCCTTTTCCCTTTTCCCTTTATTCGTATCTCAGCGCAAGAATCGGGTCGATGCGACTGGCGCGGCGCGCGGGAATGAGACCCGCGGCAGCCGAAACAATCGTCAGCAGCACGATCGTTGACGTGGCCATCAGTGGATCGCTCGGCTTGACGCCATAGAGCGCGCTGGAAACGTAGCGACCGAGTAGCAGTGCCGCGGGAACGCCAACCGCAAGTCCGATCCCGAGCAGCAGGAGCACCTCGCGCATGACCATCCAGATCACAACGCCAGGCTGCGCGCCAAGCGCCAGTCGAATGCCCAGCTCTTTGCGCCGGCGCGCGACGACGAACGCCATCACGCCGTAGAGGCCAATCGACGCAAGGATGGTCGCGAGCAGTCCGAACCCCGCCGACAGCAGTGCGACCAGCCGATCAGTGAGAAGTGTCTCGTCGAGCTGTCCTTCAACGGTCTTCATGCCATATATCGGCATCGTTGCGTCGAGTTGCTTGACCTCGTTGCGGACGACATTAAAGACGCTTGATGAGGCGATGTTGGTGCGGACGTAGTAGACGACACTGCCCTTCCCCCACGCCGGAACAAATACCTGGCGGTGAACACCTTCGCGCGGCCCTTCGTAGAGGGCGTCGCCGACCACACCGATGATCTCGATTGTCAGCTTTGCGTTGTTGCCACCACCGCGTCCCAGCCGCTTGCCGACGGCGCTCTTGCCGGGGAAGAAGTGCTCGGCAAACTTGCGATTCACAATTGCGACGGTCGGGTTCTCAGCGAGGTCACTCTGGCGGAAATCTCGACCCTCGAGGAGAGGAATCCGCATCGTCTCGAAATACCCCGGCGAGAACGCGTTCATGAACGCCTGTTGATCCTCGCCATCGGCGAAGGTATGCCCCTCGACCGCGGTCGAACTGTCCCATTCGTCGCCGGAAAGGATCGGCACGACGGCCATCGCCGCCGATTTCACTCCTGCTGCTGTTCTGAGATGTTCGAGCAGGTCGCGGTTGAATTGCACAGCCTTTTCGTTGTCGTATCCACTGAGTGCCGGTGACACCTGGAACGCGATCAGGTTGTCCAGGGCGACGCCGGTGTCTGTCGTCTTGAGGTTCTGCAAGCTCTTGACGAAAAGCCCTGCACCGAACAGCAGGAGGAAACTGAGCGCAACCTGCGCTGTCACCAGGCCCTTGCGCAAAAACAGCGAACCACCCGTCCCGGCGATTGATCCCATCGTGTCTTTCAGCGTGATCCACGGATCCGGACGGCTGGCACGCAATGCGGGCAGGAGTCCGAAAATAATCCCGGTCAGAAACGTCAGCACAACCGTGAATACGAGAATCCTGGTGTCCGGACGCGGCGATACCAACAGTGGCTGCGTGCCGTTGGGGATAAGCGCCAGGAGACCGCGCGTCAGGACAAATGCCAGGAAGAGACCGACGACGCCCCCGGCAAACGATAAGGTGAGACTCTCGACGAGCAGTTGTCGCACGAGCCGGCCGCGCGAGGCGCCGAGCGACAGTCGCACAGCAATTTCCTTCTGGCGCATGAACGCGCGCGCAATCAGTAGATTTGCTACGTTCGCGCAGGCAATGAGCAGAACGAGTCCGACCATGCACATCAGCACGATCAACGGCGTTGAGAAATCGTTTCGAAGATTCGAGTAGCCCATCGCCGCACTCTCGACCACGAGCTGTCCCTTCATGAACTGATCGCGTGCATACTGCGTCCAGTCCTTCGCCGCAGGCAGCGTCGACTCGTAGGCGCGAATCTGCGTGAAAAGTCCCTGCAAGGGTGCCCTCGCCGATGCAACGTTGTAGCCCGGTTTCAATCTGCCGAACACTTGGACCCACCGGATCCGCCGGTCGTCCATGTGAACCCATCCCCAGTCGGGAACCATCGCGTCTTTCATCTGGATCGGCACACGGATCTGCGGTGACTCCGCCGGATCGAGACCGGCAAAACCCTTCGCCGACACTCCCACGATCTGCATCGGGTAGTTGTTGACGAGTATCTTCTTGCCGATCACCGACGGGTCGCGCGCAAACCGCGTCGTCCAGTAGTCGTAGCCAAGCACGACGACGGGATGTCCCATGAAAGCCTGATCGTCTTCCTTGGAATTGAAGACGCGTCCGATCGCCGGCGATACACCGAGCATCGAGAAGTAGTTCCCCGACACCATCTCGGCGACGATCCGCTCCGTCTGGTTGTCGATGCTCACCGATGCCGCAACCAGCCGTCGGCACAGCACCTCTGAGAACGGCTCCGCTTTCTGCTGGTAGTCCTGGTAAATCGGATACGAGTGCATGCGGCCGCCCATGTTGCTGCCGTTATGGCTGCCGCGCTGGAACAGCATGACGAGCTGTTCCGGGTTCTTGACCGGTAGCTTGCGGAGGAGGATCTGATCGATCAGCGTGAAAATTGCTGTGTTCGCGCCGATCCCGAAGGCCAGCGAGAGGATGGCGACGGTGGCAAACAGAGGACTACGACGGAGGCCGCGCAGAGCCAGGCGGAGATCGGACCATGATGTCATGGACGCTTGGACGGTCCGAACCCCTGCTCGGTTGCCTGCGGATTGATGTAAAAGGCGGCTGGCACCTTGCCGGGAAAGGTGGCTGGCACCTTTTACGTATTTCGTCGCTCGCGCACGGGCAGGTCGAACTCCCGCTGTTCTGTACCCCGGAGCACCCCGATTCGCACGGTTTTCCCGATCCGGCCCTCGGTCAAGAGCCGATGCAGCGCGTCGAGGTTCTCGACGCGTTGCCCGTCGAACGAGACGATGAGGTCGCCGTCGAGCAGCCCTGCCTTAAGCGCCGGCCCATCGGGCTCCAGGGAGATCACCAGGACAGCAGACGTCTGGTCGAGACGATAAAACCTCGTCACACGCCGAAGCAACGGGACGTCCTGACCGGCAATGCCGAGGTAGCCGCGGCGGACGCGGCCATCGCGCAGCAGCGCGGGCAGAATCGCGACGACCGCGCTGATCGGCACGGCAAAGCTGAGGCCCTGACTTCCGGCAATGATTGCGGTATTCACGCCGACGACGGCGCCGTCGCTCGTGATCAGCGGGCCGCCGGAATTCCCCGGATTGAGCGCAGCATCTGTCTGAATGACCTGGTCGATCAGCCGGCCGGAACGCGATCGAAGTGAGCGCCCCAGCGCGCTGACGACGCCTGCCGTCACGGTGTGATGAAACCCGTAGGGATTTCCGATCGCAATCACGAGCTGACCTGCACGCAATGCACGTGAGTCGCCGAACGCCACGTCGACGAGATCCGGGGCTGTGATCTTGAGAACCGCAATGTCCGTGTCCGGATCCTGACCCAGCACATCGGCGATGTAGTCGCGGCCATCGGGAAGCGCCACCTGCACCTTCGTGCTTCCCTCGACGACGTGGCTGTTGGTGAGAATGAGTCCGTCGGACGCAAACACGAAGCCCGACCCGGCGGCCGCCGCCTGGTCCGATCGCCCGCGACGTCCTTCGTCCTTCTTTAAGACCTCAATGCTGACGACCGACGGCGCCACGATATCAACCGCCCGCGTTACGGTGCGGGAGTAGTCGTCAAGCAGCTTGTCGTTGGAGACGGGAACTGACAGAGCCATCTTGTCTGATTAGACGCGCCCTCACAGCTCACAGGTTCAGACGCGACTCGAGGATCCCGAGGCCAAGCAACGCGCCGAGGAAGATAACACCGAAGATGAAGCCGAGCCGCCAGAAGTCGCGGCGCGGGATGTACCCACTGCCGAAATACACAGGCGCCGGGCCCGTCGCATACGGTGTCAGCACGCCCATGAGACCCAGCGAAAAGACCATCAGCATGGCGAAAGTGCGAACGGGCATGCCCGGCACCGCGATGCCCGTCGCCAGCATCAGTGGCAACAGTGCGCTTGCGTGTGCCGTGAGGCTCGCGAACATGTAGTGCACGACGAAGAAAAGTACGACGAGCATTGCCATCACCAGTAGCGGAGCGTGCCCAGACAGAAACACGGAAACAGTGCGTCCGATCCAATCGATCACGCCCGTCTTCGCCAGCCCGTCGGCCATCGTCAGCATGGTTGCGAATGAAACCAGGACGTTCCAGCCGGTGCGGTTGGCGACGATGTCGTCCCATGACACGAGCGACAGAACAACCATGAGTGAGATTGCGACGAGCGCCACCATCGCCGGGTCGATGAAACGACCACCGCCAATCCAGAGTCCAAGGGCGGCGATCACCAGCGCCGCCATGATGATCTCGTTAATCGTGATCGCGCCGAGACTGGTCAGTTCCTGCGCCGCCCATCGTGGCACCTCGACGCTGCTGCGAATCTCGGGCGGATAAATCTTGTAGACGAGCCAGGGCAGCGCCAGAAACAGCGGCGCACCTATCGGCAGAAATGCCATGAGCCACTCGGTCCACGAAAGATCGATGCGCGCAATCGTACGAGCCAGTTCGACGGCAAACAGATTCGGCGCGAGCGCCGTCAGAAACATCGAACTCGTCAAGCACGTCGTGGCAAACGCCACCCACATCAAGTATGAACCGATCCGCCGCGACGACGGCCCGGGCGCGGATCCATACAACTCGGGAATCCGGTTGATGATCGGAAAAATAGTGCCAGCGCTTCGCGCCGTGTTCGAAGGTGTGAATGGCGCGAGCACTAAGTCGGACGCAGCGATCGCGTAGCCCAGACCCAGTGTGTTACCGCCAAGCCATCGCACGAGCACGAGAGCGATTCGCCTTCCCAGCCCGCTCTTTTCGTATCCCATCGCGAATACGAACGCGCCAAAGATCAACCACACCGTGCTGTTAATGAAGCCTGACAGCGCCCATTTCAGCGCCTCAGCTGGCAACTTGAACGCCGGGTCCGCAAGCTGCGCTGGGGAGAACACCAGCGCGAACGCGCCACCGATGGTGACCGCGATCAGCCCGATCGATGCTGGTGGAAATGGTTCGGTAATCAGCGCGAGGATCGTTGCCACAAACAGCGCCAGGTAACGCCAGGCGAATGGTGCGAGGCCAGTGGGTGCCGGCAGCACGGCAAGCATGAGTCCGACGGCGATTGGGGCTGTTAGCCGCCAGAGACGAGTCCTTTGAGCAGCCGATATGCCGCCGAGCTGACTTGGCGCATCGGCAATCATTCGAGCTGCTGCCCTGTTGTCATTCGAGCTCCTGCACGATCGCCTGAGTCATCTGCGTCGTCGTCAACGCGCCGCCGACATCCGGCGTCAGATTGCCCGCGCCGAGCGCGCGATCAACCGCGGCTCGAATCCGGGTCGCGGTGCTTGTCTCACCGAGCCATTCGAGCATCATCGCGGCACTTAGCACAGCAGCTGTTGGATTCGCGATTCCCTTGCCTGCTATGTCCGGCGCCGATCCATGAACGGGCTCGAACAGCGACGGGAATCGACGTTCGGGATTCAGATTCGCCGACGGGTTCAATCCAAGGCTGCCGGTGATGCCGCCGGTCAGGTCACTGAGAATGTCGCCAAACAGATTGGATCCCACGACGACGTCAAAGGTGTGCGGACGACGGACGAGTTGCAGGGTTGCGGCATCGATGTGAAGCTTTTCGACAGCTACGTCCTCGAATTGCGCGGCCATCTCCACGAGCACTCGATCCCACAATACGTACGCATACCGTTGTGCGTTGGACTTTGTGATCATCGCCAGCCGTCGCCGTCGCGTGCGCGCGAGCTCGAACGAGAAGCGCAAGATCCGCTCAACTCCGCGACGGGTGTGCACCGCCGTCTGTAGTGCAACTTCGTTGGGTGTGTTCGCCGCCAGGGCGCCGCCGTTATCCACATACTCCCCTTCGGAATTCTCGCGGACGACGACGAGATCGATCGCCTCCTCGCTGCGGAGCGGCCCAAGCACGCCTCGGAACGTTCGCGCAGGTCGCACGCAGGCATAAAGATCGAACGCTTGGCGGAGGCGAATCAGCGGCGTCAGCGTGACGTGATCCGGCAAACGTGCCGGCCAGCCGACGGCGCCGAGAAAAATCGCATCGAAGCCGCGAAGCGTGGAGAGAAAGTCGTCCGGCGCGACCCGTCCGTGCTTCTCGAAATGCGGCATGCCCCAATCGAAGCGCTCGAACGCGAGATCGAATGTTTTTGACTTCTGTTGGGCGGCTGTCAAAACAGCGACCGCGGCATCAGTCACTTCCGGGCCGATGCCGTCGCCAGGATACAAAGCTACTCGTTGAGTTTTCATGAATTGGCTATTCGGAGCCTCACGCTGGTTCTACCGGTTTGCGAAAACAGCGGATCAGCGCGGGTCCGATACCCTGCCCGACGCATTCGAAGCCAGGCCTGCTTGTCTCCGAGAGTCGCCGGCCGCACGTTGGTCATCGCACATCAGTATCGGCGAACCCTGCCGCTCGCGTGAGTTTGAGCTCGAGATGGCGCCTCACATCAGGCCATTCCTGGGCCAGCACGCTGTAAATGACTGTGTCACGCACGGACCCATCGCGACGAGCACCATGATGTCGGATGACGCCGTCCTTCTTTACACCGAGCCGTTCGATCGCACGTTGTGACGTGAAATTGAAATTGTCGGTCCTGAGCCCGACGACCCGACAGCCGAGCGCATCGAAGGCATGTTCGAAGAGCAAGAGTTTGCACACCGTGTTCACATGCGTGCGCTGCCAGCGCTTCGCGTAGAAGGTATACCCGATCTCGACACGATCAATGTCGGCGACGATGTCGTGATACCGCGTACTCCCAATGATCGTTCCCGTCGTGAGTTCGCGGACGGCCCACGGCAGCATGCCGCCCGCGTCCTGCCCGGCGAGAGCGGCGGCGATATAGTCCGCGACTCCTCGAGGTTCCGGAACTCTCGTGTACCACAACTCCCACAGACGACCGTCAGAGACGGCGGCCTGAAGTGCTTCGCCATGAGCGAGTGACAGCGGTTCCAGCCGCATGCCGTGCCCCTCGAGCGTGACCGGCGCCACTTTGATCACTGATCGCTTCCCTCACGCACGTTATCAAGAAATGTCACCACACCCGTCTCCAGCGAATACTCCGCACCTACCACCAGTAACCCATCGTTCAAACTCAATTGTTCGAGCAGCTCCGAGCCGTGCCGCAAATGATTGACCGACGCGCGTACGTTCGCCCGCACCGCATCGCGAATCAGCGCATCCTCGTCCTCGTGACGGCGCGACGTCAACAACGTCTCCACGGACGGTCGCACTCGATTGACGATCGATCGGAGATTCCGCGATTGACTGGTTGCGCGGCCGGTAATCTCTTCCAACGTCGCGGTGATCGCTCCGCATCCGGAATGTCCCAGGACCACGACGAGCCGCGTGCCGAAACGCGACGCTGCAAATTCAACGCTTCCGACCTGCGACGGGGCCACGATATTGCCGGCAACACGAATGACGAACAGATCGCCGAAACCCTGATCGAAGACGAGTTCCGCAGGCACGCGTGAGTCAGAACATCCGAGGACAATCGCGAACGGCTCCTGCCCGGCCGCCAACGCGCGGCGTCGCGCGTGATCGAGCGAGTCGGGGCTTGTCTGGTTGGCAACGAATCGGCGATTTCCCTCCTGAAGGCGCGAGAGAGCTTCGAGAGCGGTCAGCATTCGGAACGGCAATTGTACTCAGTGGAACTGCACTGTCACGCCTGGGACATCGATCCCGGCCAGCCTCGTCGTCCAGGTCTCGCCGGAAGAGATCGGAAGTGCCGGCGTTAGTGTGCCGGTTGTCACAATCTCGCCCGCCGCGACAGGATCGAACAGCTTTTGATCACGCAGGACACGCAAGAGAAACAAGGTCGCCTGAAGTGGACCATCGAGCACGTTCGAACCCCTCCCCCGAGCGGCGTTCGATCCATTTCTCGCCAGTTCAATGGTAAATGTTTGCAGCGTGCGCGCGAGGTCGTCGAATCGTTCCACTGGCTGCGGTGGTCCGACCATCAACGCGCCGTGCAGACCAAAATCCGCAACCGTATCAGGCAGGGCGAACTTCCAATCAAGAAAATGCGTTTGCACGATTTCGAAACCGTGCGCAATCCAGTCAATGGTTGAGAGCAGTTCGTCGTCGTCGCGCGCAAACTGCGGCGACTCACGAAAGTGCAGCATGATTTCCGGTTCGATCCGCGGCTGCGACAAGTGGGAAATCGCGAGGCGGCCGGAGGGTTCACTCAGCAAGGTCACCGTGCGGTCATAGACATGCCCCCACATCGGGGCGGAAACGCCATATTCGTCCCAAATCAGTCGGTTCGTGAAGCCAATCTTGCGCCCGATTGGCGTCTCACCACGTGCCCGGCGGCGATTCACGATCTCGGCGCTGACCTCGTACGCGACGCGAGTGTCGAATCGGTGGTCCCGGCGCGTGAATGGTTCGATGATCGACCGCTTGTCGAGGGCCTCGAGCAATTCGCTGGCAATAGCTGCGGTATTCATGACGGCAGGCGAGTGACGGACACTCGATTGGCGATTGATGATTGTAGACTGCGGATTTGGCTGATTGGCGAATGCCGATTGCGATTGGCGAATGACTCTCCGCGCTACCGTCGTTGCCACCGAATCTCGACACCGTCCTTGGAGCCTATCGCGGTTCGGAGCAGACCGAGCAAATGATCGGACGGACGACCATCGGCCATGTACTCGATCGTTGCTTTATCGATGTAATAGTCCTGATCCTCGGCAGACTCTTCCTCGAGTGCGTCGATGAGCACCTGCAGATCCGCTTCCGTGATGCTCCCGAGCAACTGATTCGTTTCGGCGTTGTAGAGATCAATCATGTGGGTTCACGCAGCAAATTTGAAGCCAGCTGTCATCCTACCCGATCTGCGATTGACGCGTGCGCAGTGAGAAGCCATGACCGACGATCTGTCGTCTCGACAATCCGGTCATTCGGATTTCGCCAGAATCTGTACGCGATACCGTAGCTTGCGCCCATTCCCCAACGCAGCAGGCGCAACGAACTCCTCGAAGAGGACACCGCCGTTGCGTTCGATCACGCGTTGAGAGGGCACGTTGTCCGGATCGGTCGTGATTTCGACATAGCGAAGTCCCTCCCCTCGTGCTTCCTCGAGGACGTCACGCAGTGCCTGCGTCGCGTAGCCTCGCCGCTGCTTCCATGGGACGACGGTGTAGCCGATGTGGCCGAGACAATGCGGCGGCAGCGTTTCGGTACCAGGCCGCCAGCGGAGATTGATCCGGCCGCAGAACTCTCCGTCCCACATCCATCGGTTGTAACCGGGCAGTCGAGGTACGAAGGAACCGTCGAGCAGCATCACCGGCGCTCCTCTCGCGTCCCGGTCGACGAGGCTTGCGAGAAACGCATCGGCATTCACGGCAATTCGCACGAGTTCGTCAGCTGCGGCGTCTTGACGCATGTTGTCAGGCGACCAGCCGCGCTCGAGTGCAGCAACATAACTGGCGAGATACTCACGAGATGGCCACACGAGGCGCATCTGGGAACCTGGCTTCACCTTCGACGCCTCGGTTGTGTCTTTCCCGGAGACGTCGTGCGCTTTCCTGCTGTGCGGCTGCGCTTCGTCGCGGACGCGCTCTTCTCAGCGCGATTTCGCCAGGCGAGCGTCATCGCTTCGCCAAGCATCTCTTCTTCGACACGATCCAGCCGCACCGCCGTGGCTCCTTGCAAACCCCACGCACCGTTCTCGGGTTTGAAAGCATCGGGCGCATCGGCAACGAACCGGGCCTGTTGTTCCGGCGTCAGGCTCACCATTCCGTATTTCAGGTCGGCGTGAAGAGTTGCGAAGACTCGGTTCTGGACGCGGAAGTCTGGATGTCCCATATGGGCACTTTCGATCGCGTCCCTCATTCCCAGAGCAATTCGCCGAAAATCCTTATCAGTCATGCCGGTAAACCGCGCGTCATGCGAACGAACTCGATAGTGGTTGCGTCCGGCAGTGTATCGAGCACACGTTCCACTTCTCGGAAACCAAACCTGCGGTAGAACGCAACGCCCGGAAGTGTCGACATGAGCTCGAGCCGGGAGAATCCTTTTGCCGCCGCGGCTTCTTCGCAGGCCCGCAGAATCCGGGCGCCAATCCCCCGCCGCGCATGATCGCTCGCGACAAAGAATGCGCGGATGCGCGCCGCGTCCACTGCCGGATCGAGCAACGCTCCTGCGCCCATCGGCCGCTGATCGCCGCCGTAAAGTGTCCGTCGCCAGCTCCACCCGCCGCAGCCAACGATGTCGTCGTCGTCCACCGCCACGTAGTAGGTGCCGTCAGCGATCAACTGCGAGTCTACGCCGAAGACGTAACGAATGGCCGACTCAATCTGTTGGTTCGAGTAGAAACTGCGACTCAGAGCGCGCGCGGAAGCCGGGATCAGGCGCTCGAGCGTTGGAATATCGCTCGGCGTCGCCGAACGGATGCTAACGCACATGACACTTGGGCTACTCGATCCGCTTTCGCGCGGTCATGATTCCGCGCGCCGCCGCGCCGGCGACGTACGCGACATCGCGAAACCCCGCGTCACTTAAATACTGCTCCATCTCCGCGACCGAATAGCAGCGCCCTTCGGACGAATGCATCAGCAGCACCGAGTACTCGGCGACGTGAAGCGGTCCGTTCTTCTCCGCGTTGAGGAACGCATCGTGAACCATCACCATGCCTCCGGCAAGCAACGCGTCGAACGACTTCTGCACCAACTGGCGGACAACAGGCTCGTCCCAGTCGTGGAGCACGTTAGAAAAGAGATGGACGTCCGCATCGGTCGGCAGCGGCATGGTCAACATATCGCGGGCCACGACGCGCACCTTGTCGGAACAGCCGCGGTCCGCAATCGCGCGCGCCGCAATCCGATCGACCGGGGGCTTCTCCAGTACGGTCGCCTCGAGATGCGGATAGTGCGTCACCATCGAGCAGGCATAGATTCCCGAGCCGCCGGCAATGTCGAGAAAATGCCGATAGCGTGAGAGGTCGATCAATTTCGCGACCGCCTGCGCGAGATAGACGCCGCGACAGTCCATCGCCGCCGTAAACTGCGTCGCGAATTCCTCGGTCTCCATGGACTTGTGCCAGTCCTTGTCGGTCTCCTGGCTGCCCCAGTTCGCGGGCTTCCCGGTCCGCAGCACTTTGAGCAAATCAAGCGTGATTGGACGGTTCTTAACCGACGCGAAGTACGGCTCCAGGTACCATGGCGACCCCTTCACGAGGTGCTCGCGCGCAACCGCCGTCAGATGACAGATGCGCTGCCGTTCCTCGACGAGACCCATTGCGGCAAAGAGCGTCAGCATGACATCGGCTGGCCGAGCGGTGATCTCGAGGCCGCGGCAAATCTCCTCTTTGGTCGATGGATGCTCGGCGAGCCAGGAAAAGAAGTCGAGATGCACGAGCGCCGCGATCAGCATGTCGGGCGCATACATCGCGTCGCGCACGCGGTAAAGTGCGACGGGGTTGGTCTGCGGGACGGAGGTGAGGTCATTCATAGATGTCGCTGTTCGCTACTCGCTTCTCGCTGCTGGCTCCTGGCCGTCAGCCGCGGTCTAAAGTCCCCGGCCGACACACGATTCAAGAACTGGAAACCGGGAACTGGAAGCTGGAAGCTTACAGAATTCACCGTGGCGGCATCGCTTTGAATGTATTCTCGATGTTCTCCAACACCGCCAGCGTCGAACGCACCCCCGCCTCGAGATAGCGCTCCCCCGTCTCCGCCGTGGACTTGCGCGGGTCGCCCCAGGTGCCCGACTTCGTCGCCCAGTACACCGAGCCGGGAGCGGTGAAGAAAAACGCGGTGTGAACAGGCCCGGTGGGAATCGTGTATTTCGGAAACGGCGGGAACTCCGCGTTTGCCTTCTCGAGGTCCACCAGGTTCGGGTTGATCGCCATCACGGCAGACGTCTCCGCCAGGTTGGCGTGGAGGCCGTTTTTCAGTCCCGAGAACTCGTCGATCTCCTCTGCCGTCAGGGCGTCCCAGTAGTTCACGGGGAATGCTTTCACGTCTTTCCCGATCTTGTCGGCCGCATTCGCGCACGCATACGCAATCGCATACGTGTTGTCGTAGTGACCGTTGAGAAAAATGATCCGTTTGAACCCGGAGTTCGCGAACGCGACGCAGAGATCTTCGATGAGCGCCATGAACGTCGGGATGCGGATGTGGACGAGACCGGTAAACCCGACATGCGGGTACGACAGCGCGTAATTGATGGCCGGAGCGACCACCGCACCGATCCTCGGAGCAATGCGCCGCGCGATCTCGTTCGGTATGATCACATCGGTCAGCAGCGGCGCGTGCGGGCCGTGCTGTTCCGTTGCGCCGGTCGGAATAATCACCGTATGATGCGTTTTCAGAAAGGCCTCGACTTCGGGATTCGTCATCTCGCCGAGGAAAACGGTCGATGGCTTCATCAGTCCTCCAGTTCATTACTCCCCTGCACGCTTCCGCCTTCGTGCGTCGCTGCACTAGGATAGCCGCCCAATGAACGAATACAAGACAGAGGAAGATACACCAACCACATCGACGAGCGTCACACGCCGTGAATTCGTCACGGCCGTGGCCGGTGCGAGCGTCGCACTCATGATCGTGCCGCGCCGCGTACTCGGCCGCGGGTTTCAGGCGCCGAGCGACACGGTAAACATCGCCGTCGCCGGCATCAATGGCATGGGTGCCGAGAACGCTCAGGCCGTCATGAGCCAGAACATCGTCGCGATTTGTGACTGCGACTTAGGGCTGCTCGATAAAAAGCTGGCGCAATGGTCGACGGCGCAGCGTCCGACGCCGCGGCCTCAGACGCCGCCACCGGGGACCGAAACGTTCAAGATTTGGCCACGGTCCAAGGCGCAAGTCGCCGCAGACGAACGATGGCCGGCTGAGGATCGGTACGAGCAGCTGCAGAAATTTGTCAAGGAACAGATCCCGCGATTGAAGAAGTACCAGGACTATCGCGAGATGCTCGATCAGCAGAAGGACATCGACGGCATCATCGTCGCGACGCCGGATCACATGCACGCGATCATCGCGTCGGCGTCGATGGATGCGGCCAAGCACGTCTATGTGCAGAAGCCCTTGTGCTGGTCGGTACATGAAGCGCGTCATTTGTCGAAGAAAGCCGCCGCTTTGCCAAAGCTCGTGACCCAGATGGGCAATCAGCGCCACTCGCAGGACGAGCAGCGTCGCGGCGTCGAGTACATCCTCGATGGTGCGATTGGAGAAGTGCGCGAGGTTCATGTCTGGACCAACCGGCCGTGGGGCTACTGGCCGCAGGGCATCCCACGTCCCGCCTCGGGACCGGTGAACACCGCGCAACTCGGCTGGGACAACCGCGCCGTTGCCAAGCGGCTCGCTGCCGCGATGAAAGGAGACTACCCGGTCCCGTCTGGTCTCAACTGGGATCTTTTCCTCGGTGTGGCGCCGAAGGTTGAGTATCACCCGATCTATCACCCGTTCAACTGGCGGGGATGGGTCGATTGGGGCCAGGGAGCCCTCGGCGATATGGGCGCGCATCTCATCGACTTCCCGATGTGGGCGCTCGATCTCGGTCTGCCCACCGTGATCGAAACCGAGTCCACGCCGTTCAACGGCGCGACCTATCCAGATGCGACCACGACTCACTATGAATTTCCGAAACGCGGGAACATGCCGGCGGTCACGTTGACCTGGTACGACGGCGGCCTGATGCCATCGGATCCGCCGGAGCTCGAGGGTGCCACACTCAATCCCGGCGGGGGCATTCTCTACGTCGGCAAGAAAGGCAAACTACTTCAGGAGAGCGTCAATCCTCCCCGTCTTCTTCCTGCTGCGCACCACAACGCGTTCGGTCCACCGAAGGAACGCCTGACGCGTGTCACACACGAAGCTCACGAGATGAACTGGGTGAACACGATCAAGGGGAAGGATCATATCTCCTGCCCCTTCGACTACGCGGCGAAGCTCACCGAAACGATGCTCCTCGGTGTCGCCTCGTTGCGGGCCAATTCGAAGCTGTATTACGACCCGGCCAACATGAAGGTCACCAACAACGCGGACGCGAACCAGTTCCTCACTCGGGAGTATCGCGAGGGATGGAAGCTGTAAGGGGTAGAGCCGCGTGCGATCGCAGCCTGGACTCAGTGACTATGCGACTAAATAGCAGATTTCGACCTGCTCGTCGACCGCGGTCGAAAAGGCGCTCAAGCCTCAGTCAAAGTCCACATCGGCGACGAGCGGCAGGTGATCTGAGGCAGCCGCCGCCGCGGTGTGCGCGACGATCTCGCAACTTCGAACACGATTCGCGAATGCGGATGGTGTGAAGAAGTAGTCGAGGCGCACATGAGGCGCCCACGTGGGAAACGTGTAGCCGACGTCGGCGCCATGAAGCAACCGGTAGGCATCCTGATAGCCTGAGTCGAGAACCAGCTGAATCGTCCGCCACCTGATGTTGCCACCGCTCAACCAGACAAGCGCGCGCAACCGATGCGGCAGCTTCCGAAAGTCGAGTAGATCACCAGGCGCCAGTGTGTTGAAGTCTCCTGCGAGCAGGTGAAACCCATGTTGATGTCGCGCGATGCTCGAGAGTAACGCGCGCAGCTCGATCACACGATGTCGCTCGGTCCAGGCCGAGTAAAGCGCGCTCAAATGCACACCGAAGATCCGCAGCTCTCCCAGTCCTGGTTCGATTTCAAGGAACGCGTGACGCGACAGCCGCGGATGATGCCACTCGAAGTGCCGCACGGCCTTCGCGCTCATAAAGGCCAGCGACTCCCCACGTGACGACGCCCACTGCGCCATGCCGGTCCGCGCCGCGACCTTCTCAATGACCGCGGGGATAGTGGCTTCCTGCAAGACCGTGATGTCCGGGCGAACGGCGGCGATTACCGCGGCGATCTGATCCTCCTTGCCCGCGCCTCCGCGGCAGATGTTGTAGGTCAGTACGCGCAGCGGCACGTCACTCTGCCTGCGACTTATCGATGAGCACGAGATACGGCTGGCCGATCAGCTCGCCGCGGAAATAGATCACAACGTCGCGGGATGCCTGGATGTTTACCGGCCGCTTCACCATCTCCATCAGGCGCTGCCGCAGGGGAACGAGTGAAGGTGCAATGTCGGGATCGACATCGCTCAGCGGCCGTGAGTGAATGCCGGGAACCCAGAAGCCCGTCACTTTATACAGACCGATGACCTCGTCACCGCCGACGAGCGTCAAATCGAGATCGCTGGTACCTGGTCCGTCGCTGTCGAACGGTGCGCCATCCTTCCATCGTTCGCCGGTGACGGCGCTGCCGCGCAGGACGACGCCGGTGCCTGGCGGGATTGCCTCGCGCACGATGTCGACGAATTCGTTGAACCGCTCCTCGCTCCCGCCAAAGGCGAGACGGATGACGTTGGCGCGTTTCTCTTCGCTGCTGAGCTCGCCCTTGGTTGACGCACCCCGTTCCTCCGACATTGCGCTGCCCTCCAGCAGCGGTTCATTGCAAGAGGCTTTCCCTTCGGCGCGGTCCAAGAACCGCGCCACACTTAATCGCGGCGCCTCGCAAGCCCTTGCAATCCTAATCCAGCGCCAGTATGGTTTGACAAACTCACTGTATCGGAGCCTCGGAGGATCCTCGATGGCGCAGGCCGTGTGGCCCCTGACCCAGCGTAAGTTCGGAGAAACGACTCGTCGCGACGCGTGGTGGCTTCAACCTTTCCTGGTTTTTCTCGCACTCTCCGCCTTCGTCGTCTACGCCACGTGGGCGGCCTTTCAGGGAAACCATTTCGAGTACGGTCCGTACTTATCGCCGTTCTACTCGCCGTTGTTGTTCGGCGATAGCCATCACGCATGGTTTGGTCCGAAACCTGGCTGGTGGCCCGGCGCGCTGCCATTTTCGGCCGCGCTCCTGATTTTATGGGCGCCCGGCGGATTCCGCTTCACCTGCTACTATTATCGTGGCGCGTACTATAAGGCGTTCTGGGCCGACCCTCTCGGCTGCACCGTGGGCGAGCCGCGCAAGACGTATCTCGGCGAGTCATCCTTCCCCCTCATCCTGCAGAACGTGCATCGGTATTTTCTCTATATCGGCATCTTCTTCATTTGCGTCCTGACGTTCGACGCGATCAAGTCTTTCTGGTTCGCCGATAGTGGAGGTGCCGGGCATTTCGGCATCGGCATCGGCAGCCTGCTGCTGACCATCAATACGCTGCTGCTTGCCGGCTATACGTTCAGCTGCCATTCGCTGCGTCATCTCGTCGGCGGCGGCCGCGACGAGATCTCGGCGTCTGGCCTGCGCTGGTCCTGCTATTCATGTCTCTCCGGTCTCAACCGGCGACATCAACTCTTTGCCTGGTGCAGCCTGTTCTCCGTCGCATTCGCTGATGTCTACGTGCGGCTCTGCTCGATGGGGATCTGGACCGATTTCCGGATTCTTTGATTCTGTTGGCGCGGTCTGAAGACCGCGCCCTACACGTGTCTATCAGACAGCGAACGTTGCAGAACCCAGTCGAACCCAGTAGAACCTTGCAGAACCTGTTTTGAGAAGTATGGATTTGGAAACGTACGAGTATGACGTCTTGGTAATCGGCGCCGGCGGCGCCGGACTTCGCGCTGCTATCGAGGCCTCGGCAGCCGGGGTGAGAGTCGGGTTGATCTGCAAGTCGCTGCTTGGCAAAGCGCATACCGTGATGGCCGAGGGAGGCGTCGCGGCGGCGCTGGCGAACGTTGATGACCGCGACAGCTGGAAAGTGCACTTCGCCGATACGATGCGCGGTGGACAGTATGTGAACAACTGGCGCATGGCCGAACTTCACGCCCGCGAAGCACCCGATCGCGTTCGTGAACTCGAAGCGTGGGGAGCCGTCTTCGATCGGACGACCGACGGCAGAATTCTCCAGCGCAATTTCGGTGGACATCGCTATCCGCGTCTCGCCCACGTCGGCGACCGGACGGGTCTCGAAATGATCCGCACGCTGCAGGATCACGGCGTTCACCGCGGCATCGACGTTCACATGGAATTCACCGTCGTGCGCCTGTTGAACAGCGACGGACGGGCATCAGGAGTGGTCGGCTACGAGCGCGACCGCGGACGATTCAAGGCGTTCAACGCAAAAGCCGTCGTCCTCGCGACCGGAGGCGCCGGGCGCGCATACAAGATCACGAGCAACAGCTGGGAAGGAACCGGCGATGGCCACGCCCTCGCCTATCACGCCGGCGCGGAGCTGATGGACATGGAGTTCATTCAGTTCCACCCGACGGGGATGATCTGGCCGCCGAGCGTCCAGGGCATTCTCGTCACCGAGGGTGTTCGCGGAGAGGGAGGGGTCCTTCTGAACAGCGAAGGCCGCCGGTTCATGTTCGACTCGATTCCCGAGAATTATCGCCACCAGACGGCGGACAACGAAGACGAAGGCTGGCGCTACACACAAGGCGACAAGAATGCGCGGCGGCCTCCCGAGCTGCTGACCCGCGATCATGTCGCGCGCTGCATCATGCGCGAAGTCAAGGAAGGGCGCGGCAGTCCGCGCGGCGGCGTGTTCCTCGATATCTCGTGGATCAAGAAACGATTGCCAGATGCCGAGGCGCACATCCGCCGCAAGCTGCCGAGCATGTATCACCAGTTCAAGGAGCTCGCTGACATCGACATCACGAAAGAGCCGATGGAGATCGGTCCGACGACCCACTACATCATGGGTGGTGTGCGCGTCGACAGCGACACGCAGATGTCGAGTGTGCCTGGTCTCTTTGCCGCAGGCGAATGTGCCGCCGGCATCAACGGCGCCAATCGGCTCGGCGGGAATTCGCTGTCCGACCTGCTGGTGTTCGGCAAACGGGCGGGGGAGTACGCGGCGCAATTCGCGAAGCAGAACTCGCGAGCCGCGATCGATCAGACGGAGATGAAACGTGCGGTCGATGATGCGGTGAAGCCGTTCGAGCGACAGACATCGGCCGAGAACCCCTACGCCGTGCAATCGGCGCTCCAGGAAATGATGCAAAACCTCGTCGGCATCGTCAGGACCGAATCGGAAATGCAGCACGCGCTGGCGGAGCTCCGAACGCTGCACGCACGCGCGTCACACGCGGCGGTTACCGGTCATCGCGAGTACAACCCGGGATGGCATACCGCGATTGACCTGCTGAATCTACTGACCGTGTCGGAAGCGATCACGCGATCCGCCATCGAACGGAAAGAGAGTCGCGGTGGACATTTCCGCGAGGATTTTCCCGACAAAGCGCAGGAGTTCGCCCCGATTAACATCGTGACCGTCAAGTCCGCCGACGGAACGATGGCCGTGCGGCGTGTTCCCATTCCGCCGATGCCGCCGGAGCTGAAGCAGATAATCGAGGACCAGCAGAAATGAGCACCGCGACCTTCAAAATCTGGCGAAGCGATGGAGCGAAGGGCGGAGGGTTTCGCGATTACACCGTGACGCTCGTCCCCGGGATGGTCGTACTCGACGCCGTTCATCAAATACAAGCGACACAGGCGTCGGATCTGGCCGTACGGTGGAACTGCAAGGCCGGTAAGTGCGGATCCTGTTCCGCGGAGATTAACGGCAGCCCAAAGCTGATGTGTATGACCCGGCTCAGTACGCTGCCCCTCACGCAGCCGATCACGGTTGAGCCGATGCGCGCGTTCCCGCTCATCAAGGATCTCGTCACCGACGTGTCGTGGAACTTTCAGGTGAAAAAAGCGATCGCACCGTTCTCGGCGCGTCCCGCTGACGCGGCGGACGGCACCTGGCGCATGCGTCAGGCCGACATCGATCGCGTCCAGGAATTTCGCAAGTGCATCGAATGCTTCCTCTGCCAGGACGTGTGCCACATCCTGCGCGACCATCAACTGCACGATAAGTTCATCGGTCCCCGATTTCTGACGTATGCTGCAGCGCTCGAGATGAACCCGATCGACGCGGCCGATCGCGTGCCCGCACTCCGGAACGCCCACGGGATCGGCTACTGCAACATCACGCGCTGCTGCACAAAAGTTTGTCCCGAACACATCACGATCACGGAGAATGCCATCATCCCGCTTAAGGAACGGGTTGTGGATCGGTTTTACGATCCGATCACAAAGCTGCTGCGGGTATTTCGCACGTGAGGTGACCATGGACAGGTTCAACCTGAAACCCATGTCGAAGGACGCAGTCCCGGGCGCACTGGCCAAGGCGGAACGATACCGGCTGCTCAACGAACCGGGCGAGGCGGAAAGCATCTGTCTCGACATCCTGCAGGTCGATCCACAGAACGAGGACGCACTGGTCATGATGCTCCTCGCGCTGACCGATCAGTTCCCGCACGATTCGTCGTCGAAGACGGCGGCGCGGGCGGACGAACTGGCCGCCAGCCTGGGCACACCCTACGATCGCGCCTACTACGCCGGCATCATCCGTGAGCGGCGCGCGAAGGCGATCCTGCAGCGCGATCGGTTCGGCGCCACGACGGTGGCGGTCGAGTGGCTCCGGGAAGCCATGGCGTTTTACGAGCGGGCGGAAGCCGTACGGCCGCCGCATAACGATGATTCGCTTTTGCGCTGGAACGCTTGCGCGCGGCTGCTGATGGAACTTCCCACGCCGCCATCCGACGTGCACGAGCCGGAGCCCCTGCAGCTGGAATGACACGTACCGCTTCATCCGCCCCTCTCGAAGTCTGGAAGTTCGGCGGCGCATCGCTCGCGGATGCTGCCGCCATTGAACGCGCGGCAGGACTGATCGCGTCACATGATGGCCCGCTCGTCATCGTCGCGTCCGCGCTGGCCGGAATTACCGACCTCTTGCTTGGCGGTGCTCAGCACGCGTCGGCAGGAGCGGTCAACGACTCGGCGGGGCGCGCGTCGACATTTCTTCAGCGTCACCGTCTCGCGGTAAAAGCATTGCTGCCATCCGGTAGAAAACGCCGAGCGCTGCTCGCGAAGATCGATGAGGCGGCGCGGCAATACCGCGATCTCTGCGCTGCAGTCTCGGTCCTCGGACACCTCGAGCCACGCACGCTGGATCTCCTGGTTTCGCGCGGCGAACGGATGTCGGCGGCGTTGCTGGCCGAAACCCTGTTGACGCATAGACGGCGGGCGGCCTACGTCGATGCCACCGACTTCATCGCGACCGATGGACAACACGGCGGCGCCGCGCCCGATCTATCGAGAACGACACGCGAGGCACGGCGGTTGCTGCGCCCGTTGATTCACCGACGCATCATACCGGTCGTGCCGGGCTACATCGGCCGCTCGCCTGACGGCAGTGTCGCGACACTCGGGCGAGGCGGATCGGATCTCACGGCGACGCTGCTCGGTCGAGCGCTTGGCGCACGCCAGGTGGTGCTGTGGAAAGACGTCCCGGGCATTCTCACCGCGGATCCACGTCTCGTGCCGGACGCGCGGCTGCTCTCGCGGTTGCACCATCGCGAAGCCGCCGAGGTCGCGCACTACGGCGCGAAGGTGCTTCATCCTCGCGCTCTGATCCCGATCGCGGGTACGCGCACCGTGCTTCATGTCCGGTCGTTCCTCGATCCGACGTCTCCGGGCACCGAAGTTTCCGCCCAGCGTGCGATCGAGGGATATCCGGTCAAGGCGCTCGCGATTGTGCACGGTCAGGCGATCGTGACGGTCGCCGGGAAGGGGATGGTGGGGGTTCACGGTATCGCGGCGAGAACCTTTACGGCTGTTGATGCCGAGCGCTTGTCGGTGTCGACGATCTTTCAGGCGTCGTCTGAAAGCTCTATCGGCTTCACGGTTCCCGAGAGCGAGGCCGCGCGGGGCGTCCAGGCCGTTCGCGCCGCATTCAAGGATGAATTAGCGAGCGGCGTCATCGACAACGTCAGTGCCAGGCCGGGAATTGCAGTCGTCGCAGTGGTCGGCGACGGCATGGCGGGAGCCCCCGGCATCGCCGCGCGCGTGTTCTCCGCGCTCGCCGCACGGAGCCTCAACGTCGTCGCAATTGCGCAGGGCTCGTCAGAGCGGAATATTTCATTTGCGGTCAATGCCGGCGACGCACCCGAAGCAGTCCGAGCCATTCACAGCGCATTTCAGCTTGCGAAAATCGGCGGTGGTCGTCCACTTGCCGCACCGCGCACCGATGTCGTGCTGCTCGGATTCGGCAACGTCGGTCGCGCGCTAGCCGATCACATCGCCGCGGCAACTGCAGATTCAGGCGTGAAGGTCGTCGGCCTCATGGATCGCTCCGGTTACATCTTCGAGCCGCGAGGGCTGTCGCGCCGACGACTCACGACGCTGACGCGGGAGAAATACGAAGGGGCATTGATCGCAACGCTTGGAGGCCGCCGCGCATCGGCGCAGGAAGCCCTGGCGACAATCGCAAGCCACGCGGTCTCGCGCCCGGTGCTCGTGGACGTCACGAGCGGTGAAACGGCGGATCTTCTTCACACCGCGCTCGGTCAGGGATTCGACGTGGTGCTCGCGAACAAAAAACCCCTGACCCACTCGTGGGCGAACTATGAAAGGCTGATGGCGGCGTGCACGCCAGGCGGACCACGGCTGAAGTACGAAGCCACGGTTGGTGCCGGGCTGCCGATCATCGACACCTACTACAAGCTGGTCGAGAGCGGTGACCGCGTCCTGCGCATCGAAGGATGCGTCAGCGGCACGTTGATGCACGTTGCGTCGGCGGTATCAGCGGGGCGGCCGTTCTCGGAAGCAGTGCGGGAGGCGGTGGAGCGTGGATACGCCGAACCCGATCCGCGGGACGATCTTTCGGGGGCCGATGCCGGCCGAAAGGCGTTGATCCTGGCGCGGCTCCTTGGTTACCGCGGCCCCGCGCCAAAACCGGACGATCTCGTACCCAGGTCCATGAAGGGTCTCGCGTCGGCGCAATTCATGAAGCGGCTGCCCGATCTGGATCGCGAATGGGCCGCGCGGACCGAGCGAGAGGCAAGCCGTGGCCGCGTGCTCCGCTATGTGGTGACGGCGACGGCCAAATCCGTTTCAGCGCGGCTGGTCGCCGTCGAGGCGAGCAGTCCAATCGGCGCACTCACGGGAACCAGAAATCTGGTCGCATTTACGACGCGGCGATATCGTACGGAGCCGCTCGTTATTAGCGGGCCAGGCGCAGGAGCGGCGGTGACCGCGGCCGGGATCCTCAACGACATTCACTCACTCGCACCAGGGTAATCGGTGAGTTCAGTCAACGGTGGTCCAGGCATTGCGACAAACGCTTGAGGACTCCATTCGTGCGCGAACTCCTGCGCTCGGGCGGCCTCGACAAGCGCCCACACGCTACCGCCAAATCCGGCACCGAAACTGCGCGCGGCGAACGCGCCAAGTTTTCGCGCACTGACGGCGAGGGCAATGGTCTCGGGGATCTGATTACCGAGCAGCATCTCCGCATCCGCCTGCGAATCGGCCGCAAATTGTCCGACACGACTCTCATCACCGCACCGGAACGCATCAACGGCGTCCATCGTTCGCGAATCCTCGCGTACAAAATGATCAAAGCGTTTCATTAACGCGTCGCTCGACCATCCAGGCACAGTGGATCGGGCGATCAACTGTCGCAACCAAGCAACGCGACTCTTTTCCAAGGCGCCGTGACCTGCGGTAACCAGCGCCGCGCGAAGCGAATCTGCCGGCTCCGACTCTTGATTCCAGAGTTGCAGTACCGCCTGCGTGCCGTCGGCGAGACGATTGTAGGACTCGCGAGCGATGCCGGCCTTCTGTGCCGCGACGCCGCTCGGCGTCACCACGAAGCGCCATGAAGAAGGCATCGGAACAACGTCGCAGGCAAGCATCGGCACGAACGTAAAGGCGGAAAGGTGTCCGGCAGTTCCAGTGAGAATCGCGGCATGATCCTCACTGCCGCCATGCGTGCCGACGCCGGCGTCACCCTCGAGTGAGCCGAACGACAGGCCGTTCTCCATGCATGCGTAATAGCCTGCTTCGTCCTGCGCGCCATGAATATTCCGCTGCCACTCGACACGCGTCCTGAGCGATGCGACTTCCACCAGCGCCGTTGCAACGCCGACCACCAGCGCACTGGAACTGCTCATCCCCGATGCCCTCGGCAGGTCGCTTGCCAGCACAATGTCGGCACCGAGCCTGACCGCCGGAAAGTTCCTCGTCAGTCGACGGCAGACGGCCGCCACATATCGCCGCCATCCTTGATGCGTCGGCCGGGTCGCGTCACGGACTTCTTCAGCGATCAGCGAGACATCCTGTTCGCGGAGCGCATCGACAACATGGACGACGTTGTCGGCGCGTGGACGTGCGATGACAGCAAAACCGCGCGGCACCGCGCACACCAGCGTGTGGCCTCCGGCGTAATCGGTGTGCGTGCCGAAAACCTCGAGGCGGCCAGGCACCCACCACGCGTGCACGCCTCGATCTACGCGATCGAGACCCGCAAGAACGAGATCAAACAGCGATTGTTTAGCGGATAACTCATCGGGATTGAGACCACGAGCGACGAGTGCCGCGGCGAGCGCTGCGCCGGTCATGGATGTGGGATCGTTGAGGCAAGGCGGCGCGCAACATCCGCCGCGTCAGCTCGCGTCGAAAGATCGAGAACGGGTCCTCGCGCCGGAAACGCTTTGAATTGGATTCCCTGTCGAACCGCGACACCAACCGCCTCTGGCAACTCGAATTCTCCGCGTTCGGACTTCGGAACCTCGCGACAAGCCTCAAAGATCCGTTGATCGAACCGCCAGCAATTCATGCTGATATGACAGCGATCCGCCGAAGCCCTGGCGAAGGCGGACGGTTTCTCGATGATCCCCACCAGATATCCCTCGTCGTCAACGTCAAGAATCGCAAATGACCGAATCCGTTCCGGCGGAATATTGCTCGACTGTACAAGCTCGTCCGGGTCAAACGCCGGCAGTCCGGGTTCCGGCAATGACACAAGTTGTCTGAGCACCGGAACCGGGTACAGATTGTCGGCATTCAGAGCGAGAAAAGCGTTCCCACCGACCCACGCCTCTGTAACGAGCACCGCGTTCGCCGTGCCGAGCGGCTCCGGTTGCACGACGAAGTCCAATCGGACACGGCTCGGCGGAGCATCCATTTCGTAGTAATGTCGCAGCGCCTCGTGATCGGGAGCGACGACCAGCGCGACGAATCGAATGCCGGCATCGGCTAACGAGCCGAGTATGAAATCGAGAAAAGGGCGGCCGTTCACCGGCATCATCGCCTTGATGCCACTGTCGGCGGCGCGTTGCTGTTCTGGAGTCAGTTGTGCTGACGAGTCAAGCGCCCGCATTCGGGTGCCGAGACCTCGCGCCAGCACGATAGCACGCTCGGTAGTCATACGTGTGGTAACCGCTTCACGACCAGTATCTTACGTGAGGTATCGTGATTCTTGCGGGATGACAAACCTGGCAGCGCCGATGATCGTCTAACCACCCGATCAATCAGCATTCAGCATTCAACAATCAGCATTTTCAGGAAACCTCCATGTGGTTCGAAGCGTTCGCGCGCGATATTCAGTACGGCGCACGGAGTCTTCTGAAGAGTCCGGGGTTCAGTGCGCTCGCCATTCTTTCGCTCGCCACCGGAATCATGGCGACGACGGCGATCTACAGCGTCCTGCATGCCGTCGTCCTCGATCCGTTCCCATATAAGAACGTTGACCAATTGATGAGCGTGCGCGTCTACAACCCTGCTGGACGAGGGGGGCGCCTCAACTACTCGATCGACCAGTTCCTCGAGATCGCCGAGCGCAACACGATTTTCGAAGGAACGATCGCGTCAACGATCAGTGACGTGCTGTGGACCGGTGAGGGCGACCCGCAGCGGCTCCGCGGCAACCATGGCACGTTCAACACCTTTGACGTCATGGGTGTGCCGCCGCTTCTGGGACGAACGCCGAACGCTGACGATGCGAAGGAAGGTGCCGAACCGGTCGTCGTGTTGGGCTATCGCTTCTGGCAGCGGCAGTTTGGCGGCGATTCAGGAGTCCTTGGCCGGCAACTCCGGTTGAACGACACCGTTCGGACCGTCATCGGTGTGATGCCGAAGCGATTCATGTGGCGCGGAGCCGATGTCTACATTCCGATCCGATTTCAGCGGGGACAAATCGTGGAAGGCGTACGCAATGTCCACCTGCTCGGACGGCTCAAACCTGGAATCACCAAGGCGCAGGCCGAGGCCGATCTCACACCAATCATTGAAGATCTCAAGAAACAGCAGCCGACAGAATTTCCGCAACAGTTTCGCGTCAGCGTGCTGCCTTTCACCGAAACCTTCCCCAGCGGAATCAGCCGCGACATCTGGGTGCTCTTCGGTGCGGTTGCATTCCTGCTGCTCATCGCGTGCGCTAACGTCTCCAATCTGCTGCTGTCGAAGGCGGCTGCGCGGCAGAAAGAAATGGGCGTCCGCGTGGCTCTCGGCGCAAGCCGCAGCCGTCTCGTCCGCCAGCTCCTCACTGAAAGCCTGCTCCTCGCGTTGGTCGCCGGTGCGATCGGATCCACTCTCGCGTATGCGGGTCTTCCAGCAATCCTGGCCATCGTGCCGCCCAACACGATCCCGGACGAGGCGGAGATTGCGTTGAATCGATCGGTGCTGTTCTTCACCCTCGCGATCTCCGCCGTGACGAGTATCGTCTGCGGTCTCGCGCCCGCGCTGCACAGCTCACGACGGGATCTTGCGGCGTCGATGCGCGAAGTCAGCCGATCGCTCTCTGGAAGCTCCGGACAAGCGCGGCTTCGAAAGTCGCTGGTTGTCGTCGAGGTCGCGCTGTCGCTCATGCTGCTCGCCGGATCGAGTCTGCTCATTCGCACGTTTGTCGCAATGGCGCGCCTCGATCTCGGATATCAACCAGAGCGGTTCCTCACCATGCGTATTCCACTGCCGCCGCAGCGTTACGCAGACGCGACACGGCGCGTTGCGTTTTTCGACGATTTGCTTTCACGAGTGAAAACCGTCCCCGGTGTCGCAGCCGCCGGGGTGAATACATGGGTGCACCCGCTTGGCAACGTGTGGACGACCGCCGACGTCCCCGGCACGGCGGCAAGCACGGACCCCGTCGTCGTACACCAGGTCGATGCCGGCTACGCGCCTGCCTTCGGGATTCGCCTCGCGTCAGGGCGACTCATCGATCAGACAGACGTGACCGGTCGACGCGCGGTCGCTCTGGTGAACGAGCGCTTCGTACGCGCGCGTTTCGAAGGACGGCCACCGCTTGGGCAGATCGTCCATCTTCCACGCCTCAAGGAACGGCCGTTCGAACTCGCCAGCGATGCCTTCGAGGTCGTCGGCGTCGTCCAGGACCTGGCTAATGATGGACTCGCCAATCCGATCAGGCCGGAGATCTACTTTCCTTACTCACTGACCGGTGCTTCAAACATCCTGGTCGTGCGGACAGCTCTGGAACCAACATCGCTGACGCGCGCAGTCATGGCGCAGGTTTATGCCATTGACGGGAGTCAACCGGTCACGAACGTCAAGACCCTGGATACTCTGCTCAAGGAAGATGAGTTCTCGACGCCACGTTTCAATTTGATTCTGCTGTCCGTCTTTGCCGTCATTGGGCTGGTGCTGGCAGTGGTCGGCGTCTATGGTGTGATGGCCACCGCCGTCGCCCAGCAGCGTCAGGAGATCGGCGTGCGGATGGCACTCGGGGCGAGTTCGAAATCAATCGTCGCGATGATCCTCGCCCGCGGGTCGCGCCTGCTACTCGTCGGCATGGCCATTGGCCTTGTCGGCAGCCTCATCGGCGCGCGCCTGTTGGCGCGACAGGTATGGAACGTCTCACCGTTCGACCCGATCGCGTTCGGTGTCGTCGCGATTGTCCTTCTCGCCGCCGGGCTTCAGGCATGCGTGTGGCCGGCACTACGCGCGGGCCGAACGGATCCGATAATCGCGTTGCGCGTCGAATAGAGCTCGCTACTCGCTGATTAATACGTGATCGTGAACAGTGCGACGCCTTGCCTGGGCAGCGACACATCGAGTGTAAGACGACCGCCATCGATACTCTTACGTGTCGGCGATCCCATCGTCTGCAGTTGTCCTGCTTTCTCGAGAGTGCTTCGTTGGTCGGATGTCAGCGTCGGCGGCGATCCGATCTGCTTCCACACTTCGTAGGAATTGCTGTGCCGATCGTCGACTCGGTATTCCGTAACCGTCGCTTGACGCCCTGACAAACCTTCCACGACCAGGGCAATCTCGGCAGCCGGCGCGCGAACATCGTCGTCGTGATAATTCCAGACGAGGATCTCCATCGAGCGGTCGGTTCGGGTGGCAAGCGCATACACATCCGGCGCTCCGCGGACGCCCGAGTCTCTGATCGTCTCCGTACTCGCCGCACTGGTGCTGGTGACGGCAACCCTGTCGCCGTGCATCTTGCCGAGCATGCGAAATACGTTTAGCACCGGCTTGTCGATGCCGTTGGTTGCGAGATCGCGGAATCCGGCAAACATCGGTTGCCCTTCAAACTCGAAGGCCCAGGTCACTGATCCCAACAGATTGACCTTGTGCAGATCCGCCAACTCGAATGTCCGCGCGATTTGGGCCGCCGTGTAACTCGAATACATCGTCCCATTGCGATACGCGTTTTCAGGATTCGTTCGCACGGAACAGGCGGCGCAACCTTCCGGGTCTGATTCGCCGATGACGATTGGGGTTCCGTGGAGTTCGGGATACGACGCGACAATTTGAAAGCCGTTCGAGATCGCCCGCAACTGATTGCTGATTCCCATTCGTACGTGACCGTCAAAAAATCGCGGAGCACCCTTGGCATGAAAAGTGACGAAGTCGAGCGGAGCGCCGCGCTTGCCGGTCGCATTGTTCGTTCCTCGCAGGCAATGCTCGATGAAGTCTTTCAACATCTGCTGCGTTCGCGCGCCATTCGGACCGGTGACTTCCGGTCCTCCAATCTTTGCTTCCGGCAACGCACGTTTTAGTCCGTCTGCTGCGAAGTCATACAGTTTCTGGAATTCTTCCGGCGTACCCTGCCAGTACCCGATGTCGGGCTCGTTCCATACTTCCCAATACCAGGTCTTGACCTCCTTGACGCCGTATCGCTGGACCGTGTGACGGGCCCATTGATAGACCAGCTCTCCCCACTTGGCATAATCGGTCGGAGGATAGGCCCACCCCGTATAAATCTGGCTGTATTGAACGCCGGCGGCCCAGTTGTGCTGATATGGATCGGGTTTGGTCGAAAGCGCTTTGGGCATGAAGCCGATCTGAACGAGCGGCTTCATCTTGCGCTCGATGTACGTATCAAAGATGCGATCGACGATCGTCCAGTCGTACACGGGCCGCCCCTGCGCATCCTCGGTATACGCGTTCGTCGATCCCCATTTCAACGCAGGTGTTCCATCTCCGGTCGTTAACAGATTGTGGACGCGGACATTCGCCGGGACCGGACTCAGAGCAGCAAGCTCGGAGAGAAGCTTTCGCCCGTCCGCCAGGTACGTGTAATTGGGTTCGTCGTGACCGAAGAAGGCCCACATGGTCGTCATGGGGCCGAGCCGTTTCGTGGCATCTACGCGAATCGAGATCCTGGACAGGCCGTTCTGCGCCAGGCCCGACCACGACGTGAACGCGACTGAGGCAACAATCGCAGCGATCGCCAAATCACGCTTCATACACGCACGCTACTTTTGCACGCCGAACGTAAAGACCGTCTGCGATGAATAGGTCTGTCCGGGTTTGAGGATGGTCGACGGAAAGTTGGGATGATTCGGTGAGTCGGGATAGTGCTGCGTCTCGAGACAGAGGCCCGTGCGATGCCGGTAAACCCGGCCACCTTTACCCGTGATCGATCCGTCGAGGAAGTTGCCGGAATAGAACTGGAGACCGGGCTCGGTCGTTGCGGCATCGAGTGTGCGCCCGCTCTTCGGATCCATGAGCCGCGCCGCCGGCTGAAGACCCGACCCGCTCCGATCGAGCACCCAGTTGTGATCGTATCCGACGCCGTTCTTCAACTGCGCATTGTCGGCCGCAATGCGAGCGCCAATCGCTGTTGCCTTCCTGAAGTCGAACGGTGTCCCGTCGACCGCCGCAAACTCGCCGCTTGGAATAAGCGTGGCATCCACAGGCGTGTACCGGCCCGCGTGGATCGTCAACTCGTGACCGAGAATGTCGCCTGCACCGTCTGCGAGGTTGAAGTAGCTGTGCTGCGTCAGGTTCACCGGCGTTGCTTTATCGCTGGTCGCGCGGTAATCGATCGCCAGTTCGTTCTTGTCCGTCAATGTGTAGCGAACGGTCGCCTGCAGATTCCCGGGGTAGCCCTCTTCTCCATCGGAACTGATTCGCGAGAGCGTCACGCTTACGCCATTCGCATCAGTGGCTGGAACAGCATTCCAAATCACCTTGTCGAATCCTTTGACGCCGCCATGAAGATGGTTGGGCCCATTGTTCGTCGCCAGCTTGAACGTCTTCCCGTCCAGCGTGAACTGCCCTTTCGCGATCCGGTTCCCGTACCGCCCAATGAGCGCGCCGAAGTAAGGTGGGTCCTTGAGGTAGCCGTCAATCGTGTCGAACCCGAGGACGATGTCGCCGAGATGGCCGGAACGATCCGGAACCTTGAGGCTCGTGATGATGCCGCCGTAGGTAATGACGCGCATCTCGAGCCCATGCGCGTTGGTCAGCGTGTAGATCTCAACCGCTTTTCCGTCGCGCGTTGTGCCAAACGGCGCACGGGTGACGCCACGCTTTGCGACAGCGCTCGGTTGCTGTTCATCGGCGCTCATCACCATTTGCACCGCCAGGATAGCTATCAGAATCGACCAACGTATTGTCATGAGACTCACTGTTCGATCACATCTACTATCCCAGCATCTGCGAACTGTCCTCCACGCACCTGCTTGACGTGAATGGCGAGCGTGTTTGACGCACCAGACTTCAGCAGCGCTTTCGCTGTGGCGTCCAGCGGTACGAATGAATAGCCGTTGACCGCGCCCGGCAAGGTCGCGACCCGTTGTCCATTCAAATACACCTCGGCGTCGTCGTCATGATAGATGCGCAGGTGCGGATTGGTCAGCGTGCCGGCGGGAAGATCGAACGTGCGTCGCAACCAGATATCCGATGTTTGCCAGGGAGTTCCGACGCTGGCCTTCGCGTTTTGGTTGGGTCGGCCAAAGCCGCCGTTCCCTTGTGTCCATGCGCGGTCGTCGAAGCTCGCTGAAAACCAGTTTTCAGCAGGTGTGTTCGTCGTGTACCGCCACGCCTGCGGCGATCGCTCCGATGTCGCAACCACTTCGCGCACAGACGGAGGAGATGACAGCCGGGTGGAGAGTTCCTTTGCGTCGGGCGGAAGCTTGACGACCGCTCGGTCGTAGGTGAGCATCCCGTTCACCTCGATCTCGACGTCCGTCGTCTGCGTGTAGATGGCGGCCGACAGACCTTGGCCGACAAGGATTCTCAACTGATACATGAGATCGCGATACGCCTGTCCCAGCTCGTCCTGCGTCTTGTAACTGCGATAGCCCCAGTTCCCTTTTTCAATCCAGGTGTGCCCTTCGAGGGGCAGGCCAAGACCGCCGAACTCGCCGAGCACCGCCGCGCGCTTGTCTTCGAGCGGCGGGCGAATCGGCGCCGGGTAGGAGTGAACGTCCGACACATCCCCCACGCCCTTGTCAGTCCACCCGCTCGAGTTGTTGACGAGGCGGCTTGGGTCGCGCTGCTTGATCCACTGAACGTACTGCTCCGTGTCGTGCTGGCCCCACCCTTCGTTGAAGGGGACCCACATGACAATGGACGGATGACTCCGCAGCGCATCGATCACATGTTCGAGTTCACTGGCAAATATGTCTTTGTTTTCGGGCGTCTTGTCTCCGCCGCTCGGCATATCCTGCCAGACGAGGACGCCGAGTCGATCCGCGTGATAGTACCAACGCGCCGGTTCGACCTTCACGTGTTTGCGAATCAGATTAAAGCCAAGCCGTTTGGTCGTTTCGATGTCGGATGCGAGCGCCTCATCGGTCGGTGCCGTGTAGAGACCGTCCGGCCACCAGCCCTGATCGAGTAATCCATACTGAAACAGCGGCTTGCCGTTGAGAAAAAGCCGATTCACACCAGCAGTGTCACGCTGCACGGCGATCGACCGAATACCGGCGTAGCTCTGAACTTCGTCACGACCGAGTGTGACGCGCAGGTCATAAAGAAACGGCTGATCGGGAGACCACAGTTTCGGCTGCGGCACACGAAGAACAATCGGCTGACCGGTCGCTCCGCCGGCTTCCGCGACGCTGCGCGTACCATCGCGCGCCACAACCCGGGCGTTTCCCGCGGCACCACTATTCGATCGCACAATCACGGAGATCGTCCCGGCAGCGGCATCAGTGCCAATGTCGAGACCCGTGATGTACGCGTCGGGCACGGTTTCGGACCACACCGTCTGCCAGATGCCTGTGACTGCCGTGTACCAGATGCTCTTTGGTTCGAGCACCTGCTTACCGCGAGGCTGCGGTCCTTTGTCGGTCGGGTCCCATACACTGACGACGAGTTCCTGATCTCCTGCGGGCTTCAGCGCCGACGTGATGTCTAAGGTAAAGGGATCGTATCCGCCGCTGTGATGGCCAACTTCTTTTCCGTTCACGAACACCTGCGCTTCCCAGTCGACCGCACCGAAATGCAAGAGCACCCTCGAACCGCGTGGAACCGTGCCGGCGCGAAACGTCCGCCGATACCACAACCGTTGTTGATCGGTAACCGGTGCAGCGACGCCGCTCAACTGCGACTGCACGGGGAATGGCACGAGGATCTTGCCGGCAAACGTCGCCGGTTTCTGGGCCGCGGCATCTGCAATGGCGTAATCCCATTCTCCGTTGAGGTTCTGCCACGCAGTTCTGACCATTTCCGGGCGTGGATACTCGGGCAGCACACGGGCCGGCGACACCTCGGCGGCCCATTTCGTTCTGAGCTTTGTTGGCGGTGCTTGCGCGACGGCAGACGCAGCAACACTCAGAACGAGCAATCCGATGATGGCTGCGTCTCGAACACGCGGGCGATTCTTCATGACGGCGTATCTTACGCCAAACGGAGCTTCTCCTGGTTTGGCGACACGCGCCGACGGCTAAGCGCGAAGATGAGATGAAACGAAGAAACGAAGAAGAAATGATTCGCCGTTCACCGTCACTCTGTTTCGAGCGACGGCTTCCGTCGAAGACCCGAAGACTCGAAGCACTCGAAGTCACACCGGCTGGCGCCACTGCGCCAGCCGGTCACGTAAGCGGGTCCGCCGCTACGCGCTTCGCGCGTCGGGACGTCCAAGAGTCACAGATCCAAACAGCTCATGATCAAGTGCTGCTTGGATCTGTGGCTCTCGGACGTCGTGTGGGCCGGCCGATAGGCCGGCGGCGGCGGACGCTGTGACAGCTTCGTTTCTTCGTGCCTTCGTTTCTTCGTGTAAGGCGTGGGCTCGTTTCACTGCGACTGCGAATGACGCTATGTCACTGTCTCGGCGCTGTACCTCGCGATCAATCCAGTCCGCACCGCATTGCGATACACGCGCGTGAACAGAAGAGAGGCGCCAAACACGTAGAACACCGCAAGAGCGCCACCAATGGCCAGCGACGACATCGACATCGTCCCGCCAGTCACGATGGCGCGCATCCCTTCGAAGACATACATCGGCGGTAACACGTGCGCGATCCATTGAATCCAGGTCGGCATCGTCGTGATTGGATAGAACACTCCGGCAAACGGCGACAGAATGGCGGGAATCGGCCATACGAACCACTCGGCCGAGGGGCCAAAGCGCAGCACAAACGAACAGCCGACAATACCGAGCGCGATGCCGAACAGGAACAGCACCAACAGGAATGGCACAAGCAGCCCGCCGTACAAGATGAATGACAGACCGAACAACACCACGGCCAGGACGAGCATCACCAGCAAACCGAGCGCGCTCGTGATGATGCTCGATGACACGAGTCCTGCCAGGTATTCGTTGATCGATACAGGCGAGCCGAAGATGTTGAGGAAGTTCCTGGACCAGACGTCTTCGAAAAACGCCATCGTGACGCCGAACATGACTCGCGTGAAGAAGTCCCACATCAGAACAGCTCCGAGCAGGACCGGCACAAAATCAAACCCCGCTGCCGTCACCGTGTTGAGGTACTTCGTCATGAAGCCCCACAGGATGATGTCGATCGCGACCCAGATGACGAGCGACAACACGCGTGTCGGACCTCCGCGAAGGAGATACAACTGCCTCAGGACGATCGCCCGGACTGGAGTAATTCGCACGATCGATCAGGACTCGAGCGAGAGCGGTTCTCGCGCGACCGCAATGAAGAGTTCTTCGAGCGTGCGTTTGCCATGCTCCTGCGGAAGAGTTTTCGGATTGCCCTCGAGCAGGATTTTTCCGCGCGACAGGAACAGCACGCGGTCGCATACCGCCTCGACTTCATACATGTTGTGCGAGGTCCACAACACGCTCACCCGCCGCTCGGTCGCGACGCCACGAATCTTCGCGCGGACCTCTCTCGCCGTCGCCGGATCGAGCGAGGCGGTCGGTTCGTCCAGCAGGAGAAGCCTTGGAGAGTTCAGCATCGCCTTCGCCAGGCACACTCGCGTCTGCTCGCCCGAGGACAGTACGCCGCATTTTGTGTGGCGGAACCTGCCAAGGTCGAATTCGTCCAGGAGGACAGCGATGCGATTCGCAACGGACTCGACGCCGTACAGCATGCCGAAAAACCTGAGATTCTGCTCGACGGTCAGGTTACCGGGCAGCGGCGCGTAGACCGCTGCGAAGTTCGTGCGCAGAAGGGCCTGGCGACGATCGGTTGCCAGATTGTGCCGCTCGATCTCAATCCGTCCCGCGCTCGGCTCGAGCACACCGAGAATCATGTTGATCGTCGTCGTCTTTCCCGCGCCATTTGGGCCAAGCAGTCCGACGATCTCCCCCGGTGCGGTTGAGAACGTCAAGTCGTCCACGGCCAGGGTATTGCCGTAGGATTTCCGGAGGTTGGAGACGTGGAGGGTGGGCATAAAAAAGGCGGGGTCTAAAGACCCCGCCCTACATTTAACCGCGATCGATTGCAATCAATCAGCAATCGAAAATCAGCATTTTCAGGAACCCATTACTGCTGATCCTTGTGCAGGACTTCCTGCACCGGCTCCTTCTTCTTCGAACCGAGCCCCTGAATCTGAATCACCGGCTCGGCCGGGGCTTCTTTGAGAACGTGCTGGCGATAGAGCGACGCCATACGCTCGTTCTCCTCCGCCTTCTTCTTCGCCTCAGCCTTGGCACGCAGCTTTTCTTCGCGTGCGGTCTTCGCGATGCCCGCATCATCGAGGTCGTGCTGCTTGCCGGCCGCAACCGCTTCGGGATCCAGAATCAGGCTGTGATTCTTGCTGTTCAGCGCGACGTTCTTGCCGCCGGCGAAGATCTCATGACGTCCGTGCTCTTCGTACCATTTCGTGAGCGTCGCGGTCATGTGCATCTTCTCGATGATGTTTCGCCAGCCGATCCCGGTGTTGTACGCGCAGAAGGAAATCTCACCTTCCTGCGTCGCATACGGGATGATGCAGCGCTCCGTGCGCCGGAAGTCGTAGTTGAACAGATCCTGGAACCACATGCCGGCAATGAACAGGAAGTTCCAGCGGTCGGCGCGACGACGATCGATATCAGCCTTGGTCCGATCAACGCCGACCTTGCCGTAGTCGCGGCCGGTTGCGCCGAACGTTTTGTCGAACTTCTGCAGCAGGTCGACCAGCTTGAAATGCGTTGGCGCCTTGAACGGATCGTAGTTCTTCATCAGCACGAGCGCCATGCCAAGCGACGAGAGGAACCTGCCGCGCCCGGCGTCGTTAACCTTTTTCAGGTCCTCCGCCACTTGTCCCGCGTGCAGGAACGCGGTCACCGGCACGGCTTCCTTCGTCTCCTTGTCGATCATGACCGCCATGCCAATACCGCAATTCGGATGGCAGCCGCACGTCAGGTTGCCCCATTCCGCACTCGGCCCGTGCACGAGGTCAGCCCAGTCGGTAAACGTCCCCATGAACGAGATCGGGAACCAGTCGCGCACCGGTTCGCCGATGCCCACCTGCGATTTCACGTCGTGCGCGAGGTGGGACAGCGTGTAGCGCTGCGCCGCTCGTCGCTCGTCGGTAACTTCCTCGTCGCGGCCGGTGAAGGACACCGGCTGGAACGAGAGGAAGTTGATCTTCTTCGGATTATCGAGCGCGAACTGAATGATTCGTCCAACCTGCTCGTTGTTCACGCCGTTGACGATCGTCGTCACCGGGACAATATCAACGCCGGCAGCGTGCAGATTCTCGATCGCGCGAAGCTTGACGTCGAACAGGTTGCCGACCAGACGATGAGAGTTGGCGGCGTTGCCGATGCCATCGAACTGCAGGTACGCGTAGCGCAGGCCTGCTTCGGCGGCGGCGCGGGCGAACTCCGGGCTCTTCGCGAACTCGATCCCGTTGGTCGCTGCCTGGACGCTGCTGTAACCAACTTTCTTCGAGTAGCGCACCGCATCGAGGAAATATGGCGACATCGTCGGTTCGCCGCCGGAGAACTGCACCGACATCTGCCGCTTCGGCTTGATCGAAATGGCATTGTCGAGCAATGTCTTGATGTCCTCCCAGGACAGCTCGTGCACGAAGCCAACCTGGTTGGCGTCCATGAAGCACGGATCGCACATCATGTTGCAGCGATTGGTCAGATCGATCGTCAACACCGCACCGCGGCCGTACTTGATCGTGCTCGAGCCGTGATTATGAAGTTTCTCGTCGTTATGCGAGCGGATGTCGCTGCCCGGGAATGACTCTTCAAGGTGCTTGAAGAAGGCGGGGTCGATCGCCATCACGTCCTCGAAGTGCCCGTGCTGCGGGCAGTCCTTGATCATGAGGATCTTTCCGTCGCGTTCGATGATGTGCGCCTTGATCTCGCCGACCTTTTCGTTGAGCAGAATCTTGTAGTCGCGCTTGCCGTCCAGGATCTCCTGGCGCGCTTCACGCACGCACTTCGGGCAGAGCGAATCGGTCTCGCGCGGCCAGCCGAGCGGCGGCTTCACTTTCTGCCAGGATTTCAGCAACGGTTTTTCCGACCACTTGGGAGTAAACGCTTGGGCCGGCGCAATGCTGTTGAGCGTGTCAAATACCGTCCACGCGCCTCGCGCCGCGATAGTCAGCCCCTTTTCCACGAACTTAATCGGCTTGTGCATATGCCTCGCTACCCTCCAACGCGTCGCTCCGCAGGGGACGAGCGCGCGCGGTTCAATCCATCGGTCAGAATAGGGCGGCTACCCAGCGAAAAGCAGCCAAATTCAGGCTAAATGGCACTATCGGGGGGTGAAAGGGACAACGGAGAAGGGAAAATGGAAAAGAGACGAGTCAAAGGTTACAAGATTGCGTTTACGCCGTAACACGTTGTGTTTTCAACGGCTTGGAAGGGCGCAACAGCCAGAGGATGCGGAAGGCCAGCAAAAACCCAATAACCGCCGAATAGTAGACCGGCGAGCCGATCATCACCTTCACCTTCCATAAGTAATGGATGGCGGCACAAACCCCGCTTATATAGATGAGGCGATGGAGCATCTGCCACCTTCGGCCGAGCCGCCGAATCCAGCCCTTCGTCGACGTCAATGCGAGCGGAATCATCAGGACGAACGCGGTGAACCCCATCGTGATGAACGGCCGTTTCACGATGTCTTTGACGATGAAGTCCCAGGCAAAAAACTGATCGATGCCGATGTACACGGCGAAGTGCACGCACGCATAAAAGAATGTGAAGAGGCCGAGCATTCTTCTGTACTGGATCGCGCGATTCCAACCGGTGAGCCGGCGGAAGGGGGTAACAGCGAGCGTGAGGACGAGGAACCGCAGCGCCCAGATGCCCGTGGTCAGCTCGAGATCTTCGACCGGATTAATCCCAAGTCGCCCGGTCAGCGTTCTCGTCGCGAGCCAGGCGAAGGGTGCGAGGCACACGACAAAGACGCCGACCTTCGCCGCCTTCTGCATGCGGACTAGTAATTCCGACGAAGGTCCATGCCCGCATACATCGACGCAACCTGATCGCCGTAGCCGTTGAACATCACCGTCTTACGAGGAAGCAACGTGCCGATCCGTCGCTCGCGTGCCTGGTTCCATCGAACCGGATTCACGTCCGGGTTGACGTTGGAATAGAACCCGTACCACGAGGGGTTTTGGAGGACCCACGATGTCTGCGGCTGCTTGTCTACGAAACGGATCCGAACAATCGATTTGATGCCCTTGAAGCCGTACTTCCACGGGACGACGAGCCGAATAGGTGCGCCGTTCTGCTGGAGGAGCGTCTTGCCGTAGAGACCAACCGCAAGGATGGTCAGCGGATGTTTCGCCTCATCCAGCCGCAGGCCCTCAACGTAGGGCCACTCCAGAACCGCGTCTTGCTGCCCTGGCATCTGTGTCGGGCGCAGGAGAGTCGTGAATTGAACGAAGGTGGCTTTCGACGTCGGTTCCGCTCGCTCGATGACCTTGCTGAGCGGCACGCCGATCCATGGAATCACCATGGACCACGCCAGTCTCTTATACACATCTGACGCTGCCGACGACAG
>JBKPSH010000189.1:0-44162 GCA_046734955.1 Acidobacteriota bacterium
ACGTTTGCCCCCGCCTGCGTCAGCACCATGGCGGCCATGCCGCCGCCGGCGCCCGAGCCGATGACACACACGTCGTAGATTGTGCGGTTTCGAATGATCTGCATTTGCGCCCCCGGAACGCTTTCCGGAGGCTACGTCGGCAGGCGCCAAGTGTCAAGAAACGCGCGCAGGTGTGGACGGCTCAACCGGCCACATTTTCAACTGGACGGCACTGCCCGGCGCGCACAGCTTGTCACCGCGCCACGGTGCCGATGCGATGAGTCCGGTGGCGGTGGCGAAATCAACCGGCCGCGAGAAGTAGAAGCCCTGGGCGTACTCGCAGCCGATGGAACGCAGCCACTCGAGTTGTTCCGCCGTCTCGACTCCTTCAGCGACGACGTCCATTCCCATGTTGTGTGCGATCGCGGCGATCGCGCGCACCATTTCGGCGCCGTCGTCGCGGCCGATTCGACTGACGAACGAGCGATCGACTTTGACCGTGTCGACGTGAAGGCGGTGAAGATAGCTCAGCGACGAGTAGCCGGTGCCGAAGTCGTCGAGACTCCACGCCACGCCGAGCGTCTGCAGCCGGCGGAGCGTCGCCTGCGCGCGGCGAATGTCGCCGAGAAACGCGCTCTCGGTGATCTCGAGCTTGAGGCTGGATGGACGGAGCCCGGTTTCGTCCAGCACGTTCTCAATCTCACTGGTGAGGTCGGCATCACCGAATTGCTTGCTCGAGACGTTGACACACATGACGTCGGGCGCGGCGTTGCCGAATCGCTGCTGCCACTCGGCCATCTGCCGGCAGGATTGAGCCAGGACCTGGCGGCCGATGAGCACGATCATCTCGGTATCTTCAGCGATCGGGATGAAGTCGGCCGGATCGATCAGTCCCTGCGTCGGGTGCTGCCAGCGCACCAGCGCTTCGAATCCGGCGATCGTCCCGCCACGGATTGCGACAATGGGCTGGTAGTACACCTCGAACGCGCCGCGCTCGATCGCTTGACGGAGATCCGTTTCGACTCGCAAGCGCGAGACGACGCGATCGCGCATGCGCACGTCGAACAGCTCACACTTCGAACCTTCCTTCGCGCGCTGGAGCGCAATGGCGGCATCCCGCAGCACGTCTTCCGGGTGGGAGTAAACGGAACTGCTCAACGTGATGCCGGCGCTGGCGGTAACGAAGACTTCGTGCTCGTCGACGACGAACGACTTCTGCAGCGCCTCACGGAGCCGCTCCGCCACTCGGACCGCATTGGCCGCGTCGTCGATGTCATCGAGCAGAACGGTGAACTCATCGCCGCCGAGGCGCGCGAGTGTGAAACCATGATGGTTGCGCGTCACCGCATCGGTTGCGCGGAGGCAGGTTTGAAGACGACGGGCAACTTCAACCAGCAGCCGATCCGCGACCGCGGTTCCGAGGCTGTGGTTGACGGTCTTGAACCGATCGAGACCAAGAATGACGAGCGCGAAGGCGTAATCGCGCCGGCGACGTGTGCGGCTGATCGCGCGTTCGAGCAGGTCGAGGAACAGCACACGGTTCGGTAGTCCGGTCAGGCCGTCGGCCAGCTTCGCTTCGGTGATGTCGGTGAGGGAACCGGCAAAGCGCGTTGCCACGCCTGCTTCATCTCGAATCGCTGCCGCCCGGCACAGCACCCATCGGTAGGTGCCGTCACGATGGCGCAGCCGATGCTGGCTTTCGTAGTGTCCGGTGCCGCGCGCAATGTGCTCGGCGATCGCCTGTCGCACGCTGGTCCAGTCGTCCTGATGCAACCGGTCGAGCCATTCATCCGGCTTGACCCCGATCTCCGAATCCTCGTACCCGAGCATCGCCTTCCATCGCGGTGACCAGTAAACCTCGTTGGTCGTGAGATTCCAGTCCCACAAGCCGTCATTCGCACCGTTGACGGCGAGCGTGTATCGCTCCTGGCTTTCGCGCAGGCCCTCGATGACACGTTTGTGCGACAGGTGAGTACTGATACGGGCGAGTGCAACCGGACAGTCGATCGGTTTGGTCAGATAGTCGTTCGCACCAAGACTGAAGGCTTCGACAATGTCAGCCCCGTGAGTCCTTGCGGTCAACATAATGACCGGAAGGTCAGTCTGATTTCTTGTCGCACGGATTTGAGTGAGGACTTCCAGCCCGTTCAATCCGGGCATTTCGATATCGAGCACGACGAGGTCGAATCGGCGCGTATTGATTAGCGACAACGCCTCCTGGCCTTCGGCAGCCCCCTCGACTTCGTATTGATGCAGTCGAAGAAGGCAGGAAAGCGCGTCGCGATTGAGCTCGTTGTCATCGACGACGAGAATGGACGCGCCGCGGCCGACGCGAGTGGTGAGGTCCATCGAAGGCCCGCTCCCGCTGTGCAAGGGGTACGCCCTGCGGACGGGCCGGAATTGGCTCGCAGTAAGTACCATCGCGCCAGTTGGTTGGCGGCACCGTGCAGCGGTTCGAGACGGACACGTGCACTGACAAAGTTGATCAGTTCCGGAACAAACTGTGCACTTTTCGCGGTTGGGTCGGCTGCCGTGACTGGCGGAGTGGTGCAGGAGTCACAAAATTGTTAGATTCGAGCATGGCGCCCCGGATCAGCGTGTTTCCGAAATACCACTTCGATGAACTCGTCTCGGGACGGGCGTCCTTCGAGCAATGGATCCGTGATGCTGGTCGTCTTGGCGGCGAAGGGATCGAGCATTACGACGGCTTCTTTCGCAGTCTCGCCCCAGGCGATGTTGATCCGATCGCGCGAGTGATACAAGACACTGGTCAGCAGACGTCGATGATCTGCTTCTCTCCCGACTTCACGCACCCGGACGCGGACGAGCGACAGCGACAGGTGGAGCGGCAGAAAGCTGCGATCGATCTGACCGTTCGCCTCGGTGCCCGTCATTGCCGCACGCTGAGCGGCCAACGCTATCCCGGCTTGTCGCGCGACGACGGGATCGCGCGCACTGTCGACGGCATCCGGCGGTCGCTCGAGTACGCCGAGCGTCACGACGTCGTTCTCTGCATGGAGAATCACTACAAGGACGGCACGTGGCGATATCCTGAGTTCGCCCAGCCGCAGGATATCTTCCTCGAGATCATCGAGCAGATCGACTCACCGCATTTTGGCGTTCAGTACGATCCGTCGAATGCGTTTGTTGGTGGGTTTGATCCGGTCGCGTTTCTCCACAAGGTTCGCCAGCGCGTCGTCACGATGCATGCATCAGATCGATATCTCGCCCCTGGCGCGACGCTCGACGACTTGAAGACCGCGGACGGTTCAACCGGATACGCGGCCGCGCTGAAACATGGTGAAACTGGTAAAGGACTGAACGACTACGACGCGATCTTCGCCATTCTTGCCGATACCGGCTTCAACGGCTGGATTTCAGTCGAGGCGGGGATGGACGGTCCCGAGGAGATTGCGAGATCGGTTGAATTCCTCAAGATGAAGCGGGCGAAGCATTACGGGGCTTCTTGAAGCGACCTATCGCTACTCGCGGCGCAATGCTATCAGTGGATCGACGGAAGCAGCGCGAGCCGCAGGGACGACGCATGCGATGAGTGCGGCAAAAAGCAGTGTCGCCGTCACGCTGACGAAGACGAGAGGATTGAGATGCAGCATCCCGGGAATGATGCCGCGCAATGCCGTCGCTGCGTAGAAGGCGCCTACCGATCCCGCCGCCGCACCCAGTCCGACAGTCAACATCCCGTCGATCAAGGTTCGCCACAGAATATCGTGGCGATCGGCACCGAGTGCCATCCTCAAACCAATCTCTTGCGTGCGTTGCGCCACGACGAATGACATGACGCCATAGATTCCAAACGCGGCCAGCAGGAGCGCAACGACCGCGAAGCTGCCAAAGAGTGCCGAGTTGAACCGGTTGCTGACCAGCGATTCGGAAAACATCTGTTCGATTGTCTTGACGTTGCCCATCGGCAGATCCCGATCGATGGAGCGAATCACAGCAGCGATGTCCTGCCTTACCTGCGTCGGATCTCCTGCGGTTAGAACCACGGCGCGCGCAAACGGCCAGGGACTCTGCCAGAACGGGACCTCGATCGCCGGTGATAAATCCTCTGCCGGATCGGTGCTGCGAATATCGGCACGGACGCCCACGACCTGGTATTCGACTGGTGGTCCCGGCAGATTCTTGCCTGGAATGATCTGCGGCATCACCAGACGCTGTGTCAGCGGATCGACATTTCCGAAGTACTGTCGGGCGAGCGTCTCGTTGACGATCGCGACCGGCATGGTTCCCGCTCTATCGCGATCCGTAAACGTCCGTCCTCTGATGATTGGGATGCCGAACGCCTGGAAGTACGACGCGCTGACCATGTTGAATCGAGCGAATAGCTGCTTGGAAGGATCGACATCGGGTTTGCCAACGATGGCAAACGGGATCCGCATGTCTCCTTGAAGCGGGATATCGACCGAAACGGAAGCGGCCACGACAGCAGGCAGGGTCTGTATTCGTTCCAGGAGCTGGCGGTAAAACGCCGTGATCTCAGCCGATGTACTGAAACGGTTGTCGCCAATCGGCAGCATGAATGTGAGCAGGTGATCTCTTCGGAAGCCGAGGTCACGGTTCGCGAGACCGAACAGCGTGTGAATTGCCAATCCGCCGCCGGTCAGAAGCGTGATGGCGAGCGCAAATTCCACGACCACGAGCGCACGGCGCAGCCGGTTGCCCGTCGCGCTGACCGATCGTGCCGCATCCTTCAACAACTCATTCAGGTTTGCGCCCGCCGCCTGCCACGCGGGCGCGGCGCCGCAAACAATGCCTGCAAGGGCGCATGCTGCCAATGTGAACAGCAGAACCGGAACGTTCAGCCGTATGTGGGCCTCGGTTGGCAACATATGCGGCGGCATGAGCGCGCTCACGATTTTCAGCAGGCCCGACGCGAGTGCGACCCCCAGGACACCGCCGATAAGGGCAAGCAGACTACTCTCCACGATCATCTGCCCAATGATTTGCGATCGCGAGGCGCCAAGCGAGATACGGACCGCAAGCTCGCGCTGCCGGATAGTTCCGCGCGCCAACATCAGGTTGGCGACATTTGCGCAGGCGATGAGTAAGACGAATGCAACCGCCGCGAGCGCCAACCACAGGCCGCGCTTGGTGTCGGCACTCAGGAAGTTGTTTCGGAACGGTTGAACCGTGACACTCCATTCATTCGCGGATCGATGTCCCGGCAGCGCCGCATTACGTGTCACAGCAGCGAGGTTTGCGTTTGCTTGTTCGATCGAGACCCCGTGCTTCAAGCGTCCCATCACGAGCAGGCGGTGCAGACCGGTGGTCAAATCGTTCTGACTGAACGAGAGCGGCACCCACAGTTGACTCTGGTTCTCGTCCGGCGGTCCGGCTGCAAGGACGCCCACAACAACATAAGGTTTGCGATCGATTCGAATCTGCTGCCCGACGACATTCGGATTGGAGGCGAAGCGGTCACGCCAGAGTCGATGCGTGATGATGACGACGTGATCGTTGCCAGGTATGCCTTCTGAAGCCACGAAATTCCGCCCGAGGGCAAGCGGCTGACCATAACCCAGCATCGACAGAAATCCTGGCGTCGCAGGAGCAATCTGCACCTGTTCCACGAGGTCCGCGATCGTGACCGCTGCATGCCACCAGGTCCACGCGTTCAAATCCTCGAAGCCAGTCGCCTGCCGTTTCCATTCAACGAATTCGGGCGGCGATGCCGGAATTCGTTCACCCTGCTGTTGCGACCAAACCATGACGAGCCGATCGGCATCGCGATACGGCAAAGGCTCGAAGAAGGTCCCGTAGATGACGCTGAAGATCGCCGTGTTGGCAGCGATGCCGAGGCTGAGCGTGACGACGGCCACACTCGTGAAGGTTTTGGCTTTCCACAGCAGCCGAAGTGCCAGTCGCGCATCACGGACCAGGTTGCCCATCTGTTCTGCTGCTAACACTATGCTCCTTATCGCGTCCTCCGCAATAGGAGGCCAGAATGATGAAACCGCGAAAAATCCTCAGCATTGTTATCGCGTCAATTGCCGTCGCGACGCCAGCTCTTGCCGGCCCGCCGCTGCTCTGCCATCCATTCGACATCGGTAGCGCCAAATCGCTGCCGTGGGTTGGGGAGAAGAGTTGGGACGAGGGACAACCCGGCTACCAGCTTGATCGTCTGGTTGCGGACACCGAAGCGTTGCTCACGCCGTCGACACCAGTGATCGTACGAATGGAAACACTCCGCCGTGCCGCGCTGTATGCGAGCACGGACGCACGTGTGGCCAGCGTGCTGATCAAGCGATTGATCACCCGCGCAGAAGCATCGGAGATGGCCGGACGCCCCGACGCACTCGCGTACCTGGACGCGGCGTATCTCGCCGGCGCGTTCAACGAAATCACGATGATGGACCGTGCCACGGAATGGCAGCAGAGGAGCGCGAATGCGCGTGAGGTAAAGGGAACTCTCGATGCTTACGGCCTGATCACAAAGAGCGTCGGGCTGCGTCCGTCGGATCCGGCGATTCAGTTCGCTGCCGCGCTGATTTCGTCAGATGGTCATCGCAGCGAATACCCGGCGCATGCTGCGAAGGCGCGGGCGGGAGTCACGAGCGACGCGCTCCTGGCAGCGAACATCGTCCACGTGCAGTAATGAATTACCAGGGTTCGAGGCCGCCGAGCGGAAACTGCTCGACATCGATGACGGCGCCGCTGACCACGGCGCTGTCGTCGGATGCGAAGTACGCGGCGGCATTTGCGATATCGGCGGGCAGGAGAAGGCGGCCAAAGGGTCGAGTCTTGACCGCGTCCTTCAGCCAGTCGGGTCCCTTTCCATCGGCTTGCTGAACCGCGTCTTCACCTTCGGTCAACGTCCAGCCGACATTCAGCTGATTCACTCGAATGCGGTAACGGCCCAGCGCCAGTGCCGCATTCTTGGTCATCGTCATCAGCCCGCCCTTCGAGACGGAATACGGGCCCAGCTGGGCCAAACCGACGTAGGCGTTGATCGACCCGATATTCACGATCGATCCACCACCGCGGGTCTTCATGGACTTGACGGCTTCCTGCAGAAGAAGAAAGGGCGCACGCAGGTTCACCGCCATGATGGTGTCCCACTGATCGGTCGTCGCGTCCTCCATCGAGGCGCGCGCAACCGTCGCGGCGTTGTTGACGAGAATGTCGATGCCGCCGCGGCGCTGGACGACGTCGCGCACGATCTGCCGGCACGGTTCGACATTTCGCAGGTCTCCAGCGACCGCGTCAACGTCGCCGGCCGATCGCATTGAATCGGCGGTTGCTTTCGCACCGGCCAGATCGGGCCCGTGAACGATGACCGACGCACCAAGGCTGAGGAAGTGCGACGCGATTCCCTTGCCGATGCCGGAGGTCGATCCGGTGACGAGCGCGATCTTGCCTTTGAGTGAAGCCATACGGCTAAACTATCACTATGGCCAGCCTGATTGAAGCGATCGACATCAAACGGAAAATGTTCTTCGAATACGAGAACGCTCCGTATCACTGCATTGACGTCGACATCTCGAAGCCGACCGCGCGCGGCGGCCAGACGCTCGTGCGCGTCAAGATGCGGAATCTCTTGACCCGCGCGGTCTTCGACAAGACCTTCAAGGCCGGCGAAAAATTTGCGGAACCGGATCTCGTCACTGTACCGGCAACGTATCTCTATGCCGATGCCGCCGGCTACCACTTCATGGATCAGGAGAGCTATGAAACCCTGACGCTTACCGGCGACATGCTCGGCGACGATCGTCAACTCCTCGTCGATAATGTCCTGGTTCAGGTGCAGAAGTACAACGGCTCACCGATTGGGGTTCAGTTCCCTCCGCACGTCGAGCTCACGGTGAGATCCACCGAGCCGGGCGTACGCGGTGATACCGCCAGCGGGGGAGTCACCAAGCTCGCAACGCTTGAAACGGGTCTCGAGGTGCGCGTACCACTCTTCATCAAGGAAGGGGAAAAGGTGAAAGTACACACCGAGACCCGAGAGTTCGCAGGACGGGCATGATTACTCCGAGAAATCGATCTACTTCTTCGTCGCGGTCCACGAACCGCCTTTGCCTCCCTTCACCGTTCCCTGCATCGAAGTGCCGTTGACCTTCCCCGTGTATTCAGCACCGCCGGCGGTGAAGGTGATGTCGTTGCCGCGGAGCCTGCCGTTTGAGATGGACGTGGACCCGAGTGTTCCCGAAATCATCTGAAACTGCTGCGTCAACGTCAGATCGCCCTCCGGCGTGCGCCACGTGCCTTCCACCTTTGCAGGCACGATCCACAGCAACGCCGTGCACCAGCTTACGCAGTCCTCCGAGACGGTTTGCGTCTCGTCGGGCTCCCACGCTTCCATGCGGAACGAGTTCGACACAACACGCGTCCCGGGCGCCATCTCCAGCAACTTCGGCCGCAGACGAAGATTCAGATCGGGCAACAGGAACAACGTGATCACCGTCGCTTTCGAGAAGTCGGACTCGAAGATGTCAGCCTTGACGAATGTCGCTTTGTCGCTGACTCCCTCCTTGGCGGCGTTACGCTGCGAGAGGGCGACCATGTCGGGGTTGTATTCGATTCCCATCGCCTTCACACCGCGCTTTGCGGCTGTGATCACGGTTCGGCCATCGCCCGAACCGAGGTCCATGAGGAAATCCGACGGTGTGACTTTCGCCATCTCGAGCATCTTGTTGACCAGGGCCTGCGGGGTCGGCACCCAGACGACGTCTTTGCCCTGCTGGCCGACGGTCGGCTCGAAAGGCTTTTCCTGTGTGGCCTGCGCGAAGGCGAGCGTGGAACTGAGGCACAAGGACAATAGAACGGGCATGACTCTAACGGTAGAGGAGCAACGGCGCATGATGCTATTTTTCTCCTTGTCGAGAATCGGCAACAGATCGCCTCGCGGCATCATATTCCCTTCGCGAGCCTGGCGATCCGATTTCCAAAGGGTGAGGCTCATGAAGATACGACGGGTATTCGTCCTCAGCTTACTGATGTTTGGCGCCGGTTGGACGGCGGGGGCATGGCAGAAGCCTGAACCCGGTGGATACATTCTCGAGCACGACGCCGAAGTGGCCGCGCAGGAACCGGGAACACACAACGGCGGGGGCCAGACGATCGGTTACTCGTTCTTCAAGAACACGCCGCGGCTGGCGCTCGTGTTCCGGAAACGCGCGCTCAAGCCCGGCTCCGGCATCGGATACCACGAACAGAAGGAAGACGAGATTTACTACGTACTCAGCGGGCGCGGCATCATGACCATTGACGGAAAGAGTTTTGAGGTCAATCCGGGGACGGCGGTGCTGACGCGGCCGGGCAGCTCGCACGGCCTGAAGCAGACCGGTACCGAGGATCTCGTCATCATGATTAATTACGAGCAGAAAGGGCAGTAAGACCCTGCGGTTATGACTTGCGCTTGCGGCTGAACGGTACGACGTTGTCCTTGCCGACGACGTGTGTGTGATGGCTTCTGACGAGCTCGAGCTGTCTGGGCTGCTTGTAGAAGTGGCCCATGGAGTAGCCGCACAGAAGCGCAAAGCCGTGTTTGACGATGAGCTTGTTCCAAAGAATCTCGACGGCCAGCGCGGCGTCGGTGCGCCCCTGTTTCCAGAGTACGTCTACCATTTCGCCGTAAGCGCGGGCGAGCGTGCTGCCTCGGCCTTCGACCGCCTGCCTGATAATCACCCCGACGTTGGTGTCGAATAACTCCTCGTCCGGTTTGTCGCCCATCATGAACTGACCGAGCATTTCCTCGGCGTCGAGCATGACGAGGTCGCCCTCACGGCGGGCCTTCGCGCAGTTGATGAGACGGCCGCACAGATGCTCCTCGATTGCGGCGCGATGTGGAGGTGTCGCGATCACCACTGCGGGCTGGTGCGTGACAAGTCCCTCGCTGAGAAACCCCGCAACGGTGGTGAAGAGACTCTCCTCGTCGCGGTAGAACTGAACCGCATGGTGATGCGTGTCCGCGGAAACGGGTTCCATGCGTTTAAGGATAGCTCGAATCCCCCTGAACTTGACCGGTTTCGCGATAGTCGAGCCGGATCGCGTTTACCAGCGAAGCTGATGCAAGTACGCCGCGCTCGTGCGAATGCTGTCAAAGGGAGAAGGCGGCTGATCGTGCTCCACGAAGTAATGCTGAATGCCTGCCTGTGAAGACCTGGCCAGGATCCGCTTCCAATCGATGACGTCATTGCTACCGACATCCGTGATGTTTGGAATCGCCTGGTCGAAAGGCACTGGTGCCTGACCCTCCGGCACCTTCTTCACGCCTTTGACATGCACCAGCGGAAATCGCCCTGGATACCGCTGGAAATACGTCAGCGGATCCTGTTGCGCCACCGTGATCCAGCACAGGTCGAGTTCCATCTTCACCAGATTCGCGTCGCATTCCGTCAGGAGGAGATCGAACGGTTTAACGCCGTTGACTGGCACGAACTCGAAATGATGATTGTGATACGCGAACTGAATGCCGGCCTTCTTGCACGTTGCCCCAGCGTTGTTGAAGGTGGCGGCGACGCGCTGCCAGATATCCGGCTGCTTTCGCATCTCCTCGTCGATCCATGGATTCACGAGAAACCTGTGACCGACCGCGTGAGCGGCGTCGATTGCCTGATTGAGCTTCGTCTCCACTGTTGAGTAGTCGATGTGTGCCGACGGTGCCGTGAGCTTGTGCCGATCGAGGATCGCGCGCACTTTCTTTGGATCCTGATCGAAGTACCCGGCGAACTCGACCTCCTGATAGCCAGCTGCCGCCACTTTCGCCAGCGTGCCCTCGAAGTCCTTTGCCATCTCTGTGCGCACCGTGTAGAGCTGTAAACCGAGTCGGTCGATCCGATGCTCGGCGGCTCGTCCGACTGCAGGCATCAGTGTGCTCATTGCCATCTGACCAAGGAAACTGCGACGCGTTATTGTCATATCCCGTTCATCCTACCTTTTTTCGTTGGGCTTCCCTTTTCCCTTTTCCCTTTCGATTGTCGACCGTCTAGGTGTATATTGTAGATAATCTTGGTATCACCACTATGGGCAAACCATCCGATCTCATTCAAGGCACCCTCGACCTTCTCATTTTGAAGACGCTCGCGCTGGAGCCGCGACACGGGTGGGCGATTGCGAAGCGCATTCAGCAAATGAGCCGCGATGTCCTGCAAATTACGCAGGGCTCTTTGTACCCGGCCCTCCATCGACTCGAGCAACAGGGCTGGATCAAAGCACAACGAGGTCAAACGGCGACGGGCCGGGAGGCCAAGTTCTACGCGCTCACCGCTGCAGGCCGTAAGCAGCTCACCAAGGAACTCGAAAGCTGGGATCGGCTTTCCGGCGCCATTCAGCTCATCGTCCGGGAGGCAGAGTAGCGATGCGCCGCTGGGTTGATCGTCTTCGTCTCCGAATACGGTCGCTGTTCCAAAGCTCCGCTGTTGATGCGTCACTGCATGACGAGGTTCACCTGCACCTCGATGAACAGATCGAGGAATATGTCGCCAGCGGGATGACACGGACGGAGGCGCGGCACCGAGCGTTGCGTGATTTCGGGCCGGTCGCCGTCATTGAAGAGCAATGCCGCGATGCGCGTCGCGTCAACGTCCTCAGCAACCTTTCGCAGGATCTTCGGTACACGTTTCGATCGCTTGGCCGGCAGCCGATGCTGGTCTTTGCGGCAACCGTGTCGATCGCCGTCGCGGTCGGCGCCAACACCACGATCTTCAGTCTGGCGTCGGAGCTTCTGTTTGCGACGCCGTCGGCCAGGAACGCCGGCCGACTCGTGCGCATTCGCATCAACGGCAATAGCCACGTGTCCTACCGTCAGTGGCAATTACTTGAAGAGAGTCACGCACTGAACGGACTTGCCGGGTATCAGATCGAAAGCGAGGTCAACTGGCGCGGCCCCGAATCATCGGTCAGCCTGATTCCACTGATTGTCACGTCGAACTTTTTCGACGTGCTCGACGTCCCGATGGCGATCGGCCGCGGCTTCACGACGAACGAGGCCGCCGCCGAACAGCATCCTGACGTGGCGGTCATCAGTGATGGCTTCTGGCAGCGCCGTCTCGGTCGTGACGCAAATATCGTTGGACGGACGCTGACGTTCAACGGCCGGCCGTATACCGTGCTCGGAATCCTGCCGTCGGATTTCAAAGCGCTGCCCGGTTACGGCGTTGCTCCAGAGGTCTACCTGCCACTCAGCCAGGACCTGATGCCCGATCTGAACGAGCCACGCGGCGCGGTCGTCGAGCTGTTCGGGCGACTTGGCGATAACCAAACGATCGATCAGGGCAGGGCGGCGCTGACTGTCGCAGGTCACAATGCTCGTCCCGTGCTGAACGAACCGAAATTTGGCGACGTGACACAGTTCTCTCCTGCCGGCGGGTTCCTGCGAATGGGCGACTTCCGCGAGGTCGGGGCCTTTTTCGCCGTGTTGCTCGTCGCCGTCGGTCTCATCCTCGCCATTGCCTGCGCCAACGTCGCCGGGCTGCTTCTCGCGCGTTCGACGGTCCGTGTCCGCGAGATTGCCGTCCGGGTTGCGCTCGGTGCGAGCCGCTCGCGACTGGTGCAGCAGTTCCTGACTGAAGGATTGTGGCTTGCGATCTTCGGCACGATCGCAGGTCTTGTGCTCATGTCCGGATTGATGCGCCTGATAAACCGCATCCCACTCCCGGTGCCCATCCCGATCGAGATCGGAGCCGCGATCGATTTCCGTTTGCTGGTCTACTCCGTTTTGCTATTAGTCCTCACCACGGTGTTCTGCGCGCTGGCGCCGGCGCTTCAGGCCACCCGGCCATCGCTGGTGCCGGCGTTGAAGCAAGAGGAACCGCGCTACATCCATCGCCGATGGTCACTCCGGGGTGTGCTTGTCGTCGGGCAGCTCGCCGTCGCGCTGGTGCTGCTGCTGACGGCACTGCTGTTTGTGCGAAATCTCAGCCTCGCCGCCAATGCCGACCCGGGGTTCGACATCAATCGCACCGCGGTGGCACAAGTGAGTTTCGTCGAGGGACGTTACACGCGAGAGACGCGTGAAACGTTTGTGCGTGCGGCCGTCGATCGGCTGAACCTGCTCCCGAGTGTCGAACGAGCGACGTACTCGAATAGCGTGCCGCTCACGATCCGCAGCGGGATGACCACCGGAGCGGATCTTCACCTGGTTGACGGTGGGAGCGCGTTCAGATCGCAGTACGAATTCAATCTTGTCGGCCCGGACTATTTTTCGGTGATGGGCATCCCGTTGATCAGGGGCCGTGAGTTCACCGTCAACGATCGAGCGGGAGCGCCGACGGTCGTGATCATCAACGACGAATTCGCGACGCGCTATTTGGGCGGCGTCGATCCGATCGGCCGTCACATCCTGCTGCCAGGCGCTGAAGGACAGACGTATCCCGCTGAAATCGTCGGCATCGTTCGCAATAGTCGCTACCGCACCATTGGCGAGAGTCAGAAGGCGGCGATGTATGAACCGTTCCTGCAGGGAGGCAATCGTGGCAGGCTCGTGCACCTGATCGTTCGGACGCGAATGGAGCGGATGTCGGTTGCTGCGGACGTGCAACGTGTATTGAGTGGCATGGATCCATCAGCAGCCGTCGAAGTGCAGCCGATGCGTTCCGCCCTGGCATTTGCATTTTTACCAAGCCGCGTCGGCGCCGTGCTGCTGGGCGCTCTTGGCGCTCTCGGCCTGGCGCTCGCGATGGTTGGTCTCTATGCGGTGATCTCGTATGCGGTAAGCCGGCGCACGACCGAGATTGGGATTCGCATGGCCCTTGGCGCGACGCGCGCGGCAGTCGTGCGACTGGTTCTCTCCCAAGCCGCGATTCTTGCCGCATGCGGAATCGGACTCGGTCTGGCGATCGCCGCGCTGGTGACCGAACCGCTCGCCATGTTCCTGGTCGCAGGATTGAGCGCGAGTGATCCCATCAGTTTTGCCCTGACCGCCGGCCTCTTCGTCATCGTGAGCCTTGCGGCGGCGTGGCTACCGGCCCGGCGCGCGATGCGCATTGATCCCGCTGTGGCGCTCAGAGATGAGTGATTGTCGATCGCTTCTCGCGTCTCGCTCCTCGCGGCGCCAGCAGCCAGGAACGAGTAGCGAGCAGCGAGTAGCGTTACTTCTTTAACGTGACTCCCACGAGTTCCGCGATCGCCGAGAGCGTCGTCTGCGCGGCGTTGAGACCGAGGCGGAAATCCTTGTCACTGTAGGTCGTGAAGACGTCGCTCGGCTGGTGCCAGTTTGGATCCCAGCCTGCGCCGATGTGCATCCCGCGCTCGTTCTCGCGAAGACTGATCGCGGGGACGAGATTCATGAACGGCGTCGAGTCGGTATTCGTCATGTGCGGGCCGACGGTGGCCGGATAGTCTGTGGCGTACCTGTCGTTGGCCGCCTTGAACGCCCAGGCGAGTTTCTGTGACGCTTCAGACGTCTTCGAGGTCATCTGAAACTCGATGTTCACATCCGCCTCTCGACGCTGCTCCGGGCTGACTTTTCCATCCGGGCCCGGCATTCCGTGATCCCACATCATCATGTCGTGCTGGATCATGCCGAGCCATTTCGGCTCGGGATATTTCTTCGAACCCGCAGGATCCTCCTTGCCCTGTAGATCCCTGCGTTGATTCACGTACGCCCAGGCGCCGTTCAGTCCCGTCTCTTCGTTGTTCCAGAGAACGAAGCGAATGGATCGCTCCGTCTGCACATCCGCCGAGCTGAAGACGCGCGCGACCTCCATCACCAGCGCGGTGCCGGAGCCGTCGTCATTTGCGGCTTCGCCCCACCCGTGACCGTCCATGTGGCCGCCGATGATGTACATCTCTTCGGGATGCGTCGTGCCAATCTTGGTGCAGTACACGTCCTGCCGTTCGCCCGGCGTCGTCGGTTGCGCGTTGAGTGCTTGCAGACGTGGATCGAGCGGCGCCGCGCCCGCGGCATCAGGCTGATACACGCCCACGCGCGAGCGCGCGCCGAACTGTGTGCTGCCGCCTTCGCGCCCTCGTCGCGTGTCGCTGCCCGACGGGGATCCGGCTGGACCGGTTTCGCCGCCGCGCCCGCGGCCGCGGCCCGCGCCGGTTCCGCGGGCAGGTGCATTCGGATCTGACGCAGCCGCCGAAGGATAGGTGTAGGTGAGCCGCTCGGTGTTGGTGCACCCGTAGCTCTTGAGTTGTGCCTCGATCCAGTCGAGCGCAGCGCGGTTGCGATCTGTTCCCTGCCGCCGATCGCCGAACTGAGTGAGCCCCTTGATCGTTGCCTTGTACTTTTCCAGTTCGAGCCGATCGACCAGCGCTTTGATCGTCGGATCCTGCCGGGCGGCAGCTGCATTCGCTGCCGTCGTGGTCGTGGGTTCTTGCTCCTGGGCCGCCGCGATTCCCGCGGGCGACGTAACTATGAGTGACGCGACGATCACACGAGCCAAACGCATCCAATTTCCTCCGTTACGTGTCGGGACCCGGTGCGCGGGATCCGGGATCCGGCGGTGATTCCAGGATTCCAGGATTCACGGATTCACGGATTCAAGGATTCAAGGATTAGCGATTCGCGATCAGTGATTAGTGATGAGCGATTCAAGGTCACCACACCTCGCACTTATCCGCCTGGGCACGCACCATCGGTGCGTCCGGCTTGCACCCGAAGGCCTGCGCGAATTCAGCGAGATTTGAGAGCGGTCCGATGACGCGGTACTTGCCAATCGGGTGCGGATCGCCCTGAACCATCGTGCGCGCAAATTCCGGGCGCACAGCATCGCCGCGAAATTGTCCCCACGCGATGAAAAACTGCTGCTCAGGCGTGAAGTTGTCGATGGTCGGAATCGGCGGCTTGCCACGCTGTGCGATGTGAAACGCGCGATACGCGATCTTTACGCCGGCAAGATCGCCAATGCTTTCTCCGAGTACGAGCTTTCCGTTGTGATGAAGACCTGGCTCGACGAAGTAGCCGTCAAATTGCCGCACCACGCACCCCGTTCGCTCCTGAAACTTCTTCAGATCGTCAGCGGCCCACCAGTTCTGCAGTTTCCCCTGCGCATCGTACTGCGCGCCCTGATCGTCGAACCCGTGGCTGATCTCGTGCCCGATCACCACGCCGATCGCGCCGTAGTTGACGGCATCGTTGACGTCCATGCTGAACGCGGGCGGCTGCAATATCCCCGCAGGAAAAACGATCTCGTTGAGCAGCGGATTGTAGGACGCGTCCGAGGTCGGAGGCGTCATGTCCCAGCGACCCCGGTCGACGGGTTTGCCGATCGTCGAGAGATCATCTCGCACGCTGAACGCGCGACCGGCGACGACGTCGTCCCAGAACGACGCGCGGCTGATCGGCACCCCGCTGTAATCCTTCCAGCGATCGGGATAGCCGATTTTTGGATTGAACGTCGCGAGTTTGTCGGCCGCGCGTGCTTTGGTCTCCGCGCTCATCCAGTCGAGTCCCTGAATGGTTTCACCCATTGCCGCGAGCAGGTTTTTGACCAGTTCCTGCATGCGCGCCTTGGCTTCCGGCGGAAAGTACTTGTCCACGTACTTTTTCCCGAGAGCCTCGCCAAGGAGCGCGTCGGTCATCTCCACGCAGTGCTTCCACCGCGGCTTCACTTCCGTCGCGCCGTTGAGATATGCCTCATTGAACGCGAAATCTTCCTTAACGAAGTTGTCCGAGAGAGCGGGAGCCGCGCTATTGAGCAGCTGCCATTTCAAGTAGACCTTCCACTGCGCGACAGGTTCTGCCGTCAGATCGCGGCTGAAGGCCTGCAGGAATTTCGGCTCGGTGACGTTGAGCGGACCCGGCGCCAAGCCGGCCTGTTTGTAATAGGCGACCCAGTTGAACGATGGCGCCAGCCGTTGTAAGTCGCTGAAGACCATCTTGTGATCGGTCGCCGCCGGATCGCGGAGCGCGACGTTGTCGAGTGACGATTCCGCCAGTCGTGTTTCGAAACGGATGACGGACGCGGCGTCGGCGCTCGCGGCAGAGTCGGATTCGCCAGCGAGTCGCAAGATATTGGCGACATGCGTCACGTACTTTTCACGCGCTTCCTTGAAGCGTGGATCGAGTTTCACATAGTAGTCGCGGTCAGGCATGCCAAGACCGCTGGCCACAATCTGCGCAATGACATCTGTCGGTTTGTGGTTGTCAGAGCCACTGACGAGCGCAAAGGGCACGCGGATGTTCATTCCATGGAAGCGTCCGATCATTCGCTGCACGCCGGCCACGTCGCGGATCTCGCCGATCTCCTCGAGCAGCGGCGCAAGTGGTTTGACACCGAGCCCGTCTATGCGCGCTTCGTCTGTGCACGCGCCATAGAAATCGCCGATCAGCTGCTCGACCGATCCCTTCGGCGGTGCCGGCATGGCCGAGACCTCGGTCAAGATTTCGTGTAGCCGATCCTTTGCCGCCTCTCCTGCTGCCCAGCGCCGGCTCCAGCGCGGCATGGCCGCCGGAATCGGGTTTTCCGCGCGCCAGCGACCGTTCGCGAACTGGTAGAAGTCCGTGCACGCGTCGCCACTGCGATCGATGTCCGCGGTTTCGATACCGCGAAGCGTGCCGCTTTGTGCCTCGGCAAGCGCCACCGACAAGACCGCGATAATTAGAATCGCTCGGCGAAATCGCATCATTTCCAGAAGGTTGTAGTACACCACGGAAGAACACGGATCAAAAAAGCTACGGAAAAACACGGATGAACACGGATAAAGACAAAATCGTCTCCGCACGAACACCGAGGTCGGAAACGATCAGATACATAAGATCCGTGTTATTCGGTGTTCATCCGTGGTTTGTATTTTCCGTGTTATTCGGTGTTCATCCGTGGCTTGTATTTTCCGTGTTATTCCGTGTTCATTCGTGGCTTGTATTTTCCGTGTTATTCCGTGTTCATCCGTGGCCTGCATTTCCGTGTTGATTTGTGGCTCTACTCGGTGGCCGCTGTCGCACCGACTGCGGCCTGGAGCCGTTCGATGACATCGGGAGGGAGATCAACGGCGCGCAGCTCGCCGTTTTCTTTCGTTGTGCAGACGGCGGTCATCGATCCCGTCCCTACGAGTGCGCCGCCCGACGTAACAGTAAAACCGTATCGGATGGACCGCCGCGTCAATTCAGCGATGGACACGGTGACTTCGAATTGATCTTCGAATCGAAGGGGACGTTTATACTCGAAGGACGCGGCAACTCGCGGCCAGCCGCCGGTTATTTCGGCGGCGCCGATACTCAACCCCGCAGCACGCCACAGCGCGTGCTCGGCCTCCTCCATGAATCGGAAGAACGCGCTGAAGTGCGCGATACCGGCGAGATCGGTTTCCGAGAACTGCACGCGTCTGCTGTACCGGAACCCTGGCAATTTGCCGCTCACCGCGTGCGGCCCTCAGGTATTTCCAGATGCGGCGCTTTCTCGCCAAGGAGGGCTCCGGGAGTTCCGGCGTGCCATGGCGGAATCGGCGCCTTGCCGGGCTTATACAGTGATTCCATCGGTTCCCACACCGCATCAACCCGCGAGGTGAAGAGATCGCCGATCAACAGGTCGGTGATAGTACCGCGAAGGTGCGGATACTTGCGAACGAATTCGCCAAAGCTGAAGCCGTCGTAAAACTCGCAGACGAGTCGCCGCATCCGATCGACTCCTTCATTGAACCCTGCGCCCCAGCGCCCGAGCTGGGCTTCGCTGACATCGCTGCGGTCCAGTCCCTCACCGATTGCAGCGGCGGCCAATTCACCTGACTTCAGTGCCAGGAGCACGCCTGACGAGTACAAGGGGTCGAGAAAGCCGAATGCGTCGCCGACGAGCAGCCAGCCATTGCCCGCCACTCTCGTCGATCGATACGAATAATCGCGCGTCACGAAATAGCCGGTCGCGCGGGTCGCACCACTGATCCGCTGCTTCACCGCCGGGCAACGCTCGACTTCCTCGAGGTACGTCTTCTCGTGATTTGTCCCTCGTCCTTTGAATAAGTAGTCGAACGGCGATACGACGCCGACCGAGACCGTGTCGTCGTGCTGAGGAATGTACCAGAACCAGCCGTTCCGGTTCTGTGTTTGAAGCACCATCGTCGCGCCTTCATCGCGGCCCGTGTCGCGATAGGCCCCCTGCCAGTACGTCCAGATGGCGCCCTTGTTCAGGATCGGATCCCAGACCCGGAGCTTGAACCGGTTCTGCAGCAGTGCTGCCTGGCCGCTGGCATCGACGACGACCTGCGCCCGGATCTCGCGCCGGGTTCCATCGGTATCCTTGATGGTGACGCCGACCGCGCAGTCTCCCTCGAACAGCACGTCGATGACGTGGACACCCTCGTAGGCCTCGACGCCGTGTTCGCGTGCATTATCGAGCAGCATCTGATCGAACTCGCTGCGAACGACCTGCCATGTCTGCGAGCACTCGTGCGGCTTGTTGTCCCAGAAATAGAAAGGCGCTGACAGCTTTCCGCTCGCGTTGACGAACTGAACGCTGTACTTCTTCACGAAGTGGCTGCGCTGCATTTTCTCGAGCATGCCGATGCGCTTGAGCACCCAATACGTCTCGGGGATGAGCGATTCGCCAATGTGGAATCGAGGAAACCGTTCGCGTTCGAAGAGTCCTACACGACGGCCACTATCGGCCAGGAGGGTTGACACGGTCGATCCCGCAGGACCACCGCCAATTACTACGACATCATATTCGGGCTGAGGCATCTTTTTTTAGGTTCTTCCAGGTTCTGCAACGTTCTACGGGGTTCTTCCAGGTTCTTCGACCTCGTGCGACCATGATTCTGCGGGTCGCGAACTGAACCTCGTAGAACCCGGCAGAACCTTGAAGAACCTGGGAGAACCTGTTCTCATCACGTATAGCGGATGCCGGTATGCTGCGGCAGGAAGAAACGCGGTAGCAGGACGTCCACGCGGAGCAGGCCGGCGCGGGTGAGGACAATCGCTGCCTGATCGGCCCGCGCGAGGTAGCCGGCCGACTTCAGCCATGCCAGGCCGTCAGCAAAACGTTCGAGCACATCGACGCCGTACTTGGCGGCAAAGTAGCCGGGTCGGAGAGTGCCGCGTTTCAATTGCAGGACGAACTCGCGAATCAGCCGCTCTTCCACTGTTGGACGATAGGCGCGGCCGAGCGGGATTTCATCGCGATCGATCGCGGCGCTGTACTTTTCCCACGTGTCCAGGTTCTGCATGTGCACGCCGTTCACATGACCGAACGACGCGACACCCAGTCCGACGAGATCGGCGCCTTCCCAGAGTCGATCGCGGTAGACGAACTTCGTCGTCGCGGGGTTCTTGACCGCCGTGTACGCGCTGCCGATGTGATAACCGGCGCGCTCGAGGGCGGTGAAGGCTTCGTCGACCCAGCGTCGCTTCGTCGCCCAGTTGGCGACCGGCTCGGTAAACTGTCCCGTGCCTTTCAGAATGTCGCTGCTGATGGTCGTGTTGTACGGCAGCTCCATCTGATAGATCGTGACGCTGTCGGGATCGAGCGCCAGCGTGCGTTCGATGCAGGCGCGCCAGTTTTCGTCGCTTTCGCCGAGCATGCCGGCAATCAGATCGATGTTGATCTGCGGAAACCCGAGCGAGCGCGCGAAGGAGTACGATCGGCCGATTTCCGGAGAACGATGCGCGCGGCCGTTGATTTCGAGAATTCGATCGTCGAAATTTTCGACGCCAAGGCTCAGGCGTGTCACTCCCAGTTCCCGGATGGCGCTGAGCTTCGCCTCAGTCAGCGTGCCGGGCTCGCATTCGAATGTGATCTCGGCGGCGTCCGACCATGGCGTTGCCTGGGTGAGGCGCTCCACCAGCCGGGTCAACTGCGCGGTCGACAGGAACGACGGCGTTCCGCCGCCGAAATACACGAAGTTCACCGGCCGGCCAGCGATCGCTTCACGCGAGGCGTACAACTCCCACTCGCGGCCCAGGCGATCAAGATACGATTCGACCTCCTTTGCGTTCCGATCGGTGTAAACGCGGAAGTAACAAAAATGACAGCGCTTGCGGCAGAACGGGATGTGAAGATACACGCCGAGCGGCACGTCAGGGACGGGTGGCGACGCGAGCGCCGGCCTCGCGTCCCTGGCGATGGCATCTACGTTCCAGACCGAAAACGGGGGATAGTTGGCGACGAAGTAGCTGCCGACCTCTGTCTGCTCGACGTCGGGCAGCGGCGAACTCTGGGACATCTTGGTACTATACTTGTGCCCGCGTCGCCTTGTTTACGCGAGCTCAACTCTAACAAGGGAAAAGGGAAAGCGCGTGCGAGCGGGGGTGGGGCCCCGCGAGCATTGAGAAAAGCCGACAGGGAAAGGCAAAAGAGAAAAAAAGGGCCTATAATATATGTATGGGTGCCCATACATCTACAGTGGAGGCCGACGTGCGTGCGGTTCTCGACGCGGTCCGACGTATTGTCCAGACGCTCCGCGAATCTTCACGATGGGCGGAAAAACATGTCGGTATGACGGGTGCGCAGCTGTTCGTGCTGCAGAAGCTCGATGAGGCTCCGGCGCAGTCCCTGAACGATCTCGCGGACCGGACGCATACCCATCAAAGCAGCGTGTCGACGATCGTCACGCGTCTGGTCAACCGCGGGTTGATCACACGCACCCACTCGGCGCGCGACCGCCGGACGATAGAGCTTGGGTTGTCTCCCAGTGGAAAACGCGTGGTCGCGCGCGCCCCCGGCGCCGCCCAGGATCGGTTGATCCATGGAATCCGACAGCTGTCGCCAGCCCGCCGTCGCGTACTGGCGTCGATCCTCACCACGCTGGCACGCCAGATGAACTCTGCCGACGGACAGCCCGTGATGTTCTTCGAAGACGACCTGTCCCGTCGACGGAGCCGGCGTGCATAACGTTCCCGGCGCCTCGCCGCGCCTCGGCGACTTCACCGCAAGCCCTCGGATGATCACAATCAGCCTGCTCGCGATCGCCATTGGGATCGTGAGCGCGTGGGTGGCGAAGGGGCTCCTGCTGCTGATTGCGTTCTTCACCAATCTCTTCTTCTTTCAGCGGATCAGCACTGCTGCAGCCTCACCGGCGGACAACACCCTCGGCCCTTGGATCCTTCTCGTCCCGGTCGCCGGCGCCCTCGTCATCGGCTTCATCGCCCGGTATGGCTCGGAGCGAATTCGCGGTCACGGAATTCCGGAGGCGATCGAGGCCATCCTGATCAATGGCAGCCGTGTCGAGCCACGCGTCGCGGTGCTGAAGCCGGTGTCGGCCGCGATCTCGATCGGATCGGGAGGGCCGTTCGGTGCCGAAGGGCCGATCATCATGACCGGCGGCGCGATTGGATCGCTCATCGCGCAGTTCTTTCATCTGACGAGTGCCGAACGGAAAACGCTGCTGGTTGCGGGCGCAGCGGCAGGAATGTCGGCGACGTTCGCGTCACCGGTCGCTGCCGTTCTCCTCGCCGTCGAATTGCTCCTCTTCGAATGGAAACCCCGCAGCGTCGTCCCCGTTGCGCTCGCGAGCGCGACGGCAGCGGCCGCGCGCCGCTACATCATTGGCATGGGACCTCTCTTTCCCGTCCAGCCACATCCGGCATTCATCGGCCCTGAGGGACTTGCCGGATGCGTCATCGCGGGGTTGCTCGCGGGTGGTCTCTCCGCTCTCCTCACGCTTGCGGTCTATGCGGCGGAAGACACATTTGCTTTTGTTCCGACTCACTGGATGTGGTGGCCGGCTCTCGGAGGGCTGGTCATCGGCATCGGCGGTTTCATCTTTCCGCAGGCGCTCGGCGTCGGCTACGACACGATCGGCTCGCTCCTGCAAGACGATGTGCCGAGTCGAACAATTCTTGGAATCCTGATCGTCAAGGCGGTGATCTGGTCGGTCGCGCTCGGGTCCGGTACATCAGGCGGCGTTCTCGCGCCGCTGCTGATGATGGGAGGTGCGCTCGGCGGCGTAGAGGCGTGGGTGCTGCCCGCCGAAGGGATCGGCTTCTGGCCGCTGGTGAGCATGGGAGCGATCCTGGGAGGAACCATGCGATCGCCGTTCACTGGCGTGATCTTCTGCCTCGAGCTCACTCACGACGTGAACATGCTGCTGCCACTGCTCCTCGCCGTGACGATCGCCCACGGTTTTACGGTTCTCGTGCTCAAGCGATCCATCCTGACTGAAAAAGTGGCGCGGCGCGGTTATCACCTGACGCGTGAATATGCGATCGATCCGCTCGAGATTCTGTTCGCGCGGGAAGTGATGTCGACGGGCATGGCCGCCATACCGGTTGGCGCTTCACTGGCTGCCATTCGGACTGCGCTGCAGGTCGATCCTGCGGTCGGGCCGCAGCAGCTGTTCCCGGTGATCGATCGAAACCGCCGGCTGCAGGGCGTCGTTACGCGATTCACGCTGGAGCAGCTCGCGAAGGATCATCACGCGAGCGAGGTCGTCCATCTCGACACGATTCAACACTGCACGCCTGCGGTGGCCTACCCTGATGAGCCGCTCCGCCTCGTAGTTCAACGAATGGCAGAAACCGGTCTTACGACCTTCCCGGTGATAGAACGTGAACCTCCAGGCCTCCTGGTCGGCATCGTGTCACTCGACGACCTGCTGAAAGCTCGGGCGCTCAACCTCGAGGCCGAACGTCGGCGCGAACGGATCATGCGGATCGAGCTCACGCTGCCTTTTAGGCTCTTGAATCACTGATCACTGATCACTGATCGCGAATCGCTAATCCTCGAATCCTCGAATCCTCGAATCCTCGAATCGCTAATCGTCGAATCGACGAATCCTTGAATCTCCAACCAAGGCGCCGCTGCTGTGCTCTAATGTTTCAACGATTCGAGATTCAAGGATTCGACGATTAGTGATTCACGATTAGCGACTAGTGATCAGTGATGCAGCTCCTTCGTCCACTCCCGCGCCAAATCACCGTTCCTTTCACGATGCTGGTGTTCGGAGTCTGGGTCCCGACGATGGTGCTCGTGGTGCAGCGATCGTGTGTTGCCGCAGCATCGAGCAGTCCTGCAACCGACCTCGCGCGCTATGGCACGTCGGCGGAGTGGCGAGGTGTCTACTACCGCAACGAAAAGATTGGATTTACCGTCAGCCAGACGGTTCCGGCAGGGGAGGGTTTCGAGCTGCAGGAAGATGGGCGCCTGCAAATGTCGCTGCTCGGCGCCCGCAATGTCGTATCGATTCGCACGCACGCCCGGGTTGACAGGGATTTTGCGATCCAGTCCTTCGATTTCTCGCTGGATCCGGGCACCGGCGGGACGACGGTTCGGGGGACGATCGACGGACGCACACTGCACCTCTCCGTGTCGACGGCATCTGGAACTCACGAAGAAGATCGCGTGCTCGCCGACAGGCCCGTGCTCGCGCTCAATCTCGCTCGCCGTCTTGCCGATGCCGGCCTGACGGCCGGCGCGCACTACACATGGACGATCTTCGATCCTGCGACACTCGGCAACTCACCAATCTCTGTCGACGTTGGTGCGCGTGAGCTGGTCACCGTCAACCGACGCCGCCTTCCCGCGTTTCGTGTCGATGCCGATTACGCCGGTTTGAAAACGACATCCTGGATCACCGACACCGGCGAAATTGTTCTTGAAAAGAGTCCGATGGGATTCCAGACCGTTCTCGAGACACAGGCCGAAGCGCAAATGATGGCGGTCCCGTTCAACGTGCGAAACGATCTGCTGAGTGCTTCCGCGATTGTGCCGACCGGCAGGCTGCAAATCGAGGAACCGCGCGACGTCCGGCGTCTGAAGCTGCGGCTCAGCGGCGTCGAGTTCGATCGCGCGGCGATGAACGGTGCCGGTCAGTCAATCGATGGCGATCTTGTCGAGATCCGCGATCCGCAGTCGCTCCACGCCGTCAGCGACGTTCCTGATGTTTCACAATTCCTGCAGCCCGAGTCGCTGATCGAAAGTTCGGCACCCGAGATCGTCGCGGAAGCGGAGAACGCGACCCGCAATGTGATCGGCAATCGTGCACGGGCGGAACGACTGACGCGTCACGTCAATGCCATTCTCGAGAAGAAGCCGACGGTCAGTATTCCGTCCGCGCGCGAAGTACTTCGCACGAGAGTCGGCGACTGCAATGAGCACACTGCCCTTTTCGTCGCGATGGCTCGCGCCATCGGTATCCCTTCCCGGATTGCGGTCGGTCTTGTCTCCGTTCACGGTGCCTTCTACTACCATGCCTGGCCCGAGGTCTATCTCGGGGAGGGGCAAACCCGCGGATTCTGGCTTCCCGTCGATCCGACGCTGAACGAGTTCCCGGCCGATGCCACCCACCTGCGGCTCGCGCGTGGCGGATTGGATCAACAGGCGCGAATACTGCCGCTCATAGGCCGGCTGCGGATCGAAATTCTCGATCTCGAAACCGCTCCGGGATCAACGCCGGTCGTGGTCGGACGACGGCCCGGTGATGTCACGCCGCTCGGGATCAGCATGCCAACCCGCGCGGTCGGCGATTGCTGGTCAACACCACCGGAACGCCGTCGCCGCCGATGATTGCCGTTCACGACCTGGTGAAAAAGTACGGCACGTTCACCGCGGTGAACGGTGTGTCGCTCGACGTTCGGCCTGGAGAGATCCATGGTTTTCTTGGTCCGAATGGCGCGGGAAAGACGACCACAATCAGGATGATCGCCGGGCTGTTGAAGCCCACGTCGGGACGGATTCTCGTCAACGGACACGATCTCGCGTTGAATCCTGATCGCGCCAAGGCGTCGCTCGGCTTCATTCCTGACCGTCCATTTCTGTACGAGAAGCTCACCGCCGGCGAGTTTCTGCGGTTTCACGGCGGCTTGTACGGCCTCGACGGCCCGGCGACCGGCGGGCGTGTGCGCGAGATGCTCGATCTCTTCGAGTTAGGACGTTGGGAACAGGAGCTGGTCGAAAGCTTTTCGCATGGCATGAAGCAGCGGCTCGTGATGTGCGCCGCCTTTCTGCACCTCCCCGAAGCGGTGCTCGTTGACGAGCCGATGGTCGGCCTTGACCCGCGCGGCGCGCGGCTGATCAAGGAGGTGTTTCGCACCATGCGCGGACGAGGTGTGGCAATCCTGATGAGCACGCACACACTCGAAGTCGCCCAGGAGATGTGCGATCGCATCAGTATCATCCTGCAGGGGCGAATCATCGCGAGCGGGACGGTGCCCGAGGTTCTGGCGATGAGCGGCAATCCCGACGATCAACTGACGAATGTCTTTCTGAAGCTCACCGGCGGCAGTGCGCTGCAGGAGATCGATGAAATCGTCTAGGCCGGTTCCTTTTCCGTACCTGCTGCTGCCGTCGCTCTGGGCGTCCCGTAATCGCGCGTACCGCCGTGAGCGTGGCGACCTGGTGCGCGCGCTAACGTTCGGCGGAATCGGTCTCTCGGTCGGGGCCGCCATATTCTGTGGAACGTTCTGGCTCACATGGCAGCTCGCCGACTTTGGCGAGCTCGGCGACTACCTGCTTCGCGCCGGTCTGTCGTGGCTCTTTCTCACGTTCCTGTCATTTCTCGCATTCAGCGGACTGGTCACCGCGCTGTCGACGTTTTTTCTGTCAGCGGATCTCCGGCTTCTGCTCGCCACGCCTGTCGCGTCACGGCGGCTGTTCTATGCGCGATTCATCAGGACGCTCGGTCAATCCTCCTGGATGGTGGTGGTGTTTCTCGTGCCGGTGCTGCTGGCGGTCGGCGTCGCGCGGTGCGCGCCCTATTCGTTCTACGCGGTTGCGATCCTCACGATCGTGCCGTTCAGCGTCATTCCCGTGGTAGCGGGAACCACCGTGACGTTCGCCCTCGTCAACGTTTTTCCGGCGCGGAGAGCACGCGATTTTCTGATGGTGACCGGCCTGCTCTTCGCCGCGTCAATCGTGATCCTGATTCGCTACATCCGTCCTGAGCGGTTGTTGCGCGTCGAGTCGCTGCCGGACATCACCGCCTTCTTCGCGACCTTGCAGTCACCGATCACGCCGCTGCTGCCGTCGTTCTGGGCCGGCGAGACGCTCTTTGCAAGCCTGCGCGGCGCTCGCGATCTCCTCCACTTCCTCGCGCTCTGGACGACGGCTGCATCGTTGACGCTGCTGCTGCGCGTGACGCACGAGCGGTGGCACTTCAGCGGATTCAGTAACGCCCAGGAGGCGCGCAAGGCACGCTTCACCCGACTTCGCGGCCTCGATCGTTTCGCCAACCGTCTGCCGATTTCGACGATCCGTCGTCACCTGGTCCTCAAGGATGCCAAGGTTTTCTTCCGCGACGTCAGCCAGTGGTCTCAGCTTCTGCTGCTTGTCGCGCTCATGCTTCTCTACCTCTACAACTTTCGTGTTCTCGATCTCGATCGCATTCCTTACATGAGCGGCGTCGTCAAGAACGTCTACGCGTTCGTGAATCTAGGTATGACCGGGTTGGTGATGGCGACGGTTGCCGTGCGGTTCGTCTTTCCGAGCGTCTCGTCAGAAGGCGCGGCATTCTGGATCGTTCGCGCCGCGCCGGTCAGGCTGCGCGATTTTCTGTGGTCCAAGTTCTGGATCGGCCTGGTGCCGGTGCTCGTCCTCACCGAAGTGTTGACGATCACCGGCAACTATCTTCTCGGAGTCGATCCGTTTCTTGCCGCGGTGGCGCCTGTCGTCGTGCTGTTCATGAGCCTGGCGCTCGTCGGCCTGGCGACCGGACTTGGCGCACGCTACCCACGCTTTGCGGCTGACAACGCGAGTCAGGTCGCAGGTTCGTACGGTGGCATCGCGTTCATGGTGATCGCGGTGCTGTTTGTGCTCATCATCGTCATGCTCGTGGGATGGCCGTCGTCGGTTTATCTTTTCCACCAGGTTCGTGGTCTGCCGCTGTCATCTTCTCAGCTGTTCAACATGTACAGCTGCTTTGTTGGGGCTGTGGCGATTAGTCTCGGCACCTGGTGGATGGGCATGCGGAGCGGGATCCGAGCGCTGGAGGAGCTTGAATAAGGTTCTGCACGGTTGTACCAGGTTCGGCGAGGTTCCGAGCCCGGAAGAACCTTGCAGAACCCTGTCGAACCTCGGAGAACCCTTATAATGATCGTTTGCTGAACATGGATCGAGACACCCCAGACGCGACGATCGGCGGCGTCGATCGCGATTCCACCGCTCCTGTCGACTTCATCCGCGCGATCGTCACCGAGGATTTGAAGGTCGGCCGCAACGAGAGTCGCGTCGCGACGCGATTTCCCCCGGAGCCCAACGGCTACCTCCATATCGGTCATGCGAAGTCGATCTGCCTGAATTTCGGCGTCGCGGCCGAGTTTGGCGGCACGTGTAATCTGCGCTTCGACGATACGAATCCGACGACCGAGGATGTGGAGTACGTCGAATCGATCAAGGAAGATGTCCGCTGGCTCGGGTTCCAGTGGGAGGGAGAGCCGCGATACGCGTCGGACTACTTCGAGACGCTGTACGAGTACGCGGTTCACCTCATCCGGCAAGGCGACGCATACGTCGATAGTCAGAGCGCCGAAGAGATCCGCCAGCGGCGCGGCACGCTCACCGAACCTGGCGTCGACAGTCCGTTTCGCAATCGCTCTGTCGAGGAAAACCTGGATCTGTTTGCGCGCATGCGTGCCGGCGAATTCGAGGATGGCGCGCACGTGCTTCGCGCGCGAGTCGACATGGCGTCGCCGAACATCAACATGCGCGACCCGGTGCTGTACCGGATTCGCCGCGCCCACCACCATCGCACCGGTGATGCCTGGTGCATCTATCCGATGTACGACATGGCGCACCCACCGTCGGACGCCATCGAACGGATCACGCACTCACTCTGCACGCTGGAGTTCGAGGACCATCGCCCGCTGTATGACTGGTTGATCGAACACCTGCCCGTTCCCGCCGAGCCGCGGCAGATCGAGTTTGCTCGCCTGAACCTGACCTACACGGTCATGAGCAAACGCAAGTTCCTGGAGCTGGTGGAGAAGGGCCACGTTCAAGGCTGGGACGATCCGCGCATGCCGACGATTGGCGGCATGCGGCGTCGGGGGTACACGCCGGAAGCGATCCGCGCGTTCTGCGAACGTATCGGCGTCGCGAAACGCGAGAACATCGTCGATGTTGCGCTGCTCGAACACGCAGTGCGGGAAGACCTCAATCGAACCGCTCCACGCGTCATGGGAGTGCTCAATCCACTGCGAGTGGTCATCGAGAATTATCCGGAGGGACAGTCGGAGGAATTCGACGTCGTCAACAATCCGGAAGACGAATCCGCCGGAACGCGCAGGGTTCCGTTCTCGCGCGAACTGTTCATCGAGCGTGACGATTTCCGGGAGGATCCGCCAAAGAAGTTCTTCCGTCTTGCACCCGGGCGCGAGGTCCGGCTGCGTGGTGCGTACTTCATCACCTGCACCAGCGTGATCAAGAACGCCGACGGACACGTTACCGAGTTGCGTTGCGCCTACGATCCCGCGACGCGTGGTGGCGACGCTCCCGACGGCCGCAAAGTGAAGGCGACGCTCCACTGGGTGTCGGCCCCGCATGCGCTCACGGTTGAAGTACGGCTGTACGATCGCTTGTTCAAGAGCGAAATGCCGGACGCCGTCGATTACCTTGCTGATTTGAATCCGGTCTCGCTCGACGTGATTCCCGACGCGCGGCTGGAGCCAGCCGTGCGTGACGCACCCGTTGGTTCCCGCTATCAGTTCGAGCGGCTTGGGTATTTCTGTATCGATCCGGATTCGTCACCCGGCCATATGGTCTTCAATCGAACCGTCACGTTGAAGGACACGTGGGCCAGGATCGAGCGGCGCGGCTGACCAAACAAGAACACGGAACAACACAGGAGATGCTCGAAACGGTCTTCCTCGATGCGGGTGGCGTCCTTGTCTACCCGAACTGGACCCGGATCAGCGATGCGCTCAGGGCACGTGGCGTAGATGTCGATCCTGCGGCGCTCGCCCGCGCCGAACCCCATGCGAAGAAGAAGATTGACGTTCGACAGACCATAACTGCGACGAATGACGCAGGTCGTGGCTGGCTTTATTTCAATCTGATCTTCGAACAGGCTGGCGTGCCGCTGGGGCCTGCGGTCGAGGCCGCGCTCGAAGAGCTGCACGCGTATCATCGAACGACAAACCTGTGGGAGTTCGTGCCGCCGGCCGTTGCCCCGGCGCTCGCCGCGCTTCGTCAACGCGGGTTGAAACTGACGATTGTGTCGAACGCGAACGGAAAGCTCAGAGTGCTGTTCGAGCGGCTCGCCCTTGCCGGATGCGTCGACTGCCTGCTCGACTCGCACGATGAAGGCGTGGAGAAACCGGACCCGCGCTTCTTCGAAATTGCGCTCGCGCGCAGCGGTGCTCGACGCGAGAGCACGATTCACGTCGGCGACCTGTATCACGTCGACGTCGAAGGTGCGCGAGCGGCAGGGCTCCGCGGCGTGCTGCTCGATGAAGCCGGCTTATACCCGGATGTTGATTGCCCGCGCGTGCGATCGCTGGACGAACTCGTCGATCAGATCTCGCAGGGGGCGTTTGACTGAACTATCTGGCTTCTGCCTTCACGCGGAAGTCGCTGCAGTCATTGCTCACTCAAAGCCACAATCGGATCGATTCGCGCCGCGCGCCGGGCAGGCAGTGTGCAGGCCGCGAATGTCACGACGGCGAGCACCGTCCCGACACTCGCGAGCACCAGCGGGTCCATCGGTCCGACGCCATAAAGCTGCGCCGCCATGGTTCGGCGAATCGCGAACGCACCGGCCATTCCGACCGCGAAGCCGGCGACCATGAGCGTCATGCCCTCCTTGACGATCAAGCCAAACACACGGCGCGAGTCGCTGCCGAGGGCGAGACGGATGCCGATCTCTCGCGTGCGCTGCGATACCTGGTACGCGAGCACACCGTAGAGACCGATAGCCGCGAGGAAAAGCGCCACGATGGCGAAGACCAGCGCGACGACCATTGGTGTGCGCCGATCCGCCAGCGATTCATTCATCCGATCGGCCATTGTGCGGACGCTGTACAGAGGCAGCTCCGGGTCCACCGCTCGAAGCTGCTCGCGAATTGAGGGCGCGACGGCCAGCGGATCACCTGCAGTGCGTACGGTGAGCGTCAGTCCGCGCTGCGATGACTGCCTGAGCGGGAAATAATAGGTGCCGACGCGGTCCTCGGTCGTGACCAGGCCGGCCATTTTCGTCTCACCGACCACTCCCACGACCGTCAGCCATCGCGTGTTCTTATCCGGCGCCAGCAAGTCGTTCGGGTTCTGCGGCTGGAACATGCGCCGGCCAATCGGATCCGCGCCCGGCCAGAACCGCTGCGCGAGCCGCTCGTCGACGACGACAACTGGTGGTGAGGTTTCGGTGTCACTGTCGTTGAACGTGCGTCCGCGCTTGAGAGGAACGTTGAGTCCTTCGAAATAGCCGGGTGTGGCGATCACACGATAAGGCGAGATCAAGGATTCGCCTGGCGCCATTTGATAGCCCTCGGCAATGATGACGCTGTCGCTGAAATCCCCGCCGAAAGGAATGCTCGAAGACAGGCCGGCATGCTGAACACCGGGGAGGCCGCGCACTGCGGTGACGAACCGATCGGCAAACGTGCGAACGGCGGCATCGTCGCGATATCGTGACGCCGGCGGCGACACGCGCGCGGTGAGCAAGTTGCCCGGATTGAAGCCAGGATCGACGGCCAACACCCGTTCGAAACTTGCCAGCAGCAAACCGGCACCGGCGAGGAGCATGAACGCGAAGGCGACCTGACTGGCAACAAGGAGCCTCCGAACTGCCCGGGCGCCACGGCTCGAGGTTCCGCTGCGTCCTTCCTCCCTGAACGCCTGCGCCAGATTCAGCCCGGTGAGGCGAGCGAGCGGGGCAAGACCGACCGCGACGCCAACGAACAACGCGAGCGCGAACGCAAATGCGATGACTTCGCCGTCGATCCGGATCTCGTTGGCTCGCGGCAGTGCATCCAGTCCCACGCCGCCAAGCGCGGTCAGCGCGGCATACCCTATGAGTACACCGAGCGCGGCGCCGATAGCAGTCAGGATCACCGTCTCGGTCAGCAAATGCCGCATCAGGCGGGCCATTGACGCACCCAGGGCGTGGCGCGTCGCCAGCTCGCGCATGCGAGACGACGATCGAATGAGCACGAGGTTGGTAATGTTCACTGCTCCAATTGCGAGCACGAAAAGCACGCCCGCCCACAACATGAGCAGCGTCGATCGGACTTCGCGGACAAGATCCGGTTGAAGCGGCGCGACAACCGAATGAAATCCGGCGTTGATCAGGATCTGCTTCAGCGCCGGGAAGCGGTCGAGATTTCGAGCGTTGAGTGCATCGATTTGTTGTTGCGCGACAGCGACGGACATGCCCGGTTTCAATCGGCCGACCATCGTCCAGTTGTTGCTGTGCCGGGCGTCGTCTGACCTTTGTTGGGCGGTGAACGCCACGGGTGTCCACAGCTTCACGTCGGGATCGATGAAGTAGAACGACTGCGGCATGACGCCCACGATCGTGTAGTTGTCGCCGTTGATCCGCAGATCGCGACCGACTGCGGAGTCCTGTGCGCTGAACAGTTGCTGCCACAGCGCGTAACTGAGGATGACCTCGCGCTCGTGACCGATTTCTCCCTCGTCCTCGCGAAACACGCGACCGCGATAAGGCGTTGCGCGCAGCATGCGAAAGAAAGACGGCCTCACCGCCATTCCCGTCACGCGTTGCGGATCGTTCTGTCCGCCGATGGTCTGCCCGGCCAATCGATACAGCGTCAGTTCTTCAAACGCGTCCGTTTCACGGAGCCTGTCGTAGTAGTCCGGTACTCCGGTTGAAGCGCGCTCGACACCGGCCTTGGGATAGCTGTTGTAGACCGTGACGAGCCGATCGGCTTCGGGAACGGGAAGCGGCCGCAGCAGGACTCCATTGATGATGGCAAAGATCGCCGCATTGGCCCCGATACACACCGCCAACGTGAGGACGACCGTTGCGGCAAAGCCGCGATCCTTCCAAAGCACACGTGCGGCGTATTTCAGGTCGTGAAGAAACCGGTCCATGGGAACCAGTTACGATAGAACGCGGCTCGTGGTTCGGCAGCAACCTTTGCACAGTCCGGGGCATCCAATGGTTCGATGATCAGTCGGGAGGATACATGACCACCGTCGCCTGGCTCGAGACGTTCCTGCAAGATACTCGCTATGCCGTTCGGTCGTTACTCCGCACGCCGACATTCACAATCGCGTCACTTGCGACGCTCGCGCTGGGAATAGGCGCGAACACGGCAATCTTCAGCGTCGTCGATGCAGTGTTGTTGAGGCCGATGCCGTATCCGCATCCAGAGCGCATTGTCCAGCTCGTGCGAAGAACTGAATCCTCCGGCGAAAACATGGGGCACACGGGGCTCCGTTATATGTTCTTTCGCGACAATTTGCGATCGTTCGATGCCGTGGCCGCGTGGCGAGGCCTCACCGGGTTCAATCTCGCAACCGGCGACACCGCTGAATACGTCAAAGCGATGCCGGTCTCGAAGGAATTCTTCGACGTGTTCGGTGTGCGTCCTCTCTATGGTGAGACGTTCACAGACGTGCACGATCGCGCCGGCGGCGTCGATGCCGTTGTTCTCAGTTATGGACTCTGGACACGGTTGTTTGGTGGAAGCCGATCGGCCGTCGGATCGACGGTGACACTTGGAGATCGTTCGCACACCGTCGTCGGCGTGATGCCCCGCGACTTTCGTTCGATTCCCCCTGCCGATCTCTATGTGCCGCTGCGTCCAAGCACGACCGGCCCGGGAGGGGGTTTTAACTACGCCGTCGCCGGCCGGCTCAAAGAAGGAATCGGGATCGATCGAGCGAACGCAGAGGCGTCGTCCGTGTTCGAATCCTTCCGAGACGCGCATCCGGAATCGTTAATCAAGGGGGAATATGCGGCTGCGTTCGTGCCTTTCCAGAGCAGCATGGCTCGATACGCGCGCCCTGCGCTGTTGCTGATGCTTGGTGCCGTCGGCATGTTGCTTCTGATTGCTTGCGCAAACACAGCAAACCTGCTTCTCGCGAAAGCCACCGCGCGCGGCCGCGAGATTGCAGTTCGCGCAGCGCTCGGTGCCGGTCGCGCCCGGCTGATACGGCAACTGCTGACCGAGTCGGTTGTGCTGTTCGTTGTTGGCGGAACGATTGGAGTCGTGTGCGCGTACTGGGCAGTGCCGGCGCTGCTAACGTTGACGCCTTCGACGTATACGGTCTATCAGGACGTGCGAGTCGATTTGTCGGTGCTCGTGACCATGCTCGTCGTATCCACGGCGACCGGAATCGTGTTCGGTCTTGCGCCCGCCATCAGCCTTTCTCGGCGCGACGTGGTTGATGCGATCAAACAGGATGGCATACGAACGACGGCCGGCCAGCGATCCGCATGGCTCCGGCACGGATTGGTGATTATCGAGGTCGCGCTGTGCATGGTCCTGCTCGTCGGCGCCGGCCTTCTGATTCAGACGTTCATTCGCATGCGGGCTATCGATCCGGGATTCGATCCCGGAGGCCTGGTTACGGCGCGCATGTCGTTGCAAGGCGAACGGTATGCGACGGCGGCGGACATAAACCGGTTTTTTGATCAAGCGCTCGAACGCATTCGCCAGATTCCTGGCGTTCAGTCCGCTGCGGTCGTCAACGGCGTTCCCATCGAGCGCGGGTTGAATCTGAATGTCGACGTGCTCGATGGTCCGGAGTTGATCGAGAGAGCAGTCGTCGATTGGCGTTACGCGAGTATCGAATATTTCGAAACGATGCGGATCCCGATCGTCGCCGGCCGGGGGTTCAGGTCCGGCGATCGCGCCGGAGCGCCGCCGATCACCGTCGTCAACGAAGAGTTCGGGAGAAGGTTCTTAAAGGGGACGAACCCCATTGGTCATCACGTTCGCGTTTTCCGAGACGATGGAGCGATTGAGATTGTCGGAGTCGCGAAGAATCTGCGTGAGGGCCGCCTCACCGGACGGCCGATTCCGCTGATGTATGTGCCCGTCGAGCAAGCCAACGTCGCGGGAATCCGCGCGAGCCACTCGTATTTTCCGATGAGCTGGGTCGTTCGTACAAGCGTCCCGACCGCGGGAATCATTCACGCGATCCGCGACGTCATGCGCGCGACAGACGCACGACAACCATTCTCGGCGTTCGCAACGATGGATGAAGTGAAGGCGGCATCGATGTCCGATCAGAGATTTCAGATGACGCTGCTGAGCGGCCTCGCGGCCATCGGGTTGCTTCTTGCGTTTGCCGGAATCTACGGATTGATGGCGTACATGGTTGCCCAGCGGTCCCGCGAGTTTGGCATTCGTCTCGCGCTTGGCGCATCTCGCTCGCGGATTCTGAAGAGCGTGCTGCGACAAGGAATCGTGCTGGCGTCGATCGGTGCAGTGGTTGGAACGGTTGCGGCGCTCGCGCTGAATCGCACTCTTCAGAATTTCGTCTATGGCGTCGGCACCACCGACCCGTTGACCTACGGTGGCGTTGCCCTGCTGTTGGTCGCTACAGCAACCGTGGCGAGTCTTGTTCCTGCATTGCGAGCCGTGAGGCTGAATCCGGTCGCCTCGTTGCGTGAATAGCCCCCACGCGTCCGAGTTGTGAGATCCGATCGCGCAACGACAGTGTAAAGCTCGCCGCCTCTTCATCGCTCGCATCACTGGCGATCAGGGCGGCATGAATCTGCGCGTCAGTTATTCGGCCAAGGTAGCGATATAACCAGAGCGCGTCCTCAACTCGGATCCCGCTCGCCATGTCGGCGGTGCGCTGACCTGTATAGCCGAACAGCACCATGCCGTTCTCCACACCGGTCACAAACTGCGGCGTCTGCGCCGCAAAGCCCTCCGGATCCCATCGACCGCGGGTGACGATGTTTCCGCCCCACCGGCCCATCGACCCGCCCCAATCAGTGATCAGGTATCGTGCCTCGTGGCGCCAACGGGACAGTCGTTCTTCGAAGATCGCCGTGTTCGAGCCGCGCGCGACGTCACGGCGATCTTTCGTGTCCCAGTTGGACAATAGCATGACCACGATCTTCAGTCCGTGCAGCTCGCGAGTGCCGACAAACGGGTTGTCGTTCCATGCCCAGCTGTGTTCCTCGAACAGTTTGCGCACACTCGGATCGTCGAGCTCGAAGCGCGCCTCGCGAAACCGTCCCTGTTCATCGATGCATGCGCGAGCGCGTTGCAACTCGGCGGCCCCCGTGATCTCGCCGTCCTCCACAAAATACGTCGTCTCCGCGAAGTACCCACACGCCCAGGCCACACGGACAGCGAAATTCTCGGAACGCACCTCGTTGCCCCATTTGACGCGCCATCTTCGTCCCGTCGCATCACGCACCGACACGCACGGCTGCGAGCCAGACGTGTGCTCTTCCACGAACTGAAACGGTGGCCTGGGTGCGCCGGAACGACCTCCGGGCCCGTTCACGAGATCGAGAGCGGAGACGTCGCCAGGATCGCGCCAAAGGGCGTGCCTTGATGCGAGAAGCGGCCGCGGTCCAGCCCGGTTGATTCGGTATGCGCCGACTGCGAGCCAGATCAACCGCACGCAGGCGATCGTCACGACGGTACCTACGACTGTGACGACAATGTAAAGAATGGTCGTGGACGGATGCATTGCGTAAATCTGGTTAAACGTCGCGCGGTGGGGTGGAGTCTAAGAGTTTCAGATGCGGATCCTGCGTGGTCTCTCGAGCAAGTGGCTGCCGTGTGAATGCCTGGTCGGCGTGTACGAGACCTACGACGGACTCGTCGTCACGATCGTGGACGCCAAAGGTACCGGGTGCGCGGAGCCGACACATCGCGCCGGCCACGTCCTGCCCCGCGAGGATGTTCGTTCCGAACCGAATCGCGCTCAGTCGACTGCCAGTTAGCGTACCGCCCACCACTTGTTTTCACGCGTCACACTCCCGGGTCCGGCCTACCCATTCGGGGTCGTCATCTATCGGGGTCAGGTGTGTAATCCGAAGACCCGGGTCAGACCCCGGGTACATCGACGGGAGGGGTCAGATCCCGGTCGTCGAGTTACACACTACGATCGATCTGATGAAGATTGCGACCTGGAACGTCAACGGCATCCGGGCCCGACAGGCTGAGCTGCAGGACTGGCTGGAGCGGCTTCAGCCCGACATCGTCTGTCTGCAGGAGATCAAAGCGTCGACGGATCAGCTCCCGGTGTGGCTGTGTGAAATCGAGGGCTTTTGGTGCTACTGGCACGGCGTGAAGGGATATTCGGGCGTCGCGTTGCACGTCAGCAAGCGCATCTCGCCTGAGCGTCCGGCGTTCGAGCACCCCTCGTTCGACTACGAAAATCGCATCGTGCTCGTGCACTTGCCGGGAATCACAGTTGTTTCGGTGTACGTGCCGAATGGCGGCAAGGATTTTCCCGCCAAGCTGCGTTTCCTTGATGCGCTCGAACGGTTCGCGCTGGACGCGCGAGGTGCGCCAAACCCGATTCTCATTTGCGGCGATTTGAACATCGCGCGCACCGACATGGACGTTCATCCCAAGGAGCGCAAGCCTCTCGCAATCGGACAACTCCCTGAGGAACGCGCGCAACTCGAACGGATCATCGGCGAGGGCCTGGTCGATGTCGGACGAGCGCTCGAGCCGGAGAACGATCAGATGTTCACCTGGTGGGCGCCGTGGCGGAACATGCGCCAGCGCAATATTGGCTGGCGCCTCGACTACCTCCTCGCGAGTCAGCGGCTCTACGAGCGAGTCCGCAGTTGCACTATCGAGCGAGACACCGGCACGAGCGATCACGCGCCGGTCGTGGGCGACTTTGATTTGTGAAGCCGGATCCGGATCCCGGACAACGGATCCCGCGACTATTTCGGGTAGAAGTTGATCGTCACGGTCATGATGATCGACACAGGCTGGCCGTTCATCAGCGTCGGCTCGAATTGCCACTGCTTCACCGCATCAAGTGCCGCCTGATCGAGCAGCGGAATCGATTTTAGGACGTGCGCCTCCTCGACGAATCCATCCGTGCCAATGCGTGTTTCAATGATGACGACGCCTGCGACGCCCGCTTCGCGTGCCACTGGCGGATACTCCGGCTTCACGTCTTTGATCTTCTTCGGCGCGTTGATATCGCCGCCGACGCGAAGGGCCCCGTCCTGAGATCTCGGCTGGAAAGCCATGACCTCCTCGCCCTTGCCCAGACGCACCAGGACGTTGAAAGTCAATGGCGCCTCAAACGGCGGGTCGTATCGCCACTGCCGGACGGCTGCGAGAGCGGCATCGATCAATGCGTCGTTGAGTTGGCGATTCCGGTCGCTGTCGAGACTGAGAGGGACGGGGCGATACGTGTCCAGCACGCGAGCCTCCGCGATCCGGCCGACCTCGTCGAGCGTGATCTTCACATCGACAACTGCGCGTTCCGAACCGACCCAATCAGGTGCCACCGCGTCCTCGTAATGGACGCGCCGGGGAATCGGGTTCTCAGGGGTGACGGGGTGGGCCTTGAGCTCGAGCGGTCCAGGAATGCGACTTCGGTTGTTCGCAGCTGACTGATCGGTGATCCGCAGCGGAAATGCCGAAACCGCGTACCAGCTTCCGGCGCTGACGGTCAACGCCATTGCAGCGCAAGTGGCAACAATCCGTCGTGACGACATGACACTCTCCTTTGAAACGAGCGCGATCCGTCTAAAAAGCTGACGACGTCGGGCGAATGCGGCGGTCGGGACGATGGAGGTCGCATCCGAGAACGTGAGCAGCGCTTCGACATAGGCCTTGCGGCGGCCGGTCAATTGAATCGCCAGTTCGTCGACGACTTCCTCGCGCGCCTGTTGAATTTGTGAGGTCAGCCACCAACTGGCAGGATGAAACCAGAACAGACACACCGCGAGCTCTTCGACGATGAGCCATGCCCAATCACGCCGCTTGACGTGCAGCAACTCGTGACCGAGGACGGCCTCTTGAATCTCGCGTGGCTGCGCACACAACGTTTCAGGCAGCATGACAATTGGTCTGAACAACCCGAAGGTGATCGGCTGCTCGATGTCGTGAACGTAACGAACGGCAGAATGTGTCCTGAGAATCTTCTGCAGATCTCCATCGATTGCGACGAGCGCATCACGGTCAGCCTTTCGCCGCATGGCTCGCAGCCTGATCAGGCCGGCGGTTAACCATGCCAATCGCAAGACGATTCCGATCGCCAGCAACGAGACAAGCAGTAGTTCCCAATTGAAATGCGGAGCCGTCCGCGCGACTGCGCTGACAGCAGTCGTCGCGACCGCGGCATCGGCTGCTACCGTTGTCTGTGCCGAAGCCCTCAGGGTGCGATACGGCTGAATCCAGGGGAGTGTCAGGCAAAGCACCGCGACGCCACGCCAATACACGTAGCGAACACCGGCGGCATCAAGCCGGAACAGCCAGGGCAGCAGCGATGCCACGGCAACGATGGCCGCGACCTGGAGACACCAGGTCAGCAGGTTCGACACGAGATCGGTGGAGATCATTCGTCCATCTCCTCGATGATGCGTTGCACGGCTTTGCGCTGCCGCTCGGTGAGACGAGAGTCCCTGGCAAGGTGAAGGAGCAGCGACGAGGACGCGCCGTCGAAGACGCGGTCGATGAAGTCGCGGACCATGGCACTCACGACCTGCTGACGCGGCCTGGTCGGCGTGTAGACATGTGCCCGGCCGTTGCTCTTCTTCTCGAGATAGCCCTTGTCCTCGAGGACGTTCATCATCGTCATCACCGTGGTGTAGGCGATGGGACGCGTCTTTCGCAGCGCTTCGTAGACGGCGCGGACGGTGGGCGTCTCGAGGCGCCACACGACTTTCATGATCGAGAGTTCCTGGGGGGTGAGGGTGCTGCTGGGCTGGCGCATACTTAATACTAACTATTTAGTATTTAGTAGATAATGTCAAGCGCTCGCGGCGGGCGTATCATTCGGGACAGTCCAAGTTGACGGAGGTCACCATGCTGGCCGCACTCTTCCTCACGTTAACGCTGCCGTTATCCGCACAGTCGCAACCGCCACGCGACCGCGTCAGCGCGATCATCACCATCGATCCATTGACACGCGAAGCCGAGCTTCAGAAGCGAATTGAGACAACTCCCTCCGGCGTTGCCGCATACCTCGAACTCGCCAGGTTGCAGGAGGCTCGCGGGGCTCACGCGGATGCCGAAGCGACGCTGACGCGCGCGCGGCAGGCAGCACCAGCGAACAAAGACGTGCTTCTGGCGCTGGCAAGGTGCTACAACGTGCAGGGAAATTTTTCACAGACGATGGACACGCTTGATGCGGTCGAGCGCCTCGATCCCACGGACCCGACGGCTCCTCAAATCGTCGCGACGTACTACTGGGAGAAGGCTTTCAAAGATCAGCGGCTTTTGCCGGCGGAGAAGTACAACTACATCTTAAGTGGCATTGAGGCGACCGATCGCGCACTCGCGCTGAAACCGGACTACGTCGACGCGCTCACCTACAAGAATCTGCTGCTCCGGATGCGCGCCAATGAGGAAACGGATCCGGTGCTGAAACAGCAGTTCATTGCCGAAGCGGATGCACTGCGTAACCGCGCAATCGAGTTGAACAAACAAAGGACGGGTATCAACAGCGGCAATGACGGCGTTGCGCTTCCGCCGCCGCCACCACCACCACCACCACCACCGCCGCCTCCGCCGGATGGCACCGTTCGAGTCGGCAGCGGGATTAAAACGCCGACCAAGATCAAGGACGTCCGTCCGGCTTATCCGCCCGATGCGCTAGACGCAAAAATTCAGGGCGTGGTGGTCATCGAAGCCACGATCGATCGCGAGGGACGCGTTGCCGATGCAAAGGTTCTGCGGTCGATTCCCGCCCTGGACGAGGCGGCGCTCACCGCAGTTCGTCAATGGGAATTCGCGCAAACAATCGTGAATGGTGTGCCGGTGGCGGTGATCATGACCGTCACCGTCAATTTCACCGTACAGTGAATGTCGAATCGCTCATCTCGAATCCGTGCATTCTTGAATCGCGGTGCCGATTCGGGGATTCGGCGATTGGCGATTCATGATCAGTGATCAGCGATGAGGGATTCAGCCGCCCATATCCGACACAGGTTCACAATCACTTCCACGGCTGCGTCCATGTCCTCCGCGGACACCCATTCGAGCCGTGAGTGAAAGTTGTGCTCGCCGGCGAACAGGTTCGGCGTCGGCAGGCCCATGAACGACAAACGTGATCCGTCGGTCCCGCCGCGGATCGGCCGCTCGATCGGTTCAATCCCGGCCAGCCGGATTGCTTGCCGAGCGTAGTCGACGACGCGTGGGTGCTGTTCCAGCACTTCGCGCATGTTGCGGTACGACTCGTCGACGGTGAACTCGACTGACGCACCCGCGTGGGTGCCCACCACCTCCCGCGCCAGCTGCTGCACGTAGTTTTCTTTTTCCTTCAACTTCTCCGTCACGAAGTCGCGGACAAGAACTTTCACACTCGTAGCATCGACTGCCGCGTGCACTTGATATGGATGCAGATAGCCTTCGTGGCCTTCAGTGGTCTCCGGACTCATCGTGTCACGCGGAAGCCGTGCGACGAAGTCGGCGGCGACGCGAATCGCATTGATCATTCGCCCCTTCGCGTAGCCTGGATGCGTGTTGAATCCCCTGAACGTCACGGTGATGGCATCGGCTGAAAAGCTTTCGAATTCGAGTTCGCCGCGGCTGCCGCCGTCGAGGGTGTAGGCGCACGTCGCGCCAAAACGCTTCACGTCGAAATGATTCGCGCCGCGGCCAATCTCCTCGTCAGGCGTGAACGCAATGCGCACCGGCCCGTGCTCAATTTCAGGATGCGAGACGAGGTATTCCACCGCGGCGACGATTTCCGCGACGCCCGCCTTGTCATCTGATCCCAGGAGCGTCAGGCCGGATGCCGTCACGATCGTGTTACCGGTCTGGGCGGCGAGTGCAGGATTCTCTGATGCTCGCAGAACCACCGAAGGAGCGTCAGGCAGAACGATATCGCCGCCGTCGTAGCGCTCGTGAACGAGCGGCCGAACGTCATGTCCGGGCATTTCAGGCGAAGTATCGACATGCGCAATGAAGCCGATGATCGGGGAATCGCCACGTCCACGCGTGGGTGCCACCGTGGCCATGACATATCCGTAATCATCCATGGCCGCGTCGTCTAGCCCGAGCGCTCGCAGTTCCTCCACGAGTTCACGCAGGAGCACCAGCTGTCCGGGAGTGCTTGGAAATGTCGATGATTGTTCGTCGGATCGGGTGTCGTAGGCCACGTATTTCAGAAAACGTCGAAGCGCCGATGTGTTCATGCCCGACTCGATTGTTCGAGAGGCGCGGCGTCGCGTGCGAACGATCCGCTGTCGAGCACGTGAAGCAGGAGCAGGTCCGCCGATCGCACCGACTCGATGAACAGTGGATGATCCAGGGGAAGCCCTGATCGTAGCAGGCGCTGCAACACGAAGTGGCGGACGACGGCAGCGCATGTCTGCAGCCACTCGACAATGGAACGAAGTCCTTGCCCTTGATACGCGATCCAGTTTCCGAACAGGCGAGCGGCCAGATAATTCTTCATCCCGAGATCAAACCAATCGATGTCGTTGGCGCCGACGCGCGCGTTCCACTGCTCCTCGAAATACGGAATTGGTGTGAGGTCATCACCGACAGACCCTGCGGTCAATCGCGCGACACGCTGCATCGCGCGATCGTGACAGTCTACGGTGGAAGCGTCTGCGCTCTTTTCGGCAAAGGCAGCCAGCACGCAATCCGAGAGCGAGCGCGCACCTGGCTTCCACCGCCGAATGACGTCGGTAGCCGCTGCCAAATCCGCAAGACTCATGGTGTATCGATAGTTCGCCCGTGCAAAGAGGGCAAGTCCCGCTTGCTCCCACGCCGCGTATCCGTCGCCATCGCACAGCAACCCCGGTCGCAGCAATGGAGGCAACGCGCGGCGCGCATCGAGCCCTTCCATCTCCAATTCGAGTCGAAGCGGAAAACGCGCTTCGACTATCGACACCGCGCCGCCTGCGAGCAGCATAGCCGCCGCAGTTGGGCAGAAATGTGAGAGGGAGATGAACGATCCGCGTGTGTCGTGCAGCACTTTGCGCGGAAAGTGACGGCACGCCGAGGGCAACGCGCGCTCGCCGATATCGCGATGGATCATGCACAGACCGCCCGCCGGCCGGTCGTAAAAAACACACTCACCGCGAGTATCGCGGGCGACCCGCCAAATATTCCCCGCGCACGCGTCGGCAGAACGCACGAAAAGTGGACCGTGAAATTCCTGTCGCCTTATTGCTCGAGCGCGTACGATTTCAACGACGGCGGGTTCAGCGGGGACGCTCCAACTCTCGCAGCACGCGCCGGAATGACGGCATCGGTACCGAGCGTGAAGATCCAGGCAGAACGCCGACATTCCCGCATCATCTCAGGGCTTGCGCGTTGAACGCAAAGGAACGCGATGAGCGGACTGCCCTGGGTTGACGAAAACGTCATCGAAATGGAGCACGCGATTACAAAAGTGAAGCTGCGCAGCCGTGAGAAACCGCGATTTCTCGCAATCTTTCATGAATATTGTCCGGCTCGATCTTTGCTCCTGGCCAAGCCTCGCATGTCGGACAGAGACACTTTCGGGCCTCGCCTGCGAAGCGAACGGGAACGTCGCGGCATCAGCATCGAAACGATTGTTACCGTCACCAAAGTCGGCGCCGAACTGTGGCTTGGACTCGAGCGCAACGACTTTTCCAAGTGGCCGTCAGGGATCTTCGCCCGCGCGTTTGTCCGTGACTACGCCAAAGCGGTTGGTCTCGATGCCGACGAAGTCGTCGACGAGTTCTGTCGACTTTTTCCGAATGGCGATCGGCGCGCCGCGCGCATCATCAAAGCGCAGGCGGAGTTGATCGGACATGCTCCGGGTGTGCTCGACGATCCCTCGCTGATGCCGCGTGGCGGAGATCGCCGCGCCGCATCTCGCGACCGCAAAGCCGAGGCACGCGCCCGCCGCATTCGCCTCGCGCCGCGAACAATTGCCGCCTCGATTGATGTCGGGTGTACGGCCGCTCTTGCTCTTCTTGGCCCCGCGATTGTCGGGGCCGGGTTCTGGGCCTCAGCCGGAGTGGCAGCGATCGTGTACTACAGCCTTTCCACCATCCTCACCGGTGCCACATTAGGCACGCACGTGGTCGACTTCCTACGTCAGCGGATGCCAGAGCTGTTTGCCGTGCGAGATCGCCGCGCGCACGCGTAAATCCACGTAGAACTTGACGAGATAATCGATCGTTGCACTCCAGGCAGCTCTGGAGTATAGGGATGGAAACTTCTTTGCATGGACGCGCACAAGAAGAAACGGAGGGACGATCGATGGCTATTCTCTCGTGGATTGTGTTCGGCCTGGTGGTTGGCATCATCGCCAAGCTGCTGATGCCAGGCAGGGATCCCGGAGGTTTCATCGTCACGATTC
>JBKPSH010000190.1:0-6113 GCA_046734955.1 Acidobacteriota bacterium
CACCGCTTCGATACTCGTGGCGTTTGCGGCCCCGGCACATGCGCAACTGCGGGATGGTCGCGAAAACCCGTTGACCGCCGCGCGTGATCTGTACGCGTCGGCGCGCTATGACGAGGCGCTCGCCGTTCTCAACGGCCTGCCCTCGGATGCCGTCGCGTCGGACCGCAAATCGATCGAGCAGTATCGGTCGCTCTGTCTACTCGCACTCGGCCGCGGCAGTGAAGCAGAGAGTGCCATCGCCGCCGTCGTGACCGCGGACCCGATGTTCATGCCCGGCGAGGCTGATGCGTCTCCGCGTGTGCGGCAGGCATTCAGCGAAGTGCGGCAGCGGCTGCTGCCGCAGATCGCCTCCACTCGATACGCTGCCGCGAAGGCCGCGTACGATCGCAAGGATTACTCGCTGGCGGAGATGCAGTTCAAGAGCCTATTGATGCTTCTCGACGATCCACAGATGGGCGGACGGCTTCCCGATCTCCGCACCCTGGCAAGCGGATTTGTCGATCTCGCGGCCGCAGCCGCGGCCCCGCCACCCGAGCCGAAGAAGCCTGAAGCGCCGGTGATGGCTGCACCACCGCCTGCAACTCCAACCATGCCGCGCGAACCGCGCGTCTGGTCGTCTGATGAACAGGGGGTTACGCCACCTGTCGCCATCCGCCAGGACGTCCCGCGCGTGCCCTCCACGATTTCGTCCCAGGCACGCGAGCGGGGATTGCTCGAGGTCGTCATCGATGAACAGGGACGGGTTGTGAACCTCATCCTGCGGCTCCCGATTCATCCGATGTATGACCCGCAGCTGCTGGCCGCCGCGAAGGAGTGGCGCTACAAGCCTGCCACGGTGGATGGCACACCGGTGAAGTTCCGAAAGATTATCCAGGTAACCGTCGACAAGCGCTAAGCGACAGGAGAATGCCGCCAGGGTCCCTTCTGGCGGCATTCTCTTTTCTCGAGTGTGTAATTACGTGAATACTCCGCATACGCAAGGGCGCAGCCGTTTGTGACACAGGCTGATCCGTAACGCGCGTATCCTGTTGAATCCGCGTATTTAGTCATCGGTCCCATTGGACCGCCGCGGTGGCGCGGATGTCGCAAGGCAGCATCGTTGCGATGAACCACGACACCACGACTGTATCGCTGGCGGAACTCGCCGCAGCTGAACCACTACGGCCCATCCAGGCTGTGACGGTTGTGCACGAGATCATCGTGCGCATCGGTGCTGGCACGATCGCGGGTGTTCCGTCTCCCCAGATCATTCGGTTGTCCCCGGCGGGCCGCATGTTCGTCGAAGGGCCGATCGCAGCCGACGCGCACACTGTCGGGCATGCCGCGCACCTGTTGTCGACCCTTCTGCCGGGCTTTGATATGCACAGCAAGGAGCGTGTGCCCGGAGCGTTAAGGCTGGTGATCGCGCGCGGTACGCGGGCCTTAGACCTTCCACCGTATCCATCGCTCGAAGCCTTCGGTGCGGATCTCGTGCGGTTCGCGTCGCACGATCCTGAAGGATGCATCCGTGAACTGGTGACGACGCGTCAGAAGGCTCGACGCGCTGACGGAACGGAGTGTATCGACCTCGCGGAAAGGCCGAGCGGCGACCCGACGCTAACGATTTCAGACATCAGGCGCGCACGACGAGCGACGGGATTGACGCTGGCTGACATCTCGGCTCGAACCGGAATTCCCGCATCGCTGCTGTGCGAGCTCGAGTGGGGCTATCTCGACCATTGGCCGGCACCCAGCGTCGCACGGCGACTGATGGCTCGGTACGCCCAGGCCGCCGGTCTGGATGAGCAACTGGTCCTCGACGTCGCGTGGCCGCTTCTCGAGCAGCGGGTGATCGCGCGCGACGATCAGCCGCAGGATCCCGCGGTAATCGAAGCGGAGGTTCTCGCGGAGAGCGAATCCCAGGCCATCGTTCCTTCGGCTGACGTGGTCAGCCTGCTTGCGAGAAACCAGGCTGCGAGCAAACGTCGCTCGCGGGTGCGAAGCCTTGTCGTCGCGGCGCTCGCGATTCCGGCATTGCTCGTTATCGGGATTCTGCCGGCCGCGCGCGACTACACGATTCGTCATCTCCGGCTTCCAACCAGTGCGATTTTCAACGCGCCGCACGCTGAAGTTACACCGGCGGGTGTTCCGGCGGCCCGAGTGGATGCACCCGCATCACCGCCGGCATCACACCGATCGACACCAACCCCCACGCCTGCGCCCATGCGGCCCGCCCCGCTCGATTTCGACTCCGGGATGATCGAGCCGGCCAGCGTTTCCGACGCCGCAGCATACTCGCCGACCTTCGCGAGCGTTGGCAGCGCGATTTTCTATCACGAGCAGTCGGGCGACCGCGGTTCTCTGATGCGGGCCGATACCGATCCTGAAGGATCGATCCTCCGCATCACCAGCATCGTTGACGATCGCTCGCGGAACTTTCACGCGCGCCCATCGCCTGACGGCCAGCGGATCGCCTTCGATTCGGATCGCGACGGCGAGCGCGGCGTGTACATCGCGGATGCGGACGGGCGCCACGTCCGCCGCATCACCGGTGAAGGATTTGCCGCGATCCCGAGTTGGTCTCCAGACGGCGGCACACTGGCGTACGTCCGGGCCGAGCGTGACCAGCCGAAGGTATGGAACCTCTGGATGGTGAATTTGGCGAGCGGTGAAGAACGCCGCCTGACGTCGTATCGATACGGGCAGCCTTGGGGCGGGTCGTGGTTTCCTGACGGAAAACGGATCGCCTACAGCCACGAAGATCGATTGATCGTGTTGAATCTCAACACCGGCGCATCGCGCATTTACGTTTCACCACGCAAGGGCGCGCTGCTTCGGACGCCGGCGGTATCGCCCGACGGCACGCGCGCCGTGTTCCAGGTTTATCGCGCGGGCACATGGCTGCTCGACTTTCGATCTGGTGCGATGAAGCGCGTGTTGGCGGATCCGTCTGCCGAGGAGTATGCCTGGGCACCCGACGGTCGCCGTGTTGCCTACCACAGTCGATCAGCAGGCAAGTGGGGCGTCTGGATTATGAGCGACTCCAACCCGTAACGTCCCATCAGCGAGCAGCGAGCAGCGAGCAGCGAGGAGCGAACAGCGAGGAGCGAGGAGCGAAGTAAGTACGCTACACTGCCCGGCTACGATGAAGCGATGTGTCGTCTTTCTCATCGCCGGGGTGCTCTTCGCGGCCTGCCGCCAGGAGACGGTCGCCCCTCCTTCACCAGTCACGCATCTCGCTGACATCGAACTCAAACCCGAGACAGCGACCATCAACGGACGGGTGCCGCGAAACGCGACGCTCGATGGCCTGTTCCGCGACCAGGCGCTCGCCGAGCCGTTCGTGGTTGCGGCAATTGAAGCGGCGAAGACCGTTTTCAATCCGCGCCAGCTGCATTCGGATCGGCCTTACCGGCTGGTTCGATCTGTCGACGGCATGCTGCGGGAGTTCGAGTACCAGATCGATGCTGATCGTTTTCTGCGCATCATTGCGCGCGATCGCTCGCGTCCAACCGAGCTGGATGCTGAAGTCGTTCCCTACGAGAAGCAGGTAGATGTCGTCGCCGTACGCGGACGAATAGACAGCGACCATCCTTCTGTGATTGCTGCGATGGAAGAGACTGGCGAGACGATCCAACTGGCGATGTCGGTCGCGGATATTTTCAGCGGCGAAATCGATTTCGACAGCGATCTGCAACCCGGCGACAGCTTCGACATCCTGGTCGAGAAAACGAGTCACGACGGTCAGTTCTCCGGCTACGGCGCCGTGCTCGGCGCGCGCTTCGTTACCGATGGGCGTGACCTGCGGGCGATCCGATGGGTGGACCCGGGAACGGCGAAGGCTGCTTTTTATGACGAGGCAGGGCGATCGCTGAAGCGATTCTTTCTGCGCTCGCCGCTGCGATTCGAGCCGCGCATCACGTCAGGGTTTTCGCGAAGCCGATTGCATCCGGTGTTCCGCACTTACCGCGCTCACCTCGGCATCGACTATGGTGCGCCGATTGGCGCGCCGGTTGTGGCGGTCTCACCAGGGGCAGTCGTGTCGGCCGGTTGGAGCGGCGGCGGCGGCAACATGATTCGCCTGCGTCACGCCGGCGGCTACGAAAGTTACTACCTGCATCTGTCGTCGCTCGCGAAGGGAATTCACGCAGGCGCGCACGTGGATCAGGGACAACTGATCGGTCGTGTCGGTATGACCGGCACCGCGACCGGACCTCATCTCGATTACCGCCTGAAGAAGAACGGCGTATTCGTCAATCCGCTGGTCGAGCATCGAAAGCTTCCGCCCGGTGAGCCCATCGCTGCCGCGCAGCTTGCGGCCTTTCGGGCCACGGCTGATTCGACGCTTCAACGACTGTCGGCAGCGCTCGCTGCCGATGCTCCAGCACAGAAGCCGGATGCGGTCGGCGCGAGCGGCCGCTGACCACGGATAAACACGGACTTTCATGGCCACGGAAGAACACGGATAAACACGGATTTTCATGGCCGCGGAAGAACACGGATAAACACGGATTTTCATGGCCGCGGAAGAACACGGATAGACACGGATTAAAGTTGGAGCGGTGTTCATCCGCGGTTTATTCGTCCGTGCTAGTCCGTGTGGCATCCGTGGTTTATTCATCCGTGTTCGTCCGTGTTCATCCGTGGCTTTTTATTCCGTGTTCGTCCGTGGCTTTCAATCCGCGTTCGTCCGTGGCTTAAAATGATCGGATGGCTTCGATCCATCCGTTCCGTGCGTTGCGTCCAGCGCCGGACAAGTCGGCTGCCGTCTCCTCCGTGCCCTACGATGTCGTCACGACCAACGAGGCACGAGAGCTTGCGGCCGGTAATCCTCTGAGTTTTCTGCACGTCACGCGCGCCGAAATCGATCTCCCGTCGGGCACGGACCCCTATTCCCCAGCGGTCTACGACAAAGCGAGCGCCAATTTCGCGGCGCTCCGTGAGCGCGCGCCCCTCGTCCTCGACGAGACGCCGTCGTTGTACTTCTATCGGCTGCGAATGGGAGCGCACGAACAGACCGGGATCGCCGGCTGCTTTTCGGTCGACGAATACGAATCCGACGTCATCAAGAAGCACGAGCGTACGCGGCGTGACAAGGAAGACGATCGCACCCGGCACATGATCGAGCTGCGCGCGCAGACCGGCGTCGTCTTTCTGACGTATCGGGCCGATCGCGCCATCGATACGCTGGCGCGGCAAGTAACGGCGGGGGAGCCGTTGTACGACTTCACCGCGGCTGACGGCGTGCGTCACACGATTTGGCGTACAGGTCTCGAGCAAACGCGCGGCCTCGTCAACGCGTTTCGTACGATTCCAGCGCTCTATATCGCGGATGGTCACCATCGAGCGGCCAGCGCGGCGCGCGCACGGGAGGAGCTGGCGAATCGCGCCGGATCGACCGGAGACGAGGCAGGCGCCGATACTTTCATCGCCGTCGCGTTTCCCGACAACCAGGTCCAGATTCTCCCCTACAACCGCATCATCAAGGACCTGGCTGGACGGTCGGCACGACAATTCCTCGGTGCCTTGCGCGCACAGTTCAGAGTGACCGACGGCGCTCCAACACCCGAACGTCAGGGAGAGGTATCGATGTACCTCGACGGACGGTGGTACGCGATCGATCTCACCAGCGTGGCCCCCGAAGACAGTTCGCGCGGCAGCAGTCTGGACGTCTCGCGGTTGCAGCGCGGCGTGCTGGAGGCACTGCTGAATATTGGCGACGTGCGGACCGACAAGCGTATTGACTTCGTCGGCGGCGCGCGCGGCTCCGACGCGTTGATGCGAGCCGTCGACTCTGGCGACGCCGCCGTCGCCTTCTCGATGTACCCGGTGACCGTCGATGATCTGATGGCGATTGCCGACGATGGCGGCATCATGCCCCCGAAGTCCACGTGGTTCGAGCCGAAGCTGCGCGACGGGCTGCTCGTTCATCTGATTTGAAGAGGGTTCACCATGGCCGCAGCGGCGAACGAGCGCGCGAGTGAGCCCACGCGCGCGAGCGAGCGTGTAGCTACTGTGTCAGATGTCAAACCGTCGCGGGCGGATGCCAAGGCGTTTGACGTCTGAGCATGGCGTTGAGATGAATCAGCAATTTATGCATCGCGGCAACGAGCGCAACCTTCGGCAGTTTGCCC
>JBKPSH010000191.1:0-38292 GCA_046734955.1 Acidobacteriota bacterium
GCTTGTCGATGTCGCTGGCGCTGAGTGATGCCTGGTAGAACTGCACCCCAAACTGCTGCATGCGGATAGCGGCGACGCTAATCATAGGCGTTTGCGGACTTTCTGGATTTACACTCGCAGCTTGCCGGACTCTCGGGCAAACGGAAAACCTGCCCATCTTATATTGTGTCAGCAGGATAATCTCAAGCCCGCCTTCGCTGGTCGCAGGTTCGCCCAGCTATGGCGAGGTCTCGCCGACGCGCGCCTGGATCCGCGAGCGCAAAGGCGGAGGCTCGGCGGGGAGCGCTGTAACCGTATGTAGCACAGCCGTTTAGGGCTTCTGAATGTCCATCCTCTCCCGACCACTCGCTATAGGACTGCTCGTCGTCATTCAAACGACGCAACCGGCGAGCGGAACCCTCGTCGAGCACGTCAGCTGTCCAACGGATCCAAGCCAGACCTACACGCTTTACCTCCCGACCAAGTACGAGACCACACGCAAGTGGCCTCTGCTGCTCGTCTTCGATCCAGGCGGGCGCGCGGCTCGGGCGGCGGAAGTGTTCCGGGAGGCCGCCGAGCGATACGGATGGATCGTCGCGGCCTCCGAAAACTCGCGGAACGGACCGTGGGAACCGACGTTGCGCGCAATAAACGCGATGTGGCCTGCGCTTCTCGGCGGTTACGCCGTCGACGAGCGTCGGGTCTACGCGGCGGGTCACTCGGGCGGCGCGACGGTTGCGTGGCTACTCGCGCACCAGACAGGTCAGATCGCGGGAGTGATCGTCTCAGGTCAGCCTGATCCGCAATCGGAACAGAGCAAGGCGAAACCGTTCGCGTGGTTCGGGATGGCTGGTCACACAGATTTCAATCTGATGGAAGTCAAGAAAATTGACGAGCAGCTCGCGCGTACGTCGAGCCCGCATCGAATGGAGTTCTTCGATGGCGGACATCAGTGGCCGCCCGCGGATGTGATCGCCCGAGCACTTGGATGGATGGAGATCCTCGCAATGAAGGACGGGCGCCGCTCTCGCGATCCGGACCTTGCACGAACTCTGCTCGCAGAAGACATGGCGCGCGCGCACACGCTTGAAGAGCGCGCACTGTTCACTGAAGCGTGGCGATCGTACGGAACGATTTCTGCCGCGTATACAGGACTGGTCGATGCAAGCGATGCGGAGCGCCGCGCCCGGAGTTTGGAGAGTGACGGCCGGTTCAAGTCGGCGAAGAAGAGTGAGGAACGCGTCGATCGACGCGAGCAGGAGCAGGCTGTCGCCCTCGCCCGCGTGTTGTCCCGGCTAACAGGAGACGAAGTGCCGCTCGTCGCCGAGTTGCGGAGCCGTCTCAATCTCGATTCGCTGTTGAAGGCGTCACGCGGTGATGGTTATGAAGCCGCGTCAGCGGGTCGATCCCTGGCGCTCATTCGCATCCAGCTGTCAACCATCGCGCGCGAGCTACGCGACAAGCATGACGTCCGCGCGGACGTTGTTCAAAAGGTGCTGGATTCAATTAAGTAAGTGCCCGGCCGCTTCCCTCGCATCTTCCACCACGCCACCAACCGATCCTTCTGGATTGACAGTGCAAGCATGAGGAACACGAAACCTGCGTACGCCGCCCATGACTGCGCGTGGGTGAACGTCTTGTGGATGGGAAGGGAAATCAAGCCGTACACCATCTCGACGTGAATCCAATAGATGAACAGCGAAGTTCTCCCGAGTTGCTCCATTGGAGTCCACGACGGAACAAAGGCAAGTCTCTCCCACCAGTACGCCACAGTAATCACCGCCGTAAGCACACCGACACGAATGGCGAAGAAGGCGGGTGAGGCTGCCCAGAATTCCGAATGCGCGTATGGAGTTGGAAGGAAGGATGCCGCGTACGCGCACGCAGCGAGGCCGATTCCTGTCACAGCAAACCACTTGTTGAGCTGTGATTCGACGTCTGGCGTTCGCGCGGCATCAAGGAGCACGCCGATGCACGCGCCGGCAAAGACAAATCCCGCCCACGGAAAAAAACAGAAACTGGAGAACCCTGATATTGGACGCAGGTACGCCTCGAGTGGATCGGGCAGTGCGTCGAGAATCGCCGCGGACCGCACAATCGGTGCAATCAACGAAACTGCGGCGGCGGCAATGGCGAATGCAATGGATCGTTGGCGACGGCCACGGAAGGCGCCCCACATGGCGGCGGCTACGACGATCGATGGCCCCATGATGTTCAGGATGTCGACCTTCAGCAGCGATCGCGGCACGCCCCACCCAAGTATCCAGGCCTGGATGCGAAACAGAAACGCGAGAAGAAAGATCCACGCGCCGCGCTTGACGACAGCCGTCGCCGCCGCCGATTCGTCTCCACTGCGGCGCGACTTCGATGCCGCGGACAAGCCGACCGACACGCCCGCCAGGAAGAGGAAGAGCGGTGCACCAAAGCCGGCACCGATCATCGACCACGCGAACGCTGACGTGTTGCGCACGTCGATGCGCGTCCAGCTGTCGAGAACGTGAGCCTGGATCATGACGAGCACGGCCAATCCCCGGACCCAGTCGAGGTATCCCCGCCGTCCGTTCGACTTTCTCACGCGATGCGATTTCTGATTCACACGCCTGGACTGACCGTGTAGGTGACGGTCAATGGAATATCCTGCCGCATCGAATGCCACACGGAGCAGTACTTGTCACGCGACAGTTTGATCGCCCTGTCGATGCGCGGGGTCTGGACATCTCCGGTAACCGTAAAGTGAAGGCTGATCTCCGTGAATCGATGCGGATCGGTTGGAGCACGCTGCCCGGTCAGATCGAGGCGCAAGCCACGCAGCCCACATCGTCCTTTCGTGAGCACATGGACAACGTCCATTGCCATGCAGCCGGCAAGGGCGAACGCCAGGGCCTGGACCGGCGACGGACCCTCGACGCCAGCGCTGTCCAGCGTCAGGTCGATCTTGCCTGAATGACCGCCGAGCACGAGCGCGTGCTGCCAGACGAGCGACACAGTCGTCGGCGGCTTCGCCGGGGGAGCCTCAGGCATCTTGTCATTGTAATCGCGGTGATCAGCGCGGTCTAAAGACCGCGCCCTGCACGCGCCCGGGACCGCGTCCTCGCTGTTGTAGGACACGGTCTTCAGACCGTGCCACCAAAGACTACGTACTTCGCGGCGCGGGGCTACGACGATTGCCGCTATAGAGGCTCGTCACCGCAAGCCAGGCGAGCGGCAGGAGCACGAGCAGATACGTCAGGTATTGACCGTAGACGCCGTCAGGGCCGTACGCTTCGGTAGCGTCGTGCAGCGGCTGGCTATTGGGGAAGATGTTGGCTTCAGTCAGTTCGTGGAATCCGTAGATCAAAAGCTGAACAACAAAAACGAGAAGAAATACCGCAGTGACCTGGAAGAACCGCGACAGGTTGACCCTGTACCCGTACCGTGACCACAGCCATGCTACGCACGCCGCTGAAACGGTGCCGGCAGCCGCTCCGGCGAGCACCTGCGTGGACTTGACGGTGAAAATCAACTGCGTCATGAGCAGAGCCGTCTCCATGCCCTCGCGCGTAATCATCAACAGCGTGAAGCCGAACACGCCCAGGAACGCCGCGCTCCCGAGCTTGACCGACGACGCTTCGAGGCGTCCTTCGATCTCCCGCTTCATCCGCTTTCCAGCCTTCCACATGTGCATCGTCAACGAAGCAACGAGCAACGCGGCGGTCAACGCAAGCACGCCTTCCCATAACGCTTGATTGTTGGCTTGAGCAAGGAGGAACCCGGCAGCGACGCTCAGGACGACCGAGACTGCGATGCCCCAGTGCACCGCCGGCAGCAGTGCGGTTCGCCCCGTCTTTTTGAGATACGCCAGGCTGATAGCGACGATGAGAAAGGCCTCGAGCCCTTCACGTAATGTGATGACAAACGCCTGAATCATTTTCCGTCCGGCTGGGTGAAAATGCGACTGGTCGCGTTTTTAAGCCTATCCTGCCATATCCGACCAGTCAAGTCGGGGTTCTAAAGGCAAAAGGGAGAAGGGAAAAGGAAAAGGGAAAAGGAAAGAGTCGAAGAGCACATAAGATTCAGCGATGCTCAAAGGTTTCTCAATATCTGTTGTCTTCGCACTCGCTTTCGTATCTCTCTCATTCCATCAATCGAATGACGCCGCGGTTCTCGACCGCGCGCGGAGGCTGTTGAAGCAGACGCCGCTCGTCGACGGGCATAACGATTATCCGTGGGCGCTTCGCGAAAAGGCGCAGCGCAACTTCGAGAAACTCGACATCGCGAAACCGCAGCCGACCATCATGACCGACATTGCGCGCCTGCGAGCGGGTGGGGTGGGAGGGCAGTTCTGGTCGGTCTATGTGCCGGTCGAATTGACGGGACAAAGCGCCGTCACCGCGACCCTTGAAGAGATCGACACCGTGCATCAGATGACGCAGCGATATCCGGAGACGTTCGAGCTCGCATTGACCGCTGATGACATCGAACGGATCTTCAAGCAAGGGCGAATCGCATCGCTCATCGGAATGGAGGGGGGCCACTCGATCGACAACTCGCTGGCGGCGCTGCGCATGTTTTATCGACTCGGCGCGCGATACATGACGCTGACGCACGCGAAGAACACGGCATGGGCTGATTCGGCGACCGACGATCCGAAGTTCGGCGGCCTGGCGGCGTTCGGGGAGGAGGTCGTGCGCGAGATGAACTGGCTGGGCATGCTCGTCGATCTCAGTCACGTTTCACCTGAAACGATGGAGGATGCGATCCGCGTGAGTCAGGCGCCTGTCATCTTTTCGCATTCGTCGGCCCGCGCGTTGACCGATGTTCCGCGCAACGTTCCAGACAGTGTCCTCCGGCTCTTGCCGAAGAACGGAGGTGTTGTGATGGTGACATTCGTGCCGGGCTTTCTCGATCGAGCCGTGGCGGCCTGGAACAAACTCCAGGACGCCGAACACGACCGCCTGACGAAGCTGTTTCCGACCGATACCGCGGCCGTGACGCGAGGCGTCGACGAATGGGTCGCTGCGCATCCGGCGCCGCGGGCCACGCTCTCGGAGGCCGCCGATCACATCGATCACATTCGCAAGGTGGCGGGCATCGATCACATCGGGCTCGGCAGCGACTTTGACGGGATCACACAGGTTCCGCAAGGACTGGAGGACGTCTCGAAATATCCCTCACTCATTGCCGAACTGCTCCGCCGCGGCTACAAAGACGACGAGATCGAGAAAATTCTGGGGCAGAACATTCTTCGCGTGATGCGTGAGGTCGAGAAGGTATCGAAGCGGCTGCAATCAGAGCGAGGGCCGTCCGCGGTCCTGTTCCAGAAACAATGAAGATTGTCGCCCTTGGCGATTCAACCACCGCCGGAACACCGGCATTCAAGTCGCCGCTCGAATCGCCGCCAGCAGGATCGGGCGACGAGACGAGTCAGTACGCATTCTGGCTGATGACGGCGCATCCGGAATGGGTGGTCTTGAACCGAGGGATCAACGGTCAACGCAGTGATGAGATTCGAGCAAGGTTCGAGCGCGACGTCATTCAGAGTGGGGCCGCGGCGGTCGTCATCATTGCCGGCGTGAATGACATTTATCAGGGGAAAAGTGTCGAGCACGCGACCGGGCAGCTACAGGCGATGTACGAGCGAGCGGCGGAGGCAGACATTCCAGTTGTGGCCGGGTCGATCATTCCGTTCAATACCGCCACACCGGAACAGAATTACCGCATGCGACAGGTCAATGATTGGATTCGGCGGCAGCCTAAAGTCATCTTCGTGGACACACGCGCCGCCGTGGCTGCCTCCGGAAACCCGGACATGCTGTTCGAGTCGCCCGACGGACTTCACCCCGGTGCCGCCGGATATCGCCGAATGGCCGAAGTCATCGACCAGGCGCTTCAGCGCCTCCTTCCCGGTCGATGACGGTTGTATCCTAAAGAAAACCCCAGTTCGCAGAAGCCGACCCAGTACAATAACGGTGTCGGCAACAACCGCCCGTGCGCAGGGCGATTGTCTGCCGCCAGGACTGGAATAACTTCTGCACCACGACGAAAAAATGTCCATGCGAATCCTTGCTCCGATTGCTGCCGCGGCAGCGGTCATTGCGTCGCTTGCTGCTCAGGAGACGCCGCAAAAAACGTTCAAGGCGTCCACAAATACGGTGGCCCTTTACGCGACCGTCACCGATCCCGACAAGCGCCTGGTTCCTGATCTCGTTCAGGACGACTTCGAGGTGTACGACAACGGCAAGCTGCAGACGCTGACCACGTTCGACAACAAGCCGCAGCCAATCAGCGTCGTCGTCATGCTCGACACGAGCGGCAGCATGACGCTGGCGCTCGATCTCGTGAAGGAAGCGGCCGAACAGTTTCTGCTTCGCCTGTTGCCCGACGATCAGGCGATGGTTGGCGCATTCAACGACAAGATCGAGTTGCACCCTGAAGGTTTCACCAACATGCGCGACGATCTCATCCGCGCGATGAGGGATCTCGACTTCGGATATCCGACGCGTCTCTACGACGCGGTGAACGTCAGCATGCAACAACTCAAAGGAATCCCCGGGCGCAGAGTTGTTCTCGTATTCACCGACGGCGACGATAACTCGAGCAAGGTTGGTTCAGGTGAAGTGACAGACCGCGGGCGGCTCGAAGATGTGATGGTGTACTCAGTGGGTCTCGAGAACGAATACCTCTCGGGCGGCAAGCGGGTACGTTCGAGCCCGGACCGTGGGTTGAAACGACTGTCGGAAGAGACCGGTGGCGGATTCTTTCTGTTGAAGAAGACCGATGAGCTGACGAGCACATTTACGCGCGTCGCGCAGGAACTGCACAGCCAGTACGTTCTCGGCTTCACGCCGCAGGCGCTCGACGGAAAAATTCACAAGCTCGAAGTGAGACTCAAGAAGCCCGGCATGATCGCCCGCGCGCGCAAAAGCTATGTCGCGAGCGCGGAAGTTACGACAGAAAAGTGACACGGTAAACTTTCACCGGTGGCGCCCCGTCTAACAGTAGTGAAAGGACGGACACCATGCGGGACTTTGATTTCTCCAGCAATGCCGAAGCGCTCGTAGCGATTCTGCTTACCGTCGCGATTCTTGCCGTGACATTGGTGTAAGCTTCGCAATGTTCAATGTTCAATGACAATGTTCAATGAATCACGATTCGAACATTGAACATTGAGCATTGGACATTGACCCGGCGCGTTTTCTTCCTGCCGGCACTCCTGGCACCCTTGGCACTCCTGGCACCGTTGGTACCCTTGGCACTCCTGGCACCCCTGGCACCCTTGGCACCCAGAAATTAGTAAGCTCTAGTCTTAATGCCAGTCTTGCTGTCCGAACAGGACGTGCGGATCGTGCTACCCATGCCCGACTTGATCGACGCCATGGAGACGGCGCTCGCGAGATTCTCAGCGAACGAAGTCACACAGCCGCTGCGGACGGTCATTGAAGTTGGTCTTCAGAAAGCGTTCGTCGGTGTCATGCCCGCGTTCGTCGACGATCCGGCAATGCTCGGCACCAAGGTTGTCAGCGTCTTCGGAAGCAACGCTGCCGTCGGTTTGCCGACTCATCTCGCAACGATTGTCTTACTCGATCCCATGACCGGTGAACTGCTCGCGATCATGGACGGGCGCTACATCACCGAAGTGAGAACCGCAGCGGTGTCGGCGGTTTCTGTAAAACGGCTCGCGCGCAAGGACGCAACCCGGCTGGCAATAATCGGAAGTGGCGTCCAGGCGCGAAGCCACCTTGAAGCGATCGCGTCGGTCCGCCACCTTCACGACGTCAGGGTGTGGAGTCGGAGCCTCGAGAACCGGACCGCGTTTGCGCGTGAGATGCGGCCGCGCACGAAGGCCACGATCAAGATCGCAACATCAGCGCGCGAGGCCGTCGACGGTGCCGACATAATCGTGCTGGCAACTGCATCGCGCGAACCGGTCGTTCACGGCGCCTGGATTCCGAATGGTGCGCACGTGTGCGCGGTTGGTGCGTGCCGGCCAGATCAGCGTGAGATGGACTCCGAGCTCGTCGCGCGAGGACGGCTGTTCGTCGATTCACGCGCGGGTGCACTCGCGGAAGCGGGCGACATCATCCTCCCGCTGAAGGAGGGGATGATCAACGAGCGGCATCTGGCCGGAGAACTCGGAGAGGTTGTAGTTGGGAAGATCGCTGGCAGAACGTCGCCGGACGGTGTGACGATCTTCAAGTCTCTGGGGATGGCGGTCGAAGATGTTGCGGCCGCGCACCTGGCCTATGTCAAGGCGGCGGAGCGCGGGCTGGGCCGCGGGTTCGTACTGTAGACCGGGATCCTTACTGCGGCGTGCTACTTTCCCTTCCGCCGCTCCGCCCATCGTTTCTTCATCATCTCGGAGATCTTCTTGCGCGCCTCCGGCGACATCTTCCGGCGACGACGCTGCCGTCCACCGCCACTGGTTTCGGTCGGCGTTGCGGTGACGCTCGTCATGCCCCTGATGCCGGCCCGTTTGCGCAGCCGCGCCGCCTGCGCGGTCAACGCCGCAAGCCGTTCGCGAGTCTGCGTGATCTCGCGCTCAATGCCGCCGATGGCCCAGCCGATCAATTCGGCGGATTTCATGAGCACGTTGCGTTGATTCTTTCTCGGTCGCCCTCGCGGCATCTGCCTGTCCTCCTCGCATCAAATCGACCTGGTCGATCCGTGCAGCGGACTTATCATAGTCTCATGAGGTGGCGATCGCCAGTCGTCGTCACGGTGTGGTTGTTGATCGTGATGCCGTCCGCGGCGTCGCCGGCCGACGATACGGGGCAATCCGCGGCTGAAACCAGTCGCGAACTTCGCCTTCGCGCGCTCGATCTCGCATACAACCTCGATCACGATCAGGCGATCGACCTGCTGAGACGCGCGATCGCGTTGGCCCCGGACGATCCGACGCCGCATCGATCGCTGGCCAGTGTCCTCTGGCTCAACATGCTGTTCCGCCGAGGAGCCGTCACCGTCGATCACTACATCGGATCGTTCACGCGTTCGTCCGTTGATCTGCCGAGGCCTCCACCCGAGCTGGACAAGGAGTTCCGAAGTCACGTCGATCGCGCGATCGAGCTCGCTGAGAAGCGCGTCGCTGCCAACCCGAAGGACCCTCAGGCCCACTACGATCTCGGAGCCGCTCTCGGCCTGGAAGCGTCATACACGGCAACGGTCGAAGGAAAGCTCCTGGCCGGATTCCGTGCCGCCCGCCGCTGCTACGACGAACACGAAAAAGTGCTCGCCCTCGATCCCACGAGAAAAGATGCGGGTTTAGTCGTCGGAACGTATCGCTACGTCGTATCTACATTATCGCTACCTGTCCGCATGCTCGCCTATGTAGCCGGATTTGGCGGCGGCAAGGATCGCGGTATCCAGATGCTTCGCGAGACCGCGGAGTACGATCTCGACACTGGCACACGAAGCGCACCGAGAGCGGCTGGGGTCGAGACCGGGAATGACGTACGGGCAGACGCGTTATTTGCACTGATTCTTGTGTACAACCGCGAGCGCCAGTACGACGAGGCACTACAGGCGCTCGAACGGCTTCGTCGGCTCTTTCCGCGGAACAGATTGATCTGGCTGGAGTCCGGATCGACCGCTCTCCGCGCAGGCCGCGGGCAATTGGCTGATGAGCTGCTGACCCAGGGGCTCGCGGCACTCGCTAAGGACCAGCGTCCGCGCATGCCGGGAGAAGACGCGCTGTGGCATTACAAACGCGGTGCGGCGAGGGCGCTCGTTGGACGTACCGACGACGCGACGGCGGATCTCAAGTTCGCGCTGAGCGCGGATCCGCAACCCTGGGTCCAGGGCCGAGCGCGTGTTGAATTGGGGCGGCTGGCGCTGAAGCGCGGAGATCGGAGCAGCGCCGCGAACGAGGCGAAACAGGCCGAGACGCTGTGCGAGCGTGGCAATGATCCGGTGTGTGTGCAGGACGCCCGGTCCGTCCTGAGGAGCTCGAATGTCCGGTAGGGTCAAGCCGTGGGTCTGGGTCATCGTCGCTGTCGTCGTCATCGGCGTACTCTGCGTCGTCGCGATGGCGGGTATCGGCCTGTACTTTTTCTCCCAGCATGTCGAGACCCGAAGTGCATCCCCCGCCAACGCCGCGCACGATTTCGAACAGGTCAAGGCACGATTCGCCGGACAGAAGCCGCTGATCGAGCTCGACGACCACGGTCGCTACCTTCGATCGAACACCGACCGCAACCCTCCACCGAACGCCAAGTCTCCCGAATCGATCAACGTGATGGCGTTCGATCCCGACGACGGACGGATCGTAAGACTGACCATTCCATTCTGGCTGGTTCGCATGAAGATGCGCGGCGCGACGATCGATCTCAACGGCAATCACATGGATCTCGAAGACCTGCGATTGACCGCTGAAGACCTCGAGCGTTTTGGTCCTACCCTCATCGTCGATCACAAGAACGCGTCGGGTGAACGCGTGCTTGTGTGGTCGCAGTAAGTGTCGCTTCTCGCTTCTCGCTTCTCGCTTCTCGCGGGCAGCCGAGCAACGAGGAGCGAGTAGCGAGCATCGAAAAAGAACTGTCCTGTCCTCACCGCATGTGCTGTCCTCTCTTCGCGTCTTGAGCCGCTGAATTGCGGATTTCTTGAGCATTTTTGCTCCCCTTGCACGGCGTGGTTCTTGAATTTTCCTAGACGGAGCGTTGGTAACGCACTCCACGGAGGGTTTAGGAATCATGAAGCGTCTATTGTTTGTTCCCGCACTTGGTGTTGCTGCGCTTGCGCTGACCGCGCCGGTGCAGGCGCAAACGCGCGGGTGGCCCGACAATGATCCCGCGTACTCAGCGCGTCAGTCCTACTACGATTCAGGTCGGGTCGCGTACGATAACGGTTTTCGCGAGGGCCTGAAGCAGGGAGAAAAGGACGGACGCAAGAACGATGCGTTCAGATATCAGGACGAGAAAACGTTCCAGCGCGCCGACAAGGGGTATCACCGCGAGTACGGTTCGCTCGATCGATATCGCCAATCGTTCCGCACCGGGTACTCGACGGGATATTCGGAGGGATACCAGCGGTACGCGCCGAATTACGGCTACGGAAATGGTCGTTATGGCAACGGTCGCGCAGTACCCCGCGGTGATGTCGGCGGCGTCTATTACCCGGATCGATATCCGGGTAACAGAGGACCCGTTTATCCGTCGTATCCCTCGTCAAATCCGGGTTCGTACGGACGATACGGTGGCTACTACGACGTGGCGATTCAGAACGGAGTGAACGACGGGTACGAGAAAGGGCTGGAAGACGCGCACAAGAACCGATCGTTCGATCCGCTTCGTCACGATTGGTATCGATCCGGCGATCGTCACTACGAGAGCCGCTACGGTTCGAAGGATCAGTATAAGGATCAGTATCGCCAGGGATTCCGCGATGGCTATGACCGCGGGTTCCGGGACGGGCGGTATCGTTAAACCTACAATCGCAAGAACCGACGCATCCGATCCATGAACGTGGTGGGTGCGTCGGCAACGGCCTGACCGGCGGCGGTCGCGCGAACCTTGTCGAGCTCGACACGGCGCGCGGCCGCTGCAATTCCCACCTGCTCCACTGCCTGTGGATGCGTCGCACCAACCTTGCGAAAGAGATCGGCGTTGATCTCGAAGACGAGGGTGTCGCCGCGCGCGAGGACCGTCGCCGTTCGCGGATCACCTGTCAAGAGCGACATCTCACCAAAGTAACCGCCCGCTTCAATCGTGGCGATCTCCCGGCGATCCGGCTCGAGCACGACCGCGGCACGACCCGAGCTGATGACGAACATCGAATCGCCAGGTTCACCCTGCCGGACAATCGCTTCGCCGTTTCCGTAAGTTCTCGCTTTTGTCGCTTGCGCAATGTCGGCGAGGGTGTCGTCATCGAGCCCGCGAAACAGATCGACCGAGGCAAGCAAGCGGCTGCGTTCGTTGGTCCGCTCCCGCTGATCCGGTTCGTGCCAGTCGCGTTCGTACTGGACCTGTATCGGCCAGGGAATCTCGATTCCATGGCGCGCAAACGCGTAGTAGATGTTTGTGCGGACTTCGTCGCGCGCCGCTTCGTCGCGCTCGTAGTCCTCGATCCAGAACCGGACGCGATAGTTGATTGCCGAGCTGTCGAACGACGCGAGAACAACGTCAGGTGACGGCGTCTTCAAAACCAGCGGCGAGTTTGCGAGCGCTTCTCCAATCGCTGACTTCACGACACCCGGCGATGCGAGATAACTCGCGCCAACTTCGACGTCGACACGGACCGTCGGCGACGGTTCCGAGTAATTCGTGATCGCTTCCTTCGACACGATGTTGTTCGGAACGACGACGAAGTTTCCCGATTTCGTGCGCAGCTTGGTCGCGCGCCAGGTCACTTCCGTGACGCGTCCTTCGAAGTCGCCGACGCGAATCCAGTGGCCGACGTGAAATGGTTTTTCGCTCTGGATGGCCAGACCTGCGAACGCGTTTCCCAGCGTGTCCTGAAGCGCGAAGCCGAGCACAACGGCGCTGACCGCAGACGTCGTCAGCAGTTTGTCCTGGAATACCAGTGTGGCGACGAGCACGAGCAGCCCGATGACGATGAAATCCTGCAGAATTGCCGGGTAGCGAGCAGGAACGCGATCCTCACGAAGCGGATTGAGGAAAGCGATGACGATGAGGTTGATCAGGCCTGCGGCGAAGGCAAGTCGTTCGATCGAAATCAGCTGGTCGTCAACGGTGGCGTTGGGCGATAACCGCACCGCCATTACGAGGTGCAAGATCACGTAGCTGCCGAGCAGGAACAGAGACAGCTTCAGCTTCCGCCGAACCAGTTGATTGATCGTGAACGCGGAAATCGCCAGCGTCGTCAGCAGCGCGACGACGCCGAAGACGAGGTGCCAAGAGTGATAAAAGCCCATTAACGGCGGGATTAGACGATTCCCTTTTTGAATTCCACGAGGTCGGCCGGATTGATGACGACCGCAACTCGAGCGGGATTGGACCCGCCCTTCGCGTCACGATCCGGCTGACCGAGACCTCGGGCGCCGGCGGACGCCACTGTCTGCGTGTTCTGTGATTGCGAGCCCGCGCTCAACCCGATCTTCCCGAGCAGACCGCCCTTCTTCTTTGGTTCGGTGGGCTGTTCCGCTTGTTTTGGATCTTTCGGCGTCGCCTCCTTCGGAGTGGAATCCTTCGTCTCCTTCGGCTTCGATTCACCGCCGGTCAGGCCCCGCGTGCCTTCGATGACGGGGATCTCCGACACTGGCTTCGCCGTGAACGCGATGTGCTTCGCATACCGCGGCGCAACCGTTGCTGACGCCGCCAGTTTGCCTTCCGCGATCGCGCTCGAGATGTTCGCGATCCGGTCCTTGATTAATGGGTGCGAGGCAAACAGGCCGTTCGGTTGATCCTGATCTTTGTTTCGCTCCTGCAGCCGCTTGAGCACGTCGGACAATCCGTGTGGCGAATAGCCCGCCGTGTTCGCGAGCCCGATGCCGACGCGATCCGCTTCTACTTCGTCGTCGCGATCGAACGCATTGCTGATGATGTTTTTGTAGGCGGCGCCCGCAAGCTGGGACAGAACGGCCTGGCCGAGGCTCGATGAGTTCCCCACTTGCTCGGTGCTCACCGAGATGATCTTGTTCTTCTCGATCGCGCGGACCGTGTGCTTTGCCGTCACATGCGTGACTTCATGGCCCAGCACACCCGCGAGTTCAGACTCGTTTCTGACCAGTCCGAGCAGCCCGCGCGTCACGTGAACGATCCCACCGGGCGACGCGAAGGCGTTCACGCCGTCGGTGTCGAGAACGATGAATTGCCAGTCCAGGTACGGACGTGAACTGCTCTGCGTCAGAACTTTGCCGACAAGCGACACATATTTCGTGACGTCCTTGTCCTGGTAAACGCCGAACTCCTGTCGAAGCTTCGCGCTTACCTCCTCGCCGAGTTTGCGTTCGTCTGCATCCGATATCTTGATTTCGGCGACCTGCTTGTCGAACTTTCCCTTTGCTTCTTGCGCCTTTTTCAGACGGTCGCCAAGATTTCCAAACTGAGCGTACGCGGACGCCGCACAGACGAACGACGCCACAATGAACGCCACGGATAGTTTCATACGGCGTGACTCGTTTCCTGGAGAGGCGAAGGGACCACGACCTCGAAGATGGCTACCGGCCTCGTCTTTCCCTTCACGACGACGTCACCCAGCGGGCGGATGTCGTAGTCACCTTTGAGTCGTGTGCGGCTAGCGTCACTGATGATTATGCGACTGGCGTAGTCCTTGTTCAATGATTCCAATCGCGCCCCGAGATTCACGTTATCGCCGATGACGGTATAGCTCATGATCGATGAAGACCCGATATTGCCGGCGATCATGTCGCCCGAATTGATGCCGATGCCGATATCGAGCTGCGGCATCCCGCGCTCCGACCACTTATTGTTGAGTTCGCGGAGTTCGCGCACCATGTCGAGAGCCGTAGCGACCGCGTGCTCAGCGTGATCGGGGTCATCGACCGGCGCACCGTACAAGGCCATCACCATATCGCCGACAAACTTATCGACCGTTCCCTTGTGGCGGAACACTATCTCCACCATTCGCGAGAAGTACTCGTTCAATTGATTAACGAGCGCTTCGGCATTTCCTTTCTCCGTCACCGTCGTGAAACCGCGAATGTCCGAGAACAGCACCGACATTTCGCGGCGCTTGCCGCCAAGTTCGGCTCTGTCCGGATGCGCCATCAATTGCTCAAACACGTCCCTTGACACATAGCGTCCGAACAGTTTCTTGACGACACGCTTCTGGTAGTCCTCGACGAAGTATCGATACGCGGTGCCGGCAAACAAGGCGAGCGCTATCGCGGTTAACGGTTGAATCGTATTCAGCCACGTGCCCGCTCGCAGCGTAAAGACGGCGGTCGCCATCCACGCCGCCGCAGCGACCACCGCGCCGGCCGCCGCCGCCGTAAACGGAAGCAGCGCTGCCATGAGCCCAACCAGAATCGCCGCGCCGGCCGTCGAGAGAACACGCCACCGTGAGGGCGCGACGCTGATGAATTTGTTGGCCAAAAGGCTGTCCGCGACGGACGCATGAAGCTGAATGCCGGGCATGAGCCCGCCGCCCATCGGCGTCTGGAACACGTCGACCAGCCCGGCACCGGTCAGTCCGATGAACACGATCTTGTTTTTGAAGACTGCCGGATCGATCAGCGGTTTCTGACCGGCGAGCAACTGGTCCTGTGACACGAGAAGGTGGCGCGCTTCGAACGTTTGGTAGGGCCGGCCGCCAGGTGTCTGCACCGGCGCTCGATAATTCACCAGCATCGTCCACTGTTCGTGCGAGTCGCGCGAACCAACGGCATTAGCGACTCGGATTGGGATCAGCGGAATTCGTCGGTCTCGAACGCGGATGGAGTTTCCATCGAGAGCGATCTCGTCCGGTTTGAATCCACCAGCGGCGAATGCGGCGGCAACGCCCAGCGAAGGCAGGAACCGATCGCCGCTGCGAATGAAAGGAGTGATCCGCCTGGCGATTCCGTCGTCATCGAGCGCCAGGAAGTTGTGACCGAGCGCGGAGGCTGCGTCGTTCAATTCCTGGAACGGCGGCAGTATCACCGGACGTTGTTCGATCAACGCACCGAGTCGATACGGACTGCGCCACGTGGCAGTTTTCGTCTCAGAGCTGCCGATCATCCCCGGGCTTGTTGCGTCGGCAAGCATGACGACGTTGCCTGCCGTCCGCACCGACGTCACCATGGCAGCGTCTGACTCCTCGGCCGTCCACTGATCGTCGCCGAACCTGAAACTGCCTCGTGATTTCTCGGTCAGCTGAATGTCGTACGCGATCACGCGCGCCGGACCGCGTTGGAGGAAGTCGATCAGATTTGACTGCAACACGCGAGGCCACGGCCAGCGCCCGACCGCCTCGGCGTAGTCACGAATGCTCGCGTCGTTGATTTCAACCAGGACGATGTCGTGGTTCACCGTCGCGGAATCGGCGAGGCGGCGCAGCGACCAGTCGTAGAGCCGCAGATCGATTTCGGCGAGACCACCGAGCTTCGCCCAGGCGAGAAGGAGGACGATGAGCGCCGAGCCTGCGCCGAGCAGAAAACCGGCCGTGATTTTATTCACGGATCAGAATGTGTGGGATCCCGTGGGCCCGGGTCAATGTGTAACGTTTTCAGAATCCGTTGACCGCTTGAGAGCATCACGCAATTGGGTGCGGAGATCGATCTCGTGAATGACGCACTCGGCGAGGTCGCGCAGGACGCGAACTTCGTCGTACGACCACGCATGTGGTTCGCTGTCGATCACGCAGAACGCGCCGAGCGCATGGCCCGACACCATCAGCGGCACGCCGGCGTAGGCAACGATCTTCAGATCGTGGACAGCGGGGTTGTCGCGATAAATTGGATCCTTGCGCGCGTCGGCGATGATCAGCGGCTCCTGCGCCGCGACGGCGTGTTTGCAAAAGGAGTGACTGAGCGGCGTTTCACGCCTCGACTGCCAGGGCTCGGGAAGCCCGATCGCACTTTTGAAGAACTGCCGGTCGGCGTCAACGATGGACACGAGCGCAACCGGAGTTTTGAAGATTCGCGTCGCCAGGCGAGTGTAGCGATCAAAGGGTTCTTCTGCCGGAGTATCGAGAAGTCCTGCGCGGTGCACGGCGGCCAATCGGTTCAGGTTGCGGACGATGGCCAGCAGGTCCGACATGGCTCGGATTATATCCCTATTACTCCGAGGGGCTTGCCCCCTCGACTCCCCCACGCTCTCTCGCGAGCCGCTTCGTCGGCGCGCTCCGTTCGCGCTCCGTTTCCGCCTCCGCTAAAGCTACGGCGGACGCGCCGAAGCCCTGGCGAAGGCGGGCGTGTGGCTCGCTTCGCTGCGCTCGCTCCCATCAGGCCATGTCGCGGAATGGCCGGATCCCTTCAGTCGGTCGAACGTTTCTTGATCGCGTTCTCGAGCGTCCTGGCCGTGTCGAGATGCTTTTGCGCGACCGGGTAGGTTTCAGCCGCCCACTGGTTGATCTTCGTGCCTATGTCGCTGTTGCTCTTGTCGGGACGGACTTTCACATCAGTCATCTCGACGTTGGGATCGGGCAGCGCCTTTCCTTGAGCACGCCCCGCTACCGCCGTCTTCCATTCTTCGACCGACTGCAAGTCGAGTCTTGATTCCAACTTGGCGGTGAAGTCCTGGTGGCCGTGGACCAGGGCCTCCAAGTAGTCGCGATCGAAGTCGGCACTTTGCTTCTTCGACAGCTCGTCAACGTCCTTCCTATGCTTATCGTCCAGCTGTGCAGGCCACTCGATCGATTGTTGTGACACCGCACTCTTCAGCTTGTCTCCGGCAGCGCCATGGTCGTCGATCAGCTTTTGAGCGAACGCCTTGATCTCCGGGCGCGTCGATTTCTCAAGCGCCATTCGGCTGAGTTCAATCTCCGCCATGTTCATGATCGCAACGTCGCGCACGAAGTCGCCGTCGTCCTTCGTGTTCGCAGCGACACCGCCGGTGCCGACTGCGGCCCCCGTGGGCTGCTTGGATGTTGTCGACTTCCTGTCTCCCGAGTTCGAGCACCCGCCAATGACGATGATCGCAGCCGCCACAGCCGATAACGGTCCAAGGCGCCTCATGTGATCCTCCCCACACCACGACGGTGTTCCCGTGCGGAATGCAAGCAAGGGGACCTGAGCGATTCAAGGCAAGCGGTCGGGCAACTATCGAATCGTCAGTGAGCCCATCCAAGCGCGCGAGTCTCATCAACGGTAGATTCGTCAGTCCAGTGGAGGCAATACGAACGAAGACTTTGCTACTGAGTGCGATCGAGGATGGAGCGATCGAAAGATAAGTGATTCGACGATTACGAATAAGTGATTGGCGATACATATATGCCACGTGAGTGATCGAACCCCCTCCGCCGTACGCCCTCGCCATCGTTCTGGCGCCTAGAAAGAAACTGACCGACTTGTGCAACATCGAGCACGCGGCCGACGACAATCCTGACGTCCGACGATAGTCCGACGGGGTACGCGCCTTGCAGCCGGGCCGCTATTCCACCGGATCTTTCGCGCCGAAGACTGGAATGCACGTGATCGGTCACTCGTTCGTTTGCTGAGGCCCTTATGTTCAACCGCAAGACGTTTCTCGTGAAGGAACGGGTCGGTTTCCTGAAGCTGGTGGACGCGTTCGACATCTACGATCCAGCGACAGGCGCGCGGGTCGGAGTGGCCAAGGAAAACATCGGTATCGCCCTCAAGCTGCTTCGCTTTGTCGTCAACAAGCGGATGCTGCCGACTGTCGTCGAAGTACGCGAGCAGGACGAGGGACGCGTGGTGCTGGCAATGAGCCGCGGCTTCACTCTGCTGCGATCGTACGTCACCGTCACTGACGGCTTGGGCAAGGAAATCGGCCGCTTCAAGAGCAAGCTGCTCTCGATCGGAGGCGGATTCCACGTGTTGGACGGAATGGAGCAACCCGTGGCCGAGATCAAGGGCGATTGGAAGGGATGGCATTTCCGGTTCCTCACGCCTGACGGCACAGAGATCGGCCGCGTCACCAAGAAGTGGGCGGGCCTAGGCAAAGAACTCTTCACGTCGGCCGACAACTACATGATCTCACTCAGCGACTCGCACGTGATTCGCGCAGATGCGATGCCGCTGCTGCTCGCCGCCGGGCTCGCCATCGACACGATCTACAAGGAGAAATGAGCGCGCCACGCTTTTGCACTCATCAACTCGTTCCAGAACAGGCAAGGATCTTGCGCGCCTTCGCGCGCCTTTACGCTAGAACAACCTTCGCGCATCCGACGGCTGGGAGCCGTAACCGCAAACCGAGCAGTGAGTGTGCCGTCAGGCGAGAAGAACCGCGTTGGCGCCGCTCAGGCGTCGATCCGCTCGAATGTCGCCTCACCACGTTCGAGGCGCGCGTAGTAGGCGTCGATCGGCACCTTGAACCGATACTAAACTCCCGCTGAATTGAGCGGAGATCCGCGAGCTGCTGCTCGCGCACGCGCGCCGGATTGCTGGCGCGCAGCGTCCACTAATACCAGCGACACGGCTGCGCCGCCCGCCATCTGTACGGCCTACGTTCCCGATTTCGTGATCGGCGTGACGACCAGCTTGCGAAGCGCGACGTGCGAGTGATCGCCCTGGATCATGATCGGACCGGGCGCCAGCTCGTCGTTGTCAAGGGCGCCACCCGTGAATGCGGGAAGCACCGCGTTGTCGTGGACGCGCTTGCCGTTCAGCGTCGCCGTGATGTGATTGCCGACGACGACCACGTTCAGGATCTGCCATTCTCCGGGAGGGTTGCCGGCATAGACATCGGCGCGCTTCCAGCCGTAGATGTCCATCAGCAGGCCCGGGTAGGTCGAGGCCGCTCTACGAGCGTCGTAGTCTGTCGTGAGCTGCAGCTGCAGCTCGTACCGTCCGCGAATGTAGAAGCCGCTGTTCTCGCTGGTGCTGGCCAGCATGATGTCGGCGTCGGCCTTGAAGTCCTTGAACTTCTCTTTCGTGTAGATGTTGCACGTGGACCGCTCGCCTCGCGCGGGGACTTCGTTCTTCAACACGCCGTCGGTGATGGTCCAGCGATCCTCGCAGGGACTCTGCCACGTCTCAGGCGTCAGTCCCGACCACGTCTCCTTGCCGACACCGGGTCCGACGATCACCACGGGCTTGCCGTAGGTGTGGTTGCCGTTCGCGTTCGATGGCGGCCAGACCGGCTGACGCACCCCAACCCAGTTAATCGTCCGCGGGGCCGGCACAGCTCTCGGCGCCGCGGGTGGAGCGGCTGGAGTGGTTGCCGAGGCTGCTGCGGCGGGGCCTTCACCGGCTCTGCCTCCTCTGGCGCTCGGGCACGGATCGCCGGGCGTCTCGTGATGCCCGATCAGTTTGCCGTTCTCGATCTTCGCGTGATACACGGGGCCGCAGGCCGGCTTCGGCAGCGTATCGCCAGGGCCGAACTGCCACGTGAGCTCGCCGTTCTCGACTTTGATCATCGGGATCGGTTGGGCGTGCGCGACGCGGTCGAGGAACATGCCCTCGAGGTGGTCACCGACCTGCTTCACTTCGAGAAAGTAGATCAGGTGATTGTCGGATCCAGTGCCCGTGAGGTTCCATCGTCCGACGAACGGATTCTGCTGCGCCGAAGCGACGACATAAGCCGCGGCCAACACGGTAACGACGACAACGAGCTTCGCACGCATGAGAGTATCCCCTCTCGCCGGGCCAGGCTTCGGCCCAGCCGCCCAGCCCGCGCAGATTATCGCGGCTCGCAATGATGGTCAATTACGGGAGAAAGTTTCCGCGGCTGACCCTACGACGCGCGAACGAGCTCGGTCGCGAGCTGCGAGGCGGAGACGTAGTCGATCTTTCCCGTGCCGAGAATCGGCACTGCAGGAACCGGGACAATCGATCGCGGCACGAAGATCTCGGGAAGACCGGTTTCCCGCGCGGCAGACGCCAGCGCGGCGCGGCTTGCATCAACATGGTCCGTCACAAGCACGAGCTGCTCACCGCGCTTAGGATCCGGCAGCGCGACGACCGCGTGTTGACTGTCCGGCCACAGCTTTGCCACGAAGTCCTCGACGGCACCGAGCGGCACCATCTCGCCCGCCACCTTCGCGAAGCGCTTCGCCCGCCCCTTGATCGTGACGAAGCCCTCGGCGTCGATGTCGACGATGTCGCCGGTGTCGTACCAGCCATCCTTCGGTGGCTCGAGCACGCCTGGGTTCTCCGCGCGCAGATAGCCGAGCATCACGTTTGGACCGCGCACGTAGAGACGCCCGCCTGCCTCGATGCCTTGCACCTTCTCGAGTCGATACTCGATGCCGGGCAGGAGACGGCCGACCGTGCCCGCCTTGAAATGCATCCGTGTATTCACGGCAAGACCAGGCGACGTTTCCGTCGCCCCGTAACCTTCGAGAATGCGGATGCCGAACTTTTCGAACCAGGCACGTCGTGTCTCCGGCTTCACGCGCTCCGCTCCCGCAAACACATACCGCACGGAGTAGAAATCGTAGTTGTCCGCGACACGTGCGTATCCGGCAAGGAACGTGTCGGTACCAAAGAGAATCGTCGCGTTCATCCCGTAGGCGAACTCGGGCACCGTCCGGTAGTGCAGCGGCGACGGATACAGGAACGTTCGCACGCCCGCAAGCAGCGGCAGCAGCAGCCCGCCGGTCAACCCGAAACTATGGAAGATCGGCAGCGCGTTGAAGACGACGTCCTGCGGGCTGATGTCGACGACTGACGACAACTGATGCCGATTCGCCAGCAGATTGCGGTGACTAAGGACTACACCTTTCGGCGTGCCTTCAGAACCGGACGTGAAGAGCACCACCGAGGGATCGTTGGCTCGCTCGGGTCGATGGCGCGGCTTCGCCATCAGCGATCGCACCAGCGCACCGACCTTTGCGAGCGCTCCGATCTCGCCGCGAATGTCTTCGAGGTACACGATTGTTGCGTGCGGCTCGAGCGCGGCGACGAGCGCCTGGAGTTTCGCCTTCTCGATGAACTGGCGCGCGGTAATGATGCGCGTAATCACCGCGCCGCGGCACGCGGCGATCGCCGAGGCAGGACCGGTGGAGAAGTTCAGCATCGCAGGGACGCGGCCTTCGGCCTGCAGCGCAAAGAATGTGACCAGCGAAGCACGGGAGGTTGGCAACAGCACGCCGACGCGTTCGCCGGCGCGCGTATCTCGGGCGAGGACGGCGCCGAGCGCGAAGCTTCCGGTCACGAGAGCGCGGTAGCTGAGCGGTCGCATTTCGAGATCGTCGGCAATGAGGTGGCTGCCGCCATGCTGCTCGCGGGCATCGAGCAGGGCGTCGAAGAGCGTCGTGTCAATGCGCGCCCCGGCGAACATCGACCGTACCATCTGATCCTGGAGCGCTCGGCGCAAGGCAACCCGGCGCGCGCGGCCGCTCATCCCCTCCGGCGCAGCCAGCATGCGCGGGGGCAGCACGCGAATCCGAATCTTCGGCAAGAGACGCCGACGGACCTTGCCCGCGAGTCGTGAGAACGCGGTGAATTCCACGCCGTCGATCCGGATGGGCAGGAGCGCGGCCTTGGTACGCTCCGCGATCACGGCCGGTCCCTCGTAGACCTTCATCAGCGAGCCCGTCGTCGTGATGCGCCCCTCCGGGAAGATGATGCAGGCCGATCCCGCCTCGACTGCGCGGATCATCGCCCGGATCGACAGCGGGTTGGTCGGATCGACGGGCAGCGCGTTGACGAACACCAGAAACGGCCTGGCCCACCATTGCTTCGCGATAAACGTGTCGACCGCGAAGATCGGGTCGCCTGGCAGAAATGCGCCGAGCAGGAGGCCGTCCAGAAACGACGCGTGATTGGCGGCAATCACCGCGTGCGGCATGACGGCTTTGGCGTGCTCGAGGCCGTCGACTTCGACTCGATAGAGCAGCCGAAGGACCAACCGCAGCAGGCTTTTTGCCAGCGCGCGCCGGAGGATCCACGCGGCGATGAGCGCGACCGGGAGCGTCGCGGCGCCGCACAGCGCGAACAATTCGCCCATCGACATGCCGCGCGCGAGGAACGCGGCTGCGGCAACCGCAGCCACCGACATCGCCATCGCGTTGATGATGTTGTTGGCGGCAATCACCCGGGCGCGATGGGCCGGCTCGCTCTCGTGCTGCAGGATAGCGTAGAGCGGTACCGTGAAGAGCCCGCCGGCGATCGCCAGGCCAGCGAGATCGGCGAGGATGTGCCAGCTTCCCGGCTGCGCAAGAAACGTGGACACGTTTACCAGCACGCCGGTCGTGGAACGGCCGCGGCTGGCCAGATAAAGATCGAGCGCGAAAAACGCCATCGCCAGGGCGGATCCGGGGACGTGACGCGCGCTGACCTCGCCGTGCAGCAGCCGCTCAGCCAGCATCGATCCCAGGCCTACTCCGACGGCAAAGAGCGCCAGCATCATCGTCACGACCCGTTCGTTCGCGAAGAGTACGTCCTTGGCGAACGACGGGAGGCCAGAGACGACGGTCGCGCCGAACAGCCAGAACCACGAGACCGCGAGAATCGGAAGCAGGAGTGCCGGCCGCGACGTGACGTGACTGACGACGTCGATCGTGTCGCGGAGGAGCCGCGGGCGCGGAGCATCGGCGTCGGCAGACGAAGGCGCGAGCGGAATCTGTCGTGATGCGAGCCAGCCGACGAAGGCTGCCGTGACACCGCAGCCACCGACGATGAACGCGCCGTTGCCCACGAGCACGATGCTGCCACCGAGAATCGTGCCGAGGAGAATCGCCAGAAACGTGCCGGCTTCGATGAGCGCGTTCCCCGCAACGAGCTCGTGCTCGCACAGATGCTGGGGCAGCAGCGCATATTTGATCGGACCGAAGACCGTCGAGTGCGTGCCGAGGCAGAAGAGCGAGGCGAAGAGGATCGGGACACTGCCTTGCCAGAGACCCCAGGCGCCGAGCGACATGATGCCGATTTCGGCAACCTTTACGACGCGCGCGATCTTCGACTTGTCGATCCGATCGGCCAGCGTCCCCGAGGCACCGGAAAAGAGGAAGAACGGCGCGATGAAGAGGGCACCGGCGAGCATGACGAGCGATGCGGCGCCCATGCCCGCCTGTTCCGCAAGCCGGAACGTCACCACGATGCCGAGCGCGCTCTTGAGCAGGTTGTCGTTGAAGGCGCCGAGGAACTGGGTGACAAACAGCGGAGCAAAACGCCGGGCCGTCAGAAGCTGCACAAGTGGCGAACGCATCACACCTACTCCTCGTTCAGACCGTCGTCACCGCCGCCCAGGAGGCGGCGATGAGACGGTCGCACATCGAAGTCACGGGGGAGGACAGTCGTCCGTACGCTGCGAAGGTCACCGGCTGAAGCACGATGCCGAAAACGAGCGCCGTCGCGAGATCAGGATGCTGTTCGGGAATCTCCTTCGAGGCGATCCCGCCCGCGATCACGTCGCGGACCGCGTCGACGGGCGTCGGAGATCCCGGCGCGAGCCTGGTGAGCTGGCCGTGCTGCACGAAGAGGAGAAAACGAAAGAGCCACGGATCCTCATCGTGCGCGTGGCAAAAGCCGCGAATCATGGCCGCGAGCTTGCCGCGTGCCGTGACCTCGGGGCGAGCCAGCGACTCGAGCCGTCCGGTAAACTGCACGTACTGGCGATGGAAGACCTGCCACACCAGTTCGTCTTTGCTGACGAAATGGCGATAGAGCGCACCTTCAGAGATATCGACCGCACGAGCGATATCCCGCACGCTCGTCTCTGCGACACCGCGCTCGACGAAGAGGCGAATGGCGGCCTTCTCGATTCGTTCACGCGTGTTTGGAAAGCGATGTCGAGGCATAGTAAGTAAGTGTTTACTCACTATAAGCTCGTCCGGACAGAATGTCAAATTGCGTCGTTTTGCTCAGGAAAATCCCGCTGCGGATTCACGAGAATCGGAGGCTCTGACTGGCGGAGGCGACGGCGAGAACGGGGCATTTGTCGGCATCGCCGCGTAAACCTCCTGCCCGAGGGCGAGACCAATCAGCAGTGTCCTCTTTCCAATCGCGACCCGCCCGGCCACGTCGTCTTGCGGGGACTTCAGTCTCGCTAGGCACCCCCTGCCGGTGGTCGGCCCCTATACAATCGCGATCGATCCGTTGGGCGCGAACATCGGCAGCATCAGCGTGAGGATCCAAGCGCCACAACGAGTTGCGCCGGCACGAGTCCCTTATGGCGAAGCGCGGAGCGGTAATGATTGGCGTGCTGGCGAGCGTCGCGATCGCCGTTCAGAACCGGGACTACATATTGGCGTTCGGGTGGGCGGCGGTTGACGGCGCGGGCAGCAGGGCGCTGGCGTTCGTGCCGGCGGTCCTGGCCTGGGCCGTGCTCTCGATCGGGTACGTCCGGCTGACCCGCGTGCGCGAGCGGCCGTCGATGGCGGTGTTCGCGGTCTACGCGCTGGCTGTCGTGTCGCTGAACGAGACGCTGCTGCCGTCCACTCCCTTCAAGGACTGGCGAAGGCAACGATCGCTCGGGAGCGTCGCCGTGAGCGGCCTTCGAGACGAGCTGCTCCAATCGCCCAGCGGAAAACCGATCGGGATCCAGTATCGCTTCGACCTCGTCGTTCCACGGACGGCCAAGTACATCGTCCGGACCACAGCGCTGGCGCCTGCCGTCGCCGACGACCGTCATGTCCTCGTCTTCAGCGACGCCGGCGTCAGCATCGAAGCGCCGGCCGGCTGGGGGCGACAACGTCTTCAGTGTGCTCGTTGAGGGTGTCACCTACGTTTTCAGCGTCGATCTGATGCCCGCGTTCGCGGGACTGGACCAACGAACGAAGGAGCCATGCCTTGCCGAAAGCGAGGCATCTCACTGCCGGAACTCGAAGCGGAGTTGGCGAAGTACCGCGACGTGCGGTTCCGGGCCGGCATCACCGTCACCGCGGACGGCGGCACCCCCATGTCGTGCCCGACTACTTGACCGCCAGCGGCTACGACATTTACGCGATGTATCAGTCGATCGTCAGCGAGGGAAACCGGGGCTGCTCGTCCTGACTAGCTGTTGTCTCATCGCCCCATCTCGGGCGCGCCTGACGTCGGGGTGTACGACGACGAGGTGTTCAACGAGTGTGGTCGCGGGACGTGGTTATGCGAAAGGTTGTAGCGTGAAATTCTCAGGAATCGCGGCTGATGCCTCGGTACGCCTATTTCGCGGGCGTGATCACGAGATTCGCGAAGTCCCCTCCGCTATCGTTACCCACCCATAGCCCGACCTGCCCGCCATACAGCTGGCCAAGCTTGCGCACTTCGAGCGTGACCTGCGGAGCGACGCCGACATAGATCTGAACTTTCCCGCCTTCAACGATCACGCACAGCTTGACCCAGTCCGTGGGCACGATCGACGCGTCCACCGGGTTTTCGAACTCCTCGGGAGAGTCGTTGCGAAGGCGGTCATAGTCGAACTTCGGCAGGGCGATGTATTGGACCGCGTGCTGCTTGCGGACGGGATCACTCGCGCGGAAATTGAATGGCCTTAAATAGACGGCCTCGTAAGTGTTGTCATCCTTGCGATGAAACGCGACGCCGACGAAGTTCTGCCGCATGGATTCCCTGCCGCGGACGTCCATCTCAATTCTTCCAGACTGAAAATCAGTTCCTTCCACCCAAGCTACGCCGGTGCCCGACTCGGCCGACAAGCGCACGCCGTTCCGATCCTGTATCTTTGTGGCGGTTCTATTGACCACTCGCAGAGTCTGAGCGCCATTTCCAAACCCATCAATCGTGGCTTGTCCCCGTGAACAGGCCGAGAACGCCATAATTCCGACAAGCAGCACAACGGTTTGCGTTCGCACTCTCATTAGTGTGTTGGTTGGACACCGAGGGCGGCGGTAAGTCCCTGCGGTGGGCAGTCAAGTATTCCATCAAGCACCCGCACCGAAGGACAGAAAGCGTGGTTCGAACTGGGTCGGATTTGGGATTCAGGGATTCAGCGATTCAAGGATTAGAGATTCAGGATGAGTGACCAGTGATGAGGGATTTACCATACGGGGTTATGCGAAAAAGGGCGACGACGAGAACGTTGAATTCGTGGGGATTGCCGCATGATTGTCCGCGGATTGCGTGGCTGTCCCATCCGCCACGACCGGCACAACGGAGGCCTCCGATCCATGCAGTTCTCATCCGGGGAAGTGGCATCGGCCTCGCGCTTGTAGCGTCTCGGCGGCGATGCGAACGACCAGAGACGTCGATCGCCGCGCCGTTTGAATAGCGGCGTCGGACGCGCGCCGGCTACGGGCCGCCTCCTTCGACCGTTTCTCGTAGTCATACCCTTCGGCGGCACAGAGCCAGCGATGAGCGGCAAGCAGCGGCAGGTACTCCTTGAACGGCCCGCCCGGGTTGGCGGCCGAGTACTCAGTCGCGAACGACGCCTCGCGTTCGGGGCAGTCGTGATACCCCTCCCACTCGTAGCATGGGCGCAACTCGTTGACGTAATTGACTGCATCTGCCTGTGCCTTGGAATTGGTGGCGAAGGCCACCAGCAGTCGCTCGTACCGAACCATGACCTCGTATACCATCTCCTCCTCGGACGAGTTTACCGGCCGTCGTCGCGGCGACTGATAGACCTCCAAGCGGCGGCGGGCTCTTTCGAGTTCTGCCTTCACGTCGGAACGGTACGTGCTCGCGTCAATGCCGTCGTACTCTCCCCAGACCAGGGCAGCGACAAGCGCATCGTCAGGAGTTCTCGCGGACTGGACGGCGGGCCCGGGCACGCTCAGGCCGATTGCCATCCAGACGACTGTGACCCCAATTCGGTCCATCCGCATTTCCTTCCTCGTCGAGTATGTCTGAAGTCCGCTGAATGCGGATCGCTACTGGTCAAGGACGGTTTCAGCCGGAGAAGAGATAGACTGCGTTAGCATGCCGAACTGCCGCCATACCCGCATGACCGCCTCTGATGGTCTCCTTAGACACCGCCATTGAGAGAGGCGCACCCGTGATGCGGCAATCTGCGAATTCACACTTCCAAGATTCGCCGATTTGTGGATTGCGATTCAGGATTAGCGATTAGTGATGAGCGATTGATTTACCGGTACGGGGATTCGAACCCCGGTTTGATGGCTGAGAACCACCCGTCCTGACCCCTAGACGATACCGGCACAGGGCGCGAAGGAAACTTCAATGTTAGCAGCCACGGCAAATAAGGGTCAAGGCGCCGACCGGCGGGTCTCGACGTGAGAAACCTCCCTGAACGGACGGCGATTTTCTGAAACAATAAGCGCGATGCGATACCTCTTCGGACTCATTCTTCTTCTGGCGCTGGCCGCCGGCGTTGCGTATGTTGTGGCTGGACGGAGCGGCGGTCCGTCAATTCAGATCACCAGGCCCGAGAAATTCGTCGGCGTCAGCACACCCGTCGAGGTCGTGGTTGGAGCCCCGGGCGCAAACCTCAAGGCGCTGAAGATCGTCTTCGATCAGAACGGCAAGCAGACAACGCTGTATGAAATGACGGGAGGGCAACCGTCGGGTGAAGGCATCAAGCTCGATGGGCCGGACCGGTTACACATCACCCGCAACGTCGGGAAACAAGAGGTCCCGGATCTGAAGACGGGGCCGGCAAAAATCATCGTCACCGCATCCCGTGCGGTGCTGCGCGGATTTCGCACGCTCGAGTCGTCAGCAAGTCACGACGTCCAGGTTCGACTCGAACGCCCGCAGGTCTCGATCGTTTCGTCGAAGCATTACATCAATCTTGGCGGCTCAGAGATGGTCGTCTATCGCGTGACGCCGAATGATGTCACCTCGGGTGTGCTCGTTGGTGATCTCGAGTACCCCGGATATCCGGCGACGGGGGCGTCAACGGTTGAAGGTGTCAAGCTCGATGATCCGACGCTGCGCATCGCGTTCTTCGCGCTTCGATACGACCAAGATCTGAAGACGCCGATTCGCTTGTTCGCCCGCGACGAAGCGGGGAACACCGCCCGAGGCGATTTCGACTACACGACATTCCCAAAGCCATTCAAGAAGAGCAAGATCCCGCTCGACGACAAGTTCCTCGATCGCGTCGTCCCCGCAATTCTCGCGGGCACGACCGAGGTCAAGCCTGAAGGGGACAACGTCGCGAAGTTCCTCGTGATCAACGGAGAACTGCGCCGGAAGAACGCGGCGAAGATCGCATCGTTTGCGAAAGAGTCGTCACCGGAGATGCTGTGGCGTGGCGTCGTCTTTCATCCATTCGGGAATAACGCGGTCGAGTCCGCGTTCGCCGACCAGCGCACCTACATCTACAACGGGAAGGAAGTCGATCAGCAGGTCCACCTCGGGTTCGATCTCGCGTCCTTCACCAACGTAAAGATCGTCGCGGCAAATCGCGGCAAGGTGGTCTTCGCGGACGAGCTCGGCATCTATGGCAATTGCGTGATCATCGATCACGGGATGGGTGTTCAGTCGCTGTATGGACACCTGTCGTCGATTGCCGTCAAGACAGGTCAGATGGTCGAGAAGGAGCAGGAGCTCGGAAAAAGCGGAATGACAGGGCTCGCAGGAGGCGACCATCTGCACTTCACCATGCTGGTCAACGGCAACATGGTGAACCCGGTCGAGTGGTGGGATCAGCACTGGATCCAGGACCGTATCCTGCGCAAATTGAAACCGTAATTCACAAAAGAGTGCCTGACACCTTTTCGTGAATTCGTGAATGAACGTTAAAAAGGCGGCTGGCACTTTCCGCGAAAGGTGGCTGGCACCTTTTTGTGATATTTTTTGTATAAACCCATGCGCGTGAATAAGTTGCGGCCATTTTTTGCTGTCCCGCTGATTGCTCTGGCGATCGCGTGCGGATCGAAGGAAGAGGCGCCGCCGGGGCCGCCGGCCAACGCGAAGCGTGTCGATCCCGCAACCGCCGGAAGTATCACGGGGCGGGTTGCGATAGAAGGCGCGGTTCCGCCAAACGCACGGCTTCAAATTGAGGGGGATCCGTACTGCAGCCAGCAGAATCCGAACGGCGCGACGGGCGAGAACTTCGTCGTCGACAACGGCGGCCTCGAGAATGTCTTCGTCTACGTGAAGGACGGCCTGGGCGACTACTGGTTCGATGTTCCGACCGAGTCAGTGAAGCTGGATCAGCATGCATGCCGGTATCAACCGCACGTGCTCGGCCTTCGAGTTCACCAGAAGCTGGCGATTTCCAACAGCGACGATACGCTCCACAACGTCCACGCGCTGGCGACCGCAAATCGCGAATTCAATAAGGGACAGCACGTGAAAAACATGGTGGACGAGAAGGTCTTCACCAAGCCCGAGGTGATGGTGCACTTCAAGTGCGACGTGCACAACTGGATGCACGCGTTCGTCGGCGTGCTCGATCACCCGTACTTCGCGGTCACGCACGACGGCGGGAAATTCGAGCTGAAGGATCTTCCACCCGGAACTTACACCGTCGAAGCGTGGCACGAGAAGCTTGGCGCTCAGACGCAGACGGTCACGCTTGCTGAGAAGGATTCGAAACAACTGACCTTCACGTTCAAATCGGCAGCCGCAGGCTCGAACTGATCATGATCTGGCTCAATCGCTACGCGAAGTTCGTCGCCGCTTGCACGCTCCTTCTGATTGCAGCGGGCGGCATGGTCACGAGCACCGGCTCCGGCCTCTCAGTCCCGGACTGGCCAAATACCTACGGCTGGTTCATGTTCACCTTTCCGATGAGCAAGTGGGTCGGCGGGATTCGCTACGAGCACACGCATCGACTGATCGCGAGCACGGTCGGATTCCTCACCATCATTCTGGCGGTATGGACGTGGCGCGTCGACCCGCGAGCGTGGGTGCGGCGCCTCGGTTTCGCAGCGCTGGGCGCCGTCATTCTTCAGGGGCTTCTCGGCGGATTGACGGTGCTTCTCCTGCTCCCCCCGGCGGTATCGATCGGACACGCGGGTCTTGCGCAGCTGTTCTTCTGCATAACGATCACCCTCGCGGTCGTGACCTCTCCTTCCTGGACCGGCGGCACATCCCCGGTGAATGATCCGATACTTCGACGAATCACGATCGCGACGACGATCCTCATTTATTCTCAGATTCTGGTCGGCGCGACGATGAGGCATATCGGAGCGGGACTCGCGATTCCGACCTTTCCGCTCGCGTTTGGACACGTTCTGCCGCCCGGCTGGACGACGGCGGTCGCCGTCCATTTCGCGCATCGGGTGGGAGCTGTAGTCGTGCTCGCGGCGGTCACTCTCACCACCGCTCACATCTGGCACTGGCATCGCCCACAGCGAGACTTGATTCGGCCGGCGACGCTGCTGCTGCTCTTCGTTTGTTCGCAAGCAACACTGGGTGCGCTCGTGGTAATGTCTGCCCTTCAGCCAATCATCAACACGGCGCATGTGGTGAACGGCGCGCTCGTGCTGGCGACCTCTTTGGTATTAACGCTGCGGGTGTCTCGCCGAACTCTGCAGCAGCCGGTGATTGGGAACGTCAAGACGCCACGACGAGCAGACATCCCCTTGCTCGACAAGGACCTTCGTGAGGTGCGTGGATGAAGGGAGAGGCGATCGCGCTGACGGCCGTACGGACCCGAGCCAACGACTTCGTCATGCTGGCGAAGCCTCGCCTCAACCTGCTGGTGGTCGCGTCGGCGCTGGCGGGCTACGTGATGGCCGGCGGCGATCTTTCGAACGCCGTGGTCGTCGTCTGCACTGTCGTCGGCACCGCACTGGTCGCTGGCGGCGCGTCAGCATTCAACCAGGTCATCGAGCGCGTGCCCGACAGTCTCATGCGCCGGACTCGCCTGCGTCCCGTTCCTGACGGACGTCTTCAACCATTGGAATCGCTGGTATTTGCCAGCGCGCTGGCAGTCGCGGGACTGATCCTGCTTGCCGCCGCCGTCAATCTGATCAGCGCGATCGTCGCGCTCGTGACGTTGTTGACGTACGCGCTGGTCTACACGCCGTTGAAGCGCCGCTCATCGTTTGCCACTGTCATCGGTGCGATCCCCGGCGCGTTGCCGCCAGTAATTGGGTGGGCGGCGGCGCGCGGCGCGTTGTCGCAGGGCGCCTGGGTGCTCTTCGCGATCGTGTTCTTGTGGCAGCTGCCTCACTTCCTCGCGATCGCGTGGATCTATCGCGACGACTACGCACGTGCCGGCTTTCTGATGCTGCCAGTGATCGAGCCCGACGGACGCAGCACCGGACGACAGGCCGTGTTCTACTGCGCTGCACTGCTGCCGGTCAGTCTCGCGCCCACGCTGATCGGGCTCGCGAATACGTTGTACTTCGCGTCCGCTCTCGGCCTCGGACTGCTGTTTCTTGGCCTGACGCTGAAGTTCGCGCGAACCCGCGCCGTCCCGGACGCGCGCCGGCTCTTCTTTGCCTCGATCATCTATCTTCCTCTCATCTGGATTCTGATGATCGCCGGCCGGGTGTGACGCTCTCCGATCTTCCGGCGCTCAACGCATTCCTGAATGCGACAGCCGCCGTTCTCCTCGTCATCGGCTATTCGCTCATCCGCGCCGGCCGTTGGCGTCAGCATCGCGCGGTGATGATTTCGGCGTGCGCCGTGTCGACGATGTTTCTGACGTCATACGTCATCTACCACGCCAACATCGGATCGAAACCGTTTCCGGGTCGAGGAGCGATTCGTGTCGTTTACTTTGCTATTCTCCTGACCCACGTCGTTCTCGCCGCCGCCGTCGTCCCACTCGCGCTGATTACCCTGTCGCGCGGACTGCGATCCAGGTTCGATCGCCACATCGCAATAGCGCGGTGGACATTTCCGATCTGGCTTTACGTCTCGATCACCGGCGTCATTGTCTACCTCATGCTTTATCGACTTAGCGGGTGATTAGCAATCAACTCGATCCTCGCACTTTGGGCGGCATTGCAACGTTGCTGGTCGCCGCCGTTCTCTGTCTCCTCTACGTCTATCGTCGACGAACCTACATCGTCTGCTGGGTCGCGGGCTGGATCGTCACGGCAATTTCGATGGTGCTGGCGGCGCACGGATTCGCCTCAGAGAAAGCGGCCTACGCTGCGTATGGGATATCGCAGTTCCTGGCGATCGTTGGAGCACTCGGCTTTGTCGTCGCCGCCGACGCCTACCGTGCCCGCCCCCGCGTCGTCGCCAGCTACGCGCTGGTGCTGCTGCCAGTGTTCATGTGGTTCGCGCTCGCGCCGCTGGCGCTGCGCAAGGCTGCTGCGTTCGGGCCGGGCCATCTTCTCATTGCCGGGGCCCTCGCGGCTGCGGCTGTTGGACACCTCCGTGTCCTTCGTCAGACACGATTACTGGGAGCACTGGTCGTCGGCGTCACATTCCTCGCGATCGCGGGATCGCATCTGTGGATCCTCATCGGGACTGGTGCGAATCAGGAAGTAACGCGCCTCACTTACATCGATGTCGGCCTGTACCTCGTTGCCGCGCTCGGCATGCAACTGATGGCTTTCGAGGACATGACTTACGAGTTGCGCGTGACGAATACGCGCCTGGAAGCGGCGCAGGACGAGCTCCGGCAGATGGTCACGACCGATGCCCTGACCGGCTGCCGCAATCGACGGTACTTCGATGAGGTTATCGGCCGCGAGGTGCAGCGGCATCGCCGGTATCACATTCCACTGTCACTCGTATTCGTCGACATCGATCGGTTCAAGACGATCAACGACACGCTCGGCCACGACGAAGGCGATCGCGTGCTTCAGCGCGTCGCGGCATTTCTGCTCCGTAATGTCCGCGAGGTTGACTATGTATTCCGCTGGGGCGGCGATGAATTTCTGATTCTGATGTCGTGTCGCGAGGCGGAGGCGCTACGGAGAGCGACCGCGCTTCAGGCGGCATTTACCACGTCGCCCGACGCGGATGGACTTCCCAGCGGAGTCGGGTTGAGCCTCGGCTGTACCGAGGTTGGGCCGCAGGACGATGACATCTTCGCACTCATCAAGACCGCGGACGAACGCATGTATCGAAATAAGAAGAGATGACGTCGGCTGCTGGCTCTCGGCTCGACAGCTGGCAGGTCGATCACCGATACAGCAAGTACCTGGCCCGAAGCAGTCGCCACTTGGCCTCGCTGGCGGCCCAGGAGTTGACGATTTCGATCGGATCCGCACCGGCACGAATCTGGGCAAGACCTTCCTTCGAGCCAAACAGCTTGTCCGCCGCCTCGAGCTCGTACTTTGCACCATATAGCTTGTGCAGCATCGCCGCGACCTCGACGCCGACCCGCACCGGGTGAATGGCCGCTCGGTCGGTGACGATCATGAACACGCCGCCGCACTCCTCGTTCGCGTACTTGCTCGATGTCGGCGTGAAGCGCACGGGATAGAAGCGAATCCCGGGAATTCCTCGGGCGTTCAGCGCGTCAGATAACGCAACGCCATCGACCCACGGCGCGCCAACCTGCTCGAACGGCGTGTCGGTGCCGCGACCAACGGAGACATTCGTGCCTTCGATCGCGCCGATGCCTGGATAAAGCGTCGCCTGGATCAGGTTCCGCATGTTCGGTGACGGGTTGATCCACGGCAGGCCGGTTGAATCGAACCACTGATCGCGCCTCCAGTTGCGAAGCGGTACAACCGTCAGGTCCACGCCAATCTTGTTCTCGGCATTGAACAATTGCGCGAGCTCACCGATCGTCATCCCATGACGAATTGGCATCGGGAAGTAGCCGACAAAGCTCAGCGCCGACTTGTCGAGGCTCGGCCCTTCGATTTGGAAGCCGTTGATCGGATTCGGGCGGTCCAGCACCACGACAGACACCTTGTGCTTCGCGGCCTCCTCCATCACGTACGCCATCGTCGTCATGTAGGTGTAGAAGCGCGCCCCGATATCTTGGAGATCGACAACCATCGTGTCGATCCCCGACAGCATCGCGGCGGTCGGACGCCGCGTCTCGCCATAGAGCGACTGGATGGTCAGCCCGGTCTCGTCTGTTGCAGACGGCACGCTGGCGTCGAGAATCCCGCGGATGCCGTGTTCCGGACTGAACAGCCGAACGAGCGTGACACCGTTCGCCGCGTGCAGCAAATCGATCGTCGTTGAGCCGTCGCGCGCACGGCCGGTGTGATTGGTGAGAAGGCCGACGCGTTTTCCCTGCAAGGCGGCAAATCCATTGGCCCGCAGAGCGTCGATTCCACTGAGCACGGGCACCGGTGGCGCCGGCGCGGGAGGTGTACCCGATGGTCCGAAATCACGTCCGGTCCACGCTGATGTCGCCCGGACCTCCGGAGAAACGTCATTGACGACTGACGCCGCAACCGTCGACACGCGCGCGCGGAGAGGCGTCACATCTCCCTTTCCATCAGGATGAACTCGGTTCGAGAGAAACACGACGAACATGCCGGTAACCGGATCGATCCACAGCGATGTGCCGGTGAACCCGGTGTGTCCAAACGACCCGACCGGCAGCAGCTCCCCACGGTTGGACGAATACACCGAATCGATGTCCCATCCGAGACCACGCACGTTTCGATCGGTTGGCGAGGTAACGGGCGAAGTCATTTTCGCGACTGTCAACGGAGACAGGATGCGCGTGCCCCGATACACGCCGCCGTCGAGGATCATCCGACAGAACACGGCGAGATCCGCCGCCGTACTGAAAAGACCCGCATGGCCGGCGACACCTCCCATGCGCCTTGCGGTGGGATCGTGGACGACGCCGCGGAGCATGGACGACCCAGCGCCCTCGCACGGCCATCCAAGCGGCGTGCAGTTCTCGGTTGGCGCGATGCGCGCGCGAAGATTCGAGGGTGGCAAGAACATCGTGTCGTTCATGCCCAGCGGCGCAAAGATACGGTCGTGTGAAAAACGATCCAGCGTCTGCCCGCTCACACGGCGGACGATGTCGCCGAGAACGAAATAGTTGATATCGCTGTAGACGAACCGCTCACCGGGAGCGGACGTCGGCACCTCTTCAATCGCGATGTTGATTGCGGTGTCGGAACCGTTCCATGCGTCCCCTAGATCGACATCGGGCCGAAGGCCCGACATGTGCGTCATCAGGTGACGCACGGCGATGTCTGCCTTTCCGTAACGCTCAAAACCGGGAATGAAGGACGAGACGCGATCGGAAAGGCGGATCTTTCCCTCTTCCACAAGCATCATGATGCTCGTCGTCGTCGCGACGACTTTCGTCAGCGACGCGAGATCGAAAATCGTGTCGACCGTCATTGGCTCCGTCGCCGGAACCAGTGCGCGATTGCCGATCGCTTTCTCGTAAAGCGTGCGATCGCGACGACCGATCAGCACCACCGCACCCGGCAACTTCCGTTCGCCGATCGCCTGACGAACCAGCGGCTCAATGCCGTCGAGGTTCTTCAGCTGCAGCGATTGGTCCGCAGACTGCGACCCGGAAGACTGCGGCGCGGAAGACTGCGCCGCAAACGGCGCCATCGTGCACGCCATGAGAATGGCGACCACAAGCTGTTTCATGCCGATTATGTTAAGGCTTTTCTGCTTTAACGGAGTGTCGTGATCGCCTGCATCCGCCTGTCAGTCGCCTGGGAGAAGAATCCTTCCCAGGCGCGGCGGATGCCGTCCACTTTGGAGACCTGGCCCGAGTCGGCGGTCTTGCCGGCGGAGACCACGTAGACGAAAGCCTGGCGATGAACACGCGCCGAATCGGCTGACGAAGGAGAGCGGGCGCCGAGAACAGCGATGACGTCCTGGATCAGGACGTCCCGGCGCGTCCCGTTGAACGTGATGCCCACCTCCGGAGCGGACTCGGGCGTGCGGTTCGCCGACATGTTGGTCGGATTCTCAACGTAGAAGAAAGTCGGCACCGCGGAGTCGGGAACCAGGCCCATCGCATATTGATCCAGGAGGCTGTATCGCTGGACCGAGGCGACGGTCCTGAATGATCCGCCGCCGAGATCTTCGATGTCGTTCCCTTCCATCACCGAAGCGTCGGAATCGAAGAAAAAACTCCAGTGCGCAAGGTCGCGGCCAAGGAGTAAATCAGCGGGCTGCCCGGTGCGGTCTCGGAATTCCAGAAATGCCAACCAGCGATGGCCGCATTCCTGGCCCAAGAGACTCATCGTGTTGTTTTCGCCAAGGAACTTCTGCGACGGGCTATCCGGATACTTCCCCAGCCAGTCCATGATGACGACACTGCGAAGACGGCCGCCGCTGCCGAAGTCGGCGGCGAGGTCGTAGGTGTCGACACCAATACCTCGGATTTCATTCTTCACCGTCGTCTCGAACGCGAAGGCGTCGGTAATTACTGGCGCGTCGGTCCACACCACCACCTGGTCGTAGTTGTCGGGGTGCGACGCGAAGAACTTCTTCGTGAGCGACACAATATCGAGCTGCGGGTCCTGCGCGAACCGTTCGCCAATTGCACCGTTGCCGCCATCAGTTGGCCCGCCATCGCTCAGGTTCACAGGCTTGAAAATGCCAGTGCGCCCGGGCGAGAGGCCAACGACCGCGGCACCGACATTGACGGACGCGCCGTAGATCATTTCGATCGTGCCGTTGGGCAGCAATGTCGTTTGCAGCGTGACCGTGCGTGTCGTATCGAAGCCGCGCACGTTGCACCACGTCACGGTGTACTGATCGGAAGCGGCATTCAGAAAGATGCGCCCCGAACCGGTCGTCGGATCGAGATCGGCGAGAAACGGGGCAACTCGCGGCGGCCCGGTGAGAAGCCGCGCAACATTCCGTTCGGTGCTGGACTTATCGGCCTCCTCGAACGTGATATTGCCGTCGGAATTGACGAACACAGCAGTCTCCGCCCTGCCGTAAAAAGAAAAACCAAACGGCATCGTTCCGGGCGCGCTGTCATCGTCGTCCAGGGTCAAGCGTGTGCCGAGCGTGGCGCGGAAGTTCCCATCGATGCGGGTGACGTTGTATCCGCCGGACCCGTTTCGAGTGAATCGAAGGCCGAGACTGCGGAGGTCGTAGGTGTTGGGCGGAAGAACGAGATCGCCCTCGTCCTGGACGACAGCGATTTCGCCAACGTCAACGTTGTTTCGCGGAGAAATGGTTCGCCGCTCATCAGGCGTACGCTGGTTCCGTTCGGAATACTCGCGATGGGTCCACAACGCGTCGAGCACGCGCCATCGCGGGTTGCCGTCGAGGACGTTGGTTTTCCTTGCGTGCCGCGCCGCAAGTTCATCCGCGGGAAGTTCGATCTCTGTTTGATCTGCTTCCTCCGCGGCGGACGCACACGGATTGGTCGATGTCGTGGGTGGAGGATTGGTCGAGGAGCCGCTGCTGGATCCGCACGCGGATGCCAGCAGCCCCAGCGCCACGGCCGTGACGAAGCGCTTCACGGCCGTTGATTACTTCTTGATCTGTTCAAGAATCTTCTTCGCGTCAGCGGTTTCCTTCGCGTTGGGCGCGAGCGAGACGAATTTTTCCAAATCGGCACGCGCCTCATCCAGCTTCTCGGATGCGATGTAGGCTCGCCCGCGGTAGTAATACAGTTCGTTGGCGTTCGGAAACTGCGCCATCAGCTTGGTCAAGAGATCGACCGCCTCGGCGCCCTTCTTCTCGTTGATTAGATTAATCGCCTGATTGATGAAGGTATACGGATCCTTCGCCGCTTTCATGTCGATCGTGTTGAGGATCGCATTGGCACCGGCCTTGTCGCCGCTTTCCATCAACAGTTCGGCCTGGAACAGCTTCAGTTCGGTGAGTTGGGCGGGGTCCTTTTCTTGTTCGAGATTGACCTTCAGATGCTCGAGCGCCTGTGGGACGTTGTTTTCGGCGGCGTAGGTTCGCGCAATGAACCCCTCGAGTTGGTAAATCTTCGGATACTTGGCCAGCAGATCCTCATAGATCTTCCGGGCGTCCGGGATTTTCCCGGCCTGTGCGAGCTCCGCCGCCTTCTGCACCTGAGCATTCACTTCCGCCATCGGGTCGGCCTTTGGCGTACCCGCTTTCACCAGGGTGACGTTTAGCGGCGGAGCGCTGTCACCTTTGACCTCGACGACTTCGACCGTCGTTTCGAG
>JBKPSH010000192.1:0-12048 GCA_046734955.1 Acidobacteriota bacterium
GTACCGATGCAGTGAAAAGACACGCGAGCGTTGAGGTGTGGACATTCCGAACGCTCACCGCCTGAAGCACGGCCGCCTCCGCCGACTCTTGGCTATTGAGAGCCGGCTCCGGCGGCCTGAACGGGCGTCGTGTGTCTTGACAATGCCGACGTCGTTAGAGATGCCTCCACAAATTGGGCGGATTCCGGGGTATTCGATAGGGGTCCAGAGGAATCGATGGAGACGTCGAAAGTGCATCGCATCAGCAGTTTGACCAGAAGAACGCGCATTCTCGCAAGTTCTTGAACCCCTCGCTGAATGGGTGCAAATCCCGGCGCCTCCACCAATTTCTTCAATAAAACCGGGGGTTTTACGGCCTCGTTCCCGGGCCGCCACGATTCCTCCACGGCTGTCGGCGCCGTCCAGCAGACCGATGGCCGCCTCGAGCGCCGCCGGACTCAGGGCATATACCGCTGCGTCGTTCCGAGATCTTGGTGGCCGGCGAGTTCCTGAATGGCACGTCAGCCGCGGCACACAATCGCAATATGGACCGATCCCTCCTTCGATGAGCACCGTAAAATCCGCTGCGGCGGTCTGTCCGGTTAGCAGCCCGCCCCCTCATTCCGCAGTGACAGCATTCCGTGTGAGCCCTTGCGGCAGCTCTTCGCCGAAGATCCGCGCCCTCTCCGCGGTGCCGCACGGCAGCCGCACCACGAGACGAGCAGCCGGTAGCATTGACCTGGCGGTGTTTTCTACCAATGAAGCTTGGCGGTCTCCGAGTGCCGGATTTCAGATTCGTCAATGCCGAAAGAGATCGAGGAATGCCGAATGGGACTGTCGAGTGCGGAGGGGAGTCAACGTTGAATCGCCTTACCGCCTCTTGCCGTTGTTCGCCGTCGCATGTGCACGTGATATTCTTTGCACCTCCCCGGAGGTATTAATGGCAACTGTCGCTGTGCCGCAGATGGCGATGCCGGCGCGTTCTGTGCGCAATTATGATCGTGTGTTTTACGGCAGCATTGCCGTCGCGATGGCTGGCATGGCGGTAGCGGGATTCGCGCCGACATACTACTTGCGGTTGTTCAGCGGCGGGCCGACTGCAACCATCAGCGGAGGTCCCTTCACCACGTTCGTCCATCTGCATGGCGCGCTGTTCACCGCGTGGATCGTGCTCTTCATCGTGCAGACGGTCCTCATTTCAGCCCGCCGCGTTGCGGTCCATCGCCGCCTTGGCATTGCCGGGGCGGTGCTCGCGGCGGTGATGGTCGTGGTCGCGATCGCAACAGCCATTGCGATGGCGAAGCGCGGCGGAACGGCTCCGGGAGTGCCGCCCCTTTCGTTCCTTGCGGTTCCGGTGTTCGACATGGTGATGTTCGCCGGGTTCATCACCGCGGCGCTCTTCGTGCGGCGCAAGAAGGAGGCCCACAAGCGGCTGATGCTGCTCGCCTACATCAGCATCATGGCGGCTCCGGCCGCGCGGCTGCCGGGCGTTCTTCCGCTGGGGCCGCTCGCGTTCTACGGAATCGCGCTCGTGTTCCTGGTCGCCGGCGTTGTTTACGATCTCGTGGCGCGGGGCCGCGTGCATCCTGCGTATGTCTGGGGGGGCGCGCTGCTCGTCGCCTCGGTTCCGCTGCGACTTGCGCTGTCCGGCACGCAGACTTGGCTCTCGTTCGCGCAGTTCCTCGTGCGGTAACGGTCTTTAGAGGCCGCCGCCGCGCCCTGCAGCTTCGTTATGCCGCACCGACAGCATTCAGTGTGAGGCCCTGCGGCAGCTCTTCGCCAAAGATCCGGGCACTCTCTCCGGATTCGCCTTCGATGATGGATCGAAGCCGTTCCGCCGGCTCCGCAAAGCCGGCCGTCGTTAGACGATCGGCGGCAGCTTCTGCCCTTTCTTCGGAGATGTCGCGCGCCGCGTCCCCAGTCCGGGCGCCGATCTGCGCGATCGCGAGCGCGGCGTCGGCGGTCAGCCCCTTCAGCGCCAGCAGATGGTCGATCCAGCGTTCGGCGGCCGCAGGTGCGACGACCGTGTTGAGCGGACCGTAAAGCGGCGTGCGCGCGCCGAGACGGCCGACTGCCCACATCCACGTCGCGTGCCGCGGCTCGCGCCGGATCTTGCCGAGCAGCTCGTCGCCGAAGCGCGTGCGCATCCCGGCGTCCACGCGTTCGAGCGACGCGAGCAGCCGCCACGACTCTTGTTCGATCTGCGGATTCATGCGCGGCGGCTTGCGGCTGCCGAGCGCGAGCGGACCCGCGATCCGCTGCGCGAGCTCGCGCTGCTGACCGTTGTTGAACCCGCCGCACACGCGCCCCCACAGCACAATCCACTCGACCTGGTTCTGCACCTCTTTTGGAAACACCAGTCCCGCGGCGTAGACCTTCCGCAGCTCCGAGACGCGCCAGGGATCGCTCGCGCTGCCGAACCCTGGCCGCGCGCAGAAGCCCGTGAGGTTCAACCAGCGAACTTCATGCGCCGCGCTCATCGTGCGGCCGCGCTCGATCCCGAGCAGCACGTCTGCGAGGGCGCGCAGCGCCGCCAGGGGCCAGGCCTGCTTGCCGTGCCCGAGCACGTTCTCGAGCTCGCCAATCAACGCGCCCGGCGCGATCCCGCCGGGCGCGGGGCCGAAGGTGTTGCGCAGCAGCGTAGCGGCACGCGCGATCGCGTCCTCGCCGATCACGACCGACGGTGCGTCCGGTCTGTCGTCGGCGTCCTCCTCGTCCGGCAGCGCCTGGCTGCCGCGGACGCTGAACGCAAGCCGCCACCTATGGCCGGTGCTCGTGGACTCGCACCAGAGCTCGAGCGTTCCGGTTTCCGTGAACGCGGCGGACACCCGCACCGTCACGGGCACGCTGCGCGACCGCTTGCCGTAGCGGAGCGCCGTCACGAGCGGCGCATGGCGCCTGACGTCGTCTGAGTCGGAGAAGGTGACGAGCGCTCCAACGGGATCCGTCCGACGGTCGGCGCTGTACAGAGTGAACGCCGCCGGCCGATTTGTGAGGACCGAGAACTCACGAGCGAGCGAAAACTGCGTGCCCTCCTGCGCGCCGCGCGACAGGACACAAACGGCAGTAATGCTGGCGGCGTGCGCCGTGCCAGCTGCGCCGTGCGCGTCGATGATGCTTGTTGGGTCCACCGCCTGCGCTGGCGCGTGAACGCCGCGGGTCTCCACGCCGAGGTAGTGGGAGCGCGCGCTGCCAGCCTGGATGAGCAGTCGGCGCGAGGCGTGCGGATCCTGACGGAGCCGCGCGTAAAAAGTTGCCCCGATCGCGACCGCCGCTTCAGGACGCGCGTTCTCGAGCAGGAGGGGCCGCTCGCCTAACCAGTGCGTCAGCGCCTCGAGCACCCGTTCACGCGCGAACGCCGGCGTGAAGAACCCGCCGTTGAACAGCACCGCAGTCGGGCGCGCCATTACGGCGCCGTCAGCGGCCGCGGACCGCGTGAGAAAGGCGGCCAAGTGTTTCGTAATCGCCGGCTCCGTCTCGTATGGGAGCCCGAGCTCCCGCAGGCCCACGCGGCGATCGCGCGCCGGCAGGTCGCCCGCGTCGCATACCGGCAGGAAATCATCGAGCGTCCGCCGCACTTCTTCTTTCGTCAGCTCGGTGCTGAGGCCGCCGCCTACGACTCCGCGTCCCCCGCCAAGCAGTGTGACGGGGACCGGATTCGGTGCATCGTCCGACAGGAGCTGCTCCTTCGCGGCGCTGCACTTGCGCCGAAGCGTCTGCCGCTGTACCACCGTGAGCTTCGCGCCCTGGAGCTTCTGTTCGAGGAGTGCGGCCAGCGCGAAGTCTACGTTATCGCCGCCGAGGAGCAGGTGCTCGCCAATCGCGGTCCGTTCGAACGTCAGCTGACTATTTTCGGCACGAGCCTGAATCAGGCTGAAGTCGGTCGTGCCGCCACCCACGTCACAAACCAGTACCAGCGTGTCGCTGCGCAGCCTCGATGCGAGCTCGCGCCGATGCGCCGCGATCCACGCGTACAGCGCCGCGAGCGGCTCTTCGAGGAGGGTGAACTGGTCGAATTTGGCGAGACGCGCAGCATCGGCGGTGAGTTCGCGCGCCTCCTCGTCGAACGATGCCGGCACGGTGAGCACAATGGTCTGCCGCTCGAGCGGCACCGCATCTTTAGCTGCATGCTCGTAGTTCCAGGCGTCGCGCAGGTGAGCCAGCAGGCGCGCGGATGCGTCGACTGGCGACAGCTTCGGCCCGCTCTCGGCTCCCCACGGCAAGAGGGGAGCCGTCCTGTCGACGCGCACGTTTGCAAGCCACGACTTTGCCGAGGCAACCTGCCGCGCCGGCACGAGCGCGCCCTCCTCCCGCGCGAACACGCCCGCTACGAAATCGGGTGCCGCGTTCCATGGCAGCCCGCCAAGTGCCGCCGCATCTTCCACGCGGTAGAGAAAGGATGGGAGTGTCGACTGCCGGCCTGCTTCGCCGGCGGCAACGAGCTGCGGGATCTCGCACACGCGTATGCGGCGGCCGTCGCTGACCGCCATCGCGCAGTTGGTCGTCCCGAGATCGATGCCGAATACCTGCATGGTGATGCCGCGGGGTCAGACCGGGGTCAGACTCGGTCATTTCCCTCCCGGATGTTGAGCTCGAGTTTCCAGCGGTCCGCCGGTCGTTCCGCCGACACGCACCACAGTTCGAGCGTGCCGATCTCCGTGACATGGCTCTCGAGCGTCACGGGGACGACGGTATCGCTCTCTGGATCCCCCGGCAGCGTCACCTCGAGCGGGCTCATCTCCTCCAAATCGTCTCCCCAGTCTTCAATCAGCGCGCCGGTCGTATCCGTTTTGCGGACTGTGGAGCTCAAGAACCGGAACTCCGCCGGCTCTCCGACGACGAGACCGAATCGCCGTTCGGGCAGCGAGCCGCTCGTGCCCTCCTCCATGCCGAAGGGGACGACGCACAGGGCCTTGAGCGGTGCGGGCATGCCGGGGACGGCGGGCATCGCGCTCTCGATGCCGACGTAGTAGGTGCGTGCCGCGCCGCTGCGGATCCGCACGCCGCGTCCCCGACGCGCCATGCCGTAGTAAGCCGCGCCGTGTGCGACGGCGCGATCGAGGTCCGGTGACTCGAGGACGTGCCGTTCGTCGAGAGGCTCGAAGCCCTCGGCCTGTACCCATCCGCTCAGCACGTCCACGAGCCGCGCGCGAAGCGGTTCGGCCTTCATCACGCCGCCGTTGAACAGGATGTGCGTCGGGCACACGAGCCCGCTCCGGCCGCGCCGGATCTCCATCCCGCCGCCGCCTGCGCTCCGGCCTGCAACCTGCCGCCGCAGGAATCGCGCGAGGTGCCGCGTGACGGCGGTGTCGGCGGCATACGGCAGCCCGATCTCCTGCAGCCCGACCCGGCGCGCGCGCGCGGGCATCTCGTCGCTCGCAACCCTCGGAAAAAATCCTTCCAGGAGTACCTGCCGGACGTCGTCCGTCGTCAGCGTCGTTGTAATTGTGCCGCCGACCAGGCGCGAGCCGCGGCCGAGCAGCGTGATTGGCCGCTCGTGCTGCGATGCATCGGAGAGGATTGCTTCCTTCGCAAGGCGCGCTTGGTGCCAGAGTCCGTGGAGCTGCCACGTATCCACTCGGTGCCCGCCCTGTTCGAGGCGCTGCTGCAGCAGCCGCGCGAGGGCGAGGTCCATGTTGTCGCCGCCGAGCAGGATGTGATCGCCGACCGCGACGCGCTCAAGTGCCAGCTCGCCTTCGCGTTCCGACACGGCAATCAGGCTGAAGTCCGTGGTGCCGCCGCCGACATCGCAGACCAGCACGAGGTCACCGACGCGCACGCGCCGCCGCCAGCGGTCCCCGAGCGCATCCAGCCAAGCATAGAACGCCGCCTGAGGTTCTTCGAGCAGCGTCACGTGCTCGAGTCCCGCCTGGCGCGCCGCGCGCAGCGTCAGCTCGCGCGCTTCTTCGTCGAACGATGCTGGCACCGTGAGCAGGACGTCCTGCCGCGCGAGCGCCTGCACTGGGTCGCCCACCGCGACACTGCCATCGAACGCCGCCGCGAGGTGGCGCAGGTAGGCTGCCGAGGCGTCGACCGGCGACACATGCGGCACATCGTCGCGAGCGCCCCAGGGCAGGATTGGCGCGGTGCGGTTCGCGCCGCCGTACGAGAGCCATGACTTCGCGGAGGCGATCAGCCGTGCCGGCGACTCGCTGCCGCGGCGCCGCGCCAGTTCGCCCGCGATGAACGTGGGCGATGGATCCCACGGCAGCGCCGTGCTGCCCGCCGGGAAATCCAGCGCGCCCGGCGCATACAGAAACGATGGAAGCAGCCGCCGCGCTGCCACTTCTCCAGGGTTGACGGTCTGCGCGATCTCCTGTTCGTGGACCAGCGGACGTTCCGTGCTGTCGGACGTGTCCACCCACGCGAGCGCGCAATTCGTAGTGCCGAGATCGATGCCGACGACGAAGCGGGGAGCCATGCGGCGGTTCAGGAGACTTCGACTTCGGCGGGGGCGATGACCGTGCGCGACGCGGCTGCGAGCGGCGGCAGATCGACACGCGTCGCCTCCCAGCCGCGGTGGCGCAGCACGCCGCGATACGGGGGGCTGCCCGCGAGGTTGCCGATGACCTTCATGCGCGCCGCGTCCGCATTGCCGTCCACGAGCACCGTTGCGCCTTCTAGGTCGCCGAGCACGGGTGCGACGGTGACGTAGCGCGACAGCGACGCGCGACACCCGGTGTGCACGTCGCGAACGGCAGCGCCGATCTGGGCGTCGCCGTACGCGCCTAGGTCTTCCATCAGGAAGTCCACCAGCCGGCCGTCCCGTTGCAGCAGCGCGAGCATCTGGACGGCGCGATCAGTCGTGTCGATTACCTGCAGCGAGGCGGGCATCGGCTCGGAACGTGATGGAGGAAACGCATCGAGAATGTCAGCGGCGATGTCGCCGTGAAAGATGAGCGAGAAGAATGCGCGAAAAGCGTACTTCCAGCGCCGGCCGTGAGAGAGCATCCTTCGATTGTACAGTGCCGATACGCTCGAGCTCCCCTCGCGCCTTGTCGCCAGACGGCGGCAATCGATCGCATGCTCGCCCTCATGGGTTTTGGCGGGGTCGCTTTTTGGCCAAGTCTTCCGAACGTCCAAACCGCCGAGAACCACCCGGTTCGCAGTGGCCTCTTCGCAAATGGCATTGAAAGCAACGGTAGGGTTCTAGGGTTCGTGTACCCGGGAGAAATCGCGGCAGGCCTGACCGATAGGGACCGCATCTTTGTACATACCGCTTTGCTCGACGCCAGCGTGAATGCGACGCTGGTTTCAGAGGGGCTCGCGTACGCTGAACTTTACTCAACGATGCCACTTTCGTTGCTCGAGCGCATGCCGGAAATCGGAAAGGCCGCCCGCCATGCGGGTATCGGGTTCTGGTCGATGTTTCCGAAGCTATATCGTCGTCTCGTAAAGTATTTCGACGATGGCTTTACGGGCTGAGGCCTTCGACGCTTGGATTCGGGCGGGAACGGGGGCACCTTCACGATTTGTTCGACATTAACGCTGGAGGCATCGAACTTCAGTTTTTGCCGGAGGATCTGACGTTCGAATCTGCATAGTCGCGTTCGTAGGTCTCCGGGAACGCCGGAGCGCGATCGCGCGTCGGCGGTGGCGGCGTTGTGCGCGAACGGCGCGCAAATACGGTCGGTGCTCGTGAGCGGACAGAAAGACCGTCGGCGCAATGACATCCGAACGCTGTCGCGAGGTAGCGCTATCTGATCCTGACACACCTCTACCTAATCTGTAATTCGTCTCGCAAGAAAGTCGGGCAACCACATAGAAGTTATACGACTCCCGCACCGCCCCGGCAGTAAGATGTGTGGCCCATGCAATCCGGCGCCGTCGTGTCGTTCGGCGCGCGACTGAAGGCCTTGCGCGAACAGGCCGGCTTCACGCAGGAGGAACTGGCGACGATCGCCGGGCTCTCCGTGCACGGCGTCAGCGCACTCGAGCGCGGCCAGCGGCGCAGACCCCATGTTGAAACGGTCCGCGCGTTATCGGCGGCGCTGGACCTCAGTCACTCCGATCGTGACGGACTGCTGGCGAGTGCCCGCGCACCTGCGCGCGACACCCCGCCGGACATCTCGAGCCTCGCCTCAATGCCGCTGGCACCGACTGCGTTGCTGGGCCGCGATGCCGACGTCGCCGTACTCCGGCAGTGGGTCGCCGATCCGTCCGCGCGCCTGATTACCCTCGTGGGGCTCGGCGGCGTTGGGAAAACCCGCCTGGCACTGGACATCGCACGCTGGATTGCCGAACAACGCTCGACGCGCGTCATGTTCGTCCCGCTCGCCGCCATTCGCGAGCGGGCGTTTGTCGCATCGGCTATCGCCGAGGCACTCGGGCTGGCGGACGTCGATGCCCGCGACCTGCCGAGGCGTGCCCGCCTTGCCTGCGGCAACGATCCCACGTGGATCGTGCTCGACAACTTCGAGCAAGTTCTCCATGCGGCTTCACTGGTGACCGACCTGCTGACGGCGGTCGCTCCGCTCCGAGTCATCGCGACGAGCCGCGCTGTCCTCCGCCTCCGCGGCGAACGTGAGTACGCCGTCGGCCCGTTGTCGTTGGCCGCCGGTTCCGAAGTGTTGCCGTCGGCAGAGCTCGCGCCCGCGCCGGCGGTTCAGCTGTTCGTCGAACGCGCCCGTGACGTGCAGCCGCACTTCCAGTTGACGACGGAAAACAGCGGCACGGTGGCCGCGATCTGTCAGCGGCTCGACGCGCTGCCGCTCGCACTCGAACTGGCGGCGCCATGGATCAAGGTGCTGACCGCAGAAGGTCTGCTGCGCCGCCTCGCGGGTGACGTGCTGCTGGCCGGCGTCAGTGCACGCGATCTTCCCGAGCGCCAGCGCACGATGACCGCCACCATCGCGTGGAGCTACGACCTGCTCGACGAGAAAGAACAGCGGGTGTTCCGAAGCCTGGGCGCCATGCCGGGACGATTCTCGCTCGACGCGGCGAGTGCGGTGCTCGGCGATCCGGCGGGCGCGGCGGCGGGTGACGCGCTGGATGCGATCGCCAACTTGATCGACAAGAGCCTCTTGTTGAGAGCAGAGAGTGCGGCGCCGGCCAGCACGCAGTATCAGATGCTCGAAACCGTGCGCGCCTTCGCCGCACTCAAACTGACGGCGTGTGACGGTCGCGACGAGGCGCTCGGGCGGTTGGCGCGCCATTTCTCGGGCGAGGCGGCGCGCGCCGCGGCGGGGCTGAGCGGGGCCGCGCAATTCGAATGGCTCGATCGCGTTCGCGACGATCTCGACAATTACCGTGCGGCGATGTCCTGGCTGCTCGAATGCGGTCGGCCAGGCGAGGCCGCCGACATCGCGCTGGCGCTGAAATATTTCTGGATGATCCGCGGACGCGCCGGCGAAGGGCTCCGCTGGTACGAACAGATTCTCCAGGTACCCTCTCTATCGCCGGCCGCGGAGGCCAAAGCCCTTCTCGGAGCGGCGGGGATGTGGTTCACGCAAGGCGAGCTCGAACGGGTCCGCCCAGCTCTCGAACGGGCGCTGGCTCTCGCATGTGACGCGGGGGACTTCGACATCGTCGCCGAAGCCGAATACGCGTTCGGGCATCTCGAGCGTATCGCCGGTAACGTCGCCGCGGCGCGCGAGAGATTCAGCATCAGCGTCAAGGAATTCCGCCGCTTGAACCGGCCGGGCGCCGGAAAAGCGCTGATCGGAATGGCCGCGGCCGCCTTGATCGCCGACGATGGCGCCGAGACTGAACGCCTCGTCCACGAGGCGACGCTCGTGCCCGGTGACGACGCACCGTGGTTCCGATCATTCGGGCTGTGGATGCGCGCCCTGGTCGCGGTGCGGCGCGGCAGCCCTGACGAGGCGATCGGGTGGGCCCGCCAAAGTCTTGGCCTGATTCACGAGCTCAAGGACAGATTTGCGTTGGTTTACGCGCTCGTCCCGCTTGCCGCGGCAGTCGCCCTGAAAGGCGATCATGCGTGGGCGGCGAGGATTCTCGGCATTCGGGACGCCGTCGCGGAACGCATCGGCGCCACGCTGGTCGATCGATCGGTGCACAACGTTCGCACCGAAGTCGAACGTGACGTGCGTGCGCGGCTCGGCGACGATCGCTGGGCGCGCGCCTATGCCGCGGGGCGGGTTACCTCGATCGATACCCTCATCAAGGAAATCGATCGGCGGAAAGGAGAGCTCTCGTAGCCACTTCGGTCCGGAATATTCCTGACGCGCGCGCGATTACATGACTGATGCGGGCGCAAAAAGGCGGCGGAAGTGGATCGATGGACCATCCACGCGAGCAGGCTGTGACCGTCACGTATGTGGGTGGACCGACGGCGCTGCTCGAAATCGGCGGACTTCGGCTGCTCACCGATCCGACGTTCGATCCCGCAGGGACCCAATACCAGACGGCAGCCTACGCGCTGCGCAAGACTCGTGGGCCGGCGATCGCCGCAGACGATGTCGGTGACGTTGACGTCGTGCTGCTCAGCCACGACCATCATTTCGATAACCTGGATCATGCCGGACGCCGCGCGCTGTCGATCGCCTCGTCGGTTGTCACAACGGTCGCTGGCGCTGCCCGGCTCGAACAAGACGCCATCGGTCTCTTGCCGTGGCAAAGTTGCGAGGTGTTGACGCGGGATCGGAGAGTCCTGCGTGTTACGGCCACACCCGCCAGACACGGACCCGAGGGCGGCGATCGAGGCCCCGTCATCGGCTTCATCGTCGCGTTCGCCGACGAGGGGCGGCCAGTGGTCTACATTACGGGCGATACGGTCTGGTACGATGGCATCGCCGAAGTGAGCCGGCGTTTCGATCCAGTCGTCGTCTTGCTCTTCGCTGGCGCCGCGTGCGTGCCGGAAGTGGGTCCGGCACCGTTGACCTTGACTGCGACTGACGCGGTGGCCGCAGCCCGCGCGTTTACCCGCGCCACCATCGTGCCGATGCACTTCGACGGTTGGGCCCATTTCACCGAGGCCCGCGCGGACATCCAGCAGGCCTTCGATGCCGCGGGATTATCCGGCCGATTGCATTGGGCCCCGCCGGGATTACCCGTCACACTCCCGGACTGACCGGGCATAGCAGTTTTCGCCTTCGAATTCCGCTGACGAACGAGAGAAGTGGATCGTCTTCGCCCAAGGCAGGTGCGCTATGTCGCGACGCCAGCTTCAGGTGTGCGATGTCAATGACTCGTGTACAGCGGTCTCCTGAACCGCTGCACAGCGCATCATCAACATCTCCGGCTCCATCTGTGCACGTAGGCCCCAATCTGTTTCAGCTCCGTGGTCCGCCGCTGTAGACGCTTCGGCGGACGCAGCCGGGCTAGCCGGCGGGTGCGAATGGGACCGCGAAGCTCGCTGATGTCTCTCCGGTAGGTGCGATCGCTGACAAAAGAACGAGCGCCTCTATAGCGATTCCCGCAGCTCCAGCCATGTCACCTCTCGACCGTCAGAGTTCCGCCGTCGGCGTTCCTAATCGTGTCCCTCGATTTACGGGAGAGCACAATGCATCCTTTGGACGCATTTCCGGGATCCTGCGAAGCCGAAAGCGATCTCGCGGCTACTTCGGATCGTAGCGAAGCGTCAGCTTCACCATCACCGGCTCGTCAGCCTTGCTCTTCGCGTGATAGAAGATCGTCTGCGGGCGCGGTTCGTCCGGCGTAAGAGTCCTCTGACGATCGAAGCCGGCCTCCTTTTCGACCTTCGTCCAGGTTTGTCCGACACCAGCCGGCATCTCGAGACGTCCGACCGGCCCGCCCCACGATCGCTCCCAGATTGCGAGCTGCGCCGCGGGCACGAGGACGGGCTTGTCGCCAATCGTCAGCCCCTCGAGCGGTTTCGACGACACGACAATGTTCAGGACCTCGGCCGTCTGATCGGGACGGCTGCGCCGCAGCCGGAAATACGGCGGGACATCGTCCTGCGCCGGAATCTCCACAACACGGCCGGCGGCGACCCGATTGTCGCCGCCGCGTGTCACCGTGGTCGGAAAGATCAGATACGCATCGCCTGACTTGCCGTCGCTGAATTGCTCGCGATCGATCACGTAGAGGTATCCGCCGCGGGCGGCCTCAATGCTCAGACGAACGCGATCGCCTTCCACGAGCCGCTTG
>JBKPSH010000193.1:0-29970 GCA_046734955.1 Acidobacteriota bacterium
GAGCGCCGCGACCCGTCCCCCGCCGATCTTCCGGCACAGCGTCTGCGCGATGACGCCGCGTAGCGACTCCGACAGCATCACCCGGATCTGCGCCTGTCGATCGGCAGGGAACTGGTCAATCACGCGATCCACCGTCGAAGCGGCCGTCGTCGTATGCAGGGTGCCGAACACGAGATGGCCGGTTTCCGCGGTCTCGATCGCGATCGCGATGGTTTCGAGGTCACGCAATTCACCGACGAGCAGCACGTCGGGGTCTTCACGCAGGGCCGCGCGCAGCGCGTCCTTGAACGATCGCGTGTGGTTGTGCACCTCGCGCTGGTTGATCAGGCACTTCTGATTCTGGTGCACGAATTCAATCGGATCTTCGATCGTGATGATGTGATCCGTCCGATTACGGTTGATGTAATCGATCATCGCGCAGAGCGTGGTCGATTTTCCCGAGCCGGTCGGGCCGGTGACAAGGACCAGGCCCTTGGTCAACTTGCAGAGGTCGAGCACGTGCGGCGACAGCGCGAGCTGTTCGGCGGTCAGAATCTTCGACGGGATGACGCGGAAGACCGCGCCGACGCCCTGCCGATCCATGAACACGTTGGCGCGGAATCGCGCCAGGCCGGCGATCTCGTACGCGAAGTCAGTATCGTGACGGGCCTCGAACTCCGCCTGGTTCACGGTTGGCATAATCTCTTTGAGCAGCGTCAGGACCATCTCCGACGTCAACGGTCCCGCCGCGTCGTGCAGCCGCCGCATCTCGCCGTCCTTGCGGACGAGCGGCGCGACCGAGGCGCTCATGTGGAGATCCGACGCCTTGAGTTCGCACATCCGACGGAACATCGAATTGATGGCGGGCTCGGGTCGAAGCAGATCGGCGGCGCCGCCAGCGCCATTTTCGGGCGCGGGACGGGCAGCAATCTCGGGTGAATCGATCGTCGCGGGAGCAAACGAATCCTGTGGCGTCTCGGTGGCCGTGGTCAGCATCGCCCCGACATTTCGCAAGGGACATGCCCGGCAGAATCGATGAATTTTCGAAGGTTTTCGCTGTGGTCTGCGGCGGCACCTGAAACGCTGTCCCGTTCTCGCACATACGCGGCGCTTTTTTGTGTTTGTGCGCCGCGTGGGCGAAACCGGTATTCTTCGCGTGTGCGGGTGCGTGCCGCAGCGATGTTGATCTTGGGGAGCGCCGTGATCGCGGTCGTGCTGTGTCACGCCGCGACTGCGTCGCCGCAGAAGGCGCCGACTCCTTATATCGAGGCGGTCGATCTGTTTCGCCGCGGAGAGGACGAACTCGCGCTGAAGAAACTCGCAGGGGTCATGTCGTTTGAGCTTATTCGCGAGCGGGACGCGCTCTTCATCGCGTTAGACAGCAAATGGCGCGGAGAGTCTGAACGTGCGGCTGCCACGATGCGTGGCGCTGCCATGCTCCATACCGCGCGAGCCTTTGCGGCTCTCAACCGGAACAACAACTTGGAATTCCGCAATCATCTGCTCTTCGCGCAGTCGTTTGTCGATAAGCTCGCATCACGGGATCGCCGCGAGCCATTCGTGCGCACCTGGCCGCTGATGATCCTCGCAATTCTTCACGAAGGAAGAATGGTTTTGGCGGCAGCGGAATTCGGCCGCCGTGTCCGTGATCCGGCCGGCGACTCGGCGGAGTTACTGTTAGCGTTCGGTGCCACCGAGGAGATGGCGTGGTGGATTCATCACGAGGAGGATGCCGACCCGGGAGTCAAGGGTGATTTGAAAGATGCCGAACGCCACTACCGTCAGGCGCTCATTATTACGCCAACCTTCGTCGAGGCACGCCTGCGGCTTGGCCGCGTGCTTGCGCTTCGCGACGACCCCGAAGGGATCAAGATCCTTGGCCAGATGGGCGAGTCCGCAGAGCCGCCCTTTCAATATCTTGCCCGGTTGTTCGAAGGCGACGTGTTCGAGAAGCGTGGTGACACGGCGGAAGCCGAACGGCGGTATTCGACGGCTGTGTCGCTGATACCAACCGCTCAATCCGCATACATGGCACTTGCACACGTGCGCCACGCACGCGGCGCTCGCGCCGAAGCAGCGGAGGATGTGCGATCGAGTGCCGGCGTGAAGAACGCACCCGATACCGCGGATCCATGGTTCTGGTACTCGCGGGGGACGGCGTGGCGCGGGCCAGGGTACGTCGATGATCTCAGGAAGATGATTGCCCCATGACCCGTGTTCGGACGGCATCCGCTGTCGCCGTGATGATCGTCAGTGCGACGCTGACGATGACAGGGCAGAGCTTCCGGTCTGGGACGATCGGCGTACGCGTGGATGTTTTAGTCACGCGCGGCCAGGAACTTGTTCGCGGCCTCAATGCCAGCGATTTCGAATTGCGCGACGAAGGGGTGCCGCAGAAGGTGTCGGAGATCGAGGTCGAACAGATCCCGCTGAACCTCATTCTCGTGTTCGATACGAGCGGCAGCGTGGCGGGCGAGCGCATGCATTCGCTTGTCCAGGCTGGCACATCATTGCTGGCGGGACTGCGGCCGGACGATCGGGTTGCGCTGCTGTCGTTTTCCACGCGCGTCCGTCTGCTCGCACCGCTGACGCCAAGCCGGCAGCAGATTCAGGGGGCGTTCAGTACGCTGGCAGCGCAGGGAGCCACCTCGCTTCGCGATGCGGCGTTTGCCGCGCTCGCGCTGCGCGAGTCGGATCCCGGACGGACACTCGTGCTGATCTTCAGCGACGGCGCAGACACGGCGAGCTGGCTGCACGCGCGGGCCGTCATCGAGGCGGCGAAACGGACTGATGCCGTCGTCTATGCCATCGCCATCGCGGAGCAGCGCTCCGTCTACACGATGACGTCGAGGACTGGTAGCGGCAGGCCTGGCGTCTCGCAAGTCATGGTGGTACCCGTTGAGGAAGCGGGCAAGTTTCTCGAACACTTGACAGAGGAGAGCGGCGGACGAGTCCTGTTTGCAAATTCAAACAAAGATCTCCGCGCGACGTTCACGCAGACTCTCGCAGAGTTTCGCGATCGATACGTGTTGTCCTTTACGCCAACCGGCGTATTACCGACCGGTTGGCATCGTCTCGAGGTCAAGCTGAAGGGGAGGGCGGGCAAAGTCACCGCGCGACGTGGATACTTTGCTGAATGATGCAATTGGTGAATTGGTGAATTAGCGAGTTGGTGAATCAGAGCGTTCGTGTCACCAATTCACCAATTCACTGATTCGCCAATTCGTATTCATAAAACCCTCGTCCGCTCTTGCGTCCCAGGTGTCCGGCTGCCACCATGCGCCGCAATAACGGACAGGGGCGATATTTCGGATCGCCAAGCCCGTCGTGCAGCACGTTCATGATCGCGAGGCACACGTCCAGGCCGATGAAGTCGGCCAGCGTGAGCGGCCCCATCGGGTGACTCATGCCGAGCTTCATCACGGCGTCGATCGACTCGGCTGTGCCGACCCCTTCCATCAACGCAAAGATCGCTTCGTTGATCATCGGCATCAAAATTCGGTTCGCAATGAACCCGGGGTAGTCGGCGGCTTCAATTCCGGTCTTGCCGAGTTCCATGCACAGCTCGGCGGCGGTCAACATGGATTCGGCCGACGTCGCCTGCCCGCGGATCAATTCCACCAGCGCCATCAGCGGCACCGGGTTCATGAAGTGCATGCCGAGCACTTTGTCGGGCCGCCTGGTCGCCGCGCCCAGCGTGGTGATCGAGATCGACGACGTATTGGACGACAGGATGACGTGCGGGCGCGTCAGTGTATCGAGCCGCGAGAACAGCGCGCGCTTGGCGCTCTCGTCTTCGACGATCGCTTCGACGATGTAGTCGGCGTTGCCGAGGGCATCGATGCTGGTGCCGGTCGTGAGACGCGCGAGCGTGCCGTCGCGCTCGTCCTTCGTCAGCTTGCTCTTTTCGACGAACTTGTCGAGGCTCTTTTCAATCGACGTTCTCGCTCTGTCGAGCGCCGGTGCGGCGAGGTCGACGAGTTGTACTTCAAATCCCTTTTGCGCGAAGACCTGGGCGATCCCGTTGCCCATCGTTCCCGCGCCAATCACTCCGACCCGTTTGATATTGAGCATGCCACCCCGTCGCTGCTGATTGTCCAACCGCTAATTATGGCATTGCGCCGAGGGCGTCACAGTGAATCCGTGTTGTTCCGTGTTCTTCGTGGTTTACCACGACGCGCGAAGCACGAGCGCGATCCAGCCGTCACGCGACGTTATGTCGACTCGATGCATCCCGTGATGAACGTAGGTCTCGGCAACTTCGGACGCCAGCGAACTCGCGATGCCCGAGAGCACCAGGTAGCCGTGATGTCCAACGCGTCGAACCAGCGCCGGTGCCATTTCGATCAGCGGCGCGGCCAGGATATTGGCGAGTACCAACGGCCACGTGCCTGTCACGATTTCGGGTCCGCCGTGGACGAGTTGCAGGCGAGCGTCGAGTTCATTCACACGCGCGTTGTTGGCCGCGATGCCGAGCGCAGCGGGATCGACATCGATTGCCACGGCACGCGATACCCCGACCATCAACGCCGCCAGCGCCAGCACGCCGGAACCTGTGCCAACGTCAAGCACACGACTCGGGCGTGCGGTCCGAACAGTCTCGTCTAACGCCTCGAGGCACATCGCGGTCGTCGGATGCAGTCCCGTGCCGAACGCGCCCGAGTCGATGAGGCGGAGGTCTCCTGGTTGGCGGTCGAAGTCGGCCGGAACGATCCGAAGCGATCCGATGCGAATGGGTCGTGGAGTGAGCACCCAGACGGACTCGTTGTCGCGCCCCACGGCAGGGGAGACCACGATGTCATCGACACCGAGCACCCGTACGACCAGTTCCGGCGTAACGCTGTCGGGCATCAGCGCCGCAAGTCCATGGCTGGACGATGGCTCGACATCAAGCGCGCCCAACTGGACAAGCCGATCGAACGCCTTGTCGATGCTACCGGCACCGCGAATGTCTATTCGGTAAGGCATGCAATGCGCGATCGGCGGATTGAATTGGCGCCGGTGACGGAGCTACGATGTGCGACTATGCGCAGCTCAAAGACGCTCATTCTTCTCGCCTTGATTCTCGCGTCCGCCTCGGCGTTTGTTCTCGCGCAGACGCCCGCGTATCCGCCCACCGCGAAGGGTGACGTCGTCGACGATTACTTCGGCACGAAAGTTTCCGACCCGTATCGATGGATGGAAGACCTCGATTCGAAAGCAGTGGCGGACTGGGTTGCGGCCGAGAACGCCGTGACCTTCCGCTATCTTGAATCGCTTCCGATGCGCGACAAGATCAAGTCTCGAATCACGCAGCTCTGGGACTATCCCAAGACGGGAACTCCGTCCATGGAAGCGGGGCGCGTGTTCTATCGCCGCAACGCCGGACTCCAGAAGCAATCACCTCTGTATGTGCGAGCGTCGTTGACCGCGCCGCCGACGCTGCTGCTCGACCCCAACCAGCTGTGGCCCGATGGATCCATTTCCCTCTCCAGGACGTCCCCGTCGCCCGACGGCACGATGCTCGCCTACATGACGTCCGAGGGAGGCGCCGACTGGCAGATCGTCCATGTCCGGGATCTCGTGTCGAATCGCGATTTGAGCGACGTGATCAAGTGGATGCGCTTCTCTGGTTTTGCCTGGACGAAGGACGCGAAGGGCTTTTTCTATTCGCGATATCCGGAACCGCCGGCCGGCAAGGTCCTCGAAGCGGCATTATCAGGGCAGGCACTGTACTATCACCGCCTCGGCACCGCACAATCCGAGGATCGGCTGATTTACGAGCGCAAGGATCTTCCCACATGGTTCATCGGGGGGGACGTGACCGAGGACGGCCGCTACCTCGTCGTCACCATGGCGCAGGGGTCAGACAACAACAACCGTTTATACGTTGCCGACTTGGGCGACCCGCAACACCCGAACATCGGCGCGGCAGTAAAGCCGGTGATCGAAACCGACGATGCCGAGTACGCGCCGATTGGAAACGTCGGCACCGCGATCTATCTCCGAAGTGATTTGGATGCCCCGAATCGTCGGATCATCGCCGTCGACCTCAAGACGCCGGAGCGAGCTGCCTGGAAGACCATCGTTCGTGAGCGCCCGCAAGCGATTGAAGCCGCGATCATGACCGGCGATCGTATCGTCGCGGAGTATCTCGTCGACGTGCAGAGCCGGTTGATGTTATTCGATCAGGACGGCAGCACCGCCGGGGAGATTAAGTTGCCAGGCGCTGGATCGATCGCCGGCCTCAGTGGACGTCAGGACTCGACTCTTCTCTTCTACGCCTTCACGTCCCCGCTCTATCCGACGACGGTGTTCTCGTACGACCTGAAGGCGAAAACGTCAACTCCGTTCGAGGCGCCGAAGCTGCCGATTGATGTTTCGAAGTACGAGACGAAACAGCTGTTCGCCGTATCGAAAGATAGAACGAAGGTGCCGTTCTTCATAACCGCGCGGAAAGACGTTCGGCGCGACGGATCGAATCCGACGATGCTGTACGGGTATGGCGGGTTCTCGATTAGTACCACGTCGACATACCGATCGGACGTGCCGGCATTTCTCGAGCTGGGTGGCATCTGGGTAACAGCCAGCATGCGCGGTGGTGCCGAATATGGCGAGTCGTGGCACCGCGCAGGGATGCTGGACAAGAAGCAGAACGTGTTCGACGACTTCATTGCCGTTGCCGAGCATCTGATCAAGGAGAAGTACACGTCGCCGCTGAAGCTCGCCATCAGCGGGGGATCGAACGGCGGGCTTCTCGTCGGTGCCGTCGAGGAGCAGCGGCCCGATCTGTTTGCAGTTGCGCTGCCTGCCGTCGGCGTCATGGACATGCTCCGTTACGATCGATTCACCGGCGGCCGGGCCTGGGCAACCGAATACGGATCGTCATCCAACCCGAAGCAGTTCCCATTCCTCTACAAGTACTCACCACTGCAGAACGTCAAGGCGGGCACATGCTATCCAGCCACGCTGGCAACGACCGCTGATCACGACGATCGTGTCGTGCCGAGCCATTCGTTCAAGTTCGTGGCCGCCATGCAGGTGGCGCAGTCATGCGAAAAGCCGATTCTCATCCGGGTCGAGACCCTCGGGTCGCACGGCTATCGCCCAACCGACAAGCGGATTGCAGAACTTGCCGATCAGTGGGCGTTCGCGCTGGAGCAAATGCACGTGACCGACCCACTTGGAAGCCGGTAGTTCTCATTGAGGATCGTCGCCGGAACACGTCTCGGTCCGTATGAAGTCCTCGCCAGCATCGGCGCCGGCGGAATGGGCGAGGTCTATCGTGCTCGCGATACGAACCTCAATCGCGACGTGGCGATCAAAGTGCTGCCCGAAATATTCGCGCTCGATCCGGACCGGCTGGCCCGTTTCACGCGTGAAGCACAGACCCTCGCGGCGCTGAATCACGCGAACATCGCCGGAATCCACGGCATCGAGGAGTCCGGGAGTGTGCGCGCGTTGGTTATGGAACTGGCCGAGGGTGAGGACCTCTCCGCAATCATCGCGCGCGGCCGGGTGGCGATCGCCGACGCGCTCCCGATAGCGACGCAAATCGCCGAGGCGCTCGAGGCCGCCCATGAACTCGGGATCGTCCACCGCGATCTGAAGCCGGCCAACATCAAGGTACGCACTGACGGCACCGTCAAGGTGCTCGATTTCGGACTGGCCAAGGCCATGGATCCGACCGGCGGGTCGAGCGCCAACGTCGCGAACTCTCCGACGCTTACCGGACACGCGACCGCCATGGGGATCATCATCGGCACGGCGGCTTATATGGCGCCCGAGCAGGCGCGAGGCAGGAACGTCGACAAGCGCGCCGACGTCTGGGCATTTGGTGTCTTGCTCTACGAGATGCTCACCGGCCGTCAAGCGTTCAACGGTGACACGATCACCGACGTCCTCGCGGCCGTTGTTACCCGCGACCCCGACTGGACGATCGTCCGCCGTCCACGCCGCCAGCCATCTCACACCTGCTGACCCGTTGTCTCGAGAAGGATCCGAAGCGGCGGTTACGCGACATCGGTGACGCGCGATTCGTTCTCGAGAGCAGCTCGTCGCAATCCGGTTCATCCGCCATCAGCGGAACCCCGATCGCGGCTGCCAGCCTCGCGACGTTTGCGCGCCGCTGGGGATGGGTTGCAGCAACGGGAATCTGTGCAGCGGCCGCCGTGCTGCTTGCGGCGGCACTTTGGCGGGGCAGCCACCAACCATTGAGCGCCGGCGAAAGCTTCGAGCTGGCGATCGCGCCTCCGGTCGGTGCGGAGTTTCAAATTGGTTCCAACCTGGGCAACGTGATCCTTTCGCCTGACGGCACCAAGATCGCGTTTGTCGCCGCCACGCCGAAGGCAACGACGCTGTGGGTGCGATCGCTGGCCACTGATGACTCCCGATTGCTCTCAGGGACGGAAGGCGCGTCCTACCCGTTCTGGTCGCCCGACGGCAAACGCATCGGCTTTTTCGCCAATGCCAAGTTGCGTACCGTGGACATTGCCGGCGGATTGCCCGAAGCCATCGCAGACGCGCCGGTTGGCCGTGGCGGCTCCTGGGCTGAAGACGGTTCCATCCTGTTCGCGCCCAATGGCGGCACGACGGTCGTCAAGGTGGCGGCAGCCGGCGGGGCCGTGGCGCCGATAACGAAGCTCGACACGACGCGCGGCGAAGACGCGCACTATTGGCCTGTCGTTTTGCCGGGCGGTTCGCGCTTTTTGTACTTCGCTCGGAGCCCGCGCGTCGAGAACTGTGGGATCTATCTCGCGCGCATCGATGGTTCGGCGCCACCGGTTCGGATCGTGCCATCGCTCTCGAGCGGGATCCTGGCCAGCCGTCCGTCGACGGGCGAACCGTACTTACTTTGGGTCCGCGATGGCGATCTGCTGGCGCAACCCTTCGACACCGATGCCGGCGTATTGCGCGGCGAGGCGACGACGATCGCGAAGGGAGTTCGCGTCGAAGAGAGCCAGCGCCTGTCGTTCGCCACCGCATCGCGCACCGGCATCGTTGCCTGGGCAACGGCGAACGCAGGTAACGCCATCTTTGGGCTTTACAGCCGGGATGGCCGCCGTGCCCGCACCGTCGACATCCCCGCCGGCGAGATTAGCCAGCCCGTCCTCTCTCCCGACGGCCGGCGGCTCCTTTATCTGCGTGTGGAAAAAGGAATGGGTTCGATCTACCTGCACGATCTCGCGAGCGGAACCAGCGAGCGTGTCTCGACGCCGCTGGGCTACAGCGAGCAAGCGTCGTGGACGCCTGACGGGCGTGCCATCATTTATCAAAGTAGCGTCGACGGTAAGCGAGTCCTGTACCGTTGGGTGCTGGGCTCAGGCGCGCAGCCAACGTTACTCGTGCGCGGAAACTTCGGCGGAGGATTCGAAACCGCTGACGGACGATTTGTGATTTACACGGCGAACAATCCGACCACCGGGCTCGACATCATGGCCCTGCCGATGTCTGCTTCCGCAGCGTCCGTGACGTTGTCCGCGACCCCGGCCAACGAATATGTGCTGTCGATGTCGCACGACGGACGCTGGATCACCGTGAATGATTTTGCTGGTGGAGCGAACGTTGTCAGGCGGCTGATTACCAGCGGGACCAGTCCGACGCTGGGCAGCACGTACTCGCTCGGTTCAGATATTCTTTTCGGATCGGCTCTGCGGCCCGATGCCGGTGAAGTGTTCTTGTCCACTGCCGACGGCTCTCTCAAATCAATAATGCTGACACCAGCGGCCGACGGCTTGACGGTCGGTCCGGCGAAGACGCTGTTCAGGCTGCCCAGTGGGGATGGCTCGTTCAGCTCAAGCGCGCATGGCAACGAGTTCGTGGTGACGGAATTACCGTTTGCCAGGGGACAAACGATACGAGTGTTGACCAACTGGGAGAACCGGCTGGCCAAGTAGACGCGGGTCCGTCAACCGCGTTCGATCGCGAGAGCGACGCCGTTCCCGCCACCAAGGCAGAGTGCCGCGATTCCGCGTTTGAGATCTCGACGCTTCATCGCATAGATCAGTGTCGTCAACACGCGCGCGCCACTCGCGCCGATTGGATGTCCAAGCGCGACGGCACCGCCATTGACGTTCACGCGCGCGGGATCGATTCCGAGCTCGCGCAGCACGGCAACCATCTGCACCGAGAAGGCTTCGTTGATCTCGAAGAGATCAACGTCCTTCAAATCCCATCCAACTTTTGCGGCGACCTTGCGGACCGCCTCGACCGGCGTCATCAGCACCATCTTCGGCGCGAGACCGCTTGTCGCCTGACCAACCACGCGCGCCAACGGAGTTTTGCCGAGACCCGTTGCCTTCTCGGCCGACATGATCACCACGGCTGCGGCGCCGTCGTTCACGCCAGGGGCGTTGCCCGCGGTGACGCTGCCGTCTTTCTTGAACGCCGGCTTCAATCCCGCGAGTGTTTCCGTCGTCGTGTCCTCGCGAATTGCCTCGTCGCGCTCGACAACGATAGCGTTTCCTTTTTTTTGAGGAATGGTGATGGGATGGATCTCGTCCTTGAACCACCCTTCCCGCGTCGCATGCGCGGCCTTGCGATGACTCTCGGCGGCGTACTGATCCTGCTCGCACCGCTTGACGGAATACGCCTCGGCGACCACCTCGCCCGACATCCCCATGTGGCAGTTCTCGAACGCGCACCAGAGTCCGTCGTTGATCATTGAATCGACGAGCGTGCCGTTCCCCATGCGCAGACCTTCGCGAATGCGGGGCAGGAGGTACGGAGTGTTGCTCATCGACTCCATGCCGCCGGCGACGGCAATTTCGATATCCCCAGTTGCAATTCCCTGCGCCGCGAGCATCACCGCCTTCAATCCCGATCCGCAAACCTTGTTCACCGTCAACGCGGCGACGTGCTCACTCAGCCCGCCGTTCAACGCAGCCTGACGCGCGGGGTTCTGGCCGTTGCCCGCCTGGATCACGTTGCCCATGATGCATTCGTCGACCGTGGCCGGATCGATGCCCGCGCGAGCGACTGCCTCGCGCACCACGATTGCGCCGAGGTCGGACGCTTTGATGTCCTTTAATGCGCCGAGGAATTTTCCGGTGGGGGTTCGGACTGCAGAGATGATGACGCTTTCCTTCATTTTCTATCTGCGCTATTCGCGGCTCGCTCCTCGCGCTTACTTCGTGTCGATCCGTTTCACCTGATCGGCTCCAAGAATCTGCTGCATCTTCTGGATCACGCTGCTGCGCGCACGTTCGATCTCGTGAATCCAGCGCCGATCGACGGCACGAACGGTGAGCACGCCGTCTGTCAATTCCACCGTGGTCGCGCGCGCAACGGCCTGTCCGACCGCAAGCTGCCACGCAAAGTTGGTCCTCTCTTTAGACGCTGGCTGACGCCGAACGATTTCAGCGAGGACGCCCGATGAGAAGCTTTGAAGTGGAATCATGGCTGCCTTATTTCGCCGCTCGGGTTTCGTTGCCCGCTGCTTGCTCGGCAACCCAGAACCGAGGAGCCATGAGCAAGAAGCGAGTAGCGAGTAGCTGATCCGATACTATCAACATTCCGGTGCGCCTCATCCTTGCCTCCGCCTCGCCGCGACGAGCCGAACTTCTCACCGCCGCCGGGTTTGCGTTCGAGGTCGCGCCGGCTGACGTGGACGAGACGCCGCTCCCTGGCGAGGATCCGATGCAGTACGCACTCCGGGTCGCGCGCGACAAGGCGAGCGGCATTCAGGCGCACTGCCGGGAATCCGGCAGCGTGGTGCTGTCGGCCGACACGGTGGTGGTCGCGAACGGCGAAATCCTCGGAAAACCCAGGGATTCCGAAGATGCTCGGCGGATGCTTCGATTACTCTCTGCCGGGGCACATGACGTGCACACTGCAGTGGTCGTCCGTCATGGCGCGGCCGAGCGCAGTGCAGTGGTGACAACGCGCGTATGGTTTTACCCGCTGGATGAGTCGGAAATTTCCTGGTACCTCGCGTCGGGCGAACCGGAGGGTAAAGCCGGCGCCTACGCAATTCAGGGACGTGCTGCGCGGTTCATTGAGCGGATTGACGGCTCGTGGTCCAACGTCGTCGGGTTACCGGTCGCGACGGTTTATCGACTGCTGCATGAGCTCGAGTAGTAGATCGAGCGGATTGACCCCCGGTCAAGAGCAAAGTATTCTGAGGGTGCGATTTCCCGCAAACCGTTATGAAACCTAAGCATATCAAGATCGCGGTGACCGCGGCCGTGCTCGCGCTGGCTCTGGGCGGCCTGTTCTATTCGACGTTGGCCGAAGGCACCGAATACTACGTGCACGTCGATGAAGTGATGACCGACCCTGGGGCATGGCAGGGAAAGCGACTGCAGCTTCACGGGTTTGTCGTCGACAAGTCGATCTTCGTCAAACCGCAAACGCTGGAGTACCGATTCCAGATTCAAAACAAGGGGTCGGTCGTTTCAGCGAGCTACACCGGCATTGTCCCCGACACGTTCAAGGACGGATCCGAGGTCGTGTTGAAAGGGCAGCTCGGATCGAACGGATTTGCGGTGGAAGCGAACGGTGTCATGGCGAAGTGTCCGTCGAAGTACGTCGAGGGTCAGCCCGGCGCGACCGGCAAGTAACAAATCAGCTCGTGCATCTCGCGGGCGTGTCGATTCGGTAGAACCCCGTAGAACCTCGTCGAATCCAGGAAAATTGCCGATGCCCTCTCTTGGCTCGTTTCTGCTGCTCGCCAGTTTCGTCGTCTGTGCCTATGCGATTGCGGCGTCGGTGGCAGGCGCCCGGCAACGATCGCTGCGCCTGATTGAGAGCGGAACCGGCGCGTTTTATCTCGTCACGGCACTGATGACGGTTGCGTCGGGCGTGATCGTGCACGCGTTTGTGACGAACAATTACGCGATCAAATACGTCCAGCGTTACTCCGATTCGGCGCAGCCGCTCGCCTACAAGATCGCGTCGTATTGGGGCGGCCTCGACGGATCGATCATGTTCTGGGTGTTCCTGCTCGGCATCTTTGGCGCCGTTGCGGTCTACACCAATCGCGAGCGCCATCGCGAGCTGATTCCTTACGTCGTCGCTGTGATCTCCGCCGTGCAGATGTTCTTCATCTTCCTCATGGTGGTGCACAACAACCCGTTCTCGACGTTCCTTTCGCAAGTGCCGACCGAAGGGAAGGGGCTCAATCCGCTCCTGCAGAATTTCTACATGGCCATTCACCCGCCGTCGCTCTACACCGGGTTCGTCGCGATGACGATTCCGTTCGCGTTCGGCATGGCGGCGCTGATTACCGGCCATCTCGATGACTCCTGGCTGCGCGCGGTTCGCCGTTGGACGATGATCGGGTGGCTGTTTCTGTCGTTCGGGCTGACGCTCGGAATGCTGTGGGCGTACGAAGAGCTGGGATGGGGCGGCTTCTGGGGCTGGGATCCTGTCGAGAACGCTGGCCTGCTGCCCTGGTTCACAGCCACGGCATTTCTGCATTCCGTCATGGTGCAGGAGCGGCGCGGCATGCTGCGCGTCTGGAACGTGACGCTCGTCATCGTCACGTTCTTCCTGACGATCTTCGGCACCTTCATGACGCGATCGGGTGTGGTCCAGTCGGTGCACGCATTCGGCGAGGATCGCGAGCTCGCATGGATGTTCACGTTTTTCATGATCGCGATCGTCACGTTCAGCTTTGGGTACGTGATTTACCGCCTGCCGCTCCTTCGCTCGCGGCATGCCCTGGATTCGTGGATGTCGCGCGAGGCAGCGTTCCTGGCCAACAACTGGATTCTGCTCTTCTCGGCGTTCTTCGTGCTGTTTGCGACCATGTTCCCGACGCTGAGTGAAGCGCTGCGGGGACGGAGGCTCACCGTCGGTCCTCCATTTTTCAACAAGTGGATGCTGCCGATCGGCCTGATCCTCTTGTTGCTGACCGGAATCGGTCCGCTCCTCGCGTGGCGCAAGTCGACCGTCCGCAATCTTGTCGAGCAGTTCCTGTGGCCAGCGGTGGCCTGCGTCGTGACAGCGATTGCGCTTTACGCCGTCGGCGTTCGTGTGTGGACATCAGGGGTCTGCTTCGCGTTGTGCGCGTTCGTCGTCACGACCGTTCTGCAGGAGTTGGTCCGCGGGGCCCAGGTGCGAAAGGGCGCGACCGGCACCGACATCTTCACCGCGATGATTGGTCTCGTCGGCCGCTCGCGTCGCCGATACGGCGGCTACATCGTGCACGTCGGGATCGTGCTGATGTTCCTCGGATTTGCCGGGCAGGGATTCCATCGTGAAGAGCAGGTGCCGCTCAGAGTGGGTCAGCAGACCACGGTGGGGCCGTTCACCGTTCGACATGACGCGTTGCGTGTCACTAACGACGCGCAGAAGCAGATGGTCACAGCCGACGTCAGCGTGTTCGAGGGCAGCAAACAGATCGATCGAATGCATCCGGCGCGGTGGTTCTTCGCCAAGCATGAAGAAGAGCCAACGACCGAGGTCGCCATCCGTCGCGCGGTCTCCGAAGATCTTTATCTCGTGCTTGGTTCGTACAACGTGAGCACGCAGGAAGCGACGTACAAGATCGTCATCAATCCGCTCGTGAACTGGATCTGGTTCGGCTTTGCGGTGATGGCGCTTGGAACCGGCCTCGCGCTGCTGCCCGAGAGTGCCTTTGCGTTTGCCGCGGCGAAAGTCCCGGCCGGAGCGGCCACGACTTCGCTGCTGTTGCTGTTCGTGCTGCTGCCTGCGCCAGTTCGCGCGCAGCACGTCGAGAATCCGCAGGCGGTGATCATCCCGCCGCAGTCGCAACTCGAGAAGGACCTGCAGAGCGAAATCATCTGCATGTGCGGGACGTGCGGACGTAAACGCATTGGCGAGTGCACCTGCTCGGATGCAGCCGCGATGCGCGAGGAAGTCGCGAAGCTGGTTGCGGAAGGGAAGACGCGTGAGCAGATTTACGCGTATTACATCGCGAAGTACGGGAGCCAGGAGCCGCTCGCGTCACCAATCGACGAAGGCTTCAATCGGCTTGCATGGTTTTTCCCTTATTTGATCGGCGCCACCGGCGCGGCAAGCATCGCCGTGGTCGCGTTCCGATGGTCGCGCCGCGAAGACACCAGGGAAGTTTCCGAGACACCCGCTGAGAATAACGAAGATCCAACTCTCCGTGAAAGGCTGGACGATGAGCTCCGCGACCTCGATTGAGGGGAGGGATCTTCCGGCTAAAGCCGGAAGCCACGTGAGCTCAAAACACGCTCGGGACAACACCGACCAGGGGTTCCGCCCCTGGCACTTCTTCGTGCTGGCATCGCTGGGTGCATCCACTGTTGCCGTGATGCTGTCGCGGCAGTCTGCGCCTGAGCATCTCATTCTGATTAGCTTGACGATTGGTGCCGCGGGATTCGCCGCGGCCGCTGTCTATCGAACCATCGTGCCGCTGACGATGCACGATGCGGCTCGGCTTGCCGAGCGGCCTTCGGAGCGAGCGCGGGCAGCGCTTGAACGCGAGAAGACGCTGGTCCTCCGGTCGATCAAAGAACTCGAATTCGATCGTGCGATGGGCAAGGTCTCGGCGAAAGACTTCGACGAAATGGCTGGACGTCTTCGCGCCCGCGCGATGACCTTGATGAAGCTGCTCGATGCCGGCGGAACCGGATATCGCGAAGCCATCGAACGCGAGCTGAATGAGCGGGTGCAACAGGCCGGCAAAACGGGGAAAACTTCAAACCCGGTCATTCGTCCGTGCGCCTCGTGTGACACCGTCAACGATCCCGACGCGAGGTTCTGCAAAGGATGCGGAACGTCACTCGTGACTGTGCAATGAAGCCGCGCGCAATCTCCATCGGGCTGCTGGTCGCCTGCTTTCTGACCGCGACGTCGATCGTTGACGCGCAAATGCCGGACCCGCGACAGATGTCCGGCGTGCCGCTTCCAGTCTCCGATCTCGCTCCGGGCACAGTAACCGTTCGCGTGGTCCGCGGAACCATGACCAACGTGATTCCCGGTCAGCTGGTGGAGTTGACCGGCGGTCCCTCGACGTTGTCCGCCAAGACCAATGATGCCGGAAGGGCGGAGTTCAGCGGTCTGCAATCTGGAACCCGCGTCAAGGCGTCGACGACAGTGAACGGCGAACGAATCGAGTCGCAGGAATTTGCGGTTCCGCCAACCGGTGGAATCCGCCTGGCGCTGGTTGCGACCGATCCTCAGATGCAGCAGCAAGCCGATCGCGACCGGCAGCAGGCCGAGAGTACCGCGCAAGAAGGTACGGTTGCGCTTAGCGATCGATCCCGCTTCGTCTTCGAAATGGGCGACGAAGTGCTCAACTCCTTCGCGCTTCTTGAAATCGTCAACGCCGCGAAGGTGCCGGTCAAGACCGCAAACGCGATCGTCTTCGATCTGCCCGCCTCGGCCGTTGGCGCCGGTCTGCTGGAAGGCTCGACGAAACAGGCCAGCGTGACGGGTAAACGAGTGATAGTCACCGGTCCATTCGCACCAGGCAGTACGGTCGTGCAATACGGGTACTCACTGCCGATTTCCGGTGCCTCGATGACCGTCGAGCAGGTGATGCCGCTGCAGCTCGGCCAGGTGAGCGTCCTGGTTCAGAAGGTCGGCACGATGGAACTCCAGTCTCCGCAGGTTGCCGAACATCGCGATATGCCGCTACAGGGAGAAACATTCATCGTCGGCAAAGGCCCCGCCGTCCCGGCGGGACAAGTGGTTCGATTCTCCTTGAGCGGTCTTCCGCACCAGCCGGTATGGCCGCGAAACGTCGCGCTCGTTCTCGCCGGCATCATCCTCGCGGCAGGTGTATGGGGCAGCCGACGCGGCGGTCTGCCAAAGCAGCCGGATCAGGACCGTCGAAAACGCCTCGACGCGAAGCGCGATCGACTCTTCGCTGAATTGACCTCGATCGAGCAGCAACATCGCGAGAACACGATTGATCCGGAACGATACGCGGCCCGGCGCCGGGAGCTGCTCGCATCGCTCGAGCGTGTCTACGCGCAGCTCGACGACGAGGCCGCGTAGTCGTTGATGGATTTTCAGTCGATCACCTTCACCGACGTTTCCCGTCACTTCGGCCGCCGCCGCGTTCTCAACAAGATCAATTTCCACTGCTACGCCGGCGAGATTGTCGCGCTCGTTGGCGCAAACGGCGCGGGTAAGTCCACGCTGCTCGGAATCGCGGCGACATTGCTGACTCCGTCGTCTGGGCGCGTCCACTATGGCGATTCAGTGGCGGTGAGCCACGCCGAGCTGCGCGCCCGAATCGGCGTCCTCGGCCACGATCTCTTCATCTATCCGGAGCTGTCGGCATCGGAGAATCTCACATTTTTTGCCCGGGCGTATGGGATTCGTGACGTCGATCGCGTCGTGCGAACCGGGCTCGAGCGCGCCGGTCTCGCGCAGCGTGACGATCCTGCAGGGCATTTCTCACGCGGCATGCGTCAGCGGCTGGCACTCGAGCGCGCGCTTCTTCATCAACCGCGCCTCGTTCTTCTCGACGAGCCCTTCACTGGATTGGATGATGCGTCGACGGCAGCGCTCCGCGCGCGGCTGATCGATCTCCGCGATCAAGGCTGTGTCGTTCTGGTTGCGACCCACGATCTCGAAACCATCGACGGCGTCGCCGCCCGCGCGCTCCTGCTCCGCGCCGGCCGTCTCACCTCGATCGACGGGGGGCCAGAATCACTGCGCGAACGTTACCGCCGAGCGAACCGTGATTCCTGAGCGCCGGCCATCGTTCGTCGAGACGGTCTGGCTGGTGACGCGAAAGGACCTGTTGATCGAGTTTCGCAGCCGGGAGGTCGTCTATACGACCTTGTTCTTTGCCGTTGCCTGCGTCCTGGTGTTTGCGTTTGGTTTCGTCCGTGAGGGCGTTGCGGTGGACGACGCGGCCGCCGGAATCTTATGGATTGCGATTGCCTTCTCGGGAACGCTGGCCCTCGGCCGCACGTTCGAGCGTGAACGGCAAAACGACACGCTCCGCGCGCTTATGCTCGCTCCGATGGATCGACCGGCGCTCTATGTGGGGAAGCTGGTCGGCGTCTTGCTGCTCTTGGGCGCCGTCGAGGCGATTATCACGCCGGTGGTCGCGTTGATGTTTCGGGCTCCCCTCTTTGCGTTCCCGTTGTTGATGAGTCTCTTGCTTGTTGCAGGAACGGTCGGGTTCGCGGCAGTCGGAACGCTCTTCGCTGCGATGCTCGTGCGCGCGCGTAGTCGGGACGTACTACTGCCGATTCTGCTCTATCCGATTACAATTCCCGTGATCATTGCCGGCGTGCGCGGCACGGCTGCGCTGCTGCAGCCCGACGCCGATCTGCCAATCGCGCGCATGTGGTTATCGATGCTCGTATTCTTCGACATCGTGTTCATCACGCTCGCGTTGTGGACGTTCGAACCGGCAATGACTGAATAAAAAAGGGAAAAGGGAAAGCGCCTGCGGCCCGAGCGAGGCGCGACCAGCCTCCGCCAAGGCTACGGCGGTCCGCCGGAGCTTTAGCGGGGGTGGGGCCCCGCGAGCAGTAAGAAAAGAGGACACTCTTCGTGAAGAAAGTTTTTCCTCCACTACTCATCATCACCGCCGCGCTCTTCGCCTACGCGCCATTCGCGATTCAGAACGCACCATACGAATCGACAATGGGGCTCGTACAAAAGATTTTTTATTTTCACGTGCCCTCGTGGATTGCGATGTTCCTTGCGGCAGGCGTGTGCGGCATCGCCGGCGCGATCGTGATCTTCGCCGGACGAAAGGATGCGGATCGGATTGCACAGGCCGCGGCCGAGTTGGCGGTGCTGTTCGGGCTCATGGGACTCATCACCGGCCCGTTGTGGGGCCGGAAAGCGTGGGGCGTGTGGTGGCAGTGGGACGCACGGTTAACTTCCGCGCTCGTGATGTGGCTCGTATTCGTGGCGTATCTGCTGCTGAGAAAATATGGCGGCCCGGGTTCAGAGAAGCTCTCGGCAGTGCTCGCACTCTTCGGCATGGCAAACGTGCCGTTCGTTTACTGGTCGGTCAACGTGTGGCGAACGGTGCATCCGAAAACTTCCGTGGTCATGACGCTGCAGCCCTCGATGGGCATTCCATTTCTTCTGTGCTCACTGGCGTTCGTCGCGCTGTTCGCCGTGCTGCTCGCCGCGCGTGTGAGGCTCGAGAACGTGCGCGCTTCGGTTGACGATCTTTATCTTTCACTCGAGGACTAAATGAAACGCCTTCTGTCTTTGTCGTTTGCCCTTCTCTTGATCGCGCTTCCTGCGGTTGCCATGCAGCAGCCGCCGTCCCCTCCCGAGGGCTTCGTGCCCGCGAGCAGTTTGCCGGGGCAGGAACAACTCCCGGCCGCACCGCTTGTAATCGTCGCGTATGCGGTCGTCTGGCTGCTTGTGCTTGGCTATCTCTGGTCTATCTGGAGCCGGCTTGGCCGAGCAGAACGTGAACTGACGGATGTCAACCGTCGCCTTGCTGCGGGACCGCGCCGATGAACTTCTCGAACATGACGTCGGCGCACTTGATTTTCATTCCGGCGGTGCTGCTGATCGGCGTCGTGATCGGGTGGGTTCTCGGCTCTCGCGCCGCACAGGATGCATTTGCGGCTGAAATGCGCAGGCGTGAAGAACGTTCGAAGAGAAATCAGGGGTAGCGAGCAGCGAGAAGCCAGCCGCCAGGAGCTATCTTCCAATTCCCAGCCTATTCGCCAGACTCGCCGGGAGCCCGGCATCGAGAATCCGGCGTTGCGCGTTCTGCACCGGATATTCGATTCTGCGAATTAACACCGACGGCCCGGTCGAATCGTAGATGCCAAACGCCGCGCGCGGATCGCCGTCGCGCGGCTGTCCGACCGACCCGACATTGACCAGATAGTTCAGCCCTCCTTCGATCGGCACCTGCGTGTCGTTCGGTCCCTCTGGCAGAAAACCATCGAAGATGTTCGGATTTCGCCGAAACACGATCGGGAGATGTGTGTGGCCAAAGAGACAGAGCGGCCGGGTTGCCGAGTCGAGCGCGTGGCTGGCATCTTCGGCGTCAAAGATGTAATGATCCTCGTCAAATGGCGCACCGTGGCAGATCTCGATCGTGTCGTCGATCGTCACCGGCCCCTTCGGCAGCGCACGAAGGTACTCGCGATGCTCGGGTGACAAAGCTTCGAACGTCCACTGTGCCGCGAGCCGCGCGACGTAGTTGAACGAGCTTCCGTCTTCGACTCCGCATGCAGCTTTGTCGTGGTTGCCGCGGATCGTAGCCAGCGGATTCAGCGACAGCACGCGTTCGATGACGGCCGACGGCTCGGCGCCGTACCCGACCAGGTCGCCAAGCACGAGGACGCGATCCCACGTCTCGGCAGGTGCCGCGGCCAACACCGCCTCGAGGGCATCGATGTTGGCGTGAATGTCGGAGAGAATCAGGTAGCGCACGGCGGTCTTCGTCAGCTGACCGCTTCGATGATGCGTTCAGCGACAGCTTCAGGATGCTCGCCTCGCGCATCGACGCGAAGTTGTGCATGGGCATATGCGATCTGCCGCGCTGCAAACAACCGTTCCATTTGCGTGCGATCCGCGGCCAGCGGGCGGCGTCCATCCGCCGGCAGTCTCGCCACAAGTTCCTCCAGCGGTACGTCGAGCCACACCGACACGCCGTCCATGTTGATGGCGACACGGTTGTCGGGATCCATGAACGTGCCGCCGCCGGTTGCGACGACGCAGTGTCGAAGAGGGAGGAGCAGGCGCAGGATATCGCGCTCGATGGAGCGAAAGTACGGCTCGCCACTCCGGGCAAAAATCTCGGCCACTGTTCGGCGCTCGCGCGCTTCAATCAGCTCGTCGATGTCTTCTGCGCGCCATCCGAGGCGCTCGGCGATAATCCGCGCGACGGTTGTTTTCCCGGCCGCCATGAACCCGACCAGATAGATTTTGTCCGCCGTCACCGTGTGAGCCGCGCGAGCTCGTCGAAGAACCCGGGATACGAAACGTCGACCGATGTCGCGCCGCTGATGGTCGTCGGTCCTGATGCCCGGGTCGCGGCGATCGCAAAGGCCATCGCAAGACGATGATCGCCGGCCGCATCCACTGCACCGCCCGTGAGTGGCCGCGCTTCGAGGGTAAAGCCGTCGTCGTATTCCTCGACCCGCGCGCCGAGCGCGCGGAACCCGGCCGCCAGCGACGAGATCCGGTCGCTTTCCTTGACGCGCAATTCACCGGCCCCGCGAACTGTAAACGTCCGGCCTCGGGGCATCGCGGCGGCAAGCGCAGCAAGCGCAGGAATCTCGTCGATGACGAGCGGCACCTCGTCAGGGTCGACGCTGAAGCTCTCGCAGTCGGCAAACGAAAAGCTCAGCGTGCCAACTGGTTCACCGGCGCGTTCCTCGTCCCTTGAGAACTCGACACGAACGCCGGCGCGCCGAAACACTTCGAGCACCGCAATACGCGACAGGTTGAGACCCACACCGTCGATATGAATGGCGGAGCCCGGCGTGCCTCCGGCCAGGGCCGCCCAGAACGCGGCGCCGGAGATGTCGCCCGGCACCGTGAGCGTCTGCGCCCGGAGGCGTTGGCCACCGTCAATCTCGACGCCACTGCCATCGCGCCTGACCATTACATCGAACGCTTCGAGCGCGCGTTCCGTATGGTCTCGCGTCGGAATGACCTCGACTACCCGCGTCCGGCCGGACGCATGAAGGCCGGCCAGCAGTACGCCGCTCTTGACCTGCGCGCTCGGCACTTCGGGCTCGTGTGTAATGCCGTGCAACGCTCCGCCATCGATGGTGAGCGGTGGACGCCCATCTCGCGCCTCAATGCGAGCGCCCATCTTCGTCAGCGGATCGATAATGCGACGCATCGGCCGGCGCTGGAGGGAGGCATCTCCCGTCAGTACGGCCCGGAACGGGTGACCTGCCACAATCCCCGACATCAGCCGCATCGTCGTTCCCGAATTCAACGCATCGAGGACGTTCGTGGGTGCCTGAAGACCTCCCACGCCTCGTCCCAGAATTGTCATCGACCCCGGGCCCGTCCGCCGGATCGTCACGCCGAGGCCGCGGAGGCACTCGAGCGTCGCGGCGCAGTCAGCGCCAGGGGAGAATCCGCTGATCGAGGACTCGCCGTCGGCAATCGCCGCCAGCATGGCGTAGCGATGAGAGATGGATTTATCGCCTGGGACGCGGACGCGCCCGGAGGCGCGGGTTTGAGGCGCAATCGTCACGGAATCGGCCGGCGTACGGAGCATGCACCGCACTATAGCATTCGCACTCTTGATGGGATCCGGTTTAGTATGTTATTCACTCGCGTGCCTCGAGAGAGCGTTGCTTCGTCCGGCCTGAACCCCGGACGCTACAGACTTCGTTTTGGGGCGCGGTCTTCAAACCGCGCCTCTTTGCATCACTGGCTCCAACGCGGGCGGGTGCTTCCCGCATGCTGAAACGGGGCGGCACCGTCCGACTTCAGATCCACAGCAAGTTCGACATGGTGGACTTCGTGCAGGTCATCAGCGACCGGATCGGACAATTGGCCGGCCTGGACGACGACACGGTCCACTGGATTGGCGTCGCCGTACGCGAGTCGGTGATCAATGCGATCAAACACGGCAATCGCGAAGACTTCGCCAAGATCGTGACGGTTGAATTTGCCGTCACGCCGGTCGCCGATCCTCGCGAGCTTGTCGTCCGCGTCGTCGATCAAGGAGAAGGGTTCGAGCCCGACGAGGTTGCCGATCCGCTCGCACCTGAAAACATCCTGAAATCGAGCGGCCGGGGCATCTTCTTCATGCGCAGCTTCATGGACGATGTCGTGCTGCAGCGGGGCGAGCAGGGCGGCATGGAAGTGCGCATGGTCAAGAAGCTGGCGTCCGGTGCCTGATCCGCTTCCTCCAGTTTTTCTCGCTACCGCTGTCGAGTCGGTCATTCGCGCCGGTGAAGTTCAGATGGCGCATTTCGGCGGCGCCATGCGCGTCGACAAAAAAGGAGAGATCGATCTCGTCACCGAGATCGATCTTCGGGTCGAACGTGAATTCCGCACGCTCATTTCGAATCGCTTTCCCGATCACGTGGTCCTCGGCGAAGAATTTTCGGAAGCCGAGGATCGCGACAGTGTCCCGGACTACTGCTGGGTCTTCGATCCGGTGGATGGAACGACAAATTACGCGCACGGCCTGCCGATTTTCTGTTCATCCCTCGCACTCGAGATTCGCGGCGTGCCATCGGTCGCGGCGATTTACGATCCGAGCCGGCGCGAGTTGTACACCGCCGAACGCGGGTTTGGCGCGTGGTTGAACGGCGCGCCGCTCCGCGTATCGGGAGCCACGACGCTGATCGACTCATTGCTCTGCACAGGATTTCCCTACAGCGTGCAACGTGAGGCGGACGCGCTGGTCGGACTCTTCGGCGAATTCCTCAAGGTGTCGCGCGCAGTGAGACGTCTCGGATCAGCGGCAATTGATCTGTGCTACGTCGCCGCCGGCCGTCTCGACGGCTTCTGGGAACAGTCGCTACATCCCTGGGACGTGGCCGCTGGCGCGCTCATCATTCAGGAAGCCGGCGGACAGGTGACGGACCTGGCGGGAGGCCCGTATAGTTCGCGTGCAGGAAACCTGATCGCCACCAATGGTCACATCCATGACGCCATGGTCGGGGTGATTCAGGGGTTCTTACAGAAATGAGTCAATGCTCAATGGTCAATGCTGAATGTTCAATGTTGTGTCCGGAGTCACATTGAGCATTGGACATTGAGCATTGAACATTGACGAGTGTTCCCTGTCGTGGACGCTCTGACCACCCTGTAAGACATACTCCCGCCATGCTCTGCTTTAAGTCGGCACGTTTTCAGCGGTCATCGTGGCATTGTTCATGCTGAACCGCTCAGCAGTGCAATTGGTGAATTCGTGAATTGGTGAATTGGTGAATCGGCGCCGAACTGACGCACGGGCGCTTGCGCGCTCAAATTCACCAACTCACTAATTCACCAATTCACCAATTAATAGAACGGAGCCTCTCATGTTGACTGGATTACGGCACCGTGTGCGGTGTGCGGTTGGACTCGCTGCGATGGTGGTCCTGCTCGCGCCCGCCTCGGCGTCCGCACAAATCAGCCGGGTCTCTTCCTCTGATCATCGCAACGCGGTTGGCTTCACGCTTGGTGGCTTTTTTCCGCGCGGCGAGGACGGCCGCGTCGACGATGATGTCATCGTTCGCGATCTCGACGATCTCGTGTTCGAAGTGAACGATTTCCACGGGTTCGAGTTCAGCGGCGAGTGGCTGTTCGGTCTTGGCAAGTATCTCGAAGGTGGGGTAGGTGCCGGCTACTACAAGCGTGGCGTCGACAGTGTTTATCGCGGGTTCGTCAACGCGAACGGCTCGGAGATCGAGCAGGATCTCAAGTTCCGGATCTCGCCAATCACCGCGACCGTACGGTTTCTTCCTGTCGGCCGCGGCCGCGTTGAACCCTATGTGGGTGTGGGCGTCGGCTTTTTCAACTGGCGCTGGTCCGAGAGCGGCGAGTTCGTCGACGCTGCCGACAATTCGATCTTCAGATCGACATTCAAGGCAGATGGTTGGAGTGTCGGTCCAGTGATCCTCGGCGGTGTCCGGGCGCCGATCGCGGACGCCTTTGACGTCGGCGGAGAAGTGCAGTTCCAGAAAGCCACCGGCGACATCGATACAGCGGAAACGGGATTGCTCGGCAGCAAGATCGATCTCGGCGGATGGCACGCGCTCTTCACGATGCACGTCAGGTTTTAACGTCGATATAGCGCCACCCCGCCGCCCTCGGCGACTCGTATGAACCCGTCGAGAAAAGCGGGGTGGCGTTTGGCTTCGAGATACAGTGCGTCCCCGCCTTCGGCGCTTTCCTCAATCGCGATCCATCCCACCACAGCCTTCGGATCGGTCATCGCCAAATGCCAAATGTCGCCGTTGCCTTCGTGCAGGAAGTCGTGAATCACAAATCCATGCGCGGACAGGTCGTGCATGTAGTGGCCGAGCGATCCCATGCTCATCATGATCGTTCGACTATCGCGATGCTGCACGAGATACGCGGTCACTGTTTCGCGTGCTTTCCGATTCACCGCGTCGCGCTGTGATTCGACGATGAGCGGAGCATTGCGGTCGAGGGGGGGCGCCTGAATCAACGCGGTGCCAACGATCAGCGCAGCCGCGATCGGTTGCGCGCGGCGCGAGAGCAATCCGATAGCCGCGCCCGCGAGCACGGCACAGCCGGCAACGAGTGGGACGTCGTAGCGGATTCGAAATGGATGTCCCTGCACGTACGCGCTCAGTGGTAATGCCGCAGCAGCGAGTGGCGCCAGCATCAGCAGGACCGGCGCTTTCCGTCGCCACTGCACGGACGCAACGACGGTCAGAAACGCGCCCGCGTAACCCGACCACACCAAAGCCGTTCCTGAGAGTCGATAAAGACCTTCACGCAGTTGATCCCAGGCGACGAGTGGATGTCCGAGTGCGTCGACGTTCTCGGCGACAAAGAAACCGCTGCTGACAAACCAGGACCCCACGGTCCATCGGCTGTTGATCAGGAACAAGACGATCGCAGCGGTCGGATACGAGGCGAGACGCGATCCTTCGCGAAACGCCGCCACAACCGGCATGCCGCGAAGGATCAAAGCGATGACTGTCAGACAGACAATTGCCGCGGCGATCGGCCAACCCTCATAGCGGGTGAGGCATGCCGCGGCGAGCGCACTTCCTGCAGCCATCGGCCATCGTTCGCCATCCTCCAGCCATCTCACGGTGAGTGCGATCGAGAGCATCACGGTGGCGAACAGCAACGGTTCCGTCATGGGCGTGCTCTGCAGGTAGAGCACGTTGGGATTCAGAAGTAGCAGCGCCGAGGCCGCGATTGCGCCGGTGGCCGACCCAGTCGTTCGTCGAATTGCATCTGACAGCCCCCATGTTGCGACGCTGATGCTGATCACCGAGATCGCGATCGCCGAGGCGCCATTGCGATAGAGCGCATCGATCTGGACGGGAAACATGTTGAGGAGATGCGGCAGCGGCAGCCACACGGCTCCGACCTGCTGCCATCCCGGGGTCAGAGTATCGATGATGCGGCGCGCGACGACGAGATGCGCGCGTGCGTCGTAATGCGCGAGCGCAAGCTGAACGGCAGAGTAGTGACATGCAGCGGCGGCCCCGACAAGCAGCGCCGCGAGGCTGATGAAAACCGGAATGCGGTCTTGCGCCACGATCTCGTGCACGAGAGGACGCTGCGACACGGGAGCGCGCGTATTAAGCAGGGCGCCTTTTAGTCTACACTCACACAGATGGAGCGCTTGGTCAGCTGGGTGCAGGGCTTCGCGCTGGCACTTGGCGGGCCAGGGCTGTTCATCATTGCCCTTCTCGATTCGTCATTCCTTTCGTTTCCTGAAGTCGTCGACCTCCTGATCGTCATCTACGTCACCCACCACAAACATCGGCTCGTTTATTACGCGACTCTCGCGACGCTGGGATCGGTTGCCGGGTGCTTTCTGCTCTATTACGTTGGGCTTCGAGGAGGGGAGAGGTTCGTCCGCAAGAGATTCCACGAGCGCCATGTCGATCGCGCACTCGAACTGTTTCAGAGACACGGCCTGCTCGCGGTGATCGTCCCGTCGCTCTTGCCTCCGCCGATCCCGTTCAAGCCGTTTGTGCTGATTGCCGGCATCGCCAAGGTGCGCCCGATTGATTTCCTGCTCGCGGTTGCGCTCGGCCGGGGCGCGCGTTACTTCGGTGAAGGACTGCTGGCCTACTGGTACGGCGAGCGCGCCGCCGACTTCTTGAAAACCAACGCCCAGACCGTGTCATTGATCGTCGCCGCCATCGCGCTGGTTGGTGGGGCAGGGTGGATCTGGTTCAAGTCCCGGAGAGCGAGGGCTTAGCAATGAAAACCCTGTATAATGAGTCGTTTACCCCAACATGAGACCGGAGATATCGATTGTCATCCCGATGCGGAACGAAGCGCCAAACGTGGCGGAGCTCCACAAGGAGCTCACCGACGTGCTCCGTTCGACCGGCCGTTCCTACGAAATCCTCACCATAGACGACGGCAGCACCGATGACACGTTTTCGCGATTGGCGGCGATACAGCGCGCGGACCCGCGGCTGCGAGTGATTCGATTCCGTCGCAACTTTGGCCAGACCGCGGCATTTGCTGCCGGGTTCGCCCACGCGCGCGGCCGCTACATCATCACATCAGATGGCGACGGCCAGAATGATCCGCGCGATATTCCGGCAATGATTAAAATGCTGGAAGAGCGTGGCTCCGATATCGTCGCCGGATGGCGTCAGGATCGAAAGGATCCGTTCTTCAGCCGTCGATTGCCGTCGATGATTGCCAACGCGATCATTTCCTATTCGACCGGCGTGAAACTCCACGACTACGGCTGTTCGCTGAAAGTGTTTCGCGCCGAGGTGGTGAAGCCGCTGAAGTTATATGGCGAGATGCACCGGTTCCTGCCGGCCATCGCGAGCGAGATGGGCGTGATCATCGACGAGAAAGTGGTGAATCATCGCGTCCGCCGTCATGGCAGCTCCAAGTACGGCATCTCGCGCACGATCCGCGTCATCCTCGATCTGCTCACCGTCAAGTTCCTGATCAGTTATTCGACCCGTCCACTTCACATCTTCGGCTTACTTGGGATGGCGATGGGCAGTCTCGGTGCGGCGGTTTGCGCCTGGCTGGCGTGGGTCAAGTTCTTCGGCCACGAGGGCATTGGCAACCGTCCCCTGCTGCTCTTCGGCATTCTCTTGATCTTCACCGGCGTGCAGTTGGTCACCCTTGGCCTGCTCGCGGAGATGCAGGCGCGCACGTATCACGAATCCCAGGACAAACCGATTTACGTCATTCGCGACGTGCTCGAGTCGGAGCGATCGCGTGAAGACGAGGTCGTCGAAGCCTAGCGCTGCGATCCAGCCGTACTTTCCGGCCCGCCATCCTCGTCTTCCTCTCCGCCGCCATGTTCATCAGTGTCGTCGAGCGTCGACACATGACGGTAAATTTCTTACAAATAATATTGGCAATCTGAGATTTTTTTCAAAAAAAACGATCTATAACTCTTGCTGGACAGTCGGCGCAGCGAGAAATGACTGAACGCAGAGATCCCCTTTCGTCGTGGCTGGTGATCGGCGCGATTGCGGTATTCCTGCTCCACGCCGCAAACTATCTCTATTTCTTCGTAGACGATGAAGCCATTCCGTTTGTCTATGCGCAGAACCTTTTAAAGGGACAGGGTCTCTCGTACAACGCGATTGAGGGCCGTCTCGAGGGGTACTCCGACTTCCTGCACGTCCTCTGGTCAACGGTAATCCTTGCCGTCATCCGCACCCTGCATCTGCCGAAAGATGCCGTATTCTTCGTTGGCAAGACGGTGTCTCTCGTGTGCGGGATCGGAATTCTTCTGCTTGTCTGGCTGATGGCGAAACGCTTGCAGCTGCGGCAGGTAAGCGCGGTCACCGCGATGGGGACACTGGCCCTTGCGCCCCCGTTTGCGTTGTGGAGTTGCTCGTCGCTGGAGGCGGTTCCTGCTGCCTTGCTCGCTGCCGGCTTGATGGTTGCGCTGGTGCTCGATCGAGATGGATGGGCAGCGGTTGCGGCGTCGGTGCTGATTCTGGAACGGATTGACGGATTCATTTATGCGGGTGCGCTGACGGGAGTGTTTCTCATAACCGCGCCGCGCGCGCGCCGCCGCGAAATGCTGCAACGAATTGTCCTGCCGACCGCTGTCGTTTTCGTTGCGTATCACGGATGGCGCTGGTGGTATTTCGCAGATCTCGTTCCCGCGCCGGTCGAAGCCAAGATTCTCTACAAGCTTCACCCGCCCGAGCACGTCGTCATCAAAACGCCGGATCGTCCGTACCTGCTGGAGTTGATCCGCACCTACGGCTGGCCGGCCGCGCTTGCGGTCGCGGCATCGACCGCGTACGCGTTGCGGAGTGGCGGCTGGATTCAGCGAGTGGCGATTGCTGTTCTGCCGCTCACTCTATATGTTTCCCTTGTCGGAGACTGGATGTTCGGTTTGCGGTTTTTTGTTGCGCTTGTGCCACTCTTCGCGTTGCTCGTTGCGCACTCAGTCGAGCGGATTGCCGTGGTCCGTCCACGACTCGCCGCTGGACTGTGCATCGCTGGCTTTGTGTATAGCGGCTTTGTCGCGGTGCGATTCTCAGCCACCTATGTGCGGGTCGGGCGAACGCCGAGTTTCCTTCGCAGTCCGTCGCGAGATCTGCACCGGTTCTTCTGGCCGTACTACGGACTGTACGAGACCGCTCGCCATGTGGTGTTTCCCGGCGATATCGTCGCTTTCAACCAGGCGGGGTTCATTCCGTTCATGCTCGACGTCAACAACATTGACGACCTCGGCATCTGTTCCAGGTTTCCCGCGGACGTTCCGTCGACCGACATCTATTTCACTGAAGTCGGTCGATATGCGCCACTGACGAACAAGAAGACGCTGCGCCCGGTTCAGGCATATTTTCTCTACCAGAACGTGCGGTTTGTGATGTCGCGTGCGGACATTCTCGCCCGCTCTAATTACGAGATCGTGCCGCCAGCCCTGTTTGGCGGGCTGTACGAGCTTGTCGGTATGGATCCGCAGCGGCTGAATGCGATCTACAAGCGAAACGCGAACAGCCCAATGCCGATCACACCGGCGCTCTTTACCGAAAACGTCGCGCACGTGTCCTACGTACGTGATGCTCGCATTGGCGAGTCGCCAATTGATCCACGGAATTACCTGCAAGAGCTGCCGTTTTTGCGCGATGCGAGCGGCACGATTCGCTTTTCGAGGCGAACGGAGATTTCAATCGAATTCTCGGACGCTGCCGAACGCGTCGTCGAGATCAGCATCCAGGGTATTCGCGCGAGCACCGACGCGATCGTGGAACTGCGCCTGCTGATGCCCGGAGGCCACGTCGCTAATCAATTCGATGTTACCCTTGCGGCCAATCGCGACCGGAGTGTGTCGTTGGCGACAGGGCACACGGCCGCCAGTGAACTCGTTCTCACAATCGACCCTCGCGGCGCCGACGGCGAGCTGTGGATTGACGACCTCAGGGTGCAGGGACAGCGACATGCGCTGCGGCGGTATGTGAAGACGCATCTGCACTTCTCAGACGAGAAGGAACAAGATTACTG
>JBKPSH010000194.1:0-21363 GCA_046734955.1 Acidobacteriota bacterium
CCCTTGCGTCGAGCGAATTGATTTCCCCCGCTGATTTGGAGACCGCGGTAGTGGCCGACAAACAGGCCCCCGCCGATCTGAGACTGGGAGACGCAGCCGTGCGATCGGCGGGCGCCAGACTCGAGCAGTCCCGGATCAATCGCGCTCATGCGATCATCCGATCGCCGATCGACGGGATCGTCGTGAATCGCCTGGTCGAAGTCGGTCAGACGCTCAACGCCGCCGTGAACGCGCCGGTCCTCTTCACGATCGCCGACTTGCGGCACATGCGCTTGCTCGGCGAGATCAACGAAGGCGAGATAGGGGCGGTCCGAGCCGGCACGCCGGTGACGTTCGAAATCGAGTCCCACGCTGGTCAGCGGCACACGGGCACGGTAAACGAGGTGCGGCTGCAGCCGGTTGTCGAAACGACAGCGACTTCCTCGACGGCAGTCGCCACGACAGGCGTCTCCACGACCGGCGGAGCGGCGGCCGGAACTGTTGGAACCGCCGGAGTGTCAGGCTCCGGCGCCGCGAACCCACCTGCTACTTCCAGCGGAACGGCACAAACAACATCACCTTCAGGCCAGGGCCAAACGTCGCAACCCTCCAACGCACCAGCCGCTGGCGTCGTCACCTACACGGCCGTCGTCGACATCGAGAACCCGGACGGTGCGTACGTTCCCGGGGGAACCGCGCTGATGACATTCGTCGGAGCGCAGCGCGATCGAGTGATTCGCATCCCAAACAACGCGATTACCTTCCGGCCGTCGGCAGATCTCCTGAAGTCTCTCGGGCAGCAGGAACCTCCGGTTCCGCAGCAGGACTCGAAGGATCCGCGGCCGGGCCGGCTGGTGCGTGTATGGATGTTCAAGGACCGCAGGTTCGAGGCTGTGACGGTGCGGGTCGGCCTTGCCGATGACAGTTGGACAGAGCTGATCGAGGGCGCAGTTCGACCCGGCGATCAACTCGTGACGCACGCGGCGGCGAAGTGACTATTTCAGTTCGCGAATTCTGATGTTGCGGAGCGCGAGCGTGCCGGGATGGTCGCCCTGGATCCCGAGATAGCCTTTCGGCGCTCTCCCGAAGTTCGGATATTTCTCCGGGCTGAACTTGCTGGCCTTGATCGCGGCATCCCAGTCGGCGCTGCCGACGTCGTATGACGCAACCTTCTTACCATTCAGCCAGTGCTCGACGTGATTCCCCTTCGCGACGATCCGGGTCTGGTTCCACTCGTTGGCCGGCCGGGCGGCATCTTTGGGAGCGGCGAAGAGGTCGTATACCGATCCCGCGAGGTGGTTGTCCTTCTTGTTGTCTGCGGCGTTGACGTTGTCCAGCAGCTGGTACTCCGGTGCGCTCCAGTAAATCTCGTTGAACTCGTCGGTGCCGCGATAGAACACGCCGCTATTGCTGGCATTGCCGATCTTCCACTCAAGCTCGAGCTCGAAATCGCCGAACTGCTCCTTTGACGCGATGTCGTTCGCGTGACCGTCCTTCTGCAGTATTCCGTTGACGATCTCCCAGCAGTCCTTCGCGCCTGGCGTATCGCACATCTTCGGGGCGTTGTCGGTCTTGAAGATGCGCCACGCGTTCATGCTCTTGCCGTCAAAGAGCGATTTCCACGGGCCGGCCTTCGGTGCGGCGGGCTGTAACAAGAAGGCAAAGAGCAGGAGCGCGATTGTCTGATTCATGATCGGAAGATATATCACGACCGGCGTCGGGGGTTCGCAAACCGTTGACGACGCTTCTCCGATTTTCCGGCCGCCAGGAGCGTTATGCTACTCGCGGATCAAGTGTTTCCTAACGGAGGCCATCATGTGGTCGCGTCGAGAGTTTCTGAGTACGGTTGCCGCAGGAATTGCCCTGCCTGCCGGTGCGCGCGCGTCGCTAACACCCCAGGAAGAAATCAGGACGGTGCTGAACGGCCCCGTCGGTCTGCAGATGTGGAGCCTACGCGAGTACCTGCCCAAGGATCTGCCTGGCACGCTCGCCAAGGTGCGCGCGATGGGCTTTCGCGAGGTCGAAGGGGCCGGACTCTGGAAGCACACGGTTGTCGAGCTGAGGGCTGCGCTCGACACCGCCGGCCTCCGGTGCCAGTCGGCCCACATGCAGTTCGAGCGGCTGCGCGATGATATGTCGGGAGCGTTTGCCGAGGCGAAGGCCCTCGGGGCCAGCTGGGTGGTCTGTCCATGGATCACGCACGAAAAGGAATTCACGCGCGACGACGCGTTGAAGGCCGCCGATGTCTTCAACAAGGTCGCGTCGGCCGCGGATGGCGCCGGGCTGCGCTTTGCGTATCACTGTCACGGCTACGAGATGTTACCGTCACCCGAGGGCACCCGCTTCGACACGCTGGCGAAGAACACGGATCCCAAACTCGTGTCGTTCCAGGTCGACGTATTTCATGCGCTGCACGGCGGTGGGAACCCGGTCGATCTGATCAACAGATACGCCAACCGCATCACGAGCCTTCATCTGAAGGATCTGAAGAAGGGAGTCGCCATCACAAAAGGAAGCGGGACGGCGACCCCAGACGTGGATGTACCACTGGGGACAGGGCAGGTCGACTGGCCTGCCGTCCTTCGCGCGGCAATGAAAGCAGGCGCGTCGTTTTATTACATCGAGGACGAAAGTGCGGATCCGTGGGGTCACATCCCGCAAAGCGTGCAGTACCTGAAGAGCCTGAAACTTTGATTCGACCGCGGTAACGTCGCATCTCACAGACGGGCACTTATAATGCGAGCTGAATCCCATGAAGAACAGATACCTGTCGTACGCCGCAATCGTCGTCTGCGCCACCACCGGCCTCCTCGCTCAAACATCCGCCACGATCCAGCAAAAGCATTTCGGCGCCTGGGGCGTAGACCTCACCGGCATGGACCGTTCCGTCAATCCTGGCGACGATTTCGACCGTTACGTCAACGGCGCCTGGGCCGACAAGACGCCGATCCCCGCGGATCAACCGTCCGCTGGCGTCAGCTATGACGTCTTCAATCTGACGCAGGAGCAGATTCGAGCGCTGATCGAAAACGCGCCGGCCACGACGCAGCTGGGCGCGATGTACCAGAGCTTCATGAACGAATCTCTCGTCGAGACGCTCGACGACAAGCCGCTGCAGGCCGACTTGAAGCCGGTCTTGGCCCTCACGGACCGGGATGCTTTCACGAAGTTCATGGGGCAGACCAATGGCCGCTTCGGGTTCACCGTCGCCGGGCCGGCGGTCGCGGGCGATCCGGCGAAACCGGAGATGAACGTGCTGTGGCTGGGACAGGCCGGGCTCGGCCTGCCCGACCGCGATTACTACCTGAATGCGAGCTTCAAGCCGCAACTCGACGCCTATCGCGCGTACATCGAGCGAACGTTGTCGATGGTCAACTATGCGGAGCCCTCGAAGAACGCTGACGCGGTGATCGCGTTCGAGACGGCGATCGCCAAGGCGAGCTGGCCGGCGGCCGAGCGTCGCGACCTCGACAAGATCAACAATCCGATGAGCGTCGCCGAGCTGCAGGCCTACGCTCCGGGTTTGAACTGGGACGCGTACTTCACCGCGTCGAGCATTCCCTCGCGTAACCGGGTGATCGTGCTCGAGAAAACCGCGATTCGCGACATTGCGGCACTGTACGCGCAGACGTCGCTGGACACGTTGAAAGCGTGGCAGGTGTTTCACGTCGCGGACCAGGGGGCGCCCTACCTCTCCAAGCGCTTCGTCGACAGCCGGTTCACGTTCACGAAGACGTTGAGCGGCGTCTCCGAGCTGCGCCCGCGGTGGAAGCGTGGCGCCACGTTGATCGACACGACGCTGGGGGAACTGCTCGGCCGTACCTACGTCGAGACCTACTTCCCGGCGACGTCGAAAGCGATGATGACGGAGCTGGTCGCGAACTTGAAGACGGCGATGGCGTCGCGGATCGAGGGAAACGACTGGATGAGTCCCGACACGAAGAAGGCGGCACTCGAGAAACTGTCGCGGATGGAAGTCATGGTCGGCTACCCGGACAAGTGGCGCGACTACTCGAAGCTGAAGGTGGACGCTCGCGATCTGTACGGCAACGTCGAGCGGTCGGCGCAGTTCGAGTGGGAATACCAGCTCTCGGATCTCGATAAGCCCGTTGACAAGAAGAAGTGGGCGATGACGCCGCAGACCGTCAATGCTTACAACGGCGGCCTCGAAAACAAGATCGTGTTTCCCGCCGGGATCCTGCAGCCGCCCCTCTTTGATCCGCAGGCAGATCCCGCCGTCAACTACGGAGCCATCGGTGCCGTGATCGGGCACGAGATCAGCCACGGGTTCGACGATCAGGGGCGGAAAATCGACGCCACCGGCACCGTGCGCGACTGGTGGACCAAGGCCGACGCCGAGCGCTTCAACGCGCAGGCCAAAGGCTTCGGCGCGCAGTACGAAACCTACTTTCCGGTTTCGGACATGCACATCAACGGGCAGTTGACGATGGGAGAGAACATCGCCGACCTGGCGGGTGTGTTGGTCGCGCTCGACGCCTACCACGCGTCGCTGAAGGGGCAGCCGGCGCCGGTGCTCGACGGCTTCAGCGGCGATCAACGGTTCTTTCTGGCCTATGCGCAGGCATGGCGGACCAAACAGCGCGAGGACGCGCTGCGGAGCCAGCTGGCGTCGAACCCGCACTCGCCCGCCAAGTTCCGCGTCATCGGACCGCTTCGCAACGTCGATGCGTGGTACTCGGCTCTTGACGTCAGCGGCGGTAAGTACGCACTGAAGCCGGAGGAGCGGACGCGAATCTGGTGAGTCGGGTCGATACCGGTTCGGAACGGCAACCTTTCGGCTCTCCTAATCGTCTTAGGAGAGCATGGGAAACGCGGAGCTCCTGCCGGGCACGCTCGACCTGCTCATCCTGAAGGCCGTTTCGCTCGGTCCACTGCATGGATACGGAGTGCTGCTTCGCATCCAGCAAATCACGCAGGGCGCGCTGACGATCGAGCAGGGCGCACTCTATCCCGCGCTGTATCGGCTCGAAAAGCAGGGCCTGCTCGACGCCGATTGGGGCGTCTCCGACAACAATCGTCGCGCGCGCTTCTACCGGCTGACGGCGGCCGGCCGCAGACAGCTGCGCGATCACACTGAAACCTGGAACCGGACCGTGTCCGCGATGACCGCGGCACTCAACACTAAACCCGAGGAAGTCTGACATGACTCGGCTTCGCGTGCTGGTGAAGAACCTCTTTCGGCGCGGCGCATTCGAGGATCAGTTGGCTGATGAGGTCCGATTCCACATCGAGTCGCGCGCCGCCGATTTGGTTCGGTCAGGCATGCGACCCGACCAGGCCGCGAGGCAGGCACGCCTCGATTTTGGCGGGGCCGAAGGATGGAAGGAACGGATGCGCGAGGCGGGCGGCCTCGGCTGGATCGACGGCCTGCGAATCGATCTCCGATACGCAGCGCGAACGCTGAGGAAAAGCCCGGTCTTTGCGTGCGTTGCCATTCTCTCGCTCGCCCTGGGCATCGGTGCCAATACTGCCGTCTTTCATCTCGTCAATGTCGTCCGGCTCCGCGCGCTGCCGGTCCGCAATCCGGAGGAGCTCGTGCGGGTGCGTGCCAAGGACTCGCATGGCGGCATGGGCGTCAATGGCTTTCCAGCGGACATGACCAATCCCTTGTTTGAGCAACTTCGCGATCATCAGCAGGCGCTCGACGGGTTGTTCGCATGGGGTCACGGGGCAGCGACAATCGGCGACGGTGCAAATCTGCGGCCGGTTCGGTTGCTGTGGGTGAGCGGCGAGACGTTCAGGACACTTGGGATCACCGCCGAGCGCGGCCGGTTGTTCACACCGGACGACGATCGCCGTGGATGTACTCGAGCAACCGCCGTCCTCAGCCATGCGCTGTGGCAAAGTCAATTTGGCGGGCGCGACGACATCATCGGCAAGACAGTGACGATCTTCATGCTACGCGCGGATGTCATCGGCGTGGCGCCGCCCTCGTTTTTCGGCCTCGAAGTTGGTCGCGCGTTCGACGTGGCGCTGCCGCTGTGCGCGAACGGCCCCTCGCTCGACGCACGCAATGTCTGGTGGCTCTCCGTGCTCGGCCGCTTGAAGCCTGGCTGGACGGTCGATCGCGCTGCCGCGCACCTGGACGCGATCAGTCCAGGACTTTTCGAGGCCACGGTGCCGACAGGTTACGCAGCGTCGAGCATCGACAAATACAGGACCTTGCGTCTCGAAGCGTTACCGGGAGCGAACGGAATCAGCGCGCTCCGGCAGGCCTACGACACGTCGCTATGGCTGCTGCTCGCAATGACCGGTGCAGTCCTTCTTGTCGCGTGCGCGAACCTCGCGAATCTCACGCTCGCGCGGGCAAATGCGCGTGCTCGCGAATTCGCCGTACGACTGGCGTTGGGCGCGTCACGTGGACGGCTGGCTCGCCAGCTGCTGACCGAGAGTGTGTTGTTGTCGGCGATCGGCACGCTCGTGGGACTCGCTCTTGCGCAAACTCTCGCCGGCGTGATTGTCAACTTTCTTCGAACCGCGAACGATCCGATTCCGCTGGATCTCAATATGGACGCGCGCGTATTCGCGTTCGCAGCGGCGCTTGGGATCGTAACGTGTCTGTTGTTCGGCATCACTGCGGCTCGACGCTCGGCATTCAGCAATCCCGGTGTTGCGCTGAAGGCCGACGCACGATCCGGTGCTGGACGGGAGCGTTTCTCGTTTCAGCGCGTTCTCGTGACGCTGCAGATCGCCGCTTCGCTCGTACTCGTCGTCGGCGCCATGCTATTCGTCCAAACGTTTCGGAATCTCGTCACGCTCGACCCTGGTTTCCATACACAAGGCGTTCTCACAGGGTTCGTCAACTTCGCTCGACTCGGATTGCCGCCGGAACGGCGACAACCGTTCATGCAGGAGTTCCTGGACCGCCTCGAGGCGCTTCCCGAAGTCGAATCCGCGGCAACGACCACCAATGTTCCGTTATTCGGCAGCAGCTGGACGATGGGCGTCCGCATCGGCGGCGCGGGTGAACGCAACGGCTCGTCAAAGATCACGTTCATCAGTCCGGGGTACTTCCGCACGATGCGCATCGCGCTTTTGCGTGGACGCGAATTCACGACCAAGGACGACAAAGCGTCCGCCGGCGTGGCGATCGTCAACCAGACATTCGTTCACCAATTCCTGAACGGCCTGGATCCAATCGGGCAGGTGTTTCAGACCGGACAGGAACCGGGCTACCCAGCGGCGTCTTACGAAATCATCGGAGTCGTCGGCGACACGAAGTACAGCCGGCTTCGTGAGGACATACGACCTATCGCATTCGTGCCAGCAGCCCAGCAACCCTCACCGCAGGTCGGAGCGGCGATGGTCATCCGTGCGGCGGGTCCCACGTCAGCGGTGTCTCAAGCCGTTCAACGGCTTGCTGCGGATGTCGATTCCCGTATGCTGGTCGTCGGTATCACCGACTACGACACACAAATCCGCGAGACGCTCGTTCAAGAGCGTCTCATGGCGGCGCTGTCGGGATTCTTCGGCCAGCTCGCGATGGTGATCGCGGCCATCGGCTTGTACGGTCTCGTCTCGTACATTGTCTCGACACGTCTGCGGGAACTCGGTATCCGCGTTGCGCTCGGCGCGACGCGCGCGGACGTGCTCCGCCTGGTGCTTCGACAGAGCCTCAAGCTTGTTGCCCTTGGCCTCTTCATAGGTGTGGCGGCGGCGTTGGTCGTGACTCGTTGGATGGCGTCACTCGTCTTCGACGTCAGTCCACGCGACCTTCGAACAATCGCGGCGGCGGTGGTGACGCTGGCCGTCGTGGCGATCGGCGCGGCGTTGATTCCGGCGCGCCGCGCGGCGTCGGTTGACCCGATAGTCGCGCTCCGTGTTGATTAATCAGTCCAGCAGTTTGAACGCGTGGTTGGTTTGGTGCCTTTGAAATCCGGATTGACCATAAGCGCGTTGCCGACGCAGCTGAACGCCTTCACAAAGTGTGCGTCGGGAACCAGTTTCTGAAGCCGTTCCATGAGCGATTCGTCGAGCGACGTGAAGAACCACAGCACTCCGTGCGTTTGTTGGAATCGTTGCTTCCGATGGTGACGTCGTAGCCGTGCTCGAGGAAACCGTTGGCCAACGTCACGCCAACGACGCCCGATCCAATAACGCCAATCTTTTTAGTCATACCGTTGCTCCGATCGAGAAGGACGCGCTTTCGTGTTCACATCAGTCAGCGTACAGTGTCGTGAAGTGACCCCGCGCACAACGCTTGTCGTCGACGATGTGGTGAGGGCGGTCGTCAACGGCGAGCGTCATCTCATTGTGATCGATGTCGAGGCGACCTGCTGGAAGAAGGGAGTGTTCAGCCGGAAGAAGGAGACGATCGAAATCGGCGCCGTGCGGATCCTGTTCGATCGTGCTGAATCGAAGTGGCCCGAATTCCAGACATTCGTCCGACCGCAGCGATTGCCTCGCCTCTCGAGCTTCTGTCGCGAGCTCACCGGCATCACCCAGGAGAATGTCGATGCGGCGCCCGCATTCCCGGAAGCGCTGCGACTGTTCCTCGAGTGGTCACAGCCACTGGAGGAGGTCGTATTGGCGACCTGGAGTCGATATGACTTCTGGCAGCTCGATCTGGATCTGGAGGCTCACGGCCTGCCGAAGCTCGAGGTCCCGTTCCTTGATGTCAAGAAGCTCGCTGCGCGCGTCGTCGGCGCAAAGAGCTTCGAGAAGACCGTACGCGAGCTGGTTCCTGATGTCGACGACATGCCGAGGCACCGCGCCATTGCCGATGCGCGTCGGACGTCCCGGCTCCTGAACCGCTTGCTCCGTCCGCTGCTCTGATCGGCCTATGGTCGCCTGGTCACGCGGATCGATCTGACGCAGTCGTTGAAGCTGGCGTCGCACGGGCCTGGCCAGTTTCAAGGCGCCGGCGCGAAGGAAACCGGCCGCCTCATCCTGCTCCCACCGTCACGACCGTGTCGACGCCGCTATGGTATCGCGTCAGGGCCGTTGTAATGTTGCATACGCAGCAAATGCCCAAAATGGGGAAACCGAAATGACCACGCGCGCCACGCTCATGATGGCCATCGCACTGATCGGCGCCATAACGCTGGCGCACGCCCAGCACTCCGAGTCTCCTTTTCTTGTCGAGCTGAATACAATCGCGCAGCGTCAGCTCCGTGATCGCGCGACGGACGTGGCAGCCATCCGGGATACGGCGGCTGCGCAAGCGCGCCAGAAGCAGGTGCGCGAGCGCATCCTGTCGCTCATTGGCGGCCTGCCAGACTATCGCGGGGCACTCAACGCGCGCGTCACAAAGACGACGCGGCGCGACGGCTTCATCATCGATCACGTGTTGTTCGAGAGCCTGCCGCAGTATTACGTGACGGCGAATCTCTATCGTCCAGATACCCCGGGACGGCATCCTGCGATTCTCATGTCGATGGGCCACTGGGATTCGGGGAAGGCGGCGGGGCAGTTGCTGTCGTCGAATCTGGCTCGCAAAGGATTCGTCGTGCTCGCCTACGATCCTGTCGGTCAGGGGGAGCGCCAGCAGGCGTACGACAAACGAACTGGCCGATCGCTGATTGGCGGTCCGACCGAGCAGCATTTCTCGAACGGTGCGGCGGCGGTTCTCCTCGGACAGTCCGTCGGGCGCTATTTCATTCACGACGGCATGCGCGCCATCGACTATCTGATCACGCGTCCTGAAGTGGATCCGGAACGCATCGGCGCGACGGGGTGTTCCGGCGGCGGCACGCAAACGACGTACATCGCCGCGCTCGATCCGCGCGTCAAAGTCGCGGCCGTCGCGTGTTACATGAATTCCTTTCAGACGCTGTTTGCCGGATCGGTCGGAGACTCGGAGCAGAGTGTTCCCGGGTTTCTGGCCGCAGGGCTCGACCAGACCGACTACGTAGAGTTGTTCGCACCCAAGCCGTGGCTGATTACCTCGACTGAAGACGACTTCTTCACACCAGCGGGTGCGAAGCAGGTCTTCGACGAGGCGCAGGGCTGGTACAAATTGTTTGACGCGTCTGATCGCGTGAAATGGGTCGTCGGCCCTGGCGGCCACGGGACGCCGCTCGTCGTGCGCGAAGCGATCTACGACTGGATGATTCGCTGGTTGGGCAACGGGAGCGGCAGCGCGCGCGAGGAAGCCGTCACGCTTCTGCCGGACCACCAGCTGTGGGTCACGCCGGCCGGTCAAGTGGAAGGACGGGAATTGTACGAAATCATCCGTGAGACACCGCGCGCGAAAGGGACGCGTGAGGAGTTGCAGCGTTTCGTCACTGATCTGATCAGCCACAACTCGCCAATCGTCCGCAGTGTGAGCGTCTTGCCTGCCGCACCAGGCGTTGGTAAACATCCCGCCGTCGTGCTGGTACAGGACACTCTCACGGCCGGCGCGGATGCCGCGAAGGAGCTCGACGCCGGACACGTCGTCGCGCTGGTCGCGTTGAGCGGCGTCGATGGTGATTCGTCTCGGCCGCGATCCGGCAACTGGTTGAACAATACGCGCGCGTGGCTGGTCGGGCGGAACTTGCCCGCGACGCACGCTGCGGAGATCAATGCGGCAGTTGCGGAACTCGCGCGGCGCTCCGACGTGGATACCTCTCAGATCACCGCACGCGCGTCAGGTGTTGCGGGTGTGGCCTTGTTGATGGCTGCCGCAGTGAACCCGCAGATCGCGTCGCTTTCACTCGAGCGTACGCCGCACAGTCTTCGCGCGGCGCTCGATGCGCCGATTCACACGAACCTGCATGACGCGGTGATTCCCGGGTTTGCGCTGAAGTGGGATCTGGCGGATCTGCGAGAGTCGTTGCGGCCGCGATCGGTCGTCTGGAAAGACCCGACCGACTGGATGGGGAATGTCGTGGCACTGGACGGCAGCTACACGTATACGGCGACCGATCCGAATGTCTCGCGATAGAGAAGTTGCACGATGATCTCTGCGGCGGATCTGGTCGGCGCGATGCTCGGTATGCTGTTTCTCTCCCTCGGTCTGGCCGCCGGGGCGGCAGCCGGGCTCCGTAGCGCCCGCCACGATCGCACGCTGCTCTGGTTCAGCCTCTTTGTGTTTCTCTATGGGCTCAGGTTGATCGCGCGTAGCGATGTTGTTCAAACCGTTACGCCTGTATCGGTAGAGACCTGGGCCGTGTCGGAGGACGTGATCACCTATGTGATCCTCGTGGTCGGCGCCCTGCTCGCGTCCGCGGCGCTCACGGGAGGCTGGCGCAATCTCCTGCGCGACGTGTGGATAGTCGATCTCGCGGGCGCGATCGTGGCGATCCTGTGGGACCGCGCTGTCGGCCGCTCAGGCGCGGCGATGCCACTGAACAGGGTGCTCGTAATCGGCAGCATCGCCGTCGCGGTTCTCTCGGTTGCGCTCGATACTCGTCGTCGGCGATGGACTCGGGACGGCTGGGTCGTGCTCGCCGGCGCGGCCGCCTTTGCGGCGGTGGCCGTCATTCAGAACATTCGCGGCGGCCTGTTCGGCCGCACCGACCCCGAGCCGTTCGCGATGCTGATTCTGGTCGCATGCCTCGGCTACGTCGTCGCAAACCGCGTGTTTCAGACCGAGCGGCGCGTCGCGGCGGTCGGTCGCGAGCTCGAGACGGCGCGACAGATTCAACGATCAATTCTTCCTAAGAAGCCGCCCATCATTGAAGGGTTATCGATTGCCGCGCACTATGACTCGATGGCAGAAGTCGCGGGCGATTTCTACGACTTCGTTGTCACGCCCTCCGGTCAGCTTGGCGTGCTCGTCGCCGACGTCTCAGGCCACGGTGTGCCCGCTGCGATTGTGGCATCGATGGTCAAGATCGCGCTCGCGGTGCAGGAGGGGGAAATCGAGGATCCCGGTCTGGTTCTGACGCGGATGAACCGTGCGTTGTGCGGCCGCTTCGAACTCGCGTACGTGACCGCTACGTTCGCGCTGATTGATCCGACCGCCCGAACGATCACCTACGCAACCGCCGGCCATCCTTCGCCTCTGCTGGTGCGCGCCGCAGGAAGCGTCGAGTCGCTCGACGAGCGGGGAATGGTGCTCGGGTTTCTTCCTGACGCGCACTTCACCTCTGCGACCGTGCGTAATCTCGCGGACGGCGATCGGATCGTGTTCTACACCGATGGCATTACAGAGGCGTCTCGAAGTGATGGTGAATTCTTCGGCGATCGACAGTTTCGCGATGTGCTAACCGTCGGCGTCGCGCAGTCCGCAGATCGATTCCTGGCCACACTGGTCGATCGCGCACGCCATTGGACCGGCGCCGACTTCGAAGACGACGTCACCGTGGTCGTAGTCGATTGGATCGGTCAGGCTGCCGCCGCACCGGCTCCTATTTCAATTTGAAGGACATCTCGATCTCGACCCGGACGGCGACCGCCTTGCCGTCCTTCCTGCCAGGTTCGAACTCCCATTTCTTGACGGTCGCGATCGCTCGATCGTCCAGCCCGAACTCCTTGTCGAGCGACTGCGTGATCTTGACGTCGCCGATCTTGCCGTCGGCGCGCACGACGGCTTCGAGTCTGACGATCCCTTCAATTCTGGCGTGCAACGCTTCGGGCGTATAGCCAGGCTTTGTTTCCTTCACGAGCTTTGGAGCGGTGACCCCGGCCTGCTTCGTGGAGTAAACGCTCGGCTGCTGTCGAATCGACGTCACACCGAGGGCCCCGACCGTCAGCGGTGCAATCGTCAGAGTGAGACCGAAGCACAGGCTCGTCAGCCGCGCGGTTCTTGCTCGCGCCAGTAATGGGGCGCCGGTCACGATGCGTTCAATCCGCTGCGCCAGGTCGGAGCCGCCTACACCGGTGACGAACGGCGCCGGCGCACGAAGGCAGAAGTTGCAGACCTTGAGAATGCCCGCCGCATAACTCCGTGTATCGGTGCCCATGTGTACGACCTCCTCATCGCAGGCGCGTTCACGTTCGTTGACGATGCGCGTCCCGAGCCACCAGGTAAGCGGATAGAACCAGAACAGCGTCTCCACGGCAATTTGCAGCCATGCCGTCAGGTTGTCGCGACGCTTGACGTGCGCGATCTCGTGCGCGAGCACTGCTTCCAATTCGTCGTCGTTCAGTCGCTTCGACAGGCCGGCGGGCCATACAATGGCAGGCGCAACGATCCCGACTATGCCAGGCTCGACCGTCGAGTCTCCCTGACGGAGATCGATTTCTCGCGCGCAAGTCGACTTCTGCATGGCGCGAGCGAGTGCCTCCACCTCGCGACCGGAACCCAATGGCTTCGCATGCTGCACGAGCTCGACGGCTGCGCGCCACTGTCGCAGCCGCCACGTCAGTAAGGTCGCGCCGCCGCCGATCCAGACGACCATTAACACCGGCCAAATCAGATCGACGCGGCCAGGCGTCCACAACTCCGAAGTCCCGGAGCGTAGAGTGAAGAAGGGAAGCGAACGATCGATCCAGCTGGCAAGAGGCAGCGCCGCCGGCAGCCACGGCGAAAACGCTGCGCCGGTCGCGACGAGGAACGCGAACGGCAGAAGAAACTTGGCCGCGGCGAGCATCCACATCGCATATCGGTATCGAGCTGGCGCGCGTCGCAGGATCAGAACGATGATCGCCGCTGCTGCCGCCGTGCACAGCGTCGACTGCCAGACGTGCGCAGTCAGTGTCATTTGTTCTTCTCCTTGGACGTGAAGCGGCGCAGCGTCTGCTCGGCCTCTCGGAGATCGTCCAGGGTCAGCTTTCCGCTTTCAATGAGATGCGCCATCACCGGTTGCGTGCGGCCACCGACAAGTGCAAGTAGATCGTCGATGATGCGTCGATGTGCCGACGTTCGCGAGACTACGGCCTCGAAGATGTGCGCGTTGCCAATCTTCTTCATCCGCCGGATCGCTCGTTTCGCTTCGAGGCGATACATCGTCGTCTGAACCGTCGTGTACGCAGGGCGGTCTGCCTCCGGGAATGTCTCCTGCACCTGCCGCACCGACGCAGGCCCGTGCGTCCATAGCGCGTCCATGACCCGCATCTCGAGTTTCGTCAGGCGCCGACCTGCCATCCTGGTTCCCTCCTATGCATGTCGGTAGATCTACTACATCTGTGGTTGTAGTGCAAGGACAGGCTTCGTTTTCAAGGGATGACAGCATCGATCGTGCGACGTTACGATCTCCAGTCAACGCGGAGGACGAATGAGGACATCGCTGGTAGTCACCGTCATTGGCAACGACAGGCCTGGCATCGTCGAACGGCTGTCGGAGGTCGTGCTCGCGGCCGGAGCCAACTGGGAAGAGAGCCGGATGGCGCGGCTGGCCGGGAAGTTTGCCGGGATCCTTCGCATCAGCGTCGAAACCGCCAACGCTGACTCGCTGGCCTCCGGACTGCGCGCGCTTGCGAGTGACGGACTCACCATCGTTGTCGAGAGCAGTGCCGAGACATCGACGGAAACCTTCCGTACTGTTCGGCTCGATCTGGTCGGCAACGATCACCCGGGGATCATCCGGGACATCTCCAGAGTACTGGCGCAACATCACGTGAACATCGAAGAGCTGGAAACCGGCGTGTCGGGTGCGCCAATGACCGGTGAGCAACTCTTCCGCGCGCGCGTGCGACTGAGATTGCCGGCAGCCGTGACGACCGAGTGGCTGCGCGGACGGCTCGAGTCGCTCGCCGGCGAGCTGATGGTGGACGTCGCGCTCGACGATCAAGCCGGGTGAGGATTACCGGGGGCGAAGGTGTTGTGCCCTCTCAGCGCTGCCGGCGCACCGCGCGAGTCCTGGCCGACTGCTGATCTCGCAATCGCTCCGACAGACATCACGGTCGAGACGCCTCGGCCCGACTGGGCGATCATCACGGTCACGGTCCGCAACACCGGTCCGGTTGCCGTGCACCGCGCACGGGTCATCGTGTCCAGCGAATGGGAGCTGCGAACTCAGAGTAGGAACGAGGCTGCTCGGGCCATACGGTTTCGTCGTCGCGCAAGCGACGCAGATCAGCGAGATGTCGCCACACGACAAGTTTTCGTGGGACCCGACGCCCTCCGACGCCTGCGCGTTCCGTTTGATCAACGTCCATCTCGCGCCAGCCGAAGCCCATTCTTTCAGAACTACCTGCGCGCCTGGTCAGCTCAGCGGTCGGGAACTTTGCCGTCCACAGTGCGTAGCAATTGACATGCTTACTACCACGACGTCTGTTCTCGACGGCAAGCCGGTCAGTCGGTATCTGGGAGTCGTCACGGGGGAGGCCATCATTGGCGCCAACGTCTTTCGCGATCTGCTGGCATCGGTGCGCGACATCGTTGGCGGCCGGTCGGCAACTTACGAAAGGGCGTTGGCCGAAGCGCGCGAGGTTGCGCTCGCGGAGATGCAGCAGCGCGCGCAGGAACTCGGCGGAAACGCTGTGATCGGCGTCGATCTCGACTATGAAGTCCTCGGTCAGAACAACGGCATGCTGATGGTTTCGTGCAGCGGCACCGCTGTAGTGTGCTGATCTTCCGCCGTACGCGCATTGACGCTGCGACCCCGGCGGCGTCGTAGAATCCGTGTTCATGCGCACTGAATCGGCAGGATGATTGTTCCTGGTGAAGTAAGCAGGCTTGGCAAGTTCGCCGTCTTTTGACATAGAGTAAGCATTCCTTACGCGCGGTCCTTCATCGTCCTCGTTCTTCTCGGTGCGTGTGCAGCTCCGGCTCGTGGTCAGCAGCCGGAATCTGTGGCGCGCGGTCTCACCTCGGGCGAGGCGATCTTCAACGCCGGCTGTGCCGGCTGTCACGGGCCGCGCGGAGCTGGCGCCGACGATACGGTGATCGGCTTCGAGAAGCCATCGACTTACCCTGATTTCACCGACTGTGCCACGACGACGCCGGAACGCGACGTTGACTGGCGTGTAACGATCATGCAAGGCGGCCATGGTCGTGGATTCTCGCGGATCATGCCGTCGTTCGTCGATGCGCTTTCTGCTGAACAGATCGACGCGGTGATTACTTACTTGCGCGGTCAGTGCGGCGACAAGCGATGGGCTCGCGGCGAGTTGAATCTGCCACGGCCGCTGCGCACGGAAAAGGCGTTTCCGGAAAGCGAGACGGTCCTGACGGTTGGCGCAACGACCGATCATGGGCCGGACTGGGATAGTGAGTTGGCGTACGAACGGCGCCTCGCGGTTCGCGATCAGCTCGAAGTCGCGATTCCATTCAGCAGCATCCAGTTCACCGACACCGAACGCGCCAGTGGGATCGGCGACGTCGCTGTAGGCCTCAAGCACGTCTTCTTGACGAGTCGCAACACGATCGTGAGTGGATTCGGTGAGATCGTATTCCCGACAGGCAATAGCGATCGCGACCTCGGCAGCGGCACTACGACGTTCGGCTTCTTCGGTGCAATCGGTCAGATCCTTCCGGGCGAGTCGTTCGTGCAGGCGCAGATCGGGACGGATCAGCCGACATCGACCGAGAAGTCGCCGCGCACCTTTTACTGGCGAGTCGCGGGGGGACGAACCTGGCGCCAGGAAAACGGCCTCGGCCGGCAGTGGTCGCCCATGCTCGAAGTGGTGAGCGATCGCGACATTGCGGATGGCGCGCGCGCCAACATTGATCTTCTACCGCAATTCCAAGTGTCGCTGAATCGCCGACAGCACGTTCGCGTCAACGTCGGTCTGCAGTTGCCGGTCACCAACACTGAAGGGCGCTCGAAGCAACTGGTCTTCTATTTAATGTGGGACTGGTTTGACGGCGGCTTCCGGGAGGGCTGGAAGTGACCCAGACGCGTGCACTGCTCGCGGGCGCCGCATTCGCGCTCTCGGCGGCCGTCATCGGCACCACGACTCGGGCTGCCAACTCGAAGCCCGCGGTCGAGTTCCACACGTCCGACCGCTGCATTGCGTGTCACAACGGAATGCGAACGGCATCGGGCGACGACATGTCGATCGGATTTGACTGGCGGGCGGGCATGATGGCGAACTCGTCGCGCGATCCGTACTGGCAGGCGAGCGTCCGCCGCGAAACCATCGATCATCCGAAAGCAGCGGCAGACATCGAAGATGAGTGCGCAGTGTGCCACATGCCGATCGTCCGGTATGAAGCGAAGCTGCGCGGCGAGCGTGCCCGGATCTTCGCGCACCTTCCGTTCGACCGCAGCGACGATCGAATGAAAGCGGCTGATGGTGTGTCGTGCTCCGTGTGCCATCAGATCAGCACCGAGAAACTCGGGAGTGCCGACAGTTTCAACGGCGGGTTCGTCGTGCAGCCGCCGGCCGATCCGTCCACGAGACCTGAGTACGGTCCCTATGAAGTCGATAAAGGCCATCGACGGATCATGCTCAGCTCGACGGAGGGATATCAGCCCACACAGTCGAATCACATACGAGACTCGGAAATCTGCGCCACGTGCCACACCTTGATCACGACGGCCCTCGGGCCGGATGGCACTGTTGTCGGACGGCTGCCCGAGCAAGTGCCCTATCAGGAATGGCTGCACAGCGACTTCCGCAACCTCCAGAGTTGCCAGTCCTGTCACATGCCGAAGGTCAACGAAGCGGTTCCGATCACGCGCGTATTCGGCCAGCCGCGTGAAGGGGTATCGCGACATGTCTTCGTCGCGGCCAACTTCTTCATACAGCGGATGCTGAATCGTTACCGCGAGACGCTCGATGTTGCAGCACTTCCGCAGGAGCTGACGGCCGCCGCCGACGGGACGGTCGAGTATCTTGGCTCGCGCGCGGCCGCGATTCGCATCGGCGACCCGCGCGTCGAGGACGGCCGCCTGCTCGTCGATGTCGCGATCGAGAATCTCGGCGGCCACAAGTTGCCCACCGCGTACCCCTCCCGTCGAGCGTGGCTGCACCTTGTCGTTCGCGATGCCGCAGGCCGCGTCGTGTTCGAGTCGGGTGCGCTGAACGCGGACGGATCGATCCAGGGAAACGACAACGATGGCGACGCGAAGAAATTCGAGCCGCACTATACCGAGATCCACGCCAGCGATCAGGTACAAATCTACGAGAGCATCCTCGGCGACCCAAGCAGGCGAGTCACGACTGGTTTGCTCATGGCAGTCGACTACTTAAAAGACAACAGGCTGCTGCCTCGCGGCTTCGACAAACGCAGCGCGGAGCGAGACATCGCGGTTCGCGGCAATGCGGGCGATGACGCGGACTTCGCCGGCGGGCGAGATCAGATTCGGTACTCAGTGCCAATCGCGAACGCCACCGGACCGTTGGCGGTGACTGCGGAGCTTCTTTATCAGCCGATTGGGTTCCGCTGGGCGAACAACTTGAAGAATTACACTGCTCCCGAGCCGCAGCGTTTTACGCGCTATTACGACTCGATGGCTGCTGGATCCGCCGCGACGCTGGCAAGCGCACAAGCGGTCGTCCCGGGCAAATAATTCATTATGGGCAAGGCACTCCAACCTTTTCGGCTCCTCAACGCCACCGTGATCCTTCCAGACCGCTTGATTCCAGGCGGCGCTCTTGATGTCGACGACGGACGATTGACAGCGGTCGGTCGTCTCGACGATCTTTCGCCGTGGTCGGGCGCGACAATCGATGCGAAAGGGGACTTCGTGGCGCCCGGTTTCGTGGACCTCCACGTACACGGCGGCGACAATGCGGACTTCATGGACGGCACCATCGACGCGTTCGAGACGGTGGTGCGCGCGCACACCCGCCACGGGACGACGAGCATCGTCGCCACGAGTACCGTCGCCCGCCACGATCAGACGCTGACGTTTCTGAACCATGCGCGCACACTTCAGCGCCGTGGCGCCGAGCCGGGGCGCGGTCTCGCACGCACGATCGGTGCGCATTTGTACGGGCCCTACTTCAATGAAGAAAAGGTCGGATGCCATCCGAAGGATCCCGCCCGGCCGCCAACAGCTGAGGAGTACGACCAGTATCTCGAGTTTGCCGACGTGATGCTGACGGCCACGTGCGCGCCGGAACTGCCAGGCGCCGCCGACTTCTATCGTGCAGCGTCGGCCCGGGGAGTTCGTTTGAACGCCGGCCATTCGAACGCGACCTGGGCCGAGATGGCCGACGCGCACGCACTCGGCGTGCGCCATGTCGATCACTTCTACTGCGCGATGAGCAGCGTTTCGTCTCTGCGCGAGCGCTGCGGAACGCCGATGCAGGCGAGCATGCTCGAATTCGTGCTCGACAACGACGACATGACGACGGAGGTGATCGCGGACGGACGTCATCTGTCGCCGGAGCTCCTGCGATTCGTGGTGAAGTGGAAGGGCGCGGGCAGGACGGCGCTCGTGACCGATTGCAGCCGTGCGCTCGATCGACCGCCGGGCCTCTACACGTTCGGATCCCTCGACGGGGGCGAGACGTTCTACAGCGACGGCGGCGTCGGACTGCTGCCGGACTCGGAAAACCTCGCAAGCAGCGTTCGCGGAATGGACTTCATGGTGCGGCACATGCACCAGCGCGCAGGAGTCGATCTCTTCACGGCGGTGCGGATGGCGTCGCTGACACCGGCGACGATTCTCGGACTGCAGGACGAATTTGGCAGCCTGGAGGCCAGTAAGCAGGCGGACATCCTGATTTTCAACGATCAGCTCGAGATTCGGCGTGTCTTCGTGGGCGGCGAGGAAGTGGTGTCAGGCAGTGAATCGTGAATGGTGTCAGGCAGTGAATCGTGAATATGTCACCGCGAGCGTCTCCCGGCGCAGCTTTCTCAAAACAGCGACAGCGATTACAGCGATGTCGTCGTTCGCGAGTGCACAACGCGGCGCCGCCGTCCCACCGCTGCTCGCGTACGTCGGCACCTTTAGTTCACCGCTGAAAGACACGCTGCCGACGCAAGTGGATTTGCCTCCCGGCACTGGCCGTGGCATCCACATCTTTCGCGTTGACCGCAGCACCGGCGCGATGACGCCGAGCGGCATCGTCGAAATCGCCACCAGTCCGAATTGCCTCGCGGTGAACGCTACACGGACCCGACTCTATTCGTCGAACGAAACCGACCGTGTCGGTGAGGACAGGCAAGGTACCGCAAGCGCGTTTGCGATCGATCGCGCCGACGGCAGCCTGCAGCTTCTCAATACGGTGCGCACCGGCGGGGCCGGTCCCACCTATGTCAGTGTGCATCCCCGCGGTCGTCATTTACTTGTCGCGAACTACTTCGGTGGCTCGATCGCGGTGCTCCCGATAATTGATGACGGCCGGCTTGCAGACCCTTCCGACGTGAAGATCGACGAGGGCACCATCGGCCCCAGGCGCGCCACCAGTGCTCCTCCGGGCAGCTTCGCAATCAGCGGCCACGACCGCACGCACGCCCACATGATCGAGGCCGACCCGTCAGGACGCTTCGTCGTGCACGTCGATCTCGGATTGGACAAGATTTTCGTGTGGCGTTTCGACGAGCAGCGCGGCACCCTCGCTCCAAGTGATCCGCCGTCAGTCTCTTTGCCGCCCGGCGATGGTCCTCGCCATTTCGATTTCCATCCGAACGGGCGGTGGTTCTACTCGATCCAGGAGGAGGGCTCTACGATCGTGCTGTTCGACTACGACGGTACGGCGGGGCGGTTGACACTGCGGCAGACTATCTCGACGCTGCCGCAGGGCTTCGTCGGGAGCAACTTCTGTTCTGAGGTCCTGGTGTCAGCCGACGGGCGGTACGTATACGCCGGAAACCGGCTGCACGACAGCATCGGCATCTTTGCGGTTGGATCAGACGGCCGCCTGACCTACGTCGGCGAAGAATGGACGCGCGGTGACTATCCGCGGAGCTTCAGCTTCGATCCAACCGGCCAGTTCCTCTACTGCTGCAATCAACGGTCGGATGCGGTCACCGTCTTTCGCGTCGATCGTGCCTCCGGCCGCCTGTCGTTCACAGGCCATTACGCCGCGGTCGGGAATCCATCGCACCTTGTGTTTGTCGAGCTCGTGTGAGAAGGACACCGTGGGTCGTGTAGACTCCTGTCGGGCAACAGTAGGTGTCAGGCAGTGAATCGTGAATCAGTTGAAGAAGGACCGCGCTGACAAGCGCTACCGCATTCACAATTCACTGCCTGACACCCCCTCCAGTCCAAGGACGGAGCCATGCAACCAGACCTACGTACCGCATTCATCGCGCTGTTCGTGCTTCTCTTCCTTGGATCCGTGCGGACTGACGAAAAAACCGGCAAATGGTGGCACGACAATCTTGGCGGACCCGACAGTTCAAACTACGTCGATCTCGATCAGATCAAGAAATCGAATGTCGACGAAATGGAAGTCGCCTGGACCTACCCGTATGCAGCCGGCGGCTTCAACCCGATCGTGGTCGACGACACCGTGTACGTCTCGGGCCGCAATGGTTCACTCATCGCGCTGGATGCCTCCACGGGAAAGGAGATCTGGATCCACGAGGGGCTGAACGGGATGACCAGCCGCGGTATCAACTACTGGCAGAGCGACGATGGCAAGGAGCGCCGCCTGCTGTTCTCGATTAACAACTTCCTCCAGGCGATTGACGCGCGCACCGGACTAACG
>JBKPSH010000195.1:0-8245 GCA_046734955.1 Acidobacteriota bacterium
GCCGGCGCGAAAGCGCATCAGATCAACATCGAGATCGGCACGATGGCGCAGCTGGGTGCGGACGGCAAGGCGGCGGCGCTCTCGGGCGATGCGCGGGCGGCGTGGCTCGAGCGCGCGAAGAAGTGGGTGGATCTGTCGCCCATCCTCGGCGTGACGCGGCTGATGCACAACCAGGGAGCGCTCACTGACGACAGCAAGGCTGGCGTCACTTCGCTGTGGAAGGATCTCCAGGACTACGCCTCGCCGAAGGGCATCAAGATTTCCGGCGAGACGAGAGGCGCCGGCGTACCGACCCAGGGCGGCGGCCGCGGTCAAGCAGCCACGCCCGCGCCGGACATGCCGGAGCCGGAGCGCCTCCGCTACGTCTGGGGCATCCTCTGGGAATGCACCGTCGGAAGCGGCGGCTACACCAATCTTGATTTCGGCGGTGAGACGCGCTTCCACAACCAGCAGCAGCTGCACGACGCGATCAAGGGCCTCCTTCCGCGCAACGCCGGCGGCATGCACACGCGAGTCAGTCCCACGTGGGATCTGGGTACGGCGATCAAGTACGCCGAGTCGCTTGGCTATAAGGGAATGTACACCATCGAGGTGAGCGAGGATGCGGCGGTTCGGATCATTTACAACGCGATCCTCGCGAATCTCGCGTAGCCGACACGGAAGAACACGGATCAACACGGACCACGGGTGAACGCGGCGTAATGGTCAGCGTTTACTCGCCGGCGTACGGCGGTTCTATTTCTGGTCGGCGAACACGTCAGCCACTTTCAGCGCGAGAGCGGCCGTATTGGCGTGCGCGACGTTCGACGCCACCGCCACGACAATCCCGTTGTCTCGGCGCGTCAGCGACATCACTCTTCCGCCTGCGAGCTCGCCGTTGACGCTGTCGGCTTTCGTCGCCAGGGCGAAGCGGACGAGATCGGACGGCGTGGAATAGAACGCCATCTTACCCGCGCAGCACGCCAGGTCGCGCATGTACATCAGTCGTCGTCCATGGCGGGGATTGTGGTCATCGGATCTCGGGACGTAGAAGGTCGCGCGATCGTCCGGCAATGGGTACTCGGCGGGGGCCACGCCGATCGGCTGCAGGATGAGGTGGCGGATCAACGTGAAGGGCGGGAAGTCCTCTCCCGGCTCGCCGATCGCCTCGGGACTCCACTTCACCGCCGAATCAGCGCCGGTGTTGGTCAGCCCAAGCGACGTGACATTGCTGGCGGTGACCGCCGACGCCGCCGTGCCGATGTTGAATCGAGTATCCGGTGTGACGGGCGTCTTTGTTCCGACGTCCCTCCATCCGAACGCCTCGGCCCAGACGATGTCCCCGCCCGTGCCGACGGCGATCGAGACTCCTGGCAGATTCTGTTCCACGATGGCCGCGCGCACCATCGGCCGCGCGCGATCGACCGCTGCCGCCCATCGTGGCGAGGGCGCTGACTTGCTGGCCGACGGCACGTCTGGCGGTTGCGCGAAGAGCGGCGCTGACTCGGTGGCCGCATGGCTGAGAAAAGCCGAGAACGCGGCAACGGCCAGGCCGAGGGCGATGAGGGTGAATGCGTTCACAAACTTCTTTACAGAGGATGTCATGTGCTCACACTCCCAAACCCGGTGTGGAAACGCGGACCTGTCCTGCATCGAGGCACGCCCGATTATACTTTATAATACAAAGTTCTCTGTGTCAAGGAGACGAGTGGCCGGTCGTGGACGGCTGCAAGGATCACCATTGACGTGCGATGAATATCATCCCGAACATCTATTCCCATTGCAGCGCTCCTGTGATTTCATGAGGCGCGACGATTTCCCGCGCGGCGATTGAGGACCCCGATGAAGCGACCGTTTGTCTGGATTGCGGCCATTTCCTTCGGTGCGATCGGCGTCTCGGCACACTGGCCGGCTCCGCCGCAGTTGACGAGTGACGTCCCCAAACGAGTCATCGCGCCACCCGGACCGAAGCCCGTGGGGCCCTACAGTCCCGGGATCATGGTCGGCGATTTCCTGTACGTGTCCGGGCAAGGCGCACGCGATCGCGACGGCCGGCTGCCTGACACGATCGACGCGCAGGTCAGGCAGACGCTCGAGAACGTCAAGACGATTGTCGAAGCCGCCGGGCTGACCATGGAGCACGTGGTCTACAGCCAGGTCTACCTCGCCAGCATGTCGAGCCACGACGCGATGGATCGGATCTGGCGCGAATACTTTCCCAAACAGCCGCCGGCACGAGCCGTGCTCGGTGTCCATCGGATGCCGACCGACACGCCGGTCGAGATCACTGCCGTCGCGTTTCGCGATCTCTCCCGCCGAAAGTCCATCGCCCCTGCGGGACATCCGAATGCATCGGCGACTCCCGGCGTGATGGCGGGCGACCGGCTCTACTTGTCCGGGTCGTTTGGCGCCGACATCGCGAGCGGCAGTGTGCCTGCGGATTCGGATGCGCAGGTGCAACTCGCGCTCGACAACATGAAACAGATCTTGATGGCGGCGGGCATGGATTTCCGCCATGTCGTGTTTGTCAACCCGTACCTCACGGAGAAGGCGTCGGGGCAGATGAACGCCATCTACGCGAAGCACTTCGAATTCGGGAACACGCCGGCGCGCGCGACGATCCGGGTCGCCAGTTTGCCGGGCGGCAACACCATCGAATTCACCGGCGTTGCCGTCGCCGATCTCTCGAAACGCCTCGCGGTTCGGCCGAAGAACATGCGGCCGAGCGCCACCGCAAGCCCCTGTGTCTTTGCCGGCGACACGTACTTCTGTTCGGCGAAGGGTCCTTTTACGCCGGGACCCGACAAGGTGCAGGGCATCTATGCCGCAACCGTCGAGGCGCAGGTACGTCAATCGATGCGGAACCTCCTCGATGGCCTCGAGGAGGCGGGGCTGACCTTGGCCAACGTGGTCGCAACTAATGTTTACCTGGACGACATCGACGACTTTCCGCGAATGAACCGTGTCTACGCGCAATACTTCCCTGAGATATTTCCGACGCGCACAACGATTGCGACACTTCCGCCAATCGACCGCAAGGCGGTGAACGAGGATGTGTATCCGGGCCTCGAGCAGATCTCGCTTGTCGCGGTGAAGTAATAAAGGAGGGCGCAGTGGATTCGATTACCCGGCGCGAGTTGTTCCTGATGGGCAATGCGATCGCCCTGCCAACCTTGCTCGGCAGACTGGACGCACCAGCCGAGGCCGTGGCGGCTGCGGCTGCCGGACCACTTGTTGCGGGACCACAGATCTATCAGTCGATTGGCGTGGAGCCTGTCATCAATTGCCGCGGGACCTTCACCATCATCGGCGGCTCGGTGGAGCGGCCGGAAGTCCGCGCCGCGATGGACGCGGCGTCGAAGTACTTCGTCCAGATCGACGAGCTCGCCGATGCGGTCGGCCGCCGTTTCGCCGAGCTGACCGGGGCCGAATGGGGAATGGTCTCGGCCGGATGCGCGGCCGGATTGAAGCACGTCACCGCCGCCTGCGTCAGCGGCGGCAACCCGGAAAAGCTCATTCGCATCCCGGATCTCTCCGGTCTCGACAAGGCCGAGGTCATCGTCCCTCGATCATCGCGAAACGTCTACGACCATGCGATTCGCAACGTCGGCGTTCGAATGGTGACCGTCGAGTCGATCGAAGAGCTCGAGCGTGCCATCAATCCGCGCACCGCAATGATCTACCTCCTGGCCGACAGCGGACCCAATGCGATGCTCGAACAGGTGGCACGGATCGCTCGACCGAAGAACATCCCGATCCTCGTCGATGCGGCCGCCGAAGTGCTGACGATTCCCAACGTGCACCTGCAGCGCGGCGCAACCATCGTCGCGTACAGCGGCGGCAAGGCGATCTGTGGTCCGCAGTGCGCGGGACTGCTGCTCGGACGGAAGGACATTCTGCAGTCTGCCTGGCAAGCGAGTGCGCCGCATCATGGTCCGGGACGCGACAACAAAGTGGGACGGGAGGAGACGCTCGGAATGCTGGCGGCGGTCGAAACGTGGGTGACGCGCGATCACGCGGCCGAATGGAAAACCTGGCTCGGCTGGCTGGACACGATCTCGAAGCGCGTTGCGGCCATCGACGGTGTGAAGGCGGCGGTACGCGAACCCAGCGATCTGTCGAACAAGAGCCCGTCGCTGGCGATCACGTGGGACGCCGGGACGTTGAACGTCACGGGTGACGAGGTCGCCGAGGAGCTGGCGACGACGAAGCCGCGAATTGCCGTCGGCGCCGGGACGGGCGGCGGCGGTCGCGCGGCGCAGACGGTGGCGCCGGGCACGACCGGCATCACGATCACCGCATGGCAGATGCAGCCTGGTGACGACAAGATCGTCGCGGAGCGGGTCCATGCAGTGCTGTCGCGCAAACATCCGGCCCGCACCACCACGATGCAGCCGCCCGCTGCCGACGTTAGCGGCCGCTGGGATGTCGATGTCGAGTTCTTCAGCAGCCGCAGCCAGCACACGCTGCAAATCGAGCAGGACGGCAACTGGATCCAGGGCTCGCATCGCGGCGATTTCTCGAGCCGAGAGCTGGTCGGAATGATTGAAGGGGACAAGGTGACGCTGCGCAGCGTCGATCAGCGCCCCGGCAATTCGATCACGTTCATCTTTGCCGGCACGCTGGCAAACGGTACGATCTCAGGGCCAATCCACCTCGGCGAATACCTGACAGCAAGGTTCACCGCCAGGCGGCACGCGTACACGACGACCCGCACACGCATCCGTGTTCCGAGTGGGCCGCCGCTGGCGACGTGAACGCCGGTTTCACTCCGCCAAACCTCCCAACCTTCGTCTCGGCGATCGGCCGGCAACGCTCCGTGGAACGTGTGCCGGCGTTTCACCGTCTCATGTTGTGTAGCTCAATATATGGGACCGACGCATATGGCGATGACGGCGCCTGATCCGGAGTGGAAAAAGGGTAGCGCGGAGCTTCTCGTCCTGTCGTTGCTAGAGGATCAGCCTCGACACGGGTACGACATCTCCAAGCTGATCCAGCTCCGATCGGGCGGGGCTCTGCGATTTCACGTCACGTCTTTATATCCGTTGCTCCATCGGCTCGAGAAGAACGAATGGATCGTGGGGCGTTGGGTCGAAAAGGCAGAGCAGCGCCGGCGCCGATACTACAGCCTGACACCACGAGGGCGAGAGGCACTGCGCGCGAAGCAACAGAGTTGGAAAGACTTTGTCGCGCTCATCAACCGCGTCACCGGAGTCGAGCATGGCTGATTGGAGACGGGTCGTGCGAGCGCGGTTGGCAGACCTCCGCCTCACCGCCTCCGCCGAGTCGGAACTCACCGAAGAAGTAGCGCAGCATCTGGAGGATCTCGAGCGCGATCTGCAAAGCGGCGGCGCCACCTACGAGGAAGCCTACAGAGAAGCCCTTTCAGAGCTCGATGACATCTATGGACTCCGCGGTGGCCTGGACAGGAGTCAAACTATGACGAAGTACGAGGCGGTACATATTGGCGACGCGACGTCGCGCAGCTTTTTAGAGGACCTTCAGCGGGATCTTCGCTATGCCGGTCGAACCATGCGCACCAACCCTGTGTTCGTGCTCATCGTGGTCGCGACGCTCGGCCTGGGGATCGGCGCCAACACTACCGTCTTCACGTTGATCAACACCCTGATTCTGGCTCCGCTGCCGGTCAGAGCACCGTCCGAACTGGTGGCGGTTGCGTCGACGGGAACTGCACAGGCGAATACGTTGATGCCGCTGTCGTATCCCAACTTCACCGACTACCGAAATCAGAACAGCGTGTTCAGCGGGCTCGCGGGCTATGCCAGGATGCGTGCGCTGACGTGGCAGACACCAGGTGCTTCGCAGCCTCTGCTCAGCGAATTCGTCACCGGCAACTACTTTCCGACATTGGGCGTCGGCGTTGCGGCAGGAAGGACTTTCGGGCCGGAAGCTGACGCCGCTGGTAATCCACAGGCGGTCGCCGTCATGAATTACGGAACGTGGCAGGCACGCTTCGGCGGTGCTGGCGATGTCGTTGGCCGGCAACTTCATCTCAATAACGTCGTCGTGACGGTGATTGGCGTGGCGCCGCAGGGATTCATCGGGGTGAACGGCCTCGTCGGTCCCGATCTCTGGCTGCCGTTCGCCATAGCGGAACGGCTTCTGCCGAACGAGATGCGAACCGCGCCGAGCGATCGCAGTAAACCGCTATTGCAGGGTGTTGGGCGAATCAAGCCGGGCGTCACCATTGCCCAGGCTCAGGCGAGTATCAGCACGCTGGCCGCCACGCTGGCCCGTGAATATCCGAACGCGAACGACGGGGAAACCGTGACGGTCCGACCAATCGCCGACGTTCTCTTCGGCGGCGGCTCGCAGATGGTTCGCTTCGCCGGCGTCGTACTCGCGATGGTGGCCGGAGTCGTGTTGCTGATTGCCTGCTCCAATGTCGCGAACCTGCTGCTCGCACGCTCCGCCGCGCGGCAACAGGAAATAGCCGTCCGCGTGGCATTGGGGGCGAGCCGTGCACGACTCGTACGTCAGCTCCTCACAGAGAGTCTTTGCCTCGGGCTGCTCGGCGGCAGCGTCGGATTGCTGATCGCTTACTTTGGCATGCAGTTGCTGGCTAGGTCTCTGCCGGCGACCGGCACGTTCACGACCTCGAGGCTTGATGGAACTGTCCTCCTCTTCGCCCTGCTCATCTCGGTGGCCACCGCGTTCGTCTTCGGCATGATCCCCGCGCTCAGCGTGTCGCGTGCTGGTGTCTCCGGGGCCCTCAAGGAGGCACGAACGGCGGGACGAAGCGCACGGAAGGTAACGGTCGCCAACTCATTGCTCGTGGGGCAGGTCGCGTTGTCGTTTCTTTTACTGGTGACGGCGGCGTTGTTCCTCCGAAGCATCCGGCAGGCGTACGACATCGATCCCGGGTTCAAGGCAGACCATCTCGTTGTATTCATCACGAATCCGGGACAGGCTGGGTACGACGAGCCGCAGACAATGGCTTTCTATCAGGATGTGGCCGAGCGCGTCGCGCGTTTGCCGGGAGTCGAGTCCACCACCTGGGCGTCTAACATGCCTCTCTTCGCCCGTCCTGTTGGTGGGTTGCAAGTCGAGGGCAAGCCACGAGAGTCTCCAACAGATAGCTCGATCACGATTGTGAACACCATAAGCGCCGGTTATTTTCAGACCAGCGGTGTTGTGATTGAGAAGGGCCGCGAGTTCACCAAACTCGACCGACCGACATCGCGTCCCGTCGCGATCGTGAACGAAAAGCTGGCACAAGACTACTGGCCAGGTGACGACGCGTTGGGGAAACGTGTCCGGGTCCCGGGCGAGCAGGAGATGCGAGAGATTATTGGTGTCGCACGAACCGCCAACTACTCGGCGTGGGGTGAGCCGCCGCAGCGATGCGTTTATGTGCCGTTGGAGCAGAATCGCCTGCCCGCGATGACGTTGTATGTGCGCACGAAAGGGGATCCAGCGCAGATGGTGAGCGCCGTCGAGCGCCAAATCAATGCGGCCGGCCCGCAAGTACTGGTGAGCGGCATCAGGACCGGCCAGCAGGTGATCGACGGAAGCCTGTTTCAGGCGAGGATCGGTGTGGCGCTCCTGAGCGTGTTCGGGCTGCTGGCGCTCGGCCTGGCCAGCATCGGGCTATACGGAATCCTTGCGTATACCGTCAATCAGCGACAACGTGAGATTGGCTTGCGGATGGCGCTCGGCGCCAGCCATCCAAATGTGTTGCGGATGATTGTGAAGCAAGGCATGTCGCTTGTGGCGATCGGTATGGTGATCGGGTTCGCTGCAGCGCTCATGGTCGGCCGTCTCCTCAGCCGGATGCTGTATGGTGTGGGGGCCGCCGATCCGGTCAGCGTTGCCGGGGCAGCGTTGGTACTCGGCGGAGTCGCGCTGCTGGCGTGTTACCTGCCGGCACGGTGGGCGGCTCGGGTTGATCCGCTGATCGCCCTGCGTCAGGTGTGAGGCGGCGGATCGTTGTAGGACAACCTCTGGCTGCGCGCCGAGCGCCAGGCGCACGGCGATCTCGCGCCGCCGTGACACCGACAACGCCAGCGCCCCGTACAACCCAATCGCCGCGAGCAGCACCGCGCCAATGCCAAAATCGAGATCACCAGTGCGCTGAGCGCTCCGGCGCCGAACGATCCCCGCCGAGTTGTTCGATGGTCTGAACATCCGAGATCGCCACTGCCGCATCGAGCTCGGCAACAATCGCGCGCACCGTCCCCGCGAACGTACGCGCATCCTGATCGCCGCGGATCCCGATCACGATGCGCATCGTTACGATCGATAA
>JBKPSH010000196.1:0-17684 GCA_046734955.1 Acidobacteriota bacterium
TCCATTAGATCTGAAGAACTTCGGCGTGCTCGCGAATGGCGGATGGATCTATACAACGACCGATGCGGGCCAGACCTGGACGAGCCGCACCTTGACAACGCTGCCCACCGGTTGGCCGGGTTTCAATGCCACGCTCGCGTACGCGAACAACACGACGATGTACGTGGGGAACGAGGCACCGATCGGCACGGGGATGCGCGTCATCAAATCGGTTGACGGTGGCGCGAGCTGGTCGAATGCGAGTACAGGATTACCGCCGGTGCCGATCACAAAGCTCATCGTCAGCCCGCGCGACCCATCGCGCAATACCGTCTATGCGGGCACATGGCTTGGGGTGTACGAAACGACCGACGGCGGAGCCACGTGGCATCTTTTCGGAACCGGCCTGTCAGTAGTCGTCGTCAGCGATCTTTATATGCCGAGCGACGGCAGCTACCTGCGCGTCTCGACCTACGGTCGCGGCGTGTGGGAGACACGGTTCTAGCGCGTGCAGACGAGGGCGGGGTCGTAGCGCCCCGCCCTGATCCTCCCGGCTAAAGCGGAAGCCACATGAATCAAGACGTCGCCGTTTTCGTCGGCCTACCGCTATCTACAATTTCGAAGCGAACCGTTTCGGACCCGAAGCGAACCGAAGTGCCATCTGTGATGGGAGTCGTGCCATGGATACGTTCGCCGGAGATCCACGTACCGTTCTTGCTCCCGAGATCTTTGATTGAGGCTTCTCGCCCGCTCAGCAACAATTTGGCGTGATGCCGCGACACCGAGTCCGCATCGATGCATACGGCACAGCGGCGGTCGCGGCCGATCAGCGACTCACCCTCACGCACTTCAATTGATTTGCCACGCCAGACTAGGCTGCACACGGCGTTGTCGGTGAGGGTTGCAGGTTCGGCGATGACCGCATCACCAATGAAGGCGTAGCCGATGCGGTGCAGTGTGCGGATAAGGCGGCCTTGGCCAGAGGTGTCGCCCAACGCTTTGCGAAGCTGTGTGACCAGTACTGGAAGGCTTGTTTCGGAAATATGGACGCCGGGCCACAGCGCCGCATGCAGATCTTCGTGTCCGACGGCGTTGGGCCGCTTCCTGACGAGGAGCACGAGCAGGTCGAATGCCTTTGGCGAGAGACCGATGTCGATTCCGTCTCGCCGAACGAGACGCGTGCCGAGGTCGACGACGATTGCACTCACAGTGCCGGCCCCGAAGCAATTATACCGAGAGCGATGAACGCCGCGCGTGTGGCAACGACCTGAGGAAGATGACTAGAATCGTGTCGATCCCATGCGTTGCCCGGCTTGTGGACGCAATGTCCCGGAATCGAGCCGCTACTGCGCCGAGTGCGGCGCGCGTGTGGACGCGTCTCAGCCAACGCGAACCATGGCCGGCCAACCACGCCTGGTTTCGTCGGGCGCGATCGATGGCGCGCGATTCGTACCGGGCACGATACTCGCCGGGCGCTACCGTATCGTTGGCATGCTCGGCCGCGGCGGCATGGGTGAAGTCTATCGCGCTGAAGACCTGAAGCTCGGACAACCCGTGGCGCTGAAGTTCCTGCCTGGCGAAGTCAGCGATCACGCCGATCGGCTCGCACGGTTCCATCAGGAAGTTCGACTCGCCCGCCAGGTGACCCACCCCAATGTGTGCCGCGTGTATGACATCGGTGAAACCGACGGCCAACACTTCATTTCGATGGAATACATCGACGGCGAAGATCTCGCATCTTTACTCCGCCGCATCGGTCGGCTGCCGTCGGACAAAGCACTCGAACTCGCACGTCAGCTCTGCGCCGGCCTCGCGGCCGCGCACGATCGCAAGGTTCTCCATCGTGATCTGAAGCCTGCGAACGTGTTGATCGACGACCGCGGCCAGGCCCACCTCGCGGATTTCGGACTCGCGGATCTGACCGATCAGCGGCACTACGCATCCGAGATCGCCGGAACCGTCGGATACATGGCGCCCGAGCAATTAAACGGCGAGGCGGTCACAACCCGCACCGACGTCTATGCGCTCGGTCTCGTGTTGTACGAAATGTTCACAGGCAAGCGGGCCCTGGACACTCACGGCGGCAGCGCGGACAAACGTGCACGACCTAGCGCGCCACCGTCGAGTCCGTCGGACCACGTCCCCGATCTGGATCCGATCGTAGAACGCGTAATCCTCCGATGTCTGGAAACCGATCCAGCACGGCGTCCGGCATCGGCCAGCGCGGTGGCGGCGGCATTGCCCGGCGGAAATGCACTCGCCGCCGCGATCGCCGCGGGCGAGACACCGTCTCCGGAAATGGTCGCGGCGGCGGGGGAACCAGGTTCGCTCTCTCCAACGACGGGCGCGCTCTGTTTTTGCAGCGTCCTCGCAGGACTCGTCCTTATCAGCGTGTTCATGCGCGACGTCAACTTGATCGGTTTGACGAAGATAGATCGCACTCCGCAGTTTCTGACCGAACGAGCTCATGCCGCCGTACGGAACCTGGGCTACGTGGAGCGTCCCGCCGACGAAGCGGTTGGATACACCACCGATATCGATTACTTGCGGTACATCGACGAGCGAGATCGATCGCCGACCCGATGGCGCGCGCTGGCAAATTCACAACCGTACGCCCTTCTGTTCTGGTATCGGCAGAGCCAGCGTCCCCTGGTCCCGATTGGCGGTACCGACATCGTCACCCGTCAGAATCCCCCGAATACTCGGTCCGGGATGGTGTCACTCACGCTCGACCGAACGGGCCGGTTGACCAGCTTTCTCGCAGTGCAGGCGCAGGTCGAAAACTCACAGGACGCAGCTCATCCGGCCGCAACTGCCATCGACTGGACTTCATTGTTTGCGGAAGCGGGCCTTTCGATCGCGCAGTTTTCGCCGGCGACCTCGCAGTGGCGTCCCCCGATCTTCGCGGACACCAGAGCGGCTTGGGCGGGGATTTATCCAGACCGCCCCGACGTGCCCATCCGGATCGAAGCGGCAGCCACACAGGGCAAGCCTGTCTACTTCGAGATTGTCGCACCCTGGACCCAAGCCAGGAACGTCGAAGCCGTACCCGTCAACACGTCTGGAGAGCGCGTCGGGGTCCTCATGCGCACGCTCGTCGCGCCGTTAGTCCTCATCGGCGGCATGGCGCTGGCCGTGCGCAATCTGCGCTCGCGCCGAGGCGATCGCCGCGGCGCGATACGACTGTCTGTGTTCATTCTCCTGGCGGGGGCGGTGAGCAACGTGCTCGAGACCGGAGATCTGCAAATCCTGACCAGGGGTCCTTCGCTCATCGGCTTCGTTGCTGTATTCGTCTGGCTGCTCTACATCGCCCTCGAACCGCACGCCCGCCGCATCTGGCCCGAGCTCATGATCGGCTGGAGCCGATTGCTGTCGGGCAGCGTTCGCGATCCGCTCGTCGGGCGCGATGTGCTGGTCGGCGTACTCGTTGCGATCGCCAATGGCCTGGTGCTCGCTCTTCACACGCGGGTGCGGGGCTGGACTGGCCGCCCGGTGCAGTTCCCGATTGGTGCGACGAGCAACCCCTGGGACGGCATTGAAGCCTCCAGCGATCTGCTCATGGGCGGACGGTACGCGCTGTCCCGGATCATCGGAACAGTGATGAGCATTCCCACGTGGGGCGAGACGATGCTGACGTTCTTCGTTCTGCTCATGCTGGTGGCACTCCTTCGGCGTCGGTCACTCGCGATGCTGGCAACCGTTCTGATTGCGACAGGAATCTATCTCGTCACGCGCGGCGGGTGGCTGCTGGCCTCTCCTCCTGCCGATCACTTTGCACCGGCTCCGGTCGATGTCGCGTTCTTCGCCGCAGTTCAAGCTGCGGTCATCTTCGTGGCCGTCCGGTTCGGCGTGCTCACGATCGTTGTTGCGTCGTTCGTCAGCCTCCTCCTCACCCTCGTGCCGATTACCTTCGATTCGTCGGTGCCCTATGCGTCGTCGTCACGGCTGGTCGCTGGGGTAGTCGTCGCGCTCGCCGCGTACGGTTGGCACACTGCGCTGGCCGGCCGACCCATGTTCGGCAGCGCCTTCCGCCCAGGCGGACCCCGCCCGCACGCCTGATCAGGAAAACCTCAAGGCTTCCTCAAGTTCACTGCTCCCGAGACACGCGTATCGGGTTGCAGGAGGCAAGCATGAGTAACGAAACGCGTGAAGTCGTGTTGGTTGAAGCGGCCACGCTGGGCGTCGCGGCGTTGGCGGGCGTGGCGATCGTGGGGCTACTGATTCGATTGATCGTCATTGGGGCGGGCCTTCTCGCGTCGCTTCTCGGCGCAGTGCCGGCATCGGGATCACCCGTCGCCAGGACGCTGGTCGCGGTGTGGGCACATGCCGACGATGAGGCGGCAGCAGGACCGGTGCTGGCGCGTTACGCGCGCGATGGCGCGCAGGTCTACATGATTGTGGCGACCGATGGCGCGCAAGGAGGTTCACACACGCAAATCCCGCGCGGCCCCGAACTGGCCCGCGCCAGAGCCGACGAGGCCAGATGTGCGGCGGAAGCCCTTGGCGTTCGTCCGCCGATTCTGCTCGGGTTTCCTGATGCGGAACTCGGCAGCTACATGGAAGACCCGCAGCGCCTTTTTCACGTCACCACGCGGATTCAGGAGGAGTTGCAGCGGCTTCGCCCGGATGCGGTAATTACGTGGGGTCCTGACGGTGGCGCTGGCCATCCCGATCATCGCCTCGTCAGCAGCATCGTCACGCAGCTCGTCCGTGCGGGAGCGCCGGGAGCAACGGAGCGTTTGTTCTACGGCTCGCTGCCGCCGCAGGGAATTCGTATGGTCAATCCGGCACGCGGCGTGCCAGAGTTCTTGATTCCTCAGGCAAAGTACCTCACCGCGGTCGTTCCGTTCACGCCGGCGGACCTCGAGGCGTCCCGCCGCTCAATGGCGTGTCACAAGACCCAGTACTCAGAGGATGTGCTGGAAAGAATCTTCGAGCTCATGAAACGCACCGACAAGTTGCAGTGGCCGCTCAGTCCCTGGATTCCAACGGCACAGGCCAGTGATTTGTTCGGCGGCTAACTGGAAACGGCCCGGCTTGGCGGCGCCGATGCGAATCCGCTATTCGTCGCGCAACGTCCTCACCGGATCCACAAGCGTCGCGCGATACGCAGGAATGATGCTGGCGAGGAAACCCACGCTGACGAGAACTCCGGCCACCGCGACGTAAGTCGACGCATCAGTCGCCTTCACACCGTAGATCAGGGTTGCGAGGAGGTGACTGAGTGAAATCGCAGCGGCGGTTCCGAGGGCGATGCCGATCAAGGTCGGGCGCAGTCCGTCAAACACCACGGCTCGCAATACGTCCGCTCTGGCCGCGCCGAGAGCCATGCGGTTGCCAATCTCCTTGACCCGCTGGCGCGTCGCGTAAGCGACGACGCTGTAAAGGCCCACGGCGGCGAGCACTAGCGCCAGCCCTGCGAATGCTGCGAGCAGGAGCATGTTGAACCGCTGCGGCGACAGCGACTCAGCAACAATGGCGTTCATCGTCCGCACCTCGATAAGCGGCGTAGCCGGAGAGATTTCGTGGATGGCGCTGCGGACGGCAGCGGTGACGCTGGTCGGATCGGACGACGTCCTGACCGCGAGTGCGAGACCGATTGCGCGGAACCGTCCCCAGGCCGGCGGCGCGTAGAACTGCGTCAATGGCCAGTACAGCGTCGAGACGGCATCCTGGTTGTCCAGTCCGCGATCTTTGACGTCGCCAACCACCCCGACCACCTGCCTCACTACTTTGGGAAAGAACGTGAGCGTCAGACGCTTGCCGATGGGGTCCTGGTTCGGCCAGAACTGCCGCGCCATGGATTCACTCACCAGGACGACTGGTGCCGAGGTCGAAGTATCCGCATCGGTGAACTCGCGTCCACGTACGATCGGAATTCCCATCGCGGTCATGAACTGTGGCGACAGCAGACGCACCGACACCTCGGGCTGGTGCGCCATTTCGACGACCGGTTGTCCCTCGACCGCAACCGGCTGCATGGACCCGCCCTCCAACGGGAGATCGTCGGTCACACCGGCGTACTGCACGCCGGGTAGTGCACGTACCCGTTGCAACACCTGATCGTAGAACTGCACCTGTTGATCTTCGCTCGTGAACTCATTCGCCGCGACACCGATGCGCATCGTGAGCACGTGATCGGCGACAAAACCAGGATGCACGCTGCGAAGATTCCAGAGCGTGCGGATCATTAATCCCGCACCAACCAGCAACACAAGCGACAACGCCACCTCGGTGACAACGAGCGCGGCGCGCGTCCGCTTGCCCGACGACGGCGAGTCGAGGCGCCCCAGTCCCTGCTTCAGCGCCTCGTTCGGATCGGACTTCGACATACGCCATGCGGGCGCGACGCCGGCGACCGTCCCGCTCACGAACGCCGTTGCGAATGCGAACGCCAGAACCGCGCCGTCCATCTTGATGTCGGCAAGCCGCGGCAGGCTGGTACCGAAATAGTTGACGACGAGCTCGGTTCCGAAATGCGCAACGATTAACCCCAGCGCGCCACCACTGACCGAGACCAGAAGACTTTCCGAGAGCACTTGCCGGATGATTCGCGTCCGTTTGGCTCCGAACGCCGTGCGGATGGCGATTTCCTTCCGCCGATCCACAGTTCGCGCAAGCATCAGGTTCGCCACGTTCGCGCATGCGATCAGTAGCACGAACACCACGGCGCCAAACAGCATCAGCAGCGGCTTTCGAACATCACCGACCGTCTCCTCACGAAGCGGAACAACAGCTGCGCCCCAACCCGCCGCGTCCGCCGGGTAAAGCTCGGCGATGCGTGCCGCGATCGTGTCCAATTGCGCCTGTGCTTGCTGCCCCGTGACGCCTGGCTTGAGTCGTGCGATTGCGGCCATGCTGTGCTCTCCGCGAACCGCTTTCTCCTCTGGCGTCCACACGAGCGGCACCCAGAGCGATACCGATTCCGGCTTATCGAACGACGCCGGCATGACACCAATAACCGTATAGGCGTCGCCGTCGAGATGGATCGTCTTTCCGATGATCTGCTTGTCCGCGCCGAACTGTGAGTTCCAGAGGCCGTACGAGAGCACCACCACGTGCTGCCGTTCAGCCGCGTCGTCGCTCGGATCAATCACGCGGCCGAACAACGGCCGGGTGCCGAGTACCGAGAAGAACGTCGGCTCGACGCGCGTCGCTCGCAGTATCCGTGGCTCACCGTTTCCTGTCAGACGAAACTGCCAGAACCTGTAGACCGCTGACGATGAGAACACCGTGTTCTGTGATTCCCAGTCCAGATAATTCGCTGCGGATAGCGCGAACCTCGGTACGCCCGGGAATTGCTTCTGCGGTGGCGTGTGCCACAACTGGACCAGTCGATCGGGTTCCGCGTACGGCAGTGGACGGAGCAGCACGCCGTTGACGATGCCGAAGATTGCGGTGTTCGCGCCGATGCCAAGCGCGAGCACGATGATCGCGGAGAGCGCGAAGCCAGGCGTCTTCCGCAACACGCGAAAACCGTGTTTGAGGTCATTCCAGAAACCGGACATTCGTGCTCCAAAATCTGATGAGGTCTGACGAAGGATGATCATCCAGGAATGTGCACGGCAGGTGCCATTCGCGGGACGAACGTCAACCTAGGTATTTGACGTATAAATCGGCAGAAACGATGGAAGAGCTGTTCGGGTGAGGAGAAGGGGGTGTTCGAATGCGAACGCTGACAGCGATGATCTTCGTGTTGGCGACGATGATCGCCAGCGCTCCAGCCAAACAGATCGCGACGCTGCCGCTTCAGGCAGGCCTGGCGGAAGTCGAGATCACACCGCCTATCGGCTACCGCATGGACGGTTACTTCACGGAACGACTGAGCACCGGCGTCAAGGACCCGCTGATGGCAAAGGCGTTGGTGTTCCAACAAGGGGACACGAAGACGGCGCTAGTCGTCTGCGATTTGCTTGGCGTACCACAAACGCTGACGCGCGAAGTCCGTGCGCGTGCGGCCGCGCGCACCGGCATCCCCGCCGCCAACATCGCGGTCACGGCCACGCACACGCACACCGGTCCGCTCTTCTCGGGCGAACGCGCGCGGATCTTCAGCGACCAGGCGAGAGCGAAATACGGGAGCGACCCGCTCGTCGGCATCAACTACGTCGAGCAGCTGCGCGATCGTCTGGTCGAGGTGATCGCCGCAGCGAATGCCGATCTTTCACCGGCGGCGCTGGAATTCGCCGCCGCGCGCGAGGATCGGCTCTCGTTCAACCGCCGATATCACCTGAACGATGGCACCGTCGCAACCAACCCGGGAATCTCGAATCCGAAGATCGTGGGTCCTGCAGGGCCGATTGACCCTGACCTGCCATTCCTCCTGGTATCGAAACCACAAATGAACACGGATGAAACACGGATAAGCGGAGAGAAGAGGCCGGTCGGAGCGGTGACCATCTTCGCGATGCATCTCGACACGGTTGGCGGGACCGAATACTCGGCCGACTACGCCGGCCAGCTGACGAGGGCGCTCCGCCGCGAGTTCGGCGACAAATTCATTAGCGTGTTCGGCACAGGAACGTGCGGCAATATCAATCACATCGACGTCAGCGGGACGCGACGATACAGCGCACGTTTGATCGGCGAACAGCTGGCGATCTCGGTGCTGTCCATTCGAGCGAGAGAACCCCTCGCTGACATCGCCCTCACCGCCGCATCCGGCCGGCTTTCGCTGGCGTTACGCAGGGTATCCGACGCACAGGTGGCAGCCGCGCGGGCAAACGTTCCGAAAATCGGCAGCGCCGATCTCCCGTTTCTCACGCAAGTCGAGACGGTATCGACGCTCGATCTCTTCAACCGCGAAGCAACGCTGGAGGAAGAGGTCCAGGTTCTTCGCCTCAATCGCGACACAGCGATCGTTCTGTTGCCCGGCGAAATCTTCGTCGAACTCGGATTGGCTATCAAGCAGGCGTCACCCTTCAAGCACACGCTCGTCATCGAGCTAAGTAACGATAATCCCGCCTACATTCCGACCGGGCAGGCGTTCAAGGAAGGCGGTTACGAGACCGTCAACTCGCGCATCAAGCCTGGCGGCGGCGAACAGCTCGTTGCCGAGGCCTTACGGCTGTTGAAGACGCTTCAAATACGCGATTAGATCCGCGAGGTCCTGCGACGACATCGTCTGGTCGAGACCAGCCGGCATGAGCGACGATGTCGCCGCGGTCATGGATTTCACATCGACACGCAGAATCGTGTGCAACTGACCTGCTGCGTCTCTGACGGCGACACTGCCAGGCGCCTCTGACTCCAGGCGGCCGAATATCGAGCGCTCGTCCTGCGTCTGGACGGTGTAGGCGGCAAACCCCGGCGCGATCTCGTAGTCGGGAACGATAATGTGCAGCAGGAGCGCATCGGCGGGCTGATTGCGCACGCCGCTGAGATCAGGACCGACGCGGCCGCCGGTGCCATCGAACGTGTGGCACGCGCTGCAGTACTTGGTGAACAGAAGGGCGCCGGATTCTGCGTTGCCAGTGCGCGCGAGCACGTCCGGCAACCGTCGTTCGTACACGCTGACCGGACTGGCGGCGTCAGAGATGCTGTGCACCGCCTCCGCACGTTGCCGGATCGATGTATTGCGATGTTCTCGGAGCCGTTGCCAGCGCGACGGGCCGAGCGCGGACGCGCTGACGTCGCCGCGCTCGATCGCATCGAGCAGGACTGACGCCAGCCGATCTTCAGATAAGAACGCGGTGAGGATGACGTCGCGAACGCGCGGCGTGAACGTTTGCCAACGCGCCGCCACTACCAGGCTCGTGGCTGATGCCGGATCGCGCATCTGCGACAACGCGCGCACCGCGGCGATCTTGATCTCGTTCGCGCGCTGCGGTTCGAGCAATTGAAGCAGCGTCGGACCGGCCATGCTCCACTCGGCGTGCGCAAGTAACTCGATCGCACCGAGCCGCTGATCGAGCGGCGCGTCGTCGCGGAGCGAGAGATCCGCGGCTCCGGCGATCACGCGCGTCAGACGCTCGCGCGCGACCCGCGCTTCTGCCGTATCCAAGCGCACTAATGCCATCAATGCGGATTGAGTGTTCGATCCGGGGCTTCGCGCGCGCAGGCCGGCCGCGAGCCCGGCGAGTGCCTCGGCCTGCCACGTCAGTTCGACGCCAGGCTCGGCGATCTGCGTCACCAATCCCAGGCAGCGCTCGGCAGGCTCGCTCGCGCCGAACACACGGGCGACCTCCTGCATGACCGCGCCGCGCACTGCCGGCGAAGCAGCAGCACCGGCATCGAACGCGTCGAGAAAGGCGCTCGCATGTCCGCGCACGCTGCTCAACACGGCGGCGCGCGTCCAACGGTCGGCGCCGTCACGCCGCGCGATTGCAGCCAGCGGCGCGATGTTGCGCGGATCGTCGGTTGCGCCCAGCGCGAGCGCGGCGTGCAGACGGACCCGGGGATCAGGATCGTTGGCCAACGCGGTTACCGCGTTGCGCAGCGCGCCGGACGCGTCTTCGTGTCGTTCCACGATTCGGGCTGCATTCTCGCGTATGACCGCCGCCCGATCGTGCATCGCGCGAACGAGATCGGCGTTTTGTAGCGCTTCCATCGCATCCATCGTCCAGAGTGCGTGCAGCCGGCCAAGCTCCGATCACGTCTCGGCCACCTCGCGCAGCTTCGACACTGCTTTCCGCGCGTCGCGCTCAATGAGGAGCCGCTGTGCCGTGTCTCGCCACCATCCGTTCGGATCCTGCAGTTTCGACACGAGAGTTTCGATCGAAGCATCCGACAGATTCACCGGCAGTCCGTGAGCAGTTCGATCCCCTGCGGCGACGCGGTAAATACGTCCACGATCTCGACCGGCCGTGAAATCAAATTGGCGACGGCTCGCCTGCGGCACGTATGCAGGGTGATCGATGTCCTTGCGGCACATGTCAACGATGTAGAGCGCGCCGTCTGGACCGTTCGTAAGGAACACGGGACGAAACCACGTGTCGCGCGACGCAAGGAACTCGGCGCCCTTTCGCGCGGGTCGAGACCTGAACGTGACACCCTCCACGTCGAGCACCTGACGCTGAACCAGGTTCTGCGCGGACTCCGCGATGAAAACGCTGCCGCGATGCCCTTCGAGCAGCGCGTCTCCTCGATGGACGTGCACGCCGCTTGCTGAAGTGAACGTGCCGGCGTGCGGAGCGCTCATCAGCGACGGATGGAACGACGCCGTCGTCAAATCGCGGCTCAGGGGCCACACCGTCGCGTCCGCACCAGAGCCCGACACGTCTTGCACGGTGTCGGAGAACGCGAGATGGGGATTGCGTTTGAGTTGCTGCGGATCGAGGACGACGTGCCAAACTGGATTGCGGTTCGCGCAGATGAAACGCCGGCCGTAATCGTCAAACGTAAGACCGAACTGGCCCTGTCCGCCAGCCAGTTCGAAGTCGCCTGTTCTCGGGTTGTAGCGCGAGTCGCTCGACGAGAACTCGAGCGGCGGACGTTCCGGATGCGCCAACGACGTCACGCGGCCGCCGTTCAGTCCGCTCGTCAGATAGATCCAGCCGTCGGGACCGAGCGTCGGATGACTGAACCGGATTTGTGCCGTCTTGCTCGCGTTAAATCCTGTGAGGACTATCCGCCGCTCGTCGGCGACTCCGTCGCCGTCCGTGTCTTTCAAATAGAGCAGGTCTGGCGCGACGGTCACGAACACACCACCGTTCCAGGGCATGACGCCGTTCGGATACGTCAAGCCGGTGGCGAAATCCGTGCGCTTGTCATATCTCCCGTCACTGTCCGTGTCGGTCAGCAGCGCGATGGCGCCTTGCGGAGCTGCCGCGGACTCCCCCTCGAGAGGATCCGGATACCCGCGATTCTCGGCAACGTACATCCGCGCGCGCTCGTCGAAGGCGATCGCGACGGGACTCTGGACAAGCGGCTCGGCTGCAACCAGGTCGACACGATAGCCAGGTTCGACGACAAGGCCGTCGCGCGCGGCGGCGGGAGCGAGCGGCAAGCGATCCTGAGGCGCGGCGGCGAGCAGCGTCGCGCCAAGTAACGCCCAGAGAGAGAAGGCGCGTGGCTTCAAATGATCCCGTCGCAGGATACATCACAAAAAAAGGCGGGGTCTAATGACCCCGCCCTGCAACGTTCGAAATCGATCACTGCGAGCAGCGAGCAACGAGAAGCGAGCAGCGAAGTTAGGCGCAGCCACTCGTCGTGCCGCAGTTGGCGCACTTGTAGCAGCTGCCGCTACGGACCATGATCGAGCCGCACGTCGAGCACGGCGGCGCGTCTTCCTGATTCTTGATCGCCGCGAACGACGACGTCTTCGACGACGAGATCACCGCGGTGGCAGAGGCGCCAGCGGCGGCCGCAACGTCGAGCGGCAGCTGCTCGGGCGAGGTCACGAGTTCCTCGCGGTTGTTCACGCCGGCGCGGAACTGCGCCTCCGGCGACAGGAACTTCGCCGCCATCCACCGGAAGATGTAATCAACGATCGATTTCGCAAAGCGGACGTCCGGGTTCTTCGTCATGCCGGACGGCTCGAAGCGGACGTGGCTGAACTTGTCGACGAGATCCTGGAGCGGCACGCCGTACTGCAGCGCGTAGCTGATCGCCTGGGCGAACGCGTCGGCGAAGCCGGAGATCGTCGAGCCTTCCTTCGCCATGACGAGGAACAGCTCGCCAGGTGTGCCGTCCTCGAAAAGACCGACGGTGATGTAGCCCTCGTGGCCGGCGATGTCGAACTTATGCGTGATCGCGTTCCGCTCGTCCGGAAGTCTTCGACGAGTCGGACCAGCGACCGGTGCAACTGCCGCAACCTTTTCCTTATCGCGCGACGTGTTCAGAGGCTGCGTACGCTTCGAACCGTCACGGTAAATCGAGACAGCCTTCGCGCCCATCCGCCACGAGTCGATGTACGCCTGCTGGATCTCCTCGATGGTTGCTTCCTTCGGCACATTGACGGTCTTGCTGATCGCGCCCGAGAGGAACGGCTGTACGGCACCCATCATCCGGATGTGGCCCATGTAGTGAATCGAACGAACTCCGCGAGCCGGTTTGAACGCGCAATCGAAAACCGGCAGATCCTTGTCCTTGATGTGCGGCGCACCCTCGATCGTCTCGTTCTCGTCGATATACTCGACGATTTCCTTGACCTGCTGCGGCGTATATCCCAGCTTTGCCAGCGCCATCGGCACCGTCTGGTTGACGATCTTCATCAACCCGCCGCCGACGAGCTTCTTGTATTTCACGAGTGCGATGTCGGGTTCGACTCCGGTCGTGTCGCAATCCATCATGAAGCCGATGGTCCCAGTCGGTGCGAGCACGGTCGCCTGCGCGTTCCGGAATCCATGCTGCTCGCCAAGCTCGATCACTTCGTCCCACACGTTCTTCGCCGCTTCGAAGAGGTCCTTCGGCATGTGGGTCTTGTTGATGTCCTTGAGCGCGGCGCGGTGCTTGCGCATCACCCGCATGAACGGCTCACGATTCTTCTCGTACCCGGCGAACGGACCGCCGTGGTCGCGGGCGATCCTCGCCGACTGTGCGAACGCGGCACCGTGCATCAGCGCTGTGATTGCGGCGGAGTAGTCGCGTCCTGAGTCGCCGTCGTAGGGCAGGCCACGCGACATCAGCAGCGCGCCAAGGTTCGCATAGCCGAGGCCGAGCGGACGGTACTCGTGACTGTTCTTCGCGATCGCCGGCGTCGGATAGCTCGAGTTGTCGACCAGGATCTCCTGCGCCGTAATCATCGTCCGGCACGCCGCCTCGAACGCGACCGGATCCAGTTCTCCGTCGTCGCGGACGAACTTCATCAGATTGATGGACGCGAGATTGCACGCCGAGTCATCGAGGAACATGTATTCCGAGCATGGATTGCTGGCGTTGATCCGCGCCGTGTTCGGACATGTGTGCCAGTCGTTGACCGTTGTGTCGAACTGCATGCCGGGATCGCCGCAGATGTGTGTGGCCTCGGCAATCTGGCGCATCAGATCGCGCGCCTTATAGGTCTCCATCGTCGAGCCGTCGCGCACCGCCTTGGTCGTCCAGTCACCGTCATCGAGCACGGAGCGCATGAACTCGTCGGTCACGCGCACACTGTTGTTGGAGTTCTGGAAAAAGACTGATGAATACGCGGGGCCGGTAAACGAACCGTCGTAGCCGGCATCGATGAGCGCCCAGGCTTTCTTCTCTTCGTCGACCTTGCAGTTGATGAACTCGACAATGTCAGGATGATCGGCGTTGAGGATGACCATTTTCGCGGCGCGACGCGTCTTGCCGCCTGACTTGATGACTCCGGCAAAGGCATCAAACCCCTTCATGAACGACACCGGGCCTGACGCCGTGCCGCCACCGGCAAGCAGCTCTCTCGACGATCGAATCGCCGACAGATTCGAGCCGGTGCCCGATCCGAACTTGAAGAGCATCCCCTCGGTCTTGGCAAGACCGAGGATCGACTCCATCGTGTCCTGCACCGAGTTGATGAAGCAGGCGGAGCACTGCGGCGCCTTCTCGAATCCGCAATTGAACCAGACCGGGCTGTTGAACGCGGCCTTCTGATAGACCAGCAGGTGCTTCAGATCGTCGCTGAAGGCCTGCAGATCGTCGTCGCTCGCGAAATATTTCTGCGCTCCGGCCCACCCGGTAATGGTGTCGACGACGCGGCCGATGAGCTGCTTGACGCTGCGCTCGCGCTCAGGCGTCCCGATCGTGCCGCGAAAGTACTTCGAGACGACGATATTGGTGGCCTGCTGCGACCAGAACTTCGGGATCTCGACGTCGCGCTGCTCGAAAACGACGTTTCCTTTCTCGTTACCGATGACCGCGGATCGCACGTCCCATTCGACTTCGTCGAACGGATCGATCCCCTCACGAGTGAAGAACCGTTCGTACTCGAGACCTGTCGCGTTCGACGCCACGGGCGTCGACGGGCGAGCCAGGGCCTCTGTGCTGGTGGATTCCACCTGCGGCGCAGCGCCTCTCTGCATCATCCCCTCCGAACAACGAGGAGTCACCAGCCAGCCCCTGGCCAGGACCCGGAAGAACACTGTAAATGGATGGGCGCGCGCGAACGGTACGAGCACGGGGCATCGAACTTCGACCGCGTGACGTACCCGCGAGAGCTGGGAAGATCTCGTTCGGTCCGTTGCGCCGGCGGAAATATTGGACCCTGTTTACACCGATGTCAAGGGTCGATCTACTAGATATTGTGCCTTTTATTTAGGGCAGGCGCAAGATGTTGACTCTGGCGGAGGATTCTTCTAATCGCCCTAATTTATGGGTGAGGCCGTCAGGCTACCGGGCTCCCAGCTCCCTCGCTGTTGACTCAACCTTTTCAGCCAGCTTCTTCGCGTTTTCAAAATCTGACTTCTTTAGCGCCTCTTCTGCCAGTTTCTGCATGTTATGTGCACCGTCGAAGACGGCCTTCTTGTCCTTCGGAACCTGTCTGGGATTGAGCGAACTCAGCACTTGCCTCGATCGGTCGACGGCGATTTGCGCCTGTTTCGCTGCTTCCGAGGGGTCCGGTGTGTTGCCCGCGCGGAGCTGCGGAGGCGGAGGAACGGGTGTAACCGGCGCTGCAGGAATTTCCGCCGTGGCGGCCTCCTGTTTCGAATCCGGCTTCGCCGTCTCACGCGGCGGTTGCCGGGGCGGCCGCGAGTTGGTCGGTTGAGGAGGTGGAAGATCCGGGACGGGTGCGGGATCAGGCTCCGGTTGTTGCGGCGGCTCTATGACCTTCGATGGCGGCGCAGGCACTTCGAGCGCCGGTCTATCGGGCGCAGCTTTGGCGGTCGCGGCGGCACACGCAGCGCTCGTGGCGCCTGCAAGCACCAACAGACCAAGAGCAATTCTCTTCATCCTGTCTGACCCGACCCTACGCCTGCGGGAACGTCAGTTTAAACCGTGTGCCCCGTCCTGGTGTTGACTGCACTTCCACTTCCCCATCATGCAGCTGCACAATCCGATAGACCATCGACAAACCGATGCCGCTGCCCTTGTCCTTGGTCGTGAAGTAGAGATCGAAAATGCGTCCCAGATTCTCCGGCGGTATACCAATGCCGGTGTCCTCGATGTCGATCTCGAGACGCCTGCGCGGCGCCGTCCGGCAGCTGATCTTCAACGTGCCGCCATCCGGCATCGCCTGACAGGCATTGAGTGCCAGATTCAGTAATGCCTGCGACAACATCCCCGGATCGGCGTTGATTTCCGGCAGGCTTTCGGGACACTCCACCTTCATCGTGACGTGACGCCGCGTCGCTTCTGGCCCCACCGACGTCTGAATATCGGAAATAAGCGACGACAGCCGAACGGGCTGAAGCTTGAGTTCGTCGGGCCGCGCGAACTTCAGGAATCCGTTGAGCACCTCGTCGAGCCGCCTGATCTCCTTGCCGATGATGTCGACATGCTTTGTGACGTCTGGCGGCGACGCAAAGCCGGCATCCGCGAGCCGGGATCCGGGATCCGGACCGGCACCCGCAATGGCAGGCTGACGCGCGAGCTTCTGTTTCAGGAGCTCGAGATGGATCGTCATCGCGTTGAGCGGATTCTTGACTTCGTGGGCGACACCTGCCATCAGGCGTCCAAGCGCTGCCAGCTTGCGTGAATAGTTGAGCGTCGACTGCACCTGGCTCAAATAGCCGATGTTTCTCGCCACCAGCATCGCCCCGAGAAAACGACCGCCGGTATCCTCGATCACATGGGTCACGAGCAAACGTTCGGTCGTGTCCGCGGGATCGAGCCCGGAGATCGATACCGGGCCCTGCGATTTGCGACCCGCGAGCGTTCGCTCGATCATTTGCCGGACGGCGTTGTCAGCGGGAAGCGCATCGAGGGCGCGAAGCTGGAACGCGTCCATCGACTTATTCGCGAAAATCAACTCGCCGCGAGGTGAGAACAACGCCACCGCGTCCTCGAGGTTGTCCATGACCGACTCGAGGTCGGTCGCCGAGCCCGCGCGAAGTTCTCCCCCCGCCTGATCCGCCTTCGCACCTCCACCGAGCGCAGAGAGCTGGGCGCTGATCGCGTCGAAGGAACTGCCAAGGTCGCGGAACTCCTGCTCCTCGAGGTCCAGTTTGACGTTCAGCTCCCCCCGTCCGAGGCGCGACAGTCCACTCTGAATCACGTGGATCGGTCGGAGCATCCACTGTGACAAGAGCATCGCCACAAGGGACGCGGCGATCAGCGCAATCAACATCGCGCCGAGTGCCGTGTTGACGGCTTTTCTGACGTCGGTGCGAACGAGCGTCGTCGTCACGCCAATGCGGATTTCACCGAAATCCTGGTTGGCGCGCTCGTCGCGCATCGGCAGAGTGATTTCGAAAATCCTGTCAGAGTACACCGCGTCGAATTGTATCCAGGGTCGCGCTGTTGCGAGAGGAGCAAAGTCCGCTTGTTTCGTCAGCGGTTGCCCCTCGAGCGATGCATAGCTGTGTGCGACAGCCACTCCATCCTTGTTGACGATGGCGACGTAGCTCACGCCCGGCCAGTTGGCCGTGCTCGATTCGATCAACGAGCGAATGCCGCCGTCGGTCCTGATCGCTTCGTACGGATCTTTCAAACCCTGCGCGACGGCCTGGTTTGCGAGTTGAAGCATGGCCTGCGCGAGCATCTGTCCGCGAGCCGTTGTTTCCTCAAAGTTGAGGTGCACCAACCTGGCAACGTGATAGGCGCTCAGCGCGACCACCACCACGACGACCAGCGTCGTCACACCAGCGACCTGTTTGGCCTTAATGCCCACGTGTGCTCACCGCCGGTTTCCCGCCTCCTGACTCCGC
>JBKPSH010000197.1:0-5731 GCA_046734955.1 Acidobacteriota bacterium
CTGGCCACCGCAGTATCGACAATGGGCTCGCGATCACGGCCTGGATCGTGAGGCCCCAGCGTTACGCGAATCCAAGAACACCGTTGTCACTGTCGCGGCGCGCGCCCACGAGTTCCGTATCTCGAGTCCGCCGGACGGGGCGACGTATCTGATCGATCCAACACTCAGACGTGAGTTCCAGGCGGTGCCGCTCCGAGCGTTGACCTCGACGCCAGGTCCCGTCGAATGGACCGTCGATGAGCGATCGCTTGGCACGAACGAAACGGATCGCGAGACCTCCTGGCCCCTGGTACCCGGTCACCACACATTCCGCGCCCGCGACGCAGCCGGGCGGACCGCCGAAGCGACCATCGTCGTTCGCTGATGGGGCAATCACTCATCACTGATCACTGATCGTGAATCACTGATCGTGAATCCCGAATCGTGAATCCCTGATCGTGAATCTGATCGTGAATCCCTGATCGTGAATCCCTGATCGTGAATCCCTGATCGTGAAATCCCGAATCGCGATTCGCCGATTCATGGATTCAGCGATTCGGAGATCAGTGATTCGCGATAAGTGATCAGTGATGAGGGATTCGCGGCACCACAAAAGGACAATTCGACCGCTTTTTACTCAGCCGTAATTCGCAGGTCTAGCTGAACGAGTACCCGCAAACCACGATTCCGTCGTAGGTTGCACGGCTGAGCCCCCTTGGCATTCGCGTTGCCCCTCATCCAGGCGATGGAGTCAGCTATATGACAAAAATCAACATCAGTTCGGTGACCCTCGTGTGCACTCTGGCGCTCGGCATCGCAGCTCCGGCGCTCGCGCAACGCGAGTCAAGGCGAGCACCACACCAAGGCTCCTCCGCGGTCGAAGGTGAAGTTGGCTTGTTCATGCCAACGCAAGCCGGCATGACGACAGGACCGACGGTCGAGGGGGCCTACGAGTACTACCTCACGGCGCGCAACAGTCTGCGCGTTGGTGCGGGATGGGCGAATCCGAAAGTTGATCGCGAACATTCCGACTCGACGCGACAGGTGCGCGTCGGAGCTGATCTCATTCACAACTGGGAGGGTGGTGCCATTCACCCGTTCGTGGGTGTCGGCGCCGGATCATACTTGCTGCAGCCAATGGACAACGGCAACAGTTTCGGTCCGAGTAACACCCGGTTCGGAACCAGGTTCCTCGGTGGTGTCGAGTTCTTTACCGCCCGAACCTTTTCGGTTAAGGGTGAAGCTCGATACGACGCCGTCATGAAGGCGAACGGCTACAATCCGTCGGGATTGTCGTTGTCGATTGGAGTGAAGAGCTACTTCTAACTACGACGTTCATATCGCCGGTTGCGATGGGTCGCGTTTGATCCACTTGTAGGCGGCGAGGGAGTTCTTCCAGAAGTATTTTTCCGCAACCTCCCGCGGTTTCGTCTGGAAGAACTCCCGCACTACTCCCACAACCTTGTCGAGCGGTGCCACACCGTCGCTGTTCGGCCAATCGCTCCCAAACAGAATCCGGTCTTCCCCAAACCTGTCAATCAGTTGCTCCAGCCGATCGCGGTAAGGCGCGAGGTCGGTCGACACCTTACCGTTGATGCGGTGAATGACTGCAGACAGCTTGACGAAAACCTTCGATCGCTGCTGAAGCTGATCCAACGCGGCCTCGTAAGCGTTGCGGTTCTCCACTGTTGGTTCCAGGCTCGGCAAGTGATCCAGGACGACGCGCAGATCGGGAATCGTGTCGGTGATCGTGACGACGGCCTGCAGCAGTTCAACGCGTGGATTCGCGGTGTCGAGAACGAGATCGGCTTGCTGCAGCCGCTTGAGTCCGTCGAGGAATGCGGGATTCTCGGCCTGCTTCGTGATGTCACGTCCCCAGAGATTGCCGTAGCGTATCCCCCGAAACAGCCGGTTCTTGTGATACCGATCCAGCATCTCCGCAAAATCGGGCTTGTCCGGTTCCAGGTTACCGATCACACCGACGATAATCGGGTCGCGCTCCGCCACCTCGAGCACCCAGAGGTTGTCTTCGACCCACGGACTGGCTTCAACTTTGATCGCACCCACGATCCCCAACGGCGCCGCGAGTTTGCGATAGCGCGGCGGCAGCGATGGTTCGACGGGGACGCCAGGCGGACCGGTGTAGGGCGCGCCTTGCGGGCGAGTCGGATCGAACAGGTGGATGTGCGTGTCGATGATCGGGATCGCCGAATTCTGCCGCGGCGTGACTCTTAAAGGTGCGGTGCCCGCGATCGCGGCCAACTGCGTGAGAACCTCGCGCCGCGTCACCCTATTTGGCCCAGGCGTATGCGTAGACTCTCGGATCCGCGCCGGCGCTAACCGTGCTCGTTCGTGCGTCCACAATCACTGCGGCGAGTGATCCCATCGACCACGGTCCTGGGGCGCGCTGCGGAAATTTGTGTCCCTTCGCTGCGAGCGCGGTCTTGACCGAATCTGGAATGCGCGATTCGACGGCGAGGTCACCGGGATACATCGTGTGCGGGAACGGTGAAGCAGGGAAGCTGCGGGTCGCCCACCGTGGCGCCTCGATGGCCTGTTGCACGTTCATGCCGAAGTCGATGACGTTGATTAGCGTCTGCATCGTTCGCATCACCTGATCGTCGCCGCCCGGGCTGCCGAGGATCATGAAGGGCTGGCCATCTTTCATCACGAGTGTGCTTTGCAGGGTGCTGCGCGGCCGCTTGCCGGGCGCGAGCGCGTTCGCCTCTCCCGGGACGAGCGAGTAGTAATCGCCGCGGCAATTCAGAATGAAGCCGAGATCCGCCATGACCATGCCTGTGCCCCATGCGCTGTGCAGGCTTGGCTCGAAGCTCACCATGTTGCGGTCCTTGTCGACCACCGCCAGGTAGCTGGTGTCGCCTACGTGATCGGCATCCCCTTCAGTGCTGAACGTGACGGGAGGATCCGCAACTGTGCTCTTCATGAACTTTGACGGATTGCCGGGCCGCATTTCGGTTGACGCATGGTCAGGGTCGATCAACGCTCGACGTTCAGCCGCATAGGCCTTCGAGAGGAGCCCTTCGTACGGAATCGTGATGAAGTCCATGTCGCCGAGATACTTCTCGCGATCCGCGAAAGCCAGCTTCACCGCTTCAGCACTGGTATGGATGAACGTCGCGCTATTGAGCTTCATCGCTTTCAGATCGAAGCCTTCGAGGATATTGAGCGCGAACAGCTCCGCCGGTCCCTGGCTCGCCGACGCGTTCTTGTAGACCTCGTATCCGCGATATGTCGTCGAGACCGGGGGTTCAACTTTCGCGGTGTAGCTGGCGAAGTCGTCGTAGCGGAAGAGTCCCCCGTTCTGTTCTGAGAACTCCGCCATCGTCCTCGCGATGTCTCCCTTGTAGAACCGGTCGCGCGCCGCGCGGAGAGCCTCGTGCCTGCCCTTCGATGCCGCCTGCTTCTCTGCTTCGACCAGGCGTCGAAGTGTTCGCGCCGCTTCGACATTGCGAAAGAGTTCGCCGGCTTTGGGCGCTGTGCCGTTCGGCCAATACACCTTCATGCTGGTCGGATACTTTTGCAGCTTGCGTCCCGCCATCGACGCCGCCAGTCCGTCGGGGAGCACGAATCCCTGTTCGGCAAGCTCGATTGCCGGCTGCAGCACCTGCGCGAACGTCATCGTTCCCCAGCGGTCGAGGAGCGTGAACCACGCGTCGACAACACCCGGCACCGTTGCTGACAGTAATCCGTCATCAAGCGGAATCTTGCCGCCCTCGTGTTCTTTGTACCAGTCGATGGTTGCCAACTTCGGCGCCGTGCCTTCGGCGTTGATCGACACCACCTTCTTCGTCTTCGCGTCGTAGATCAACACGACCGCGTCGCTTCCATAGCCATTCGACGCCGGATCGACGAGCGCGAGAGCGGCTTGGCCCGCGACCGCGGCGTCAAACGCGTTGCCACCTGCTTCCAGAATACGCACCGCCGCTTCAGTCGCTTGATGCTTCATCGCGCTGACAGCGTATTGGCGCCCGGTGATCATCGGCCGCACAGTGCGCCCCGGCGTCGCTTCGGGTGAGGTGTCGTCCTGCGCGAGACAGGGGAGCGCGGTCGCAAGTGTGAGCGCGGCAAACGCGATCACCCGAACGCGAAACAGCATGGTGACCTCCAGAAGAGCCGCGCGATCATGGCGCGGGGTGAGGATGCTGTCAACAGCACTCACTCCCCTTGGGTGGCTTCCGCCTTTTAGATCGATCATGCCCTCGACCAACAGATGGAGATGATCGGGACAGCGAGCGTGCCGGTGGTCTTCCGCCTAAAGGCGGAAGCCACATCGGATTCTTTTACGCCCGCAGCCACTCATCGAGATGCGACACAACGAATTCGTCGTCGGCCAGATGCTTGTACGCGCGGCTGACGCGGTCGATTTCTTCTGCCTGCCCAGGACTCAGCGTCTCTTGCGGATCCAGGCATCGCGCGCTGGACAGCAATCCCTGCCGTCGCAGGACTTCATTGATGCCGGCGATGCAACCAGCGAAACCATTCGCCGCATCGAAAAATGCGGCGTTGGAATCGGTCACTTCCGTGGCCGTGCGGAGCAGGCGGATTGAAATTGTCCCGGACGTGACTGCCTGACGGCACTCGTCGAGCAGCGTGACGGCGCTCTTCGTCCACACCGCCCAATGGCCGAGAAGCCCGCCAACAATTCGCACGTCCTGAGAGTGACCATCGGCTGCAAACCCATAGGGCGTGAGCAGATCTCCAACGATGTTGTCGTCGTTGCCGGTGTAGAGGGAGACATCGTTTCGCCCTGACGTCGCGAGCGCTCGGACGACGTCGAGGGTCTGGTAGCGATTGAAAGGAGCGATCTTGATTGCAACGACTTGCGGTATTTCGACGAAGCGGCGCCAGAACCCATATCCCAGCAGCCGTCCTCCGACGGATGGCTGTAAATAAAAGCCAACAACAGGGAGTACTGAGGCCACCTCCGTGCAGTGCGCGATCAATTGATCGTCAGTCGCACTGCGGAGTGCTGCGAGGCTCAGGAGCGCGGCGTGATAGCCGCGATCAGCAAGCAGCGTGGCTTCCGCTACTGCTTGACGCGTTTCCCCAACTGCGCCGCCAATCCGCACGAGCGGACCGGATTCCGGACCGTTATCCGCGCGATCCATTTCCTCTTTCGCCAGCGCCAGCACTGGCTCGAACAGCCCAATCCGAGGATCACGGATCGCGAATTGCGTCGTGTGAACACCGACCGCCAGCCCTCCGGCGCCGGCGGCGGAGTAATACCGCGTCAACGCCCGCTGATGCCGTTCGTCGAAGCGGCCGTCGTGGTCGAGGGCTAGCGGATGTGCCGGAATCACGAGGCCACGGCGGAGCGCCGTGCGCAACTGTTCTGATGTCATGGAACGAATTGACAATAATCCGTGTTCATGCGTGTTCTTCCGTGGCCATAAATCTGTATTCCGTGGCCGGATAAATCCGTGTTCTTCCGTGGCCTAGAAAGCTCCGTCACGCGATTCGAAGTGCGTCGGTTTGCCAAGTGTCGCGCCGCCGCGTTCGACCCAGTCGGCGGTCCACTCGATCACCTGAGCGATGGCGACGCGCGGGCGGCCAAACAGCGAACACGCGCGTTCGCCGTTGCTCAGCAAGCCGTCGTGAGCTTCCTCGCTGCTGAATGAGACGGAGCGTCCCAGGCGCGCGGCGAGATCGGTGCACACCGCTCGGACGCTGAGCTCTTCGGGGCCGGCGATATTCAAGACAACCGGAGGAGCCGCCGCATGCGACAGCGACG
>JBKPSH010000198.1:0-5704 GCA_046734955.1 Acidobacteriota bacterium
GGGAGAGCCCACTTGCGGGCGCGATGTTCTACGAGATTCTCGGGTTCAACACGACTGAACCAGAGCAATTTGTGGCGAATGCACGCGACCTGGTCGACGGCCTTCCGGCTCGAGCGGAATGGATCCGCACGATTGTTCCCCACGCGCCGTACTCCGTTTCTCCCGATCTGTTTCGCGCGATCGGAAAGGCGGCCGGGGATCGACCGATGAGCATCCACATTGGCGAGTCCCGCGACGAGATGGCGTTTCTCCGCGACGCGACCGGGGCGTGGAGGGAACTGCTCGACCGCCTTGGCGCTTGGAATGACCGCTGGAAGCCACCCGGCTGCGGCCCTGTGGAGTATCTCGACCGCCTTGGGCTGTTGAATGAACGGTTATTGGCGGTGCACGGCACGCAGCTTCCCGACGGGGAACTGCACCGCCTTGCTGCCGTGGGTGCGACGCTGGTGACATGCCCGCGTAGCAACCGCTGGACCGGAGCGGGAACACCGCCGATCGAGCGCTTTTATACCGCGGGTGTTCGGGTAGCAATTGGGACCGACAGTCTCGCGAGCGTCGAGGATCTCAATCTGTTTGGAGAAGTCGCGTTCGTGCGCCAACTCGCACCACACGTGCCGGCTCGACGGCTCCTTGAAAGCGCGACAATCGCCGGCGCAATCGCGCTGGGGTTCGACCGTGACTTCGGGACGATCGAGCCGGGAAAGCGTGCGGCTCTGATAGCCGTCCGCGTCCCGCCCGGCGTCGAGGATGTGGAAGAATATCTGGTCAGTGGTATCGAGCCTGATGCGATTAGGTGGCTCGACACGGAGTAATTTTTGACGGCAATCAAAAATTTGCATTGTCAGCGTCCATGAACCGCATTCGCACCTACGCTTCGTTTGTCCGTTTCAGCCATTCGGTCTTTGCGCTGCCGTTTGCGCTGACCGGTGCGCTCCTGGCGCTCCATCGGCTGAATGACTGGACCTTGGCGACCATTGTCGAACGCGTCGTCTGGATCATCGTCGCCATGGTGACGGCACGGAGTGCAGCCATGGGGTTCAACCGGCTGGCCGACGCGTCGCATGATGCGCTCAATCCGCGAACGGCAATGCGCGAGCTGCCGCGCGGGGTGATGACGCGCGTCGAAGCGCGCGTGTTCATCATCGTGTCGTCCGCGTTGTTCGTCGTCGCGGCATGGATGCTCGGTCCGATCTGCCTCGTCCTCTCTCCACTGGCTCTCGCAATCGTGTTTTGGTATTCGCTGGCCAAACGTTTCACCAACTACACGCAGTTCTTTCTTGGCCTGGCGATGGCCGTCGCGCCGGTCGGCGGATGGCTGGCGGCAGGCGGGCGCGGCGGTGTTGAACCGTGGTTGCTTGCGGCAGCAATCGGAACGTGGGTTGGCGGGTTCGATGTGCTGTATGCCTGTCAGGATCTCGACTTCGACCGCGCGCACGGGTTGCGATCCATCCCGGTTCACTTTGGCGTCGCGCGCTCGCTTGCGATCTCGCGCGTGATGCACGTCATCACGGTCCTGTGCCTCGCGGCGCTGGGCCCGATCGCTCAGCTTGGTCCTATCTATCTCGCCGGCGTCGCCGGCGTCGCGATCCTTCTCGTTTACGAGCAGTCGCTCGTCAGCGCAGACGATCTCTCGCAGGTGAAGCGCGCGTTCGATCTGAACGGATACGTCGGTCTTTTGTATCTCGCCGCGACCGCGGCTGCCATGTATGTCCACTGACGAGCGTTCTTCACGCCGCTCCATCACGGTTGCGATTACCGGAGCCAGCGGCGCTCTGTATGCGGTGCGGACGATCGCGGCGTTGCTCGAGCGAGGGTGTCACCTGGAACTTGTCGTGTCGGATTACGGCCGCAGGTTGTTGCGTGACGAACTTGGCGAGGCGGCTGCGGTGGATCGGCTTGCTGACTATCTCGTCTCGAAGTATGGCAGTGATGTGCGCAACGGTTCGACGTCGCTATACAGCAACAAGGACCTGGGCGCGAAGATCGCGAGTGGCAGCCAGGGATGCGAGGGCATGGTCGTCGTCCCGTGTTCGATGAAGACGCTCGCGGGAATCGCTCACGGACTGTCGCGCAATCTCGTCGAGCGTGCGGCAGACGTCATGTTGAAGGAGCGACGTCCACTCGTCATCGTCCCGCGCGAGACGCCGATGAGTCTTCCGCAACTGCGAAACATGGTGTTGTGTGCTGAATCAGGCGCGATGGTGATGCCGGCGATGCCGGCGTTCTATCAGATGCCTCAGACGCTCGACGACCTCGCTGACTTCATGGCGGGCAAGATTCTGAGTGCGCTCGGGTTCGAACATCAGCTCTACCCGGCGTGGAAAGGGTAGACGTGTTGGATAAAAGCGCGACCCGCATCGCGAACATGTTCGACGCGATCGCGCCTCGTTACGATCTCCTCAATCACGTCCTCAGCGCAGGAATGGATCGGGGCTGGCGCGATCGCGCCGTCGATGCGTTGTCGCTGTCGTCGGGCGCGCGCGTGCTCGATCTGTGCACCGGAACCGGCGACCTCGCGATGGCGATCGTTCATCGCGCACGTGGCGTGACCGTCGTCGGAGTTGATTTCGCCGGCGAGATGCTGCGACTGGCGCGGGCGAAAGTGGGCGACGCGTCCCTCGACCGCCGCATCCGCCTCGTTCGCGGCGACGCAACGCGTATCCCCCTGCCTGATAGTTCGTGCGATGCCGGTACTATTGCGTTTGGGATCCGAAACGTCGCGGAACCGCAGCGTGCGCTGGCGGAACTCGCTCGCGTGATCAGGCCTGGAGGACGCCTTGCAATCCTCGAATTCGGTGAGCCTCGAATTCCAGGAATTCGGACACTGTATTCGTGGTATTTCCGCTATCTGCTACCGCTCGTTGGCCGCCTGATTTCCAAACACCAGAGCGCGTACTCGTACCTTCCTGCCTCGGTCGGTGCTTTTCCGCCACCATCCGAGTTTTCGCGCATCCTTGCTGCCACAGGTTTTTCACAGGTCCGCGCCGTCCCGCTCACCTTCGGCATCGTCTATCTCTTTGTTGCCGAGAGGACCTGAGCAACAGGCTATTCAGGGTTCTTCGCGGTTCTGCGGGGTTCGGCAAGGTTCTCCGGTTGGCCGCCGGCATGGCTCGTGAAACTGAACCCAGCAGAACCCTGGAGAACCTAGAAGAACCCAGTAGAACCTTGTACAATAGAACGTTAAATCCCTGATGTACTTCAACTTCGAGGATTACCATCCGGACACACCGAGACTGCCTCGGTCGCTGACGCGCCTCGAAGTGGGGCTGCTGACGCTCGTCTTTTATCTGTCGGTCGTCATTCTTATCCTGGCTTGGCCGCACTTGGAGTTCGTCAAGGCCTGGGAGGTCGAGCGGCAGCAGCAGCTCGCAAAACTGGCAGAGGAACAACGGCAGCGTGAGCGCGAGAGTGCACGGTTCGTGTTCGTGCAGCCGCGCGTCGATCTGCAGACACCGCAGCCGAAGCCCCGCGCCGATCTGTCGGATCTCGATCGCCGAGCCAGGACGGTCGAACGCGCCCCGAACCCAACCAACACGATGCCTTTCTCGCGCGGAAATACGTCCGAGCGCGTGGAAGGTGCGCCGCCAACGCCGCAGCAACGCACGGAGGCGGCGCAACCGCAGCCCAAGGCCTCTGAGGCAGACAGCCAGGCGATTCGGCTACCCGAATCGTCGACCGCCGTTGACCCCAAGGGTGTTGAGATGCCGCAGCAGCAGCAACGGGGCCCATCGGCGGGCGTCCTCGCCGATGCGATTCGCAATGTGCAGAAGTACGCCTCGAAAGACTCGTACGTGAATCTTCAGGGCGGCGGGAATCAGGACTCTGGCGCCTCAATCCAGTTCGACTCCAAGGGCGTGGAGTTTGGACCGTGGCTTCGTCGTTTCATCGCGCAGATTCGGCGGAACTGGTTCGTTCCAGAATCGGCGATGTTTCAGAAGGGACACGTCGTCATTACGTTTTACGTCGGGAAAGATGGACGGATCGCGGAGCTCAGAGTGCTGAGGCCGTCGGACGTGGATGCGTTCAATAATTCAGCGTTCGGCGCGCTCGTCGCTTCCAATCCGACGTATCCGCTACCACCGGAGTACCCCGACGATCGCGCGTTCTTCACGGTCACGTTCTACTTCAACGAAAATCCTGACCGATGATCCACCCGACGCGAACACAGCAGATTGGTCTGCTGTTGACGCTGGCCGTCCTCGTTGCGCTGGCGCTCGCCCGCGCACTCGCGGGACACTAGAAGTGGTTTCAAGACCCAATCTGACGGTGGCGAACGAGCGCGCGAGTGAGCCCATGCGACCCGCCTTCGCACTCCACGTTGACCGGTGCTACGGCGAGGCAAGGCGGTGCGAAGGAAGACGCGAGCGAGCGCAGCGAAGCGAGCCACGCGAACGGAGCGAGCCGACGAAGCGGCTCGCGAGAGAGCGTGTCGGGGAGTCCGAGGGGCGAAGCCCCTCGGAATGATTAATGCCGCGTGTCGTCGCCATTGTCGGTCCGACCGCAACCGGCAAAAGCGCGCTCGGCATTGCACTCGCCCGGCGGCTCAACGGCGAAATTATCAGCTGCGATTCAACGGCGGTGTATCGGCGCTTCGACATTGGTACGGACAAAGTGCCGGTCAGTCAGCGGCAGGGCATTCCTCACCACCTCGTCGACGTTGCGGAACCAACCGAGGAGTACTCTGCGGCGCGATACGCGCGCGAAGCTGGTGCGGCGGTGCGTGATATCACGGCGCGCGGCAAGCTGCCCATCCTTGTCGGCGGGACCGGGCTTTACTATCGTGCACTGACGCGCGGATTCTTTCCCGGACCGGCGCGCGACAGCGCGCTGCGGCAACGTCTCGACTGGATTGCGTATCGCAAAGGTCCGGAACGGCTTCACAGGTTGCTCGCCCGAATTGATCCCGGGTCTGCCGTCCGCATTCATGAGCGCGATCAGAAACGGCTCGTTCGCGCGCTCGAGGTTTACTTTCTGACGGGTCGCCCGCTGACCGAGCACTTTGCCGAGACACAGTCGCCGATTCCTGACTACAAGGTCGTCGCTTTTGCCTTACAAATTGAGCCCGATGCGACGGCGCGGCGGGTAGCGGCCCGCGTCGACGCGCAGTTCAGAGAAGGGCTGCTGGATGAGATTCGGGGAATTCTGGCGTCGGGCATTCCAGAGTCTGCCCACCCATTTACCGGGCTCGTTTACCGGCAAGCGCTGGAACATTTGCACGGCGTTCGTGACGAGCCGGCGACGCGGGAGCTGATCATCCGGGAGAATCGGAAGTACTCCCGCCGCCAGTTGATCTGGTTCAGGAAAGAGCCTAATCTACAGTGGATTCACGCCGCTGGCGAACGCGAGACGACCTTGGAGGAGGTTGCCCGCATTCTCGCGGCCGAGGAGATCCGCCGCGATGCCGACTACTCGTGAGTCCAAGCCAGCGTCCGCACAGCCCAACATTCAGGACGTGTTCCTGAACTACGCTCGGCGAGAAAAGCTGGCGGTGCACATCCGCCTGATGGATGGCACCGATCTGGAGGGGCGCGTCAAGAACTTCGATCGCTTTGCCGTAATCGTGGAGCACAGCGGCGCCGATCACATGATCTTCAAGCACGCCATCGCCGCGATTCGATCGCCGCGGCCGATGAGCAACTATTACTCCTCGCACGAATCCTGATTGAGCGCGCCGGCGGTTCCTGACCGCGTCATTCTGATCGTG
>JBKPSH010000199.1:0-17255 GCA_046734955.1 Acidobacteriota bacterium
TGAAACCCGGCCATGAGGCCGAGATTGTGAACCGGCATCGGTCATCGGGACACGACTGCACAACGAAACGCGCCTTGCCGTCGTTGTCAGCGTGCTTTGTCTCCTTGCGTTGAGTCCTCTCGTCGCGCACGGTGACGTCGACGCCTGGCAATACGTCCCACGTGAGATCGACGACTTCCACAATTACAGGGCAGTCTGTTATCGGACCGGCGATGTCCTGCGCCCTCGCCGTGGCGAAAATCAGTAGAAGGATCAACATAGGTCACCGATCCTGTTCACCGCTGACGACCTCGAGTCAACGAGCAGTAAAGAAGTCGATCCAACGCACGCTCAAAGTCATAGACGAATGGCGTTCCGCCATCGACCGTGTGAAAGTCACCCTCGTTTCCGTCGCCAAAGCGGATGCCTTCCAGGTAGCTCGCGGCGTCCTGAAAGTACAGCGCGTCCGTGTCGTTCTCGGCGAGGTTTCGACCGATGTAAACCAACGGCGTCAACTCGGGCGTGCTCATCTCCTTGTCCACGAAATGCACGCTGAAGTATGTCTTCCCTCGACGAGCGTCTCGGCGGTCGCGTATTCGCCGTATGGCGGGATCTCGCGTGGCGGGAAATCCAACTTGTCCATTCCGTCTCCAGCTCGATAACGGTCTCGCGCACACCGCGGTCATCTACAGATCGCTTGGATGAACTCGGGTGCGACCCATATGGTATGGGTTGAATCGTTAAACGGATCATCGAACTCCAGCTCCGCCCTGCCGATGCCGTCATATCCACACAGCATGACCGCCTTCCCCACAATCGCGGTGATGGCGCGTTGGTCGTCGTCGGGCAGTCCGTCCAACAGACCGGGCGGAATGGCGATGAGTACGACCGGTTGGCCAGCCCGACTGTCGTTCTTGTCCATTAAGAGCGACTCCTCGTTCCCAGAAAGGCCGTGTCCGTGTAGTGGCTCATCTCGCGTGCGACGCAATCGCCAGGACAACTAACAGGCCAACCCATGCGGCGATCGTAAGCATGAGCAGCAGTCTGTGCAGTCGGTGCAAAGAACGCGAGGTGCGATCCGCTTGCACCCACGGAGGCGCGGACCAGATCCAACGCCACCGAGGGACGCTCTATTACCACGCGGGCGCCACCATCTCGGCGGGTCTCCACGTCCACCATGCGGGACGTCCTTCGCGTTTCCAGTCCTCGGGTGCCACGGTGTATCCGCGCTTCAAGAGCTGACCGAAGCAGAAATCAGCGGCAACAACGCCCACAAAAAATGCCGCCGAACACACCAGCGCGATCGCCTTCATGACAACGTGACATCCTGATCCGCTTGCCGTCCGACGACCGAGTTTTGTAATTTCGAGAGCGATTCCGTTACGTGATCTATCGCGGTAACGCCGGACCGATCGACTTTTCGCCTCTAAACGCGAGGTTCGCCGGCAAGCGCCTTGCCGGGTCGGGGCCCGTGCCTTCAGGCTTTGTTCGGTGGTCGGGCGTCATTGCGACATTGCTCCTCGGGCTCGCGTGCAACCAGGCAACTTCCGTGGAACAAGGCGAACCCGCAGTCACCGCCAACGCGTTCAAGATTGATGATCTTCGTATAACGGTCGACCATTCAGGGCTCATGTTCCAGTACCGAACCTCCAGTTCAAGTACGGACTGCAAAGCCCAAGCGGCAGAAATGCCGAAAGTATGGGACTCGGTTGTCAGACCCCGTCTACGCGACTCTCACGTGGAGCGTGTGATTCTGTTTCCCGAGGACAAGTCCGGCACGTCTGTCGGCATGGAGTTCACCAAGAGCGCATCCGGGCGATGGGCTGCCGCGGCACCTTGCTCGATTGCTATTCCGAATGGTCTCGCGTCTTGAGTCCGTCGCTCGTCTGTTTCGCCATGCTCGTGTGTGTTGCGGTGATGTCCGGTTGCGAAGTGACTGATCCGGACATGGTATTCGACGGTTGCGTGAATGCCGGGGGGGCGTACATGAAGCCGGATCAAACGAAAGAAGTTTTGTGCGCGTCGAAAGCCGACACGATGTTGGCGCTCCCTTGCGCACCGGCCGACCGAGAATGAACTGGTCAGCAAAGGACTTTCTCGAATGGCGGCGGAGATGCTTTCGGACGGCCACCGGTTCACAGTGGTGTTTCTTGCCACCGCAGGAAGAGGCGGATCGGCCGCATTCCATGTGTGTTCACAGCGAAATTCCCATCGCACATCTATTTCTCGTTCGTGCGCAGCAGGTACGTCTCACGCTGAAGCGCGTGGGAGAAGCACCGGCATCGATCACAACGATGAGTGCCGGCGATCCGCAATGAAACGAGCAGGGTGGATTTGGGCGGCGGCAAGTGTCGGAGCATTAATCGTGGCGATCGTCCGTTACGATCACCGCGAGAACCGAGACATCGATATCGTACTTCTCTTGGTGATGATGGTTCTGTCATTTCCAGCCAGTCTGCTTTGCTTCGCCATCTACGTGCCCTTCTTTATGGGCCTCGAACTAGTGTTCGGGGTTTTTGTTGACTCGAGCCGGACCGAGATTGCACTCACATGGCTCGGTTTTTTGTGGCCGGATACTTTCAATGGTTCTATCTGGTCCCACATGGATGGCAGAAATGGCGGTCACGTGAACGTCGAGCGGCCGGCGGGACGGCGCAATGAGGATGGGGCAACGTTTGGAGACCATACGAATGCCACGGGTCGTACGACAACTATGGTGCGCGGTCGCTGTCACTACCCTCCTGGCATCATGTGCAAGCCAACCAACCGATTCACCGTCATTGCCTGACGGTCTGATTGTGCTTCCAGCGGCATCCAACATTCGGATCACGGATCGCAACACTGCGGTGAGCTACGAACTGCAAGTGCCCCATCCCGCGATGGAAGTGATCGATTCACTTGCACGTCAGCTTACACAGCGTGGGTGGAAGGCTCTTGAGACCGACATGGCGAATCCATCACTCCCGGCCGCTGCGAGCGCCGGTTGGGGCTCATACGTGGACGGAACAAAACCGCGTCACACCTACGTGTATGAATGGATCGGACAATGGCAAGACTCACAGGGCAAGGTCGCGTGGTACACCCTGCGGTATGAAAGCGAAATCCGAAACGAACCCGTGAGAAGACCCGAGGGCTCTCTCCACGTCATCGCGAAGGTGTTGTCGCCGGAAGAAGTCAAACTGCTCCGGAACATGAGCAAGTAGTTTCAGTCTCTGAAGTAACAATGTATACATTGGTCTCCCTGATTCTGCTCTCGCTCGCGAGTTTCCATATGCAAACCCGTGTGCTGACCTCAGAATGGCCTCGGTTTCGGGATGACGCACATCACGTGTCCTTCGCGTACCCGCCCGACCTGCGTCCGGTCAATGTTTCCGCGGAAAGCCTGCACATTGATGGTCTGGTGAAGAAGGTGTCGGTCGTCTCGAGTGACCCTCGCACGACTGGACTGCCGGTGCTGAGCGTGAATGTGTTCATATGCGACGATCCCAAACTCGACCCCGGTGTGCCCTGCCGGGATGAGAGTTCGTACCGAACGTGGTGTGATCGGTTCGAGATGTTCCCGGTCGGAGACAGCCGTGCCATCCAGTGCGTCACTTACAGTCGCGGCGCGTGCTCATGGTCTGCGATCGTGCTCCGTGACAAAGGGACCGTGGAAATTTCTGCACCAGCGGTCGAGCACGCGGCGAATCTCAGTACAAGAGATCGGTCGGAGTGTGCCGCGAGAGTCGCTGCCGCCCGAACGGCGTCGCCGGTAAGGGAAATGCTTGCGTCGTTCCGATTGCGTCGTATTGAATGACGCCACGCGGATCATGAGCGCCGCCGCCGTCAGCGCTTCTTCAGTTTGTCGCATACGGTAATGATCGGCACTTGCGGCGGCGGAGGCGGCGCAGGCACCGTCGACGACACGATGTCGGACTGGCAGCTCGCGCTCTCCCGTGGTTGCAGCGGCACCGTTTGCGCGAACGTCCACAGGGCAAACGTTGCGCTGAGCAACGCCCGGAGCATCCGGCGATTCTATCGCCAGCAGACGGAAAAACTCCGCGGCGAGTCGAGTATCCTTCACCGTGCAATGGAATCTCGGGTAGCGGCGATGGCGGAAAAGGTTGTGGTTGGCGCAATAGCTGGCGCGATCATTATCGTCGGCACCTATGCGGTCATGGCTGGCGCCGACCTGAGTTCTTATTGGGTTGAGTTCGCGTTCCTCGTAGCCGCCGTCGTTGGTATCGGGGCATTAATAGCCGTCGCACAGACGCCCCGGCCGTTCGTAAAAGCGGCGATCCTGTCATTCAGCACGATCGTCTGCCTCCAATGTGTGTCGTATCTCAAGATGACTGCCAGTCCCACGTATTTGCGGCCCGCTGTTCTACCTCCCGCGGCAATCATGATCCTGAGCGCCGTTGCATTGTCCGCGATGTTCGGTGGAATCACTGGAGTTGTCGCCGTCGCGATCTGGAGTATTCGAGTAAGGCGTGGCTGACCTTCGATCGCGTCGGAGCGGGATGATCGGACTTTGCACTTGGGGATTTCGCTCGCCGCGCCGAGCGCCGTCGGCGGGTGGTATCGGTGGCGCTCAATGACCCCGTTCAATCGCGAAGAGTGGTGGAAATGGGCACTCGTTGGCTACCTGGCCCTAAGCAGTCTGAGTTTGCTGGCCTCTGAAGGTCTCGACAAGCTACCTGAGCCGATGGTTCGGCCTTTGTTCCTGCTGCTGGGGCCGACTGCTTGGTTGTTATGGGGATCTCCCACGACACTTTTGTACATGGTGGCGACGATGGTCTTCGCTGCATCCGTGTTTGGAACGGTGCTCCTACGTCTTCAAACGCCAGGAATTGGGAGGCTGGCCCTCTGTCTGTGCGGATTCGTTTGGTTATTGCTCGGTCTGTGGGCGTGGTCATTGAATGTATAAGTAGGCCCGGATACTATCGATGCCTCTCTCGCCCGACATGCGTGATATGGCGTGGTAATCGGCAGCCTCGTACGGCGCGTGAACACGTGACTGCGCTCAAGGGCCTCGGGGCACCGGCGGTCATTGATCCACCGCAGCGGTGAGTGCTTGACCCACACGGGTTCACCGCGAGACAGCCGGACCTGCGTGGCCATCGCCACGGCAACGATCACCAGCAACCAAATCATACGTCTCAGGCGCAGCCGCACCACCTCAGTGTACGCGGATCGCCCGTCAATGGGACCCCGCCAGGCCGGGTGGCATACGACGTGTTCAGGTTGTCACCGGCCGGGTCGGCTAAGGATCTCCCTTGGCGGAGCCAGCACAACGTCAACAGTGTCACGATGGATGTAAATCATCCCTTCTGCCTGTCGGGCACGCCCGGTGAACGCATCGCTCGATGATCGCGGCGCAACGCCCTTTTGCTTTGAGGCGGTGTCTAATCGGAAACATGGTGCTGCTCGTAGCACTCATCCTGTTTACCGCAACGAGACAGGCAACGTCGGAGCAATCGGATTTCTCGGGCGGGTGGTTTCTCGACATTCCCATCACGAGCAATCCAGACATGGCCCGACGACTCGTGGTCCTCCAGCCGATCACCCACACGAACGTGCTTGGCGAGCCGATGAAGCCGGCGTTCTTGCGCATCACCATCCGTCGCGAGAGTGACTCAGGGAACGGCCAGGAGACACGTCTCATAAGCGTCGTTGGTGGCACTACGCCCGGTCTGGCGACAGAGGGACTCCCGGTCGGAAACTCCAGTCGTTTTGAGACAGTCTGGCGGCATGAGGTACTTGTCTTCATGGATCAGAGCTACGGCCCCGACGGCCCTGGGACTGGCGAATGGATGGAACGGCGTGAGGAATGGTCGCTCGAGCGAGACGGTAGGCTGCGGGTCAAAGTTACGGCCGAGGGTTGGAAGAGCACCCGGCGAGTGGTTGTCTATTTCTACCGCCGCGAGAATGCCCCACAGTAATCGATGAACCGGCCGAGCGCGATGCGTCGGATGGATCCGCTGACAACGGTGACGATAATGATGATGGTCGTCGTGACGGTGTTCGTCTTCCTGTTCGCCAACGTTGGCCTCGCTCTCACGAATCACGGCGAGTTTATGTTGTGGCGTGTTTCGTCGTCCCGCCGGATAGTTCTGTTCCCCGCCGGACGTTCGGAGCTATTAACCTCGCATTTCTCGTCTCCGTTGGGATTCTGGTCCGTCTTTGGTTGACAGTCGCGGTGAAGAGCTGGAAACGACGAAGGGCCTCAACGAATCCACATTAACAGCGATTCGCCCCCTTACGAACGCGAAATGGCCCGCTCAAGTTCGTCGAGTGGCATATGCGGCGCGTTCTCGTCATCCGGTCCAATCCACCAACGGCTACTGTCGCCGTAGGGCTCCCAGACGACGTACTCGCGGTCATGATACCGAAATCGAATGTGTACGTCCGGAGAGCCAACCCACCATTTTCGACGACGAACGTCAGAAACACCGGCGACATCACGCAAACGTCGAGCGAGTCGCCACCCCAGAAACTGGGCAGGAATCTCGAATGCGAACAAGGTACCGCCGTTGTCTGTGATCGGAAATGTGCGCATCGCCTTAGGCGTCATCCGGAAGAGGGACTCTTTGCAAGACAGCCTGCCCGCCCAGCGGCGTCGAGCGCGGGAAGCGCAGCGATGAATTGATCGAGAAGCGACGGTTCTCAGAACCATTGTCGCCGTGGGCGCCACAGCCCACGCCACTAACAGCCTCGTGAAGGGAACCACACGGTCGGAGTGCCCGCGCGCGTCGTGAGCCCTGATCCAGCCGCGAGCTTTGATTGTTGGCGGCTCCGTCGATTCACAAATACTGTGACTGATCACTTCGATCTCTAGCCACAGCTTCCGCTAATGGTGCGCTGCCCTTTGACACGCACGTCCTCGTCTTTCCAATCGGGGTGCCGCCGCACGACTCGCCTGCGATCGGCACTGCCCGGCGATGCGCTCACGAATCCGTCCCATGCGTTGGTGAGGTACGCCAGATCGCGTGAGATCAGCCTCTCGAGCGAATGGAAGGATCCGGCGTCGTCCGGTGAAAGCCAGCCGACACCCCGTGACGTCCGGATCAGGAAATAGCCACGCTCTCGGCCGTAGACGAGCGCTCCCGCCTCCTCGTATGCGTATTCCGCGTCGTCGATCGCATGTGGCCACTCAATCTCCGCCATCATTTTGCTGTCCGAGTCAGGGCGAGTGTAGATCCTGACGGTGCCATGCGGCGGCGCGCCTCCGAGAGCCGGATCGAAGGAGAACATCTTCGGGATTTCGACAATCCCGAGAATGGGTCCGGGGCCCCCGCCGGTTGGCTGTTGCGCCGATGCAAGGCTGGACGTAAGCAGTACGACGACCACATGAGTTGAGAGTCGCTGCACGCCGGTAATATCGGCCATTTCGCCTGCTGATTGCAGATCCGGGGCGCTGCTTGGCACTCCAGGTCATCACGATCCAGCGCTCGGTGCCGCCGTTCGGCTATCGATCGGACTTTGATAAAGCGGTCGAGGCTTCGTTCCGCGGGAGGGCGGGGGATTTCTTGTGCCTCACTATTGATGGAGCGCTCACGTGACGTGGATGTTAACCGTTACCGTCAAGCACGCAGCAATTGGCTTCTTATCCACGATGGCGGGTTCGTAGCGCCATTCGGCGATGGCCGACCGCCATCGCTCGACGAGCGCGGGCCACGGGGGGGGCGGATCGACCGTCTTCGCAAGGCGGACGTCGGCGACACGGCCGGACGGCAGGACAGTAATCTCAAAGATCAATACGCCGGCATGTGTTTCGATGCCCGCCAAATCGGAGATGTCCGGCTTGTAGTTTCCCACTCTCCGCGGCGGCGATGCACGGTCGCCGAATTGGGGCACACAGTTTGCTCTTGGGGAGGCTTCACTGGCGGCTCGTTTACGGGGAGCTAACGAAACCTCTCGTGAATCCCACGGATTGCGAATGACAAGGTCCAGCACCGCCCACGCAGGCTTTCCTCGAAACAGGATTGGCTCAAATTCCCACTGCTTCACCGCTACGATTGCAGCGTCCGTCGCACCCACGAGTGGACGGATGGCTTTCACCGCTTCCACCTTCCCGTCAGGGCGGATCGTCAGCTCCAAGAGCATTGAGCCTGTATGAGCCGTTGACGGGTATTTCGGTACGATTGTCTTCGTCTTCGTCGGAGGCGGGTAGTCGCCTTTATACAGAGGAAGCGGCGACTCTTTGGTCTGCGCGTGTACGTTCCAGCCGATCACTGCCAATGCCGCAGCGATGAGAAGGACAGTCACTGTGCGACTCATTCGTCTGTTAGACACCGTCCAGTCAGAAGGGGTCAGATCACTAAGGTGCAGCGGCTCCATCGTTCGGCGGCGAGTGGGACCCCGTAAGAGGGGGGCGGGAGCGGTCCGATCAGGATGCTACCGGCGGGGCGGGGTGCCGGGTCGGGACCGCGAGCGGCGCCAAGCATTCTGCCCGCCGCCACAAAAGCGTGGGCGCGGGTGCAACCGTCAGTCCGCGCCGCACGAATGCACTGAATTGGAACTCGAAGCGACGAGATCACCTATTGGTCACCGTCGCCAAGCAAGATCCTCTCGAGTCTGGACACTTCTTCGCGGTCGCGTCGTTCGGGATCGGCGCCGAGTTCATGACGCCACACTCCAAGCCACTTTGCGCCTTCGTCAAGGTTGTGGATTTCCTCGAGGTACAGGCTCGCGAGGGATTCAGCGACCAGCAGCCGGTTCTCAGTGTCTTTGATGCGATCAGCTTCTGAGAACGCGCTCAGCAGCAAGTGCTCGCGCTCGGTCGGCGATTCAACGTAATCCGCCCGCGTGGCAAGAAGGCTCGGGCGTTTCCCGTATTTCAGATCGAGACGATTCAAGAGCGCGATCAACAACGCACGGGCACGCGCCTCCGCCGTGTGATTCTCGGCGGCGGAGTGATTCACAATTTCAACCGCGAGTTCGTGCACGTCATTCCAGTCCTCGTCGGAAATGCCGTCGGATGTCACTGATGATCTCCAGCAGGAACGCCAACAGGTTATGCTGGCCCTCCATTATGAAAACATTCCCGGCAGAGTTCCTGAATGTCGATTTCGACATCAAGTCAAACAGCGATCCCGCGATTCTGATGAAGGCTTGGGGTGCGCGAGCAGTCATGGGTGACATTGACAAACTTGGTCGGCGATACTGGCTACGACTCTCACTCTTCCCGCAACCCAAGAACCCGAGCGACGCCATTCGACGTTTTGCAAAATTGGTTCGTAGTTTGTCGCCACAAGCTCGCAGGGTGTGGGCGCAGGCTTCAAAAGAGATCGACATCGGCATCCAAGCCGGATTCGAGCGAGGTTCGGGGGAATGGGTATTGGACCCGAGGGTTGTCCAAGCGGCAGCCGAGCTGGGAGCACACTTGCGGTTCACCGTGTATTCGCCGCTGCTGATCATTGACGAAGAAAAAGCGTCATTGAGAAGAAAGCGCGGGAGTCGCCGCCGGAATTAATCCATACGCCATCACGATTCGATGCGTCGCGCCGCCCTTCCGCCGCCTGTCGGACCCCGTAAGACGGACGTGGGTGCCCGGCCTGATCAGTGTGATGCCGGCGGGGTGTGGCGCCGGCGAGAATCCGGATCACTGCTCAGGACTTGATTCGCCCGCGATGAATGCCCTCACGCCAGCGGCGCTATTGAACCCCCTCCTTTTCTCTAGCGACGGGATGTGCTGCGCCACCCGTAGAATGCGGTAACTGCCGCTGCGAGTGATCCTGCGAGGCAACCCATTGCTGCAAAGGCCCAAAAGCCAAGAATGGATTTGCCACCAGGGGACGAGTCGTAACCCAAATCGGTCGCTGCTATGAAGTTGAGCATCGCGTACCCGCAGAAGACCAACATTACGGTTGATGCGATAGCCCACGCCCGCCAGTGTCTCATCACGTCTATTCTCTTTTGGGTTTTCTTCCCCGACTCAATCATTCGAGTACGATCGGATCATACAGATTGTCTTGCGTGTGTAGAAACATGTTTATACAATAGTTCCATGTCACCGAAAGAGCTAACAGCGTTCCGTATCGAACCCGAGATTATGGATGGCTTGCGCCAAGTGAAAGATCGAGATGGTGTTCCATTCTCCGTCCAAATCGATCGGGCACTGCGTGCGTGGCTGAAGAAGAAGGGCGTTCTTGGGAGGAAGGCGCCACCGGCGCCAGCCCCTGCGCGAAAGCCCGCAGCTCGGAGGGTCGGATGAAAGTCGCCCTCTACGCACGCGTGAGCACGAACGAGCAGACCGCCGAGAATCAGTTACTCGAGCTGTGGCGGTATGTTGCGGCACGTCAGTGGACGGTCGTCAACGAGTATGTCGACCACGGAGTGTCGGGCTCAACGGATCGCAGGCCGGCGCTCGACCAGCTCGTCGCCGCGGTGGGTCGTCATCGGGTAAAAGGGGTTGATTTTTCCGCATAGCCAAGTGCGCCACACGAGTTCGATTCTCCAAGCGGAAGCCACACTATCTTGATCCCGGATTACCGGATCACCCTCGCGGCCGCTTGACCTTACCGTTGCGCAACCTGCGAATTTCGGCTGACCATGCGATGTTGAACCTGCCGCCTCGGTTGTCAACGACGATGAGGCTTCCGTCTGAGATGTTGAGCCTCTCGGGAAGCCAGCCGGAATCATGATGTTGAGAAAGTCGCCCTCAACTTGAGAGACCTACTTAGAAGAATTCTCGAAATATCCGCGGCGGTATATGAGCTGGAGCTTAGGACGGTTAACCGTTACAGTTATTTTCCTGAAACGGCCGGTGGATTGTTTTGAACTGGGCACATATCCGATCAGATAGTAGTCGGATGCGTCGGCTACAGCCATTCGAGCAGCCTGAGTTCGATCGTTAGTATTCCGAAAGGTTCTGCCACCTGTGTCAACGGCGAGACGCTCGAGATAGTCCCTCCCGACCCCGCTGTCTAGCCCCAGTAGCTTAATCACAGGAAGACGACCGCCTCCTGACTGTGAACGTCCGCGGTACTGCGGCAGAACCGCATCGGTGGTGAGGCCCGTTGCATCGATCGTGTACAAGGTCACTTGTGCGCGATTTGCACGGTCAACCACAGTTAGGATTCCATCTCTCGTCGTGGTGGTATTCAATGCTGCGAGCTGCTCCGACACTACCCGTCGGACGCGAAATAGATCTGAGCTGTTGCAGGCAGACACGGACGTCGAGACGGCATCGACAGCCTGCTGCGCAGGGCTAATTGCGTATCCCGACGAATACAATACGAGCTGTTTGCGCCCGGGCATTGACGCCAGCCAGTCAGCCAACGCTGCTAATGATCTCGATGCCGACTGCGATCTCGCGGTGGTCTCAGCGATGAGTTCGCGGCCGATGTCCGTCGCAGTGTTGGCAAGCGTGTTAGCGTTCGAAGTGGTACACAGCTGATCGACACGGTCTAGAAGGTCTTTTACGGATAACGGCCGATCGATCGGTAGAGGGAGAGCGTCAATGGCCGCCCCCAGTCTTTGGCGATCTGTGGTGAACGATTGACGAACGATCGTCTCCGACCCTATTGTCGCCAACATAATCGGTATGTCGGAGCCTAATTCCGAAAGCCATTGGTGCAATTCCGTCTTTAGTGAACTTACGAGTTCGGGAGCCGTACTCAAAAAATCCAACGCGATGACGAGCGATGGTGGCCCAGTCCCCAGGGTTGCTGCATTGAGTGAGACGGCTGGAGTCCCGGGACTCGGCTCTGTATTTGCCGTCATGTTGCTTTCACGCACGTCACGTGACAGCCTCAAAAAAAGTTGAATGTTCTGCGATTTCCCATCTTCACGAATCTGGACATCCGATGAACGGAGATCGGAAACGAATCGACCTTCGGCATTGATTGCGACCAGATCGACGACAACCAATTCGGAGCTTACGCGAAAACTCGGAGGCTCCAGTTGTCTCTGGCCGTAGAACACGGCAAGCAGCATGACCGCACAGAATGTCGACTGGTGATACTGATCTGCCTGCATTCGTGCCATCTTACAGCTTGGGTTGCACCGCTGCCGATTCGTCAATCCTCACGGGCGGTGGGTACCCGAGCTGCGGGGATGTTTACAAGAAACGGTGGCGTCCCCAACAGGCATTGCACACCTTACTGCCCTTTTACGTTCAGGGGCTCCGGCGTGCTGCGTCAGCGTCGAGGACGAATCCGCCCTAGAATCCAACAGTATCGGAACCAGACGGCATGGTATTCGAGCGCCGTCTAATCCGTCAGGACGAAGCCGAGGTAGTTCGCGCAGCACTTGAGCGGGCGAAGGTCGCTGATATATCCGAGGGGGCGACCCACACCATTTCGAGTCTACAGGTCGTTTCGCGTTGCGAATGCGGCTGTGCAAGTATCGATTTCAAATTGCCGGCGTCGGACAAACGCTCAACGCTGCTGGCTGACGGCACAGCCAGAACACCGCGGGGGGGAGCCGTCGGAGTGATCGTGTGGGGCCGCGGCGACGCGATTAGTGGCCTTGAGATATACGATCTCGGCGCCGGTGATGACGACCTCGTGCTTCCGCTTCCGGGGTCTATCGTTCCCTGGAAGCGCGGCGGAACTGACTGAAGGCGGCGAGGGTCGGGAGGAAGAATGTCGGGGCGTAGGCTTGCGCTGGCATTGCTGGTCTCTCTTGCTGTCGCTGGCGCGATCTCTTTTGTGCGCGCCGAATGCGCGACGCCGGGCATCGATGAAGAGTTCCGTCTTGCGGAGCTGTGTTTCTCGGCCGTGCGACCGATCAATCGGTTTTGACCGATGCTCGGCCTTGGTATACAGAAACCACGTTTGACGTTGAGCGCCTGTGGAAAGGAAAGACGGACAACGATAAACGCCTTCGGGTACGAACCTGCGGCGGTACAGTCGGCGATATGAGCTACGGTTGCGGCGAGTCTTTTCGATTTGTGCCGGGTACCCAATATGTCGTATTCGCCGACGGCGAGCCTTTGGCGACAAATACTTGTCATCACACCGCCGCCGCTTGGACCGAGGAGGCAAAGAAGACACTCGGGTGGCTCAGCACCAAAGCATCCCGAAGGCTGCAAGAGCGCAAGCGACTTAGAAGTGGTTGCGCTGAGGGTCTCCCGCCTTCTCTCCCGACCTCCGAAAACCGACGACGATCAACCAACGCCCGGCCAGGCGGCAGACCGGCAAGCTATCGACGATTCATCTCGGCTCGAAGCACTCTATGCGGCGACGTTGAGGCAGTACCTATCGCGTCGGGCGTCTTCGCCCTCGCCAGTGCCCCATCGATGAGCGCCTGGGACTCTGCGAGCAGCGCCTCGAGCTGCTCGAGGTTCAACCCGCACAACGCCTCGCGCTCGGCAGCGAACCGGGCATCCATCGAGAGCGCGGACATCTCGATCTGCTCCGTCGGCTTGCCGATAGCGTACGCCCATACCATCATTTCCGTGCTCGGATGCACGCGCCGCTTCCTGAAGTCCTCACGAAATCGAGACTGGTAGTCGAGATCGTTGACGAGCAAGGCCGTCAACTCCCGCAGCTCAATACTCCTGCGGTTCAATGTTCCCTTCTTCCGCCCGGAGCCTGGCGTGCGCGGTGTGCCCTTCTGATGGGGCGGCGGTAAGGTCCTTGGCATAAGTAGGTGGCTCCTCCTCGTATTTGGACGAAAGTCCGTGGTCGCAGTCGCGTGACCCGAATCCTCGTTGTCCGTGACGATTGAAGCGCGGATGGGTCAGGCTTCTTCATCGATGATCGCGTGATCGATGCCTGGCCTTGGTGCGATGAAGGATGGGAAGAGTGGTATTTGTTTTCGACTCTGCCATAACGTTTTCGCACGTGAAACGTGGGTTCGTAATCAGCAGGTCCTCGGTTCAAGTCCGAGCGCCGGCTAACCACAGAATCAAGATCTTACAAGCGGTGCCGATCGTCTCCCCAGGAGGCTTCCGATCGGAGCATCAATTCTGACCCGTTCGGCGGAGCGCGACGCCTGGCGAACAGATACGCCTTACAATCATCAGAAGCAGGAGGGTTACATGCTCGGGACACTCGTGCTCGCGGTTCTCGTGGCGCACGTCCCCCTGCAGGTATCGAACGCGCCGCGTTCCCTCCACCAAGCCTCCACCGCGCCAGACCCCGTGAAACCAGAACAGCCGTGGCCCCCGCCGGGTGTGTACCGCGCGGGCGGCGCGGTCTCGTCACCGAAGGTGACGAAGCAAGTGCCGCCGAACTACGCAGGCGAGGCGCTGAAGGCGAAGATCGAGGGTTCGGTGCTCATGGAAGCGGTTGTCCAGACCGACGGAACCATCGGCGACGTTCGCGTCGTCCAGTCGCTCGAGAAAGAACACGGCCTCGACGATGTAGCGGTTGAGACCGTGAAGAAATGGCTGTTCATACCAGGGAAGAGGGACGGCGTCCCCGTGCCCGTGATCGTCGAGGTCAAGATGGCATTCAGCCTGCGCAAGTAATGCAGAATCTGCTCAGTGCGATTAGGTCGTGAAATGATGGTGACCTCGGGTCAGATTCAATTTGACATTCCATGACCGAGAGCAATCCAAGGACCTCTGCGACTTCAGCTTCGAGCTGGCGAATCATGGCACCACGAGTGGAACGGCGTGCTTGCGCCGTCGCGCAGTGTGTCCTACGAGGGGGGATCGTCGAGCGGCGTCAGCGTCGATATTGCCGATCATCCCGGATGTATGCCTGAGTTCACGATTCAATCCGGCGGCGTGATGTCGTGGGCCGAGACTTATGCTGAATTTCCTCGAGGCGCCATTGCGATTGCATTGACGATCGGTGTCCCCTCATTTGTGATTGCCGCCATCTCCACTGTCTTCATAATCGAACACTCAGTCAGGAGTGACGTGATACTCGCATTCAAGGGTCATGTAATCGGAGGGACTGCCGACATTGCTGTAGCGGCAGTGCTCGCGGCGGATTCGGGACAGTCGGGATCGTGCGTTTACTGCGGCTGCTGACGGAAGTTCGGATGCGGCGGGAACGGCGATCTGGTTGCAAGAGTATCGACAGTTCCCGTGGATTGTATTTATGGCAGTGTTCTTTCCGGAAAGCTGGTCGCTACAGCACGGACGATTGAAGCAATGACGCACGAAGTGTTGCCTGTGACCGTCGTCGAGGAGCTCGCCAACCTGGAATCGACCGCCGAGAGTGTCGAGTGAAGGAAGACGCGATCCTGGCCGTCACGTCCTTGCTGTCGATCTTCTTGCTGACGCTGCACATTACGGATGACATCGTCCGAGGAATCTCGAAGGCGGAGTCCTCAAACACTGCGCTGTTCGTCCTCGTCGTGTTTCTCTACGGGGCCTTGGTGCTTGCCGGGCGGCGATCGGGATACATCATCATGCTGCTCGTCGGATTGTTCGCGGCGGCCATGCCTGTCATCCACATGAGGGGGGCACATTACCCCGAGATCGCTAGGTCCGCCGGCGGCTTCTTCTTCGTCTGGACACTCTGGGCGCTCGGCGGACTCGGAGGTCTTACCTTCATACTCTCGACGCGGGGACTGTGGAGACTGAGACGAGCTCCGCGACGAAGCGCGCACTCTCCACCGGGTAGGGTCGACTGCCGGAAGAGTAAGACGCAGGCCGGCGAGTAGATGACGAAGAAAGCGGCGCGATGGCCCACAACGAAGCTGTACAAACTCACCACACGGCCATCGTGTCCAACTTCCTCCGGCTGCGACGCGGGAACAAGGACTACGAGGCGACAGCCGAATCTGTGGTCGAACGGGCAGAAATTGTCAGGTTTGACGGGAACGGAGAGCCGGTGCCTTGCGAACGCTCCTCGCCCGGCTACCAGCGGAGCATCACAACGCGATCGTGGCGACGATGTGGGAGATGGAGGAATTGAGTCAACACCATGTTCCTTGCTGGCACGTCGCAGTGCTGATGACCGAGTGACGGCTGTGAGACGAATTCGCGGCGCGCAACCATTTGCGATTTTTCGTACCGAGATCACTGCTTTGCTCACTAACGACTGATGCGTCTGCCCCGTGGTGACTTCCAAGACTCTTTTTGAGGTTGCGATGAAGAAGCTATTGCGACGGTTCGCGACAGAATTCAGTTTTGCTGTGTTGACTGTGAGCTTCTGTGTGGCCGCTGTCAGTGCGTTGAAAGTCCTGAGGGTGACGCCCACGTATTCAGTCGTCCCCGCTGCTCAGGCGGCAATACAACAGAACAGAGTCAAGAAAGTGAAAGATGTGTCGGCGCTCCGGGTGAATAACGCTGATGATCGCAAGCTCGCAGACTTCTTCGATCGTGAAGGCCCCTCACTTCTTGAAAACCAGATAATCTACATTCCTACCCATGAGTCGAACCCAGTGCCGCCATCTCCGAATGTTGTACCGGGCATGGATTCAAGAGAGGATTCATTACGTGGCGTTGTTTGCGCGAGTGATGCAGTGATTGTGGGGCCGCCAGTCGATAGCCGCACACTCCTCAATAGGTCCGAGACGTTCTTGTTCACCGATTTCACTATTGCAGTGACTGACTGGGTAAGTCCACCTGGAGGTCCAGGAACCGTACATGTCGCGATGCTGGGAGGAGCTGTTGAAGTAGGAAACACATTGCTGCGATCCACGGCTTTGCCTTTGCTCGAATTGCAAATGCCAACGCTCTTGTTTCTCCAGAAGATACCTGGCGTCACAAAAGCATACGGCCTTGCGAGTCGGCCAGTGAGGCTTGCACAAGGCAAAGTTCTCACCACTGACCTGCCAAATACGTTAGACAAGGATCTAATGGTGGATCCGGCAGTAAATACAGTCCTACCCTGGATTGCCCATAATCGGGCGATTTGCAGGGATCAGAAATGATCCGCCTCACTCGCTTCATCGCTCATATCGCACTGTTTGGGGTACCCAAACGCGTTTGTCCCATCGTGAGGAGACGTCGACGCTTCCCGTTAAAATGGCGACGAGGCGGGAAAACCAGTCGGGGCTGCGTACTCCGAAGATGCCGGCCACAACAGCTTTTTCTGTAATTCGGCTGAGCATGATGACGAGGTGAAACGGATTCTGAGTTCTTCCTGCAGCATCTTCGGATCTGACTTTCACCAGCGGCTGCAACGACCATTCTGGCGCTACTGACGGTGCATTCGGGTGTTACAACTCGCGAGATCGTGTATATGGGTGACAAACGACAAAGTCATGAAGATCCTCCGGCCGTTGCGAAGCTCGGGTGGCGGTATCACCATCTCGGTATCCCCCACTCGTCTCCCCGTCGCGGCGAGCGGCATCTGCAAGAACTCGGTGTTCATGTCTGCGGGTTTGAGACCAGCCCGTACGGCATCGAGTGGATGCGCTTCGACCCGCAGTGTCGTGTACCG
>JBKPSH010000200.1:0-24953 GCA_046734955.1 Acidobacteriota bacterium
ACCGAAGGCGATCGCATATCGTGCATGCGGCACGTCCGTTCCATGTTTCATCCACACCGCCGTGTCCCTGATGGAAAGAAATCCAAGGCCGCCGACTGGCGGATCAAGCGCGGTGTAGGACACTTCATACCATCGGCCCGCCTGAAATCCGGCGTCGACGGTCACAGTGTTTCCATTCAGGTGCCAGGCATCTCTTGAAAGAACGACCGGTGTCGCAAGTGGCACGTCGCGCACGGTCACCGTGGTTTCCGGCGCTGCCGGATCAACGGGCGGATAGGATGCGAGGTCACTCACGGTGAACTCACGAGCGGTTGACGGTGGAGTAAACATTGCGCGGACGGTTCCGCGGATACCCGACGCGACCGGCACGTCGAGGCGTACTACACCTTCGCGTTTCGGAACGTCGAATTTCCATCCGATACAGACGACCGTGTAGCCGCGGCTGAAAACAAAGCCATCGCCCGCCTCGCGATCGACTGACAGCCCCGGACGGTTGAAAGAACCGATGACCGTCTTGTTGCCGCGATTCACGACATCGACGAGCGCGATCCCATTTCCGCGAGCAGCATCGCGCGGCCGGTAAATCACAACGTCGGCGGAGAACTCGACGCGCCCAGTGGCGTTCTTCGGCGCCTTGTCGAGATCAACCACCAGCCGATTGGCGGGATCGGCCGGATCGACCGCGAAGAGGAGTCGGCCGGTGACTTCTTCATATGGGCCGACAGAGCCAAACGAACGCCCGCCGCTGACCTCACGGGTCGAGCGGACCTCGAACCGAATAACCTCGGCGTCTGCGAACGCAGGGAGCAGAGTGAACAACAGAGCGGTGGCGATAGAAAGCCGGCGCATCTCAAGGCTCATTAGATACCTATGGTGCGGCTTCGTAAAGGTTCCCGGTGGTCAACCTGTCATCAGATGCCTGTCGTAGCCCGCGCGAACAAGCTCGTTATAAGCGTCCCAGACATCATCAGGAATGTCCTGCGGGATCTGAAAACCTCTCGCCGGGTATTCGCGAATTCGCTGCAGATCTCCCACCATGATGCTGATCACATCGTCGGCCGTCAGCGTTTGGTTCGAATACCGCGCGAGATAATCGTCCATCGAGAGCTGGGGTGAGGTCACACGCACGGACTTGCCAGGCCAGACCTTTTGAAAGGTCGCGTACGTCCGGCGCTCCATGTACGGTTTCTGCACGAGAATGAACGTCGCCGGATCGAGGCCCCGTGACGCGAGGAGCTCACGCGTGAACGTGACGTTCTCACCGGTATTCGTCGCGCGATTCTCAATCAATATGCGATCGGCGGGAACCCCCATTCCTACCGCGATCCGCGCGAATCGTTCCGCTTCTGGATCGCTCCACAGGTGCCGCGTAATCACGCCGAGGCCGCCGGTGAACACCAGCAAGGGCGCCCAACCGTCGAGAAACAGCTGAGCGGCCCGCTCGGCGACGATTGTGTCATGACTGCAGAGCACGACGATCACGTCGGACTTCTGCAGCTCATGGTTCATGTGGTGGTATCGCCAGACGCGCTCTACCAACAGTCGCACTCGATTGTCCATCTCGCTCCCGATGATGCCGTTTCTTGACAGGCTGCTCTACCGCGGTCAAAAATCCGAGTGTTTTCGACTTTCGTCGATCCGTGTTAATCCGTGTTTTCGGTGGCATAGCAGGTCAAACCATGCGAACGACATTCTCCATCATCGTGATCGTCGCCATAGCCGCGTGGCTGACGTCGCCCGCACGCGCGCAACAGGCGCCAGCCACGCCTGCAGCTCAGGCGCCGGCCGCCGGCGCGAACCAGACACCACCAAAAGGAAACCCGAAGGACACTGAGGTGTGGGAACCGGTGCCTCCGGTCGTGACGCCGGGCGCGACCAACAGTGAGCCTCCATCCGACGCCATCATCTTGTTCGACGGCAAGAACCTGGATCAATGGGTCTCGGTGAAGGACAAGTCACCGGCAGGATGGCAGGTTGCCGATGGCGTCATGACAGTGGTGAAGTCTGCCGGCAACATCGAGACGAAGCGCAGCTTCAAGAACTATCAGCTTCATCTCGAGTGGCGGATTCCAACCGATATCACCGGCACCGATCAGGCGCGCGGCAACAGCGGGGTGTTCCTCGCCTCGACTGGCGCTGGTGACGGAGGATACGAGCTACAGATTCTCGATTCCTATAACAACAAAACCTACGTGAACGGTCAGGCCGCCAGTATCTACAAGCAGGGCATTCCGCTCGCCAATGCGATGCGCAAGCCGGGCGAATGGCAGGTCTACGATGTCGTCTGGATCGCCCCGACGTTCAATGCGGATGGAACGGTGAAGACCCCGGCCTACGTCACGGCATTCCATAACGGCGTGCTGGTGCAGAACCATTTCGAGTTGAAGGGTGAAACGCTGTATATCGGTAAGCCGGAATACAAGAAGTACGAGACGGCGCCGATCAAGCTGCAGGCGCACGGCGATCCAAGCCCGCCGATCAGCTTCAGAAATATCTGGGTGAGGGAGTTGAAATAATTCTGAAATTGCTGATTGTCGATTGCTGATTGCTGATTGGGTGGTCGTCAATCAGCAATCAGAAATCAGCAATCAACAATTACATCTGGTAAGCCTCTCTATTCACGGCTTACCAGCACCAATGACACTCCTCCGCGCCCGTCGTCGTGCATGACGACTCGGAAGTGCTCGTCGACTGCCGTCGCCGCCGCTTTCACTCTATGCAATGAGTCTTCGGTGATCGTGTCGCCAATCTTCAGGCCGGATCGCTTCAGTACCTCTCCGGCGGCATCAGCGGACACACGCTCGCTCTTGAACGCGACCAGGTGCATCGGGCCCTGATAAGCTTCGCCGTTCACGCGTATCTTGTCCCCCAAACGCTCGGCGCGGATGTGCTCCATCTTCTCTTTTACGTCCGCCGCTTTCTTCTTGTATTCATCGCGCTGACTCGGTGACAGGTTCGGATCGCGCAGACCCTCCTCGAGTTCGGCCATCATTCGTTCCAGCCGCTGCGGCTCGGTTAATTCTTCCTTCTCTTCCTTCCGTTCCACGGTGTATGCCACGCCCTGATAGGTTGCGTTCGCTGCCGTGAGCGTGAAGCGGAGCGTCGCCTGTGTGGACGCCGATCGGACGGCGGACGGCGAGAAGTGCCAGCTCAGCACAGAGCTGAGCGCGGCTTTCCTCAATTCGTCCGGCCCGGAAAGCACGCGCGCGTCGGATACCTCTCCTTTATCATCGACGGCAATGTCGAGCAGCACATCACCTTCCACCTTCTGCGCGATCGCCTGTCGCGGATATTCGGGGAGTTCACCGTGGAGCAGGTGCTCTCCCCCTTTCACGATCTCGACCGGCTTGTTGCCAGCCACGCGCGTCTGTCCTTGTGCCTGAAGCGGGAACGATCGCACAGCGAACATGGCGGCCAGCGCCAGCGCCGCCGCGCTCGCACCGAGCGAAATCATCAATCGACGGGTCGTCATAGTCTTCTCCTGCAGAATTTGCGCGACGCGCTTCTTCAGCAGGCTTCGCCGGAAGAAGGCTGGCGCAGGGGTGAGAAATCCAGGGGACTTTCCAATCGCAACCGCCAGCAGCGCTTCGACGTAGCGCTCCCGCGAATCGACGAGCGCGATCGACTCCTGATCGACGACCTGCTCGCGCGTCAGTTGAATGCGTCCAACCAGCCACCACACGCCCGGGTGGAACCAGAAAATGGTTCGAACCCCTTCCTCGAGCACCTGGAAGATCCAGTCATGGCGGCGAACGTGGAGGAGTTCGTGACACGCGATGGCGTGCTGAACCGAAGGGTCGAGCGATGCAATCGCCGGCGGAAAGACGACGACGGGATTGCGCAGGCCAAAGGTGAACGGTCCGGCGATCCGCTTCGATACGCAAAGGGTCGCCGACGCGCCGACGAGATCCTGCGCGCGCGCGATCGGTTCGGGTATGGGATCAAGTACGTCGGCCTCAGCCCTGATCCGGCCGAGCACCCAGGCGCCAATCGCGAGCCAGGCGGCGCGAACCACGATGCCGACCCAGAGGACGATGGCAATCAGGCGTTCGATCGACGGCCATGCAGGTACAGCGGCGGAATCAGTGTGCGCCACCGTCGTTGCCACCGCCTCCGCGGTGGCGTCGGACGTCACCGTCGCCACTGCGGCCTGGCTTGTGACGGAGTGCCACGGCTGACAGAACGGCAGCAGCAGGCAGGCGACCAGGAGCAAGCGACAATACGCGAGCGCGGCGCGCGGTTCGTCGATGCGAAAGGCCTTCGCGAGCAGGTAACCGCCCGCCACCAACACGGCTGACTGCAGTTCAAACGCCGTCAGGTTGCGCAGCCACATGTCGGTCGTCATCGCTTCTTCCCTTTCGCCATCATCCGGGTGATGTCGCGCAGATCGTCCTCCGACAAGTGATCGTCCTCGAGGAGATGGACCACGAGCGGCTGCCCGGCGCCATTGAACACGCGCGTCACGAAATCGCTGACCATGTGGCGGATGACTTCGTGTTTCGGCCGCGCCGGTCGATAGACGTGCGCCCGGTCCTGCTGGCTGGCGCGAAGGTAGCCCTTCTGCTCGAGCGTTTTCATGTTCGTCAGCACGGTCGTGTAGGCGACTGTGCGTTGCTCTCGCAGTTCCTCATACACGTCGCGCACAGTGACCGGTTCATCGTGGCGCCACACGATCTTCATCAGTTCGAGTTCGTGGGCGGTCAGCGTCGGTGACTTCGGCCTCATGTCTACTAGTTATGTAGTACTATTTCTACGTTGTCAAGCGCAAAAAAAACAGGTTCGGCAAGGTTCTTCAAGGTCTGCCAGATTCAGCGAACGACGCGCAGAACCTCGGAGAACCCAGCAGAACCCTGCAGAACCTCGGAGAACCTGAAAACTAACCAGCTTTTTCGATGTGTATCAGGTAGGCCTCGACCATGATCAGATTGCGTTCTCCCGACTGGCGGATGACGCCGAGGAGATTGTCCATCTTCACCACTTCCTCCAGCTGCTCGTCGATGAACCACTGCAGGAAATTGCCGGCGAGGTAATCGTTCTCTTTGACCGCGAGGTCCATCAGCGCCGTGATCTGACGCGTGACCTCCTGCTCCCATTTCAGCGCCGCTTCCACCGCTGCTTCCGCCGACGCAAACGTCGGTGCCGGCGCGGCGATCGAAGGAATCCGCAGCTCGCCTTTCGTATCGAGCACGTATTTGACGAACTTCATCGCGTGCTGCTTTTCTTCTTCCGCCTGATCGAAAAACAGCTTCGCCAGCAGCTTCAACTGACGCTGCTGAAAGTGGCCGGCGATGCTGAGATACTGCAGGCTCGCACCGAACTCATGCCCGATTTGCTCGTTGAAGGCTTTGGCAAGGGTTGCACTAATTAACAAACTCAATCTCCTCCACGAGCATCATACCAATCGGCGAATCACGAATCGGTCCGAATTTTGTCCGCCGAAGGGTTTTCGTAAGCCGGTCCCTGCGGAAACATGGTGTCCTCAATTGTCGGAAATGCGTTATCCGTCTTCTTCCGTTCCGCATTATCCGTGTTAGTCCGTGTTTTTCCGTGGCCCGTGTTTTTCCGTGGCACGTGTTTTTCCGCGGCATGGGTTCATCCGTGGTCGCCGATTGCCGTCGGATGCCGCGGCTCGTACATGCCAAGCTCCTGCCCGCCTGGCAGCTTCACTTGCGTCACCCGCCCCCACGGTTGATCCTGGATAGCGCTCGTCTCGACTCCCTTCTGTCGAAGCTCTGAAATCGTTTTCTCGATGTTGTCGCACATCAGGTAGAGCTCGTGGTGTTCGGTCGCTTCCGCGGGATGAACCGCCAGCTCGCTCGGCGGCGCCGCGAAGATGAGCCACCCTCGTCCCACATCAACAGAACGGAAACCGAGAACGTCGCTGAAAAATCGCCGCGTCTCGTCCGGCTTGTTCGAGTAGATCAGCGCGTGCATGCCGATGATGGACATTTTTGCCTCTCCCTATACAGAAGCCGTTCTCCGTGACCTGCCCGGGCGCTCGTCATCCCGCAATGACCCGTGACGGCCGGGCGCCCGGCGTGGCACCTACGGTACGGGCGATCGCGGACGCGATCTTCCATCCACCGAGTCCCGACGGCTCGATCGGATTGGCGTAATCAGACCGTTCGACACAGATCGAGCGGAGATCGATCACGCTCGCTCGATGCGCGAACGCGACACGCAGGATGACGTCGTTGAACGTCATCAGCGCCACTCGCGCAGGCCGCGCCAGTTCGGGATCGAGCGCGCCGTTGTAGATGGTGCAGATTGTGACGTCGCGCCCGAAGGACATCACGCGATTGATCAAGCGGCGATAGGTCTGCTCGAACTGGTCGAGACGGGACGCGAACATCAGCAGCACCTCGGACGACGAACCGGCGCGCGCTTCCAGCAGATCACTGTTGAGGAGCGCATCGTTCCCGCCAACCGACAGCACGAGATGTGTGGCGTCGTCGGAAATCCGATCCAGCTGATCGGCCACGTTACTCGTCGTCGCGCCGTCGACCGCGAGCAGGGTCGCACGCCAGGTCCACGGAATCAGCGATGCCAGATGGCCGACCACATCCGGTTCACCGCGTGTGTACGACCCGTTGTCGAAGATGGAGTCGCCAAGGAGAACGATGTGTCCTGTCGAAGGAGCGTTCATGCGGGCGGGAAACCGAAACGACACCGCTCAGTACTCGTCCTCACGAGTGCATTGTATGCTGCATTCGCTCGATCATTTTTTTGTGGCCGACCAGGTCCCCAGCGCATTTCCGCAGCCCGAATAGCCGCCGAATATCATCCAGCCGGTTGCCGCACTACCTGAAATGAAGGTGCCATACACCTGTGTGTAATTCGGGCCGTCCGGTGCTCCCGAACCGAATCCGAAGCCTGGCCCCGGATATGGAGAGGTCGGGTTGGGCGGATATCCGATGGCGAGATTCAGATTCGGAAAGGCATTGGTGCCGTTACACCCGTTGAAATTGTAGCCGACGGTGATCGCGGTGACCTTCTGATCGGAGACGGTGAAACTGATGCGCATGCCTTGCGAGGTCATGCCATTCCACTCGCCTTCGTAATTGGCCATCACGCCGGGAGTACCCGTTGGAGCGCTCGGGCTGTTGCCGCAGGCATCGGCAAGGATCGACAGAAATACAAGGCAACAACGGGCAAGAGCAGAGACGCACCACCGCGGACGCATACCCGGTTACTCGTGCTTGGCGCGCCGCTGGTCCCGATCGGGCTGGCGACAGGCGAAGTTTGTGGCGTCGTTGATGCTGCCCGAGCCGCGGTAGGCCGCGAGTTCTGGGTACGGGCACAGCGGCCGAGTACGGTCGACTTTCCCGTTGGTCCGATGTGTCGCCACCACGCGTTCGGGGGCGCGGCCATGCTCGACCCATTGCTCCAGCTCCGTCAGCATGTCGAATGTGTTGGGGCCTTCCCCACCGCCGCAGTGCGCCATGCCCGGCGCCATGAAAAGCCGATACGAATCGTGCACGTTGGTCCGGCCGCCGAGCGCGTCAACGACGCGCGAGTAATACTGCGTACTGTTCCCGGGCGAAATTTGTGGATCGCTCCAGCCGTGATACTGAATCAGCTTGCCGCCGCGATCGATGAACGGCTTCAAATTCGGATCGAGCGCGTTAATCGTATCCGCATCCGTTTCTTCCGCGCGGCCGACGTCTGCATCTCCACGGAACTGTGAGATCTCCCACTTCGGATCGTGAAAGACGAGGAAACGAAAGTGCTCGAGGCCTGTCAATTGAGCTGACGTGGTCCATCCAAGGTCATTCCAACCCACTTCGCTGCCGCGCGCCACACCGGTGATCTCTCGATGGGTGGTCGGATTGGTCATAGGCGAATACATCAGTGTCGCGGTCTCGACCTGCGCATCGCTCAGACACCCATCGACATTTGAACCGGTGCATCGTAAGGCATCAGGCTCGAACCCGCATCGAGCGGGGTTCTCCAGTAGTCCATCCTCCACCCCGTTCGCTGCGTCGCAGGCATCGAGCACGGCTCGGTGAAGAAGGAAACGTTGAGTCTCCAAGAGACGTGCGGACTCGGACTTTGTCAATCGCTGGGCGAGACGTACAGCCTGCGCGGCGCGCGATGTCCAGTCGAGAGCCGGCGCACCTGCGATGATGCCGTCGAAGTCATCCGGAAAACGTTGCGCCTCTTTCATTCCCTGTCGGCCGCCTGCGGAGCAGCCGACCCAGTACGAGTACTTCGGTGCAGCGTTGTAATAGGCCGCGACAATCTTTTTGGCCGCCGCAGTCATTTCGTGAACCGCCCTCCATCCAAAATCGACGACTTTCTCAGGATGTCCAAGAGCGAAGCTGGCGCTCCCTCCACTGTGACCAGTATCGGTTGAACTCGCGGCATACCCGCGGGCGATCGCGGACGCAAGCGCGCCGGAGCTGATCGATCCGTTGAAGGCGCCGTTGCCGACGGACTGAAACTTCCCGTTCCAGCCAGACGACGGCAGCCAGACTTCGATCTTGATCTCTGAATCGTTCGTGGGTTTCAACGTCGCAGCGATGTGGCAGAACGGAGGCAGCACGGGCGCTGAGTCGGAATTCAGCTGACGCGGCAGTGGGAATGCTCCCGCGTCTTCAGCTTTCGCCAGTGTGATCGTTGCGTTCGGCAACGCCAGCTTCGACAGAGCTTCGCACGATCCAGCGGCATCAAGCGATGACCGCGCAATCGCGGCGGCGACCGCCAGCGAACCAAGCGCGCCGACAACCGCCCGGACGAACGATGTCCTCAGAAGCGAAGCGTGCATTTAGTGGATGGCAGCCGGCGCGGGCGTTCCGCCGCGCTTTGCAGGCATGTTGTCGATTCGCACGATCCACTTGAACGCTTTTTCGGCAGCATCTTTCGCCGCTCGCCCCCAATAGCCGGAGGACACGCCTTTGATGTCGGTCTCGTGCTCGCCGAACTTCAAGTGCACCCGGATCAGCACCTCGCCTAACGGCGTCATCGACGCTCCTCCAAATCCTCCGCCGGAATCGCTTCGCTCGCGGTGCATGATCTCGACCATGACGGTTGCATCCGAGGCATTCGTCACCATCGTCAGACCCGCTTTCTTGCTGAGCGCGTCGCGCACGTCTTTCACGGAGTCGAGGCGACCTTGTTCTTCCTCGGCCGGCGGCGTTTCTTTCGGTTCGGCCGTAAAGACGAACACTCGCGGAGCGGGTGATGATGATTGTGATGACTGACTAGCTGCGACGCCGGTACTCAGTGCAAGAGCGACGATCATTAGTGACGTGCGCATGGCTTCAACCTTGAAGCGACGGGGACCCATTCTTCTGTCCAGGATGGGCCGGCTGGCGTGGCATTCTGTAATTTACCCGATCAGGAGGTGGGCCGAAATCGGAAATGCCATCCGCCGGTCGCATTCTGCCGCATCGATCAAATTCGCCGCGCGCTGGCTCAGTCAAGGCAACCGGTCTACCCCCGCTTGCGCATGTGCAGCAGCGGAAACGGTTTTCCTGTGCTGTCGACTTCGGATCGTCCCTCGACCTCGAACCCGATTCGACGATAAAACGCGACCGCCGCTACATTCTGTTCGTTGACGTCGACGGCTGTCGCACCCAGTTCAACCACTGCATGCCGGGCCAGCCTTCGGCCGATACCGGCGCGATGGAAGGCCGGGTGCACGAATAGCGCTTCCATCTTGTCTCCCGACACACCGACAAAACCCACCAGGCTCCCCTCGCGATCACGAACGCAGTCGAGATGATCGAGCGTGAGCAGCTCCTGCAGCACCAGCGGTTTGAAGAATTGAATGTCCGACTCTGACAGGAAATGGTGCGTCGCGCGGACGGATGCCTCCCAGACTTCGAGGATCCGCTCCCCTTCTTCCGGTCTTACCGCGTCCACGCCATCTAAAACCAGTGCCTCGCGTCCCACGCACCTTTTCTCCCGTGTGGCTACAGCCATTCAGCGACGGTCACTATCCACACTGCCGCAGGCACCAGAATCGCTTGCGCGATCACGGTGCCGACAACTCGCGTTCCGGTCAGCACGACAACGGATCGACGAAAGTCCGGCTCTGGCAGCTTCCCGGCCGCAACATCGTCGGTCATGAACGACAAATACGGGTCGAGAAATGCGAACATCAGAATCGTCGCGATTCCGTTCACGACCGCTGACAGTTGACTCGCGGTTACGCGCAGCTCTGGACGAAGAGAGCCCGCGTACAAGGCCGCAAACACACCGACGGACCAAATCGCTATCGCGACGGTGTTGACGAATGCGACGCCCCATGGGACCGGTTGCGTTCGGAGCGCTGTGACGTTAGTCCATCGTGGCAATGCCATTTTCGCTGAACGGCAGGTTCGCACCGCATTGGGCGACCAGCAGCTTGACGACCGATTGAGGCGTCGGACCCGTAAACAGAGCATCAACTCTTCGCCGCGTCTCTGGACTCAACGCAACTTCAGCCAGGCTCTCTCGATCCTGACCCGTAAAATGACAACTCGATTTGGATTCGATGATGGCCGGCTAATTCGATCAGGCGAGGCGACACCGGTACATCCGGGCATAAGTTCAGCGGTGAGCCATTAACTCGTTCCGGAACAGGCACAAGATTCGTGCCGCGTCTCTGCAACCCACTGGACAATGCCTACTGCCCGCTCCCTCGCCCGCCGCGGCCCTGACCCTGAGGCGGAAATTCCAAATCAACCGGCCAGCCCGCGACGAACACGTGACGAATGCGCGGGCTGTCGAGCAAGTTGCCCTCGGTCACGATCACGTTCGCGATCTTGCCCTTCTCGATCGTGCCCAGACGATCGCCGGCGCCCGCGAGCTTTGCCGCATTGACGGTTAATGCCTTGAGCGCCGCGTCTTCTGAGAGCCCACCTTCCTTGACCGTTCGTGCCACGCTGCGCATGAACTCAGTCGCGCTCTGAAGCCCACCCTGGGTAAACGCGAATGGAATGCCGGCCTTGTCGAGTGCCGCTGGGACCTTGACGGCGCTCTGCCGCATGCGCGTCACTCGAATGGGAGTATCGACTTCTCCACCGCCGCGGCCACCGCCGAATCCACCGCGCCCACCAGCGCCGATCGCCTGGAAGTTCGTCGACACAATCACGCGTGCCTTCGCCGCTTTGAGTTCATCAATGACATTTGCCGACTCGGCGCCACCGACAATGATCGGGTCGAGGTTGAACTCCTTGGCGAAGTTCAACGCTCGCACGATCTCTCGTTCTTCGACGGCCTCGAACGCCACGGGCATCTTCCGATCGAGCGCCGGCGCCAGCGCATCAAGCGCAGGTTCAAAACCGCTGACGGCCGCGTCCTTGTGTCGATCCACAAACGCGCGCGCATCCTTCTGCCACTGCGCATCGAGGAACGATTGCCGGGTGAACGCGATCACACCAAGCAGAGCGCCCGGATAGCCGCCACCGCCACCGCCGCCTTCCCCACCACCAGCACCACGGCCGGTCGCAAACACCACGTGCTGCGCGACGCCCGATCGCACGACCACGCTGCCGCGGCGATACGTGCCCACGGCACTGATCTCGCTCGGATCGGGCGGCGCGGTGACGTTGACCAGCGCGCTCTGCCCGCGGATGATTCCCTGCGCTGGCACTGCAAGCGCCGACGTGATCCCAGCGGCAGCGATACGGCGAATCGCGTCGCCGTCGTACACGACAATCCGCGACGCGTCGACATCGGGATGGAGATATCGGGTGCGCGCCTCGCGCTCCTGATCGGCCCACGTGATGTTGTCGGGTGTGGCGACGTTGGTGCCGCGGCCGCGACCGGTCGGAACAGGAGCGACGTCAGCCGCTGCAGCGGCGACAATGCCACCTTCGACAATCGTGCTGTTCGACATGTCGATTGCGCCGGGATAAACAACCATTCCGCTGCCGTCGACAACGAGCGCATCGGCCGGAGTCGCAACCCCGGCACCGACCTCCTCGATCACGCCGTCGCGCATCACGACGGTGCCTTTTTCAATCGGCGCGCCCACCATCGTGACGATTCGCGCATTGGTGATCGCATACCGCGGGGCGCGAGCGGGCATCTGCCCGCTGACAGTGAACACCGGGAACATCATCGCGACGGCGGCGATGACGAAGACAACAAGAAATCGCAAGATACGGCGTGTCATGTCATTTCCGAGGGGCTTCGCCCCTCGGACTCCCCTGCACGCTCGCTCGCGGGGGCCCCGCAAGCCCCGCTCCGCTTCCACCTCCGCTAAAGCTACGGTGGACGCGCCGAAGCGCCTTCGGCGCGAAGGCGGGCGCGTGGGCTCACTCGCGCGCTCGTTCGCCACTTGTCCGGTACTCGATTTTGAAGCCACTTCTAATCTCCTCAGCGCGCCATGTACTTCTTGAACAACTCGACCTGCGAGTTGTCGAGCGGCACGTCGCGCCCGGCGATGATCACGTGCCGGATCTGCGATCGAATCTCCAAGGGATCACCAGTCACCACCACCAGGTTGGCAACCTTACCGGCGTCGATGGTGCCCACCTGACCGTCGACACCGAGGATCCGCGCCGCGTCGAGCGTCAAGGCCTTGATCGCATCGTCGTGCGACAGGCCCCATGCGACCGCGCGGCCTGCCTGGAACGGGACATCGCGTGAGAACTGGAAACCGCCGCTTGAAAACGCGAACGTCACGCCGGCTTTCGCAAGCACGCCCGGCGTTTGATACGTGTAGGCATGGAACTCGTCTTCGCGCGGCGGCAGCGACAGAATGCTCGACAGGATTACAGGAACATCACGCTGTTTCAGTAGTCCCGCGATCTTTTGCGCGTCGGCGCCAGCCTGCAGCACGATGCGGATGTTCTGTCGGTCGGCCAAGGCGATCGCGTCCCGCATCGTCTGCTCGGTATTGGCGACGACGTAGAGAGCCTGACGACGATCGAGCACCGGGACAAATGGCTCCAATGTCCAATCAACCTGCCGGGTTGCAGGCTGCCTGGCGTACGCGCGCGCCCGTTCGAAGAGTTGATTGAATGTCTTGATCGGATCTGGCCCCTGCGGCTGCACCGCGCCGCCACGACCGCCGCCGCCACGACCACCTGCGCCGCCGGGATAGTTGAAGGCGAGGCCGGCTGCGGGACGCAGGATCGCTTCCTCCCACGTCCATCCGTCAAGATTCATGACCGGGATTTCGCCGCTGATGGTTCCGCCGCCCGGTCGCACGCCGATCGTGGTGACGCCTTCGCTTCGCGTCACCGGAATCGCAATACTGTCGGCCTTGTACGCTACGCGCGTGCGGAGCATCTGATCGAACGGCAGAATCTCGGTCACATCGTCGTAGTTGCGGACGCCTGGCTCGTTCAGGCCGATATCGGTGCTTGCGTCGATCATGCCGGGCAGCACCGTCGCGCCTTGAGCATCAACCGGCTTCGCGCCGGCCGGCACGGCCACGTTGGCGCCGACTGCGTCGATGCGATTGCCTTTGATGACAATTGTCCCTTTTGGAATCACCGGACCTGACACGGTCACGATGCGTGCGTTGGTGATCGCCCAGGTCGGGCCCTCAGCGTTGCCTTTGATGTCGAAACGTTCGCCCGGCGGCGCGGCCCGCGGCGGCGCCTGCGAACCATTCGTCGCCTCCGAACCATTCGGCCCGTTCGCCGGACCCTGTGTTCCGTTGGTCGCGGAGGGTGACGTGTCCGTCGTCGAGCGGCTGCCTTTCTCTCTCTGGATCTCGGTGATCCGCTGCAGATCCTTCTCGCGGTCGTAATACGCGATGCCGTCGATGTAACTGCGCTCGACAATCGCTGCCGTGGAGAGCGGGTGATGGTTCCAGACGACGAGGTCGGCATCCTTGCCAACCTCGATGGAGCCGACGCGATTGTCGATCTTGAGCTGCTTTGCGGGATTGATCGTGACCATCGCAAAAGCCTGATCGTCGGTCACATCTCCATATCGAACCGCCTTCGCGGCTTCCATGTTGAGCCGCCGCGCCTGCTCGGCATCGTCCGAGTTGATCGAGACAACCACTCCTTTGTGCGTCATCAGCGAGGCATTGTGAGGAATGGCGTCGGCAGCCTCCATCTTGTAACCCCACCAGTCGGAGAACGTCGATGCGCCGGCGTTGTGCGCGGCGATCTCTTTGGCGACTTTGTAGCCTTCGAGCACGTGCTGGAACGTCGTCACCTTGAAACCCATCTCGTCGGCAAGGCGGATCAGCATCAGGATCTCGTCAGCGCGATAGCTGTGCGCGTGCACGAGGCGTTTTCCCTCCAGCACTTCAACCAGCGCGTCCAATTGCAAATCACGGCGAGGTGCCAACACGTCCTGACCGGCTTTCTTTTTCGTTTCGAAGTCCTGCCACTCCTTGCGATATGCCTTCGCGCGGGTGAAGGCGTCGCGGATCACATACTCCACGCCCTGGCGGGTGGTTGGAAAACGCTCGGGGTTCGTCGGCGTTTGACCTCGCTTGCGCGTCACGTTCTCGCCGAGCGCGAACTTGATGCCCGGCAGCGCGCCCTGGAACACGAGATCATTCGCGCGGGGCTTGCCGTATCGCAATTTGATGACGACCGTCTTTCCACCGATCGCGTTCGCGCTGCCATGAAGAATGTTGGCGGTCGTCGTCCCGCCCGCGAGATCGCGATAGATGTTGACGTCGGTGGGATCGAGGACATCTTCCATACCGGTCATCGAGCTGACCGACACCGTCCCTTCATTGATGGCGTCATTCGCGATGTGCGAGTGGGCGTCGATGAGACCGGGTGAGACGAACTTTCCCGTCGCGTCATATACGTCGGCGCCAGACGGAATCGATACGTTGGTGCCAACGGCGGCGATCTTTCCGTCACGTATGAGCACCGTGCCGTTATTGATCGTGCCGCGAGTCGCTGTGATGATCGTGCCGTTCCGGATCGCGACCACTGTTGGCGTGGCGCCCTGAGCAAATACCGGTGGTGCCCCTCTACCCGGGCCGTCCAGGACGATGACAGCGACGGCAACGAGTGCGAGAGAACCGCAGAACCAACGGCCAATCACGCGAAACCTCCGGAGAAAGAGCGCCCGGACGCCGGGCGTGGCGGTAACTCTACCGTACGAGGAGTTGTGATCTAAACGAGCAGCCGACAGATCGGATCGGCGTGAATCACTGTCGTTCCCCGAACCAGTAACACAATCCATCGGGCGCGACGACGTAGAACACCTTCCATGAAGCGCCGCCGTGCTCTTCGGTCGAGAAGTCGGACAGCTCCTTGTGCAAACCGTTCGTCTTGAATTCGGCAAATAAGGACGAAAGGCCGGTTACGTGAAACGCGCAACCATCTTGTGAGGAGTCGGCGCCATTCTCCGCCAATCGCATTTGAACATTGTCGCGCGCCAGCACTGCCGACGCATGGGGCGCGGTCTCCCGGTTCACAACTCGGAACCCGAGCACCCTTTCGTAGAAGGGCAACGCAGCGTCGACATCAGCAACCGGCAAGTTCATATTGTCGCCTTGATAGCCAAATGCTTTCTCGAGTGTTCCCATCGACGTCGCCGCCTCCTTCGAAATCAACGTCTCGTCGCAACGGCTGCAGTACAGCCTTCACGGTCATGCGGCTTCACTCCGTCTTCGAACATTGCAGGATCACTTCACCAGGTAGAAGACGTCCGTGCGAATCTGCGACGGATCCGTATCCCACTCTGCTCTCCAGTGACCATAGATCTCCCACTTCGGACCGGCGAGCCGATGGTTGCCGGCTTTCGCCCAGTCGTGAATGGCCTGGTGCGCCGCGCCGAGTCCACTATAAGGCCCCAGATACGTGACCCATGCAACAGTGCCGCGGGGTGTTGCTGAGCGAACCACCTGTCCATCCTCGGTGAGCGGCCCTTCCAGTTCGACCCCTACTTCCAGCCGAATCAAGTCATCCCAGTAGATCGCTACGTGACGGCCGCCTTTCGCATGTTGTGCCTTCACGGCGTTCCACACGAGCCCGCAGCACTCGGGCACGACGCGCGACAACTCTGACTTGTGCGCCTGGCGGCGAAGAACGGCGAGAGGAATGCTCTCGAGTTGCTCGAAGCGAACGCGGTAGTTCGACATGTCTCTGCTTGCTTGATTAGTGCCGGAGCCGCGAATCTACTGCGCATAAAAGCGAATGAGAGAGACGAGGGCGGCGGCGATATAGCCGGATCCGATCAAGGCGAATAAGCCCAAGCATAAACGCCATCCCCGCGATCCGCGCGTCTTCCATGAATACCACGGGATCACGACGAGCCAGGCAAACCAGAGGAAGAAGCGTTCTCTAAGACAGGATGGCAGCGTGAGTGTGAATGTTGTTGACCAAGCCCGTTCGATCACCCGGCGCTCAACCGCATTTCGTTCGTCGCGACGAACCCGAGCCGCTCATACAATCGCCGCCCATCGTCGGACGCGTGAAGGACGACACGTCGGATGCCGCGTGCTGCGAGTTCGTGCAGCAGCGCGCGCATCAATGCGTCGGCGGCGCCGCGCCTTCGCCACGATGACTCGACGTAAACATTCAGAACGATCGCCTCGGGCCCGAGTTCCAGATTGTCACTGCCAGGGCGCGGACGCGGCAGAATCGATCGCAGTTGAACACCGGCTCCGCCAACAATCGGCGGTTGGGCCTCGGCCGCTTGAGCGACCCAGGCGAGATACTCGCCGCGCGGCATGGCATCGCGAAGGTACGAGGCTGTCGCAGACTCCAGGGCCGCGATCTGATGCGCGGCCAGCGTCCCCATATCGTGAAACATTGCGGCGCGATGATGTGCGAGAACAGGGATGTCGGCGACGGTGGCTGGGCGCACGATAAACGATTGTGTGCGATCGGACACGGAAGCTTGCCAGGAACGATCACACAATCGTGCCGTGGTCGATTGAAGGCTGTCGACGGCCGAGCCAGCGGAGCGCGGCGGGCCCGGGTACGATGCCGGGCCGAACCGCCTGTTGCGCCCGCGCGCCTAGGACAAGAGCAAGGATCGACACAATCGTCACTCACTTGAACGTGCCAGTCATCAGCCCGATCTCAATGCTGCAAAGACGCCGAGGAACTCCAGGATCGGAGATCGCCTGGTGATCAGGACTCTGGTGTTTGCAGAGTGGCCGATGATGCGTCGTGCCACACGCCGTGGATTTTCACACCCACGACCGTTGGCCACTCGACCGGCAGCGGAACTCGCCACCATACGGCCAAATACGCGCGCTGGGTGGCGGGATGTTCACTCGTGGTGCCGTTGAACATCACACGAACCGCCTCCACGTCCTCTGGAACCTCATCCCACAGCGAGAGAGTGCCAACATCCGGATCGTTTCCGGTCTGGTGCCAGCCGGAACCGTTACTGGACCCTAGTTCGAACCAACGTCCGTTGATGCGGCAACAGTCCGCTCCGTACAAATAAGGTTCTCCGGGCGAACCGGTATCGAGAAGTACGTAGGCATTGTCCTCATAGACTTGCGACGCCACGGCGCGGCAGTGCGCCTCCGGAAAACCTGCGGTCGCCGCGCCGTCCGGTGAGTCGAATCCGTTTTCTTGCATTGGAGTCCCCCGTTTTTCCTGCCCCTTGCCAAGACTATACCTGCAAGTAGCCAACTCGTTCCGTGCCGGAACCAGTTGGCGTATTGGCATTACGTCGGATGAAGTGGCGGATCGTGCGACTCATGAGCACCAGCTTTGCGCGCGCCGTGGGGAGCTGCGCCGTAAGTGTTGCGCCGCTGTTTCCCAAGGTCCGCTCTTTCCGCATGGATCACGACTTCCCCACCATCGGAACGAACCGCACGGGGAGCGTGGCGATCGTTTCCATCCCCGTCGCCGTCCGCCGCATGATCCGCAATTCCTGGTCGCCGACGCCGACCGGAATCGCCATCAGCCCGCCGACTTTCAACTGCTGCACAAGGGCCGACGGCACTTCGGGAGGTGCCGCGGTCACGATGATGCGATCGTATGGCGCATGCTCGGGCCAACCGAGATATCCATTGCCGCTGCGGACTTCGACATTTCGGTAGCCAAGCTCGGCAAGCGTCGCGCGGGCGCGTTTGGCGAGCGCATCCACGATCTCGATTGTGAACACTTCCTTCGCCAGCACGCTGAGCACGGCCGCCTGATATCCCGAGCCGGTTCCGATCTCGAGCACCCGATGCTCGGGCGCAACTTTCAAGGCTTCAGTCATGAACGCGACGATGTAGGGCTGCGAGATCGTTTGCCCGTGACCGATCGGGACCGGGAAGTCGCCGTAGGCGCCGCCTCGCGCGGATTCAGGAATAAACAAATGGCGGGGCACCGTCAGCATCGCGGAGAGCACGCGTGGGTCGTGGATGTCGCGTCCCTTCAGCTGTTCCTCGACCATGCGGACGCGTTCACGCTGCCAGTCGCGCACGTCCGGCTGGAGATCGCACGTCGCCGCGAGACACGCGAGAGCGACGATCAGAAGAGCCGCGAGAGGTAGCAAGGCTCACCTCCATCAAAAACGTGACCGCGCTCGCGCGCGTCTTCACGTTTCTAAAAACTCACCTTGATCCCAAACTGCGCAGCGCGAGGCAAGCCAGTGCCGGTCGGCAAGGACGGCCGCACGGCGCCGAAACTGCCGAACGACGTCGTGATCAGGTTTCCGTTCGGTAGCCGGGTCACCCCGGCCTGGACCGTCGCGCCGCTTGCGTCCTTCAGGCTGCCATCCGAAGCGACCGTGAAGCCAGCAGGCAAGGTGCCGATCGTGGGCAGAGTGCCGCTATACGGGGATGACGGCAATCCCGCCGGGCCAACGAGATTCGAGACGTTAAAGACGTTGAACAGCTGCGCAGTGGCCTCGATCCTCGCGCGCGCCGCTACTTTGAGGACGTAGGACAGCTGCAGGTCGTGTGAGATGAACGAGTCGCTGAACTTCACGAAGTCCGGCATCTCGACGGCATACGGCAGCGTCTGCCCGCGCAGGTTCCGTGTCCCACCAAGCGTCGCGTTGTAGTTCCGAATGGCCGAGTTCAGCCCCGCGACGTCGGAGATCTCGCGGCCCAGCGAGCCGCGGCGAGTGCCGGGAAGCAGGTCGCCGTTGATTCCATCGCCGTTCAGATCGGCCGAACCGACAAGAACGGATGCAGGCACTCCACTGTAGACGGTCGAGATCGCTGACAGCCTGAAGCCTTTCGGAAGCTCCAGGATGCCATTGAACGTCAGCCGGTGTCGGCGATCGAGAGGGGCGGTGCCGAAGTTGGCCGCCACATTACGATTCACGAGTGTCCCGGCACCGAGCCCGAGGCCGTCGGCGGTGGTGGTTTCCAGCTTCGAGAGCGCATAACCCGCGCTCAGTTGAAAGTGGTGCGCCATCCGCTTATCGACTCTCAACGTCATCGCGCTGTAACGAGAGTAGCCGTTGGACGTCACGATCGTAATCGCGTTCGTCGGTGCCCGGCCATCACCGAGGACGATTGGTGGGCCATTACCGGGAAAGAAATTCGCGCCGTCGAGATCACGCATGAACTCGTGCTCCGTCCGGCTATAGATATAGTTGGCGTCGAGAATGCTGTTGAACGGCAGCTCCCTTTGCACGCCGGCATTGAACTGCTTCGAGTACGGTGTCTGCAGCTCATTGCTGATGACGAGTCCCGTGCGTGTGATGTCGAGCGTCGGCGTGGTCGATGGAGGCGCTGCCACGTACACGCCCTGTCCGGACAGTATCGTCGGTATGGCGCTGGCCAGGCTGGTCCCGGTCACAAGCGCCGGGGTGAAGTCGAAGTCGACGTTGCCATCCTTGTTGAAATCCTGCGGCCCCTGGCTCAGTGACCCTGCGGTCAGCGTGATCGTGTCGTTGCCAGAGTTGAACGGGGCAAGCGACGCCCGTTCGTTGGTGACCAGGTTACTGATGCGAAGCGTGTAATAGATCCCGCCGCCGACACGAATCGACGTCTTTCCGTCGCTCCACGGATCCCAGGCCAGGCCCGCGTGCGGCGCGAAGTTGTTGTGGTCGATCGGCGTCGCCTCGGTGCCATTCGGAAGGATCGGACCGACAAGCGCCGGCTTCTTCAAATCGTTGTCGAGCGGATGCGTGTCGACCTCGTAGCGGACACCGTAGTTGACCATCATGTTTGGGCGCAAACGCCACGAGTCTTCGAGATATCCCGAGATACGCGTGTTGCGGTGCGCGTTGTCGTCCGTGCCGGGAATGCGAATGCCCTTCTTGTTCCCGACAACGACGTTGATGAACGGCTGGTTGGCGATGTCGGCAGGGTTTCGCGACGCTGGTGATACGACATTGAACGACGGGAATCCGCTGACGAAGTTGGTTACGCGGACGCGATAGTGGACGATGTCGGCGCCGCCGCGGATCGTGTGCGCACCAAACGCATACGTGAGATCGTCGCGGAACTGGCTGAACAGCTCGAACGTCGACTGCGGCGTGATGTTGTCCGGCCCCGTAATCAGTCCACCATCGTCGGTCGTCACGCGGACATTTTCAAGACCGGGGATACCAACTGCCTGCGCCGTGCTGTCTGGACGAAGGACGCGATTCTTGAAGTCCGTCACCGCCGTGCGAAAGCTGTTGGTGAGACGGGATGTCAGCACCGTGTCGAGGCCGCCAGCCACCTGATTGGTGGTATTCGCGTTCACGTTGCCGCTCGACGGCAGGCGATTGCCGCCGAAGTTACCGAGGCTGGAGTTGTCGTCGCGGCTCCAGCGCACGAAGACGTCGTTCTTCGACGACACGCGCCAGTCGCCTCGCAGCGTGGTCGACAGCAAGTCGAACGGCGCTGCGTACGATGTCAACGTCGGAAAGTACGGAGTGCTGATGCCAATCGCCGACTTCTCTCTCGTTTTCTCGACATTACCAAACCAGAACACACGATCCTTCAGCGCTGGGCCGCCGACGCTCGCGCCGTATTGCTCACGGTCGAAGTCAGGTGCCGTCGCCGCGAAGCTCGGCCGAGCCGCATAGCGCGACCCACGGCCGAAAAGAAATCCGCTGCCGCGGATGTCGTTGCTCCCACGCTTGGTCACGATGTTGATGGCGCCGGTAGCGCTCAGACCAGCAGACGGGTCGGATGACGATGTCGAGACCTGAAATTCCTGGATGCCGTCCTGTGAAATGTTCAGGGTGGTCGTGCCGACGTGTTCGTCGACCGCGTCGATGCCGTCGATAGTGATCCTCGCTTCGCGGCCGTTCCGGCTGCCGATGGAGACGCCGGTGTAGCGGCTCTTGGTCGGATCGAAGGAGCGTCCTTCCTGGATCTCGACACCAGGCTGCAGTTTGGCGAGTTCGAGATAATTGCGGCCGTTCAACGGCAGTTCATTGATCTGCCGAAGGTTGACGACGCCGCTGATCGCCGTTTGCGATGTGTCGACCGCGATGCTCGCGGCGGTCACCCTGACACTCTCGTTCAGTGCCTGGACCGAGAGACCAGGTTCGACGCGCGTAATCTGGCCGACCTGCACGTTCACGCTTGGCGCCACAAAGTCCACGAACCCTTTCGACGACACCTTGAGCGCATAATCGCCGGGCTTCAGCGTGGCGATCACGAAGGCACCCCGCGCATCGGAGGTCGCCGTGCGCGCCGCCCCCGTCGCCAGCGAGGTTGCGGTGACCGTCGCCCCGGTAACGACCGCGCCGGTCGAATCCGTCACGACACCTTCAATACTGCCGACTGGCGCCTGAGCTGTTACACGTTGCGGGATGAAAACAGCCAGAAACATCATTGCAGCCGCGATGATGAGCTGATTTCCGAATGAAGAGCGCCCGTTGTAGAGTCTCACGAGGCACCTCCTGATGGCGGGATTATGTTAAGGCCTGCGCGGCCTGGCGGGCCTCCTTTTCGACGACTTTCGGTTCAGCGTCACGGTCGATTTGCGTTTGAGCGAGTGGTTCTTCTTCGCATTCTTGACATATGCGATCGCCGGGGCTGAACCCTTCGCGCCGGCCACTGAATACGAGAGGACGACGATGCCACTGGCAGGCAGTGTTTTCTGATCCGACAGGACCAGCTTCGTCGTACTGCCCGGTTGGACGAGCGGAATGCCGGATCCGAGCATCACCGGCATAACCGCGACCTCCACAGTGTCGACAAGCCGCGCATCGAGAAGCGTTCGGAACAGCGTGCCGCCACCAAACAGCCAGATATCCCGCCCCTGTTTCTTTTTGAGTTCCGCGACGACGTGACGCGGGTCATCGTCGGTGACACGAACGCCGGGATACGTGGCGGGTGGCAGCGTTCGCGAGAATGCGACGACTTCGAGACCCGGCATTGCGCCATGGCCGCCCTGCGCCGCCGTTACCTCATAGGTCTTGCGGCCCATCACGACCGTGTCGAACTCCTTGTAGAGCGCGCTGAAGTCGATCGATGGATCCATGACGATCCAGTCGTATTCGCCATTTGGTCCGGCGATGAAGCCGTCGAGGCTGACGGCGACTTGATAACGGAGACGTTTGCTCATGGGATCACCGCTTTGGTGGCCACTCGACTCCGGTCTCATATCGATCGATTGCTGCGATCGGTAATCGCGACGCGCTGGGTAAATGACAATTCGAATGGCACTCAGTCGCGAAGATCGCGGCGGATGCCTCAGCCTCGGAGTTCAGTCGTTTTTCGTCCGACCAGCAGCGCGAGCTCGCGCCACTTCCAGTAGCAATCGACATCGGCAAAGCCGATCTCTCGCAGCCACACTAATTGCGTGTGAACATCCAGCAACTTGTTCGAGGGATCCTCGTCTTCCGGCGTCCTCCCCATCGCGTGGAGAAACTTCAGGTGCCCGTGTTCCGAGGCGGAAGCCACGTGCTCCAGATTGCAGAACACCCCGCCGGTCGAAAGCGCGTTCCAGATTTCGCCGTAGAGCTGACGCTTCCGCTCGTGCTCCACGTGGTGAATCGCGAAACTCGAAACGATCACGTCGAACCGCCCGAGGGACGGCAGTGAATCCTCGAGGTTGTGCTCCACGATTTGCACCCGCTCATTTCGGTCGAATCGCTGGCGCAACCGGTCAAGCATCGGTGGTGAGAAATCGACGGCCACACCGACGGCCGCCGGTCGAGCGCGGAGGACGAGGTCGAGCAATCGTCCGTCACCAGAGCCAAGATCGAGCACGCGCTGAACTGTCTCCGGCAACTCGTCGAGCAAGGTGGCTTCGCCCGCGCTGCGATGCGGAATACGATCGGCTTTCTCGAGGTAGCCGAGCGCATACTCGGCAGTATGCCATTCACTCACAGTTGTCCATCCCGGTGGCCCAGTATCACATCATCGGGCGGCGGCTCAAAGGGCGTCAGCAATTTCAGCGTCAGATCCTCTGAAAGTTCTTCTCGATCTCCCGCCGCGTGATGCGAAGCACGACGGGGCGCCCATGCGGGCACACACTCGAGTACGCGGTGCGACGCAGCTCCTCGAGGATGTACCGCATCTTCTCCATCGTCAGCGGATAGTTCGCCTTGACGGCCGCATGACAGGCCATCGTTGCGGCGATCCGTCGCAGCGCCTCCTCGACGCGCGAGCCGCGGTCGAGGCCTTCGAGATCGCTGGCGAGCGCGCGGATGGCAGCTTCGCACTCTGATGGGTCGAGCACCGCCGGAAGGGCACAGAGGCGGACGCTGTCGCCGCCGAACTCTTCGATCTCGAGACCGAACTTCTCGAGCGTCGCGGAATGTGGAATGAGCGCCTGGCGCTCGGCCGGGGATAACTCGATCAGCAGTGGCGCCAAGAGCCGCTGACTTTCCAGATGACCGGATGTCAACTTCTCCATCACTTGCTCGAACAGCACCCGCTCGTGTGCCACGTGTTGATCGACAATCGCGATTCCCTCATCGTCGATCGCAATGATGAACGTATCGCGAAACTGGCCCAATGGGATCATTGGACGGATAGCGTCAGGTTCTACGGGGTGGTCATGGGTTCTGCCAGGTTCTACAGGGTTCTGCAGGGTTCTACCGGGTTCCTCCTGACCAGAAGCTGAAGGCTCCATCAGATTACGCCACGGTCCGAGCGGCTCAGGTGTCCATCTGTTTCCAACCGCGGCACCGGCGAGGACGCCGGGGATCGTCATCAGGCGCGGCTCGAGCGGACGCGGGGAGAAAGGCGTGAATTGCAGCTCCGGCGCGCGGCCGTGACCGAGCGCGTCGGCGAGCGCGCGGCGCAGCACTTCGTGCACCAGTGATTGCTCGAGAAAGCGGACTTCCGCCTTGGTCGGGTGAACGTTCACGTCGACGCGATCGGCCGGCATCCGTATGAAGAGATGCACTTCGGGGCTGCGTTCTTTGATCGTCGCGACGCTGTAAGCTTCTGAAATCGCGTGCGCGATCGTTCGGTCTTTGACGATGCGTCGGTTGACGAATACGTTTTGAGCGCCGCGTACCGGACCTTGATCTCCGAGTGCGGCGACGTATCCGTGAATCTGCAGCCCGGCTGCTTCCTTGCGCACTTCGATCAGGTCGAGCCGCTCGCCGAACAACTGATAGAACCGATCGCCCAGGCCGTTTGCTGGTGGACACTCGAGAAGTTTGCGTCCGCCACTCGTCAGTGAGAATCCGACCTCTGGATATCCGAGGGCCATCTGCGTCACGAGGCGAGAGATCTGCGCCGATTCGGCGCCGTCGGATTTCAGAAACTTGCGCCGCGCCGGCAGGTTGTAGAAGAGATCGGCGACTTCGATCGACGTCCCTTCCGGAGCGCCCACTTCACGCTCCGATGCGACAGTCCCGCCGTTGACGCGGATTTCCGTGCCGGACGCGCTCCCGCGCGCCCGTGTCCGCAGCGTGAAATGCGACACCGACGCGATACTCGGCAGCGCTTCCCCTCTGAATCCGAGGGTCCGAATCGCGCCCAGGTCTTCCGGCGTCGCGATCTTGCTCGTCGCGTGACGCTCGATCGCCAGCCGCGCGTCCTCCGGCTCCATCCCTTCGCCGTCGTCTTCAACCCGGAGCAGCTTCTTCCCGCCAAGCTCGATCGTGATCGCGACACGCGTCGCGTGGGCATCAACCGAGTTCTCGATCAGCTCCTTGACGACTGACGCCGGACGTTCGACGACTTCGCCAGCGGCGATCTGGTTTGCGAGATGAAGCGGAAG
>JBKPSH010000201.1:0-15118 GCA_046734955.1 Acidobacteriota bacterium
CGGTCATCCGACGAATCGCGCGAAGCGGATGATCTTGCGGCACCCGCTCCTCGGGCGACAGGTAACTAAACATCGATCCGGATTGCTCGTCGGCTCCACGCATCGCCACACTCCCTTGAATAGGAGCATCCTAGTACGAAGACGTGGTCCAGTGGTCCTTACTTTTTCAGCAACCTGTTAGTGATTCGCGATCAGCGATTAGTGATGAGGGATTCGAGCGCAGGCAATGCAGCGATCAACACGTCCCCGACCGCCTGGAGACTCGATGCGGCAACATTCTCGATCGTGTCGTACTGCGTGTGCCAGAATCGGGACGTCGCGTCCGGGTATTCGAGATCGATGAGATCGACCGACGGGACGCCCGCTTCGAGGAACTCCAGGTGATCATCCTCGATTGGCGTGATCTCGCCCACGAACTCGCGGCGGTTCAGCCGCTTCGCGGCGGTCCAGATCGCGTCAGTGAGGGCGGGAGTCGAGTTCGCTTCGCGCTTGATGACCAGGTTGCGGTCGCCAATCATGTCCACGAGGATGAACGCGCGGATATCGCCGAGCGTTCCCGCCTTGCGCGCGGCTTCGACGTAGTACCGGCTGCCATAAGTGTGATCCGAGCCTTGCCATTCGCCGACCGCCTCTTCGCCGTCAATGAACAACAGTTCGATAGGAACGCGATTCGTTCGCCCCTTCAACACTCGACCGAGCTCAACGAGGAACGCGGCGCTTGATCCGCCGTCGTTCGCGCCCACGAACGCGAACTCCTTGAACAACTTCGTGTCGTAGTGTCCGCCGATGACGAGTCGCTGCTTCGAGGACGACGCGCCGGCGGCGGCGAATGTCGCCCGCAGGTTCACCATTCTGACCCGGCCATTTGGCGTCACCGCTTCGAATGGCTGTTCCTCGACCGTGACACCAGCCGCCTGCAGTTCCTTGCGAATGTAGTCGCGTGCGGATTGCGCGCCCGGTGTCCCGGCCACGCGCGGCCCGATGGCGACGAGTTTCCGGATGTCTTCGAACGCGCGTTGACCGTTGAATTTTGGTGCCGCGGACTGTGCGGCATGCACGCACGCGACGGATGCCAGGATTGGCAGAAGAGAGCTGAGCAGTTTCCGCATGTCCTCAGCGTCTCTTCTCTCGGGGGCCATACTCGCGTTTAGCCGGCCCGACATAGATCTGCCGCGGTCTCGCGATCTTCTGCTCGGGGTCGGTCAACATCTCTTCCCATTGCGCGATCCATCCCGCGGTGCGCGGAATCGCAAACAGGACAGGGAAGATCGACACCGGGAATCCCATCGCCTGGTAGATCAACCCGGAGTAGAAGTCGACGTTGGGGTAGAGCTTCCTCGAGATGAAGTACTCATCCGACAACGCGATGCGTTCGAGCTCGAGGGCGATATTAAGAAGCGGATTGCGGCCGGTCACTTCGAACACCAGATCTGCGATGCGCTTGATGATCGTGGCTCTGGGATCGTACGACTTGTAAACGCGGTGGCCGAATCCCATCAGCCGCCCTTCGCCCGCCTTGACCCGCTTGATGAAGGCCGGCACCTTGTCGACCGATCCAATCTCGGTCAGCATCCTGAGCACGGCTTCGTTGGCGCCGCCGTGCAGCGGTCCATAGAGCGCGGCAGCGGCGCCGGCCAGCGACGAATAGGGATCGGCGTGCGAGCTGCCGATGCCGCGCATCGCGTGCGTACTGCAGTTCTGTTCGTGATCGGCGTGCAGAATGAACAACACGTCGAGCGCCCGCTCGAGCACCGGGTGCGACTTGTATTTCGGTTCGGTCATCCTGAACAGCATGTTCAGAAAGTTACCGGCGAAACTCAGCTCGTTGTCGGGCAGCACATAGGGACGCCCGATCGTGTGGCGGAAGACATATGCGGCGATGCTCGGCACTTTGGCGATCAACCGGATCGTCTGCAGGCGCCGTGACGCAGGATCGAAGATGTTCTTGGCGTCGGGATAGAACGTCGAGAGCGCACCGACGGCGCTCAGGAACATGCCCATCGGATGCGCGTCGTAGCGGAACCCCTCGAGAAACTTCTTGATGTTCTCGTGGAGCATCGTGTGCCGCGTGACTTGCTGGGTCCACTGCTCGAACTGCGCCGTAGTCGGCAGTTCACCAAAGAGGAGCAAGTAGGCGGTTTCGAGATAGTCGCTGTGTTCGGCCAGCTGCTCGATCGGATACCCGCGATACATCAGGATTCCACGGTCGCCGTCGATGAAGGTGATCTTGCTGCGACAGGCCGCCGTGTTCATGAACGCCGGATCGTAGGTCATCATCCCGAAGTCCTCGGGACTGGCCTTGATCTGCCGGAGATCCATTGCGCGAATCGTGTTGTCCTGGATCGCGATCTCGTAAGTCTTGCCGGTTCGATTGTCAGTAATGCTCAGCGTGTCTGGCATGTCTACTCAGCGTCTTCGTCGTCAACAGGCAGCGGCGGTCCTGGAATCCGGTAGTCGCCAGAGACCCAGCGTCCGAGATCGGCGAGCTTGCAGCGCTCGCTGCAGAACGGCCGCCACTCGGGGTCGACCGGACGCCGGCGGCAGTACGCGCACACCGATTGTGGCTGCACCATGTGCAACCTGCCTATTGTATCTGATGAATACACGCCGACATCGCAGTGGACCGTGCGGTGGAACTTGTCGGCAGTCCGCTGGCGCAGCCCCGTCGGAATAAGTACTGCCCGGTGCTATAGCGAGGCACTGCTCTGCGAAGAAAGAAGCGAGCGAGCGCAGCGAGTCGAGTCACCGGAGCGGAGCGGGGCGGAGGGCCCCCGCGAGCGACGGTGTAGGGGAGCCGGAGGGGCGAAGTCCCTCGGAGTAATCAGAGATTAGGTTCATTCACGTGATGGCGCACGTCCTTGGCCAACACCATGAAGATCACGTCTTCGGCGATATTTGTCGCGTGGTCGCCGATGCGCTCGAGGTGGCGCGAGACGAGGATCAAGTCGAGCGCCGGTTCAATCGTCGCCGGATCCTTCAGCATGAAATCGAGGAGTTCGCGAAAGACCTGCGTCTTCAATGCATCCAGCTCGTCGTCGGCATCGAGTACCCGTTGCGCGAGGCTCGTGTCGCGGCGCACATACGCATCCAGCGCATCCCGAAGCATGGATTGCGCAATCGCCGCCATCCGCGGGATGTCGATCAGCTGCTTGACTGGCGCGTGCCGCATGTAGCGGACAACCGCCTCGGCAATGTTGATCGCAAGATCGCCGACGCGCTCGAGATCGGTGTTGATCTTGACCGCCGACACGATGGCCCGAAGATCGACCGCCATCGGCTGGTGCAGCGCGAGCAGGGTGAAACAGCGATTGTCGATTTCGATGTGGAGCTGATTGATCGGGCGATCACCATCGATGACGCGAGCGATCGCATCCATGTCGCGCCGGACCAGGCCGTCGACGGCGGTCCGTACACGATCCTCGGCGAGACCGCCCATTTCGAGCAGTCGGGCCTTCAACTGCTCGAGATCGGCCTGAAAATGACGCGTCGTGGTGTCTGCCATAGCTGAGAGAACTGTTTGCCGGGATCCGGTATCCGGGATCCAGCACGATTATCCAAACCGTCCCGTCACATAATCTTCGGTCAGTTTCTCCGCGGGATTCGTGAAGATGCGCTCGGTCGGCGCGTACTCGACGAGTTTGCCCAGCCAGAAAAACGCGGTGCGATCCGACACCCTCGCCGCCTGCTGCATGTTATGCGTGACGATCACGATCGTATAGGTTGACTTCAATTGATACACGAGCTCTTCGATCCGTTGCGTGGCGATCGGGTCGAGCGCCGACGCCGGCTCGTCCATCAGAAGAATCTCAGGCTTGATTGCCAGCGCGCGCGCAATGCAGAGCCGCTGCTGCTGCCCACCGGACAAAGCCAGCGCAGAGTCGTGCAGCCGATCCTTGACTTCATCCCAGAGTGCGGCGGCCTTCAAGCTTTCCTCGACGCGCGCCTGGAGGGCGGCCCGCCCGCGCGCCAGCCCGTTGATGCGAAGGCCGTATGCGACGTTCTCGAAGATTGTTTTCGGGAACGGATTGGACTTCTGGAACACCATTCCGACACGTCGCCGGAGCGCGACCACGTCGGTCGACGGCGCGTAAATATTGGTGCCGTCAATCAGGACGCTTCCGTCCACCCGGGCACCGGCGATGATGTCGTTCATCCGGTTCAGCGTCCGAAGGAACGTGCTCTTGCCGCAGCCCGATGGTCCGATGAACGCGGTGACGACGTTCGGCTGGATCCCCAGCGTGATGTCTTCGAGCGCCCGCTTGGGCCCGTAGTAGAAGTTCAGATTGCGAACATCAATTTGCGGCGGGAGGTGGGCCGCGGTGGCAACCTTTGCGGGGTTGACCGAAACTTGTGGAACCGGTGATTGGACAGGAGACATGCCGACGCTCAAGCGTAACGGCCGGTCGTTTCACGCAAATTTCCTGGTTGTAAATTCCGTGTAACAGCGGCTTGGCCGCGGCTCCGAGATCCGAGATCCGAGATCCGAGGTCCGGGATCCGGCATCCGGGATCGGCGGTCCGGGTCATCCCGATCGGGGCTTCACTTGACGATCGGAGGCAAAGAGCGTAGTGTCCGCACCTATAGAGTTCTATGGGAGACAACAAAAAAGATCAGCTGCAAGGCACGCTCGATCTGCTGGTGCTTCGCACCCTCGCGACAGGCGGCGGTATGCACGGGTTCGCCATCGCCGAACGGGTTGAACAAATTTCGGGCGACGTCCTGCGTATCGAGGCCGGCTCTCTTTATCCGGCGTTGCACCGCATGGAGGAAGCTGGCTGGCTGAAATCTGAATGGGCCGCCTCCGACAACAACAGGCGAGCGCGATTCTATACGCTGACGGCGAAAGGGCGCCGCCGCCTCGCGGAGGAAGAGCAGCACTGGATCCGGCTTGTCAGCGCGGTTGGTCGCATCCTCAGGCAGGCCTGAGATGTCCTGGCTGCGACGGTTGCGAAATCGCTGGCGCGAGGACGAACTCAGTCAGGAGTTCGACGCGGAACTGCGCTTTCATCTCGAACAACGGATCGAAATAAACGTCAGGCGCGGCATGCCGCCAGAGGAAGCAGTGCGCGCGGCGCGTGCTCACATGGGCAACGTGACACGGGCGCGTGAGGGAATGCGCGAGGCGCGAGTGGTGACATGGCTCGATGGGCTCGGCAGCGATCTGCGCTACGCCGTCCGGGTGTTCAGCCGTCACCCCATGGTCTCTGCGCTCACCGTGCTGACGTTGTCGTTGGGGATCGGAGCCAACGCCGCCGTCTTTGCTGTATTTCAGGCGGCGCTTCTCCGACCGCTGCCCTATCCGGCGGCGGATCGTCTCGTGCTCCTGCTCGACATGGATCGCAACGGGCGCGGCCTGAGCACGCCGACTGTTCCCGAAGTTCTCGAGCTGCGCGAGGCGAGCCGCAGCTTCGACGCGGTCACTTTTTTTGATTCGCGCGACTTTCAGACAACCGGCGGCGAGGAACCGCAACGGGTGATTGGCGCTCGCGTCGACACGTCGTTCCTGACAACGCTCGGTGCGCGCCCCGCCGTGGGGCGGCTTCTTGATGGGGCGGACGGCGCCGAACGCAACGGCTCCCGCGTCGTGCTCGCACAAGAGTTCTGGCAGCGGAATTTTGGCGCGGATCCGACGGTCATCGGTCGCACCCTTTCCCTTAATGGAGAGTCGTACGAGATCGTTGGCGTATTGCCGGATACGTTCTCATTAGGGGCACAGGTGGCCACACCTGTCGATCTGTATGTCCCGTATCCTGCCTCCGCCGAATACACGTCACGCGCGGGGCAGTTCGCCAGCGTCAGACGCGTGACCGCACTCGGGCGGCTGCGTCCGGGGGTGACCCCCGAACAGGCGTCGACCGAACTGCGAACCCTCGCGGCAGGGATGGTGGCGGCCCATCCCGAGGAGTACAAACGCTCCGGGTTGTCAATGGCCGCCGAGCCGCTGCACGAGTCGCTGACGCGCAATAGTCGTCCGATGATGCTGCTGCTCGTCGGTCTTGTCGCGACGATGTTGCTGATTGCATGCGTGAACACGGCGCAGTTTCTGCTCGCGCAATCAATTGAACGTGAGCCCGAATTCACGGTTCGCCGTGCCCTCGGCGCGTCGCGAGGGCGTCTCGTTCGCCAGTGCCTTTCTGAGGTGCTGTTGGTCGCAGTCGCGGCCGGCGGGACCGGTGGCGCGGTGGCAGTCTGGTTGACGGGTGTGTTGCGGGCACTGATGCCGCGGGGCACACCGCTGGTCGGCGGCATCGTCCTGGATCGTACTGCGCTGGTGTTTCTGTTGGCGGTCACCGTCATGTGCGCGATTGCGTCGTCGCTGGCGCCGGCGATGCGCCTGTCGACCAACGGCACACGTGAACGCGTCGACCCCCGCACTTCGACCACGGCCAGCCGCCTCCGGCATGCGTTTATCGCGGTGGAAGTCGCGATGTCGGTCGTGCTGCTGGTGAGCGCCGCCTTGCTCATTCGCAGTCTGCAGGAATTACAGCGCGCGCAGAGCGGCTTCTCCACCGAGCGCGTGACGGTCCTGCGACTGCGGGGAATTGGCGGCGGACCGTCGCTCGGCGACACCTACGCGCGTTATCTTCTACAACTCGCGACCATCAAAACCATTGAAGCGGCCGGCGTGACGAATTCGGTCTTTCCGCAGCGTCCGAGCGTCAGCTTTACTGGAATCGGCGACACGCCTGACGCCGCTGTGCTGCGGAGACAACAGGCGAGTTACCAGATCGTGAGCGGCGGATATTTCGCCGCACTCGGCGTTCCGCTCGTGGCTGGTCGTTTGTTCACCGATGATGATGATGGCCGCCGACCGCCGGTCGCGATCGTCAATCGCGAAATGGCGCAAGAGTTCTGGCCTAGGCGTGGTCCGCTCGGGCAGCAGATTCACGCAGGTGAAGGACCACGCGCCGCGACCATGACGATCGTGGGGATTGTTGAGAACGTCCGACCACCATTTCAGACCGTTGACGTGCCGCAAATGTACGTCCCGTACACGCAGCAAAGCGATCCAAACATGGCGGTCATCGTCCGAACCGTTCCCGGGGCGTCGTATCCTCTGAACGAGATCAAGCGCGCGATATGGGCAGTCGAACCGCGTCAAGCCGTCTTCGGAATCGAGACGCTCGAGTCTCAGGTCGCGCGTGCGACGTCGAGTCAGCGCGCGATAGCGACGTTGACCGGTGGTTTTTCGGTACTCGCGCTCGCGATCTCGACGTGCGGCATCTACACCGTGATTACGTACCTCGTTCGGCGCCGTTTCAAGGAGATTGCAATTCGACGCGCGATCGGTGCAAGTAGCCGGCACGTGATCTGGTCGCTTGGCAGCTCGACGCTGCGCTGGACGGCGGTCGGGCTGCTGGGAGGGACTGCGGCTGCGATTGCCGGCACGCGTGCGCTGCGCGCGGCAATCAGCGGTATCGTCCCGCTGGATCCGGCCCTGCTAACGGCGGTGACAGTTGGCTATGTCTTGATCGCTGTCCTCGTGATTGCCGTGGCCTCACGAATTGCCGTCCGAGTCGATCCGGTGATTGCGCTCCGTTCGGAGTAAGACCGCGAACGAGCAACGTGAGCGGATTTTGACGCGAGACAGAGTCAAGACGTTACGGCCTGCGAAGCGCCGTCTGATTCTGCCAGGAATGCGCCAATCTGCCGCCGCAGCTCGTCCTGGATGACTTCGACCTTGCGTTTCGCGTCGAGAACGCGAAACCCGAACTCATCGGCCATCGAGTTGTACTCGCGCAGCAACGAGCGCTGGTAGGCACGGAAGCTCTCGTAAATGTCGTCGCCGAGCTTCATGTCCATGCCGGACTCCCAGAAGTCCATGCCGCGTGTCTGCAGCACGCGGCGGATCAGGGCCTTCTCGTCGATCTTGAGATAGAACACCAGGTGCGGAGCGATCGCGAACCCATAGAGATTGCGCATCCACGTCCTGTCCACGCCGCGCACGCCGGCGCGAGCCATTGCCGTGAAGATGTATCGGTCTGACAGGACAATGAAGCCGGCCTTGAGCGCGGGAATTATTTCCTTTTCCAGCCGGTCAGCGAAATCGGTGGCGTACAACAACACGAACGTCAGCTTGTTGAGCGTGTTGCTCGCCTTTGCCAGCTCGATCGTCGGCTGCATCAACTCGGATCGCGTCCACCCCGTCTCGATGACGCCGTATCCCTGCACCTCGAGCCACTCGCGCAGCAAGCGAATCTGGGTCGAACGGCCGACACCGTCCGTTCCTTCGATGGCGATGATCTTCCCGGGATAACCCTCGATAGGCAGATAAGGGATGCCGTTCCCGTAGTAGCTGCCCGGCCGGAAGATGTTTTCGCCGTCAGGCGAGCTGTTCGTCAAGCTGTTCATCGGTTTCCTCGATCGCCAGGTGCTGCGAGACGAGCTTGCGGAACGTCCGCTGCTGTTCCGTGATGCTCCCGATCGCGTTGACGACGCTCAAGCCAAATTCCTCGACGAGCCGGTCGTACTCGTCGAGCACCTTGCCCTGGAAGATGCGAAAGCTTTCAATCGCGTTTGAACTCCAGCCCATGTCCAAACCGGCTTCGTAGAACTTCAGCTTCACCCGGCGCGCCATGAGCCGGTCGGTCGATACTTCGATCGGCACCTTGAAGTACACCGCCAGATCGGGTTTCACGGCGAAGCTGTAAAGTTCGCGGACCCAGCGACGATCGACGCCGCGTGCCGCATCGCGCGCGAACGCGGTATACGCGTAGCGATCGGCCAGGACGATCATCCCGGCCTTGAGGGGAGGAACGATGTTGTAGAGCAGACGGTCGGCGAAGTCAGTCGCGTGCAGCAGGCTGAAGGTCATCGGCGTCAGCGAGTTCTTCTTTTTTCCTGTCTTCGTCGCCGCCTTCACCAGCGCCGAGGAGTTCCATTCGGTGAGAACGACCGGATGGCCCGCCGCGCTAAGCCATTTTGCGAGCAGAGCGAGCTGGGTGGTTTTGCCTGACCCGTCGATTCCCTCGACCACGAACAGCTTTCCTGGGTAATCGTGCGGCGTCGTCAGGTTGTTCAGCATGTGATGGTTGATCCTTGTACGCGCCTGAGACTTCGAAACGAATTGGCAGCGCCAGCTCCTGCTCCAGCGGTGCGACGTGACGATGCGCGGCCCACAATTCCAGCTCCGCGTCGCCGTTGGCGCGCAGCCGCGCCAGATAATCGTCGCCACGCGGAAACAGATCGATGCCGGCGAGTGCCTGCGCGTGGCTGCGGTCGAGTCCTTCGGCCAGCCTCACAATGGCCGAGAGCACGCGCACCGTCCCGCGAAGACTGCCATTGAGGTCCCCGTATCCCTCGTGGGATTTTTTCGGAGTCGCCTGCCGATGGTATCTCGCAATGAGCGCAATGACCTCGATTTCCTGTGGATCGAAGCCGCGCAGATCTCCATTCTTGATCAAGTAGTAGGAATGGCGATGATGCCGGTCGTAACTGATGTGCACGCCGATATCGTGCAGCATCGCCGCGAATTCGAGCCACTCGCGCTCGCGATCGCCCAGACCATGGACGCTGCGCGTCTGGTCGAAAATACTGAGCGCAAGCCGCGCCACCTGCTGTGCATGCTCTGACCAGTACCCGCAGCGTTCGCCCAGCTCGACAACGCTTCGGCGGCGTACGTCCGGATAGCGCTCCACCTTGCGGATCCGCGCGCTATTGCGGTGAATGTAGTCGAGGACGAGCCCTTCCCGAAGCGCGAGATCGCACAGCGTCAGGTGTTCAGCGCCGAGCCCGCGAAGAATCGTATCAAGGAGAACGGAACCGCCGACGTTCAAATCCGCGCGTCGCGGATCCAGCCCCGCCATGTGGAGGCGCTCCTCGATGTCCGCTTCGACGAGTCGCTTCCGCAATCGATGTATCGCCTTTGCGCTGACGCGCTGGTTTCTGATGTCCTGCGGAGGAGAGCCTTTCTCCTCGGCGATCGCCAGCGCGCCGAGACTGAGAATCGTTCCCGAGGTTCCAATCACGCGATCGAAGCCAGCCTGCGCGATCTGTCCGAGGTATGCGCCCATCTCTTTGTTGAGATGTTTGACGAGCCGCCGCTCGTCGTGCGCTGAGAGCGGATCGGTCTTGATGAACCGTTCCGTGAGTCGAATGACGCCCGTTTTGAAGCTCTTGCCGAGGGTCAAATGGGTGGCAGTGCCGAGGGTGACTTCGACGCTGCCGCCACCGATATCGATCACGACCGCGGTGCTGCCGCCAACATCGACGCCATATCCCGCGGCCAGATGAATAAGCCGCGCTTCTTCGGTTCCTGAGATGACACGGATTCGAATGCCGGTTTGGCGGCCCACCTCGGCAATGAAGTCGCCGCCGTTTTCGGCTTCCCGGGTCGCACTGGTGGCGGATGCGATAATTTCGTCAACCTTGTTGGATTCCGCCAGACGTTTGAATTTGGCCAGCGTCTGCAGCGCAGACGCCATGGCTGAATCCGTCAGGTTTCGGCCGTCCAGCCCGCCGGCGCCGAGACGGACCATATCCTTTTCGCGGTCAATAACTTCGAAGGAAAGATCGGGCCGGACTTTGACCACGATCATGTGGATCGAGTTGGTGCCGATATCGATGGCGGCGATGCGCATGCAGGAGTGAACAGCTCAGCCGGTCCGGCTCTTGCTTGTTACACGTCGGATATATACTTGCGGACTCGGCAGCACATGAAAGGTTCGATTGGTCGCCATCCTACCATGAAGACTCGCGCTCCCCGTGTAACGACGGTGCTACTACAGCGGCTATCGCGAGCCCTGAAACGTCACCTGCCGCAAGCAGTTGCCGGCAATGACCTCGCGGTTCACCAGGCGCGTGTGACCTCGCGGCGGCTTCGTGAGGCGGTCCCTGTGCTGGCCACGGGGCTTTCCGGGAGCAAGGCAGGAAAGGCGCGACGAAAGATTCGCCGTTTGACGCGAGCGCTTGGCAGCGTCCGCGAACTCGACGTCACGGTTCAGCTTCTGGATGAGCTAGCCCGATCACCTTACGTGTCCCGCGATGCGCTGGAAGATGTGCGCGCGCGCGTGATGAAAGAGCGCGACGCCAAACGCAAGACGATGATCGAGCGACTCGAGGACGTCAACGTCGAGAAACTCGAGCGGCGTCTCGCATCGGTAGAGACCGCACTCAATGAAGCGACGGCCGAACCCTGGCGGAAGGCGCTGGCGGCACGGCTGCTGCGACGATCGCGGCGACTCACGCTGGCCATGAACGAGGCCGGTCAGATGTACGCACCCGAGCGGCTGCACGCGGTGCGGATCGCAGCCAAGAAACTCCGCTACGGTCTCGAGATCGCCGCCGGCAGCGGATTGAAACAGGCGGCCCCGCACGTGCGTACGATCAAACGCGCCCAGGAATTGCTCGGCAAGCTTCACGACCTGCAGGTGCTGCAGACCCACGTCGCGGCCGTGCAGGCTGAGCCACGGACCGCCCGCCTCCAGTCGCGGGCCGCCCTCGAAAACCTCGCGCGACAGATTGAGGATCAGTGCCGACTGCTGCACGGCCGCTATGTGGCGTCTGCGAGCGCATTGCGCGAAGCCTCGATTGCCGTGCGCAAGGTGATCGTCCCGCAGCTGGCCCATCCACCGCGTCGCGCCCGCTCGATCAAGATGACGCTTTCCCGGCCCGCCGACGCGCGAGCCATTGCAGGAGATCGCTGAACGTGGCGACGTTGGAGTTGTACCTGATTCGACATGGTGTTGCCGCCGAGCGCGGCGACGACTACCCGGACGATTCCAAGCGGCCGCTGACCAACGGCGGCATTTCTCGGTTGCGAAAGGAAGCGAAGGCGCTCGATGAACTTGGCGTCGCGCTCGATCACATCATCACGAGCCCGCTCGTCCGCACCCGTCAGACGGCCGACGTCTTTGCCGAGTTGCTGAAGTCCAAGCCGTCGGTGTCCCAGAGTGACGCGCTGGCGCCGGCGGGAACATCGACGGCGGTGATCCAGGAACTCGCGAAACACATGCGCAAGGCTCGCATCGCCCTCGTCGGCCACGAGCCAAACATCGGCGAACTGGCCGGGCGGCTCATTGGCGCGCGCATGCCGCTGGAATTCAAGAAGGGAGCGATCTGCCGGATCGACTTCGAGGTGTTTCCGCCGAAGGGGATCGGCCAGCTGCGATGGTTCGTCACGCCCCGGATGCTTCGCGAAATCGCCTGAACGCCGCGGTTGAACACGCGGTCTGTCCCTGATCGCGTCCAGGCGTCCCGTAACCGCACAACTCTAAACCAGTCTTCAATATCCACCGTCTAAGTTCGCCGAGATGCCGGAGTGGAGGCCGGCAGCTCGTTCCATCCTGGATGGGGGCCCACGTCCATCGCGGAGGTCCCGATGCGAGTTCTCTCAGGCGTTCTCGCGTGTGCGCTGGTTCTGCTCGTTGCGCGGGCAGCCGATCCCGCGAGTGAGTTCGCGCCGATGACCGATGCCGAGGCGCGCGCCCTCATGGGCTCGCCGGACCGTCATGTTCGCGCCGCGGACAAAGCGATGGCCGAGGTGATCACCTCGGGCCTGAAACGTTCGGGCACGTTCGCGCATCTCGTGCTCGCGTTGAACAAGAGTGACGTGATCGTCTACATCGAGAGCGGTCGCGTGCTGCCGACGTCGATCGTCGGTCGATTGCTTCTCGCGGCCGGGCCCGAGGGCACGCGGTATCTTCGGATCCAGGTGAGCGGGCACCCGGGCTCAGGTGACATGATCGCGCTTGTCGGCCACGAGCTGCGACATGCCCTCGAAGTTGCCGAATCGCCGGAAGTCCGCGACGAGGCCGGCCTGATTGCGTTGTACGAGCGCATCGGTCACCCCACGAGCACCGGCGCGATGCATCAGTACGACACGCACGCAGCCCAGGACGCGGGGCGCAGGGTGAAGGCTGAGTTGAAAGGCTGAAATTGCTGATTTTCGATTGCTGAATGCTGATTGAGAATACAAAGCTCTTAAATCAACAATCAGAAATCAGCAATCAGCAATTTCAGAGTTACGCAGTAACCCCGGCCCGCACGTGCGCTCCCTTCGGCACAATGATGATGCCGTTGCGGATGTAGAAACCGTCGCCGTCGGCGTGTTCAATGCCGGCATCGTTGGCGAGTCGGACGCCGTCGGCAATGCGCGCGTTCTTATCCACGATCACGCGATCGAGCACGACGTCGCGTCCGATCCCGAGCGCGATGGCGCTTGCGGCAGCTTCCTCCTCGTACAAATCAGCGCCGAGAAGAACGGACCGTGTGATCCGCGCGCCGTCCCCGATGCGGGTGCGGATGCCGACCACCGATTCGTGAATTTCGCAGCGATCGAGATAACAGCCTTCGGCGACGATCGACGCGTCAATGCGGCAGTCGTACGTGCGCGTCCCCGGAAGGAACCGCGGGTGGGTGTAGATCGGACGCCGCGGATGAAAGAAATCAAATGGCGCGCCGCGCCGGGTCAGCTGGATGTTCGCGCTGTAGAACGCATCGATCGTTCCGACGTCGGCCCAGTAGCCGCGGAAGATATACGGGTTGACGACGTGGTTTCCCAGCGCCTTGGGAATGATCTCTTTCCCGAAATCAATGCCGGGCGCATCGAGAATCTCGAGCAGCACGTCGCGCGAGAACACGTAAATCCCCATCGACGCGACGAACGGTTTCGCCGCGGTGACCCCGCCGGTCGTCAGCGATCCGCGCGGCACGCTGCTCTGCATTTCCGCGAGCCGTTCCCGTTTTGGTTTTTCCTCGAACCCGCCGATCTGTCCACGGTCGTCGAACCGGAAGATGCCCATCTCGGCCGCGTCGGTGGGTGTCACCGGCTGCGCCGCGATCGTGATGTCGGCGCGGCTCTCGATGTGGGAGTCGATGAGCTCAGTGAAGTCCATCCGATACAGATGATCACCGGCGAGTATCAAGTAGTATTCGGCATCGTGGCCGATAAAATGTCGCGCCGCCTGCCGAACCGCATCGGCCGTTCCCTGAAACCAATCAGAGCTCTCGGGAGTCTGTTCCGCTGCGAGCACCTCGACGAATCCATCCGAGAACATGTCGAGTCGGTACGTCTGCGCGATGTGACGATTGAGCGATGCCGAGTTGAACTGCGTCAAGACGAAGATGCGCTTCAGCCCCGCGTGCAGACAGTTGCTGATGGGGATGTCAATCAACCGGTATTTCCCGCCAAGGGGTACGGCAGGTTTCGATCGCATGTGCGTGAGCGGGAAAAGGCGAGTGCCCCGGCCGCCGCCGAGGATCAAGGTGAGCACATCGTTCATTGGTCCATCTTAATCGTTTCGTCGTCTTCCGCCATCTCATAGAGCAGCCGATACTTGCGGCCGTTGACGATCTATTTACACGCTGTTTACACCGAGGGACGGCCCTCTGGAGTACAAGATCCGTAAACAACCATGATGTTCAACACAGAACTCAGCTACGCAGGTCACAGCCGGCGCTTCGTGCTTGGACACCTGCCGATCGGCGGATGGGAACTTCTCATTGAGGAAGATGACGCGGTCGTCAGCCGCGTTCGTTATACAGATTGGCACCGGGTCGAACGGGCGCTCGCCCAGGTGGCTCGACGTGTCTCGGAGTTGGAAGCGCGCGGCTGGACGGCGCTGGCGCGTCGAGAGATAACGGAGATTAAAGAGTAAACAGAGGGCTCACCACAGAGATAACAGAGTTAACAGAGACAAATTAGGCTTCTCTGCTTGCTCCGTTGCCTCTGTGGTGAGGAACTCTGCTGCCTTCAACCTGCTCTGCTGACTTCACTATTCCACGAACCGATAACCCAGGTCGAACGGGCGCTCGCCCAGGTGGCTCGCCGTGTCTCGGAGTTGGAAGCGCGCGGCTGGACGGCGCTTGCGCGTCGAGAGATAACGGAGATTAAAGAGTAAACAGAGGGCTCACCACAGAGATGACAGAGTTTAACAGAGACAAATTAAGCTTCTCTGCTTGCTCCGTTGCCTCTGTAGTGGGGAACTCTGCTATCTTCAACCTGCTCTGCTGACTTCACTCTTCCACGAACCGATAACCCGGGTCGAACGGGCGCTCGCCCAGGTGGCTCGACGTGTCTCGGAGTTGGAAGCGCGCGGCTGGACGGCGCTTGCGCGTCGAGAGATAACGGAGATTAAAGAGTAAACAGAGGGCTCACCACAGAGATAACAGAGTTAAC
>JBKPSH010000202.1:0-9057 GCA_046734955.1 Acidobacteriota bacterium
GCGATGGCGACGGCGTGAACGTCGACAGGTCGATCGCTGCGGTGGATTCTGCCCATGCACGCGCCCTTCGCAGGACCCCGCCCGTGAAGCGCGCATCGCCCTGATCGTTGTGAAACTCACTTTTTCAGCAACCTGCTAATCACTCATCCTGAATCACTCATCCTGAATATTCTGAATCACTGATCCTGAATCACTCATCCTGAGTCAGTGATCGGCGAACCTCGATCCGTGAATCCAAGATCGCTGGATCGATTCGAGGATTCGTCGATTCAGGATTCGTCGATTCGAGGATCAGGGATTCACGATGAGCGATTAGCGATTAGCGATTCTTACTCTGCGCGGAGCGCCGACGCGGGATCGATGCGTGCGGCGCGTCGCGCCGGCAAATACGCCGCCAGCATCGACACGAACGCGAGCAGCAGCGCCACGCCGAAGAATGTCAGCGCGTCGTCAGGCTTGACGCCGAAGAGCATCGACTCTACCGACCGCCGAAGGATCCAGGCGGCGACGAGCCCGCCGGCGAGCCCCGCCGCCGCGATCCGCGCGCCTTCGCCCGCGATGAGCACGACCACGTCGCGGGTTTGCGCGCCGAGCGCAACGCGGACTCCGATTTCGCGCGTGCGCTGGCTCACTGCGAAAGCCACCAGCGCCGCGATGCCGACGGCAGCGAACACTAAGCCGATCACGGCGAACGCGGTCACGACGACGCTACTGAAACGCCATGGCGCGAACGCGCGGCCAACAACATCATCCATTGTCGAGATTGCGTCGACTCGCGTCGCCGAATCGACCGCGGCGACGGCACTTCTCAGTTGAGGGATCGCCGCACGCGGATCGCCCGCTATGCGCACCATGAAGTGCTGCACTTGATTGGGGGCCTGGCGGTACGGCAGATACAGATCGAAGCGCGGTGTTTCGACTTCACGATACCTGGCATCTTCAACCACGCCAACGACTGTCTGCCATACCGGTTGCTTCGCTTTTTCCGGGTCGGGTGCGCCGTATGCGAGTATGCGGCGGCCGATCGGATCCTGTCCGGGCCACAGACGCGCGGCAAGCGACTGCCCGACGATCACCACCAGCGGCGACTTCGACGTGTCGCGCTCGTTGAAGAGTCTGCCCTGCAGCAATCGAATTTCCATGGCCGCGAAATAATCCGGCGTGGCAATTTCCCAATTCAGAATGGGGTTACGGCTCGCGCTGTCGGCGGCGAGGGGTTGCCCTTCGATGATGACGTTCGTGTCCATCCCGATGGCGCCGTTTGCAAAAGGACGCTGGTACACGGCACCCGCCGCAACGGCACCCGGCAGCCGGCGTGCGCTTTCGAGCACCGCATCGACCAGCGCCCATTGTTTGTCCCGCGTGTCGTACTTCTGATCCGAGACCTCGAGGTTGAACGTCAATACACCACGCGGATTGAAGCCGAGGTCGAGACGAAGAAGCGCGCTGAAGCTGCGGATGAACAACCCTGCACCGGTCAGAAGCACCACCACGGCGGCGAGTTGTGCCGTCACGAGCAGCTTGCGCGTGCGCGCAGAGGAAGACGACGAAGTGGCGGACCTTGAACGCTCATGCAGTCCGACCACAGGTGAAGCACCACTGTGCCGCCATGCAGGGAACAGTCCGATCACAATTGCAGTCCCGAGGCACAGCACAAGCGCGAACAACAACGCATTGACGTCGATTGCCGCCTCGTCGAGGCGAGGGACTTCGATTGGTGCGAGAGATACGATGGCATTGAAGCTCGCGTACGCGACAGCCACACCGAGGCCACCGGCAATCAGAGACAGCGCGATTGATTCGCACAGCAATTGACGGACGATTTGCAAGCGTCGCGCGCCAAGCGCAAATCTCACGGCAACTTCCCGGCTCCGGCGTGCGCCGTGCACCAGCAGCAACGCGGCGGCGTTGGCGCACGCAATCAAGAGCAGCGATGCCGACGCTGCGGCAATCGCGAGAAGTGCAGGACGAGCGGGACCTAGCAGGTATTTCGTCAACGGCGTTGCGACGACCGCCATCGACGTGTTCGTCATGCCATCCTTCAGCTCCTCATTGCGCGCGATGGTGGACAGCTCGGCGACCGCGTGGTCGACAGTCGCGGTTGGCGCAAGGCGACCAATGGCGTACATCGCTCGAACGTCATCCGGAAAAGGGTCGGCGTCGGCTGGCGGGGCAAGCGCAGGCATAAGCGGCATCCACACTTGCGCGCCGGCAGGAATGTGAAAGCCTGGCGGCATGACGCCGATGACTTCGACGACTGTCGCTCGCTTGGCGGCGCCAGTGGTGAGCAACCGCCCAACGATCGACGGATCGGATGAAAATTGGCGGCGCCAAACGTCCGCGCTCAAGACCACGGTAAGCCGCGCGCCGCGAACTTCGTCCGCAGGTCGGAACGTCCGCCCCAGCATCGGTCGAGCACCGAGGACGTCGAAAAACCCGGCCGACACCATGTTCTGAGTGGCGCGGAACGGCTGTCCCGGCCCTGTGACGTGCAGTTCTCCCCAGTTAACTGATCCGAACAGTTCGATTGCGGTGAAACTCTTCGGACCGGCGAGCCACGCCCGCAGATCTTTCACCGACACTTCGACGACTTGCTGCGAACGAGCGGCGTCCTGCCCCCAGAGGAGCATGACGCGGTCAGGATCGGTGACCGGGAGAGGCCGGATCAGGACGGCGTGCGCGATGCTGAAGATCGCTGTGACGGCGCCGATCGCAACGGCAAGGATCAGTACAACAGTCGCTGACAACCAACCACCACGGCGCACGTTTCTGAACGCCGATTTGACGTCTGCCGTGAGTGTCATGCAACTTTCACCAACTACTGCGTGAACTCCTCGAGCGCAGCAGCCGCAAGCGTTCGAACGTCCGCCCAGTCGCCGCTCGTTCGCACCGCTTCATCCGTCCAGATGTCGGCATCGAACTCGGCGCCATCCCGCGACATCGTCGACAGCTTTTTCTCGAGCGCGGTCAGAGATTCGAGCTGCGAAGGCGATAGACGATCGTCATAGGAATCGCGCACCGCCAACGCGCGCTGATCGAACGCGCGCACGAGCTCGCCGGCGGTGACATTTTCATCGGGAAAGAGCGCCGGCTGAGGGGAGCCTGCATTCGCCAAATGCCGAAGAACGTGCATTAATTCACGGAGTGGGTCTTCTGAGTCGTCTTTGGTGAACATGTGCCCGGCGCCGGAATGTTAGCAGAGGCAATGGAGGAAACGGAGGAACCTCACCACAAAGGTAACGGAGTAAGCAGAGACTATATTTAGGTCTTCTCTGTTATCTCTGCTACCTCTGTGGTGAGTTACTCTGCGACCTCGAGACACTCTGTGATCTCAGGGCGCGCGTGTGAATCACCGCAAAAACGCCTCCGGCAAGCCACCGTCGACCGGAATGACGTGACCAGTCGTCTTCGCGCTCTGATCGCCGGCAAGCCAGCAGATCGCGTTCGCGTTGTCGATTGGCAGAATCGGACGACGGGTGATGGTGCGACGAGCGTAGAACTCGGCGAGCTTGGTGCGCAGATCCTCGGTCGATTCCGATTCGTTGAACTCGATGTTGTACTTCTTCAGCGAAACGATCACGCGATCGCGGGGGAACATCGACGAGCCGGCGATGACGGTCGCCGGCGCGATACCGTTGACGCGAACGAGTGGACCGAGACCAATGGCGAGTTCGCGAATCAAATGATTGATCGCCGCCTTGCTCACGTCGTACGCGTCACTGCCGGTCTTCGGCACGACGGCATTCGCCGAGCTCGTGAGCACGATCGACGCGGGAAGGTTCTGCGCCTTCAAAACCTTTCCAGCTTCCTGTGCGAGCACGAAATTTGACGTGACGTTGATTTGAAGCGTGCGACCCCAGACACTCTCGGCCGGAACGGAGGGATCCGGAGTCGGAAACAGCGCCGCGGTGTTGATCACGCAATCAAAGCCGCCGTACTGAAGCACCGCGGCCCGCAGACCGGCTGCGATCGTGTCGCGCGAGGTAAGGTCCATCGATGCGCTCATCACCATCTCATTCGACGAGAGATGCGCGGCCTCCGCTTTCGTCTCTTCCATGCCCGCGACGTTCACGTCCGCGACGACGACGTGCCCGCCGCGTTTGGCGATTTCGAGCGCGACTTCGCGACCGATACCACTGCCCGCTCCCAGGATGACGGCCACCTTGCGGCTGAACTCCTTCTCTGCCGGCATTCGCTGGAGCTTGGCTTCTTCGAGCGCCCAGTACTCGATGCGGAACGCTTCAGTGCGCGGGAGCGCGACATAGTTGTGGAATGATTTGAAATCTTTCGCCTGCTCCGGCCGTCGCACCTGCGGCAGCGTGCCGTCGATGCGGCCGTCGCCCTCGAGCGCGTTGGCGCCGGCCATGACGTGAATCGCGTTGACGAAGAACTCCGACGTAATGCGCGCCTCGCGCTTGTCCTTGCCGAATCCAAACAGACCCAGGCCAGGGACCACGACTACCGATGGATTCGAGTCGCGCAGCTTCGGTGAGGCCGCGTCCGCACAGGCGTTGTAGTACTCGGCGTAGCCCTTGCGGTAGGTCTCGACGCGTTCGACGATGCGTTTGCCAAGCTTCTCGACGTCCTCTTTCGCCGGATCCCACGGGATGAACATCGGCGAAATGCGCGTGCGCAGGAAATGATCGGGACAGCTCGTCCCCATCTTGCAGAGATCCTCCGCCCACGTCGAATTGGCAAACGCCAGCGCATCCTCCGACCCCTCGACGTGCGCGATCACGCGACGATTCGACGACACCACGCCGCGAAGATACGGAAGGATCTCGGCGATCACCGACTGCCGATCCGGTACGGTCGCCGTCACCGCCGGTCCGCCGAAGAGCGGCTTGCCGCCTCGTGTCTGATGCTCCTCGATGAACTCGCCCATCTCGTCGATGGTGCGAATGCTATTGAGGTAGCACTCCTTCTGCGTATTGCCCCAGGTGAAGAGACCGTGACCGCCAAGGATCAACCCGTCGCATCCCGGCGTGCCCTCGACCGCGCGCTTCAACATCAGCGCCAGCTCGAAGCCGGGCCGCTGCCACGGCACCCAGATGATCTTCCGTCCGTACTTCTGGTTGAACTCCTGCAGCTTCTTCTGACCGTTGGCGCTTGCGGCAAGCGCGATCGCCCAGTCAGGATGCAGGTGATCGACGTGATCGAACGGGAGAAAGGCGTGCAGCGGCGTATCGATCGAAGCCGCGACGCGGTTCTCGCCGAACGCGCAAAGCGGATAAAACGAGACCATCTCGTCTTCGAACGCTTCACCGCGATACCGCGGGATCAAGCCATTCAGCTTGTCCATGTAAAGGATCGCGAACCCGGAGTTGGTAATCGATCGAAGATCGCCGCCGCTGCCTTTCACCGCCATCACCCGCTGCGGCTGTCCGCTCAACGGGTCGGTCATATCGAACTTGGAGCTGGTGTTGCCGCCGCCAAAATTCGTGATTCGCAGGTCAGCGCCGAGAAGGTTCGAGCGATAACGCAGCAGATCGAGCGGCTTGGATTCGAGCTTCGCCGCTTCCGCATCGTCCCAAAGATTCTTCAACAACCGCGGCGCACGTCCGGCGACGGCCGACGATGGTTGAGTGGTTACCGTCGTATTAGACACAGGTCATCTCCACGTAATCCTGAAAACGCGGGTATTGCGCGTCCCATGCATCCTGGCTTTGCGGTTCGAATCGTTCGACCGGGAACGATCGATCGATGATGCGGCGTGCGTCGGCCAGCGAACTGACGGCGCCGGTGGCCAGCATCTGCATGGCGATGTTGCCAAGCGCGGTCGCTTCAACCGGCCCGGCGATGACGGTACAGCCGGTGGCGTCAGCGGTGAATTGATTGAGCAGCCGGTTGCGCGAACCGCCGCCGACGATTCGAATCTCGTCGATGCGATTTCCGGTCAGCGATTCAAGCGATTCGATCACCACGCGGTACTTGAAGGCCAGGCTCTCCAGGATTCCCCGCGCAAACGCCGCCGGCGAATCCGGAACCAGCTGGCCGGTTTGACGGCAAAAATCGGAAATCGCCGACACCATGTCAGGCGGCTGAAAGAACCGACGGTGATCCGGATCGAACAACGACTGAAACGGTCGTTCGTGATCGCGCGCTGCCGACAACAGGCCGTCGTACCCGTACTCGTGGCCGTCGGCCGCCCACGAGCGCCGGCAAGCCTGCAGCAGCCACAGGCCGCCGATGTTCCTCAAGAGCCGGGTGGTCCCGCACACGCCGCCTTCGTTCGTGAAATTCAGGTCGCGCGCCCTCGGCGTGATGATCGGATCGTTTACTTCGGTTCCGACGAGCGACCACGTTCCTGAACTGATGAACGCCGTGCGCCCCGACGCAGACACCGATGCGACGGCGGACCCGGTGTCGTGCGTCGCCGGCGCAACCACGGGTGTTCCGGCGAGCACTGCGCATGCGTCTGACTTGAGCGCACCGACGATCGAGCCCGGTTCGATCATCGGCGGCAGGATTCGCGTCGGGATGTCGAGATCGGCCAACAATCCTCTCGCCCAGTCCCGCGTCCTCGCGTCGACGAACTGCGTCGTCGTCGCCATCGTGAACTCACCGCGAAGCTCTCCGGTCAACCAGTAATTCAGTAAATCGGGAATGGTGCCGAACGATGCCGCAGACGCAATCAGCGCCGGATTTTTCTGACACGCGGCATAGAGCTGATAGAGCGTGTTGAACACGAGAAACTGAATGCCGGTGATTGAATAGATCTCTTCACGCGAGACGCGCTGCCAGACAGCTTCCATGACACCATCGGTGCGCACATCGCGATAGTGATACGGCTGCTCGACCAGGTGCCCGCGGGCATCGAGCAGCGCGTAGTCGCATCCCCAGGTGTCGACGCCGATGCTGTCAGGCTTATGCTCGGCGGCACGCTCGAGGCCGCGGCGGATTTCACTCCACAGTCGATTGATGTCCCACCGCAGCGATCCGTTGTCGCGCACAGCGCCGTTCGGGAACCTGCAGATCTCGTCGAGCGACAAGACGCCTTTGCACAACTGACCGCGCATCGCGCGTCCGCTCTCGGCGCCCAGGTCGATGGCGAGGAAGTGTTCGGTCATTATTGCTCCGAGGGGCTTCGCCCCTCGGACTCCCTGACACGCGCCCTCGCGAGCCGCTTCGCCGGCTCGCTCCGTTCGCGTGGCTCGCTTCGCTGCGCTCGCTCGCGTCTTCTTTCGCGCCGCATTCGCCTCACCGTCGAGAGGTTGTTTAACCGCACGCCTGCGGAGGTCGCGCTTCGACCGGCCGCGCGGCCGTGACAGCATACGCCGTTCTCCGTCAACTTCGGAAAAGTTTTGCGTGGCATCGTCGTTTGACAATTCACAACGGGGTCAAACCGTCCCCATTCGCCAGCGACGCGAGTATCTGACTTGATAAGGCCAAAAAACGTTGCGAATCCGTGGCAAAAGAGTGACGACGCCTGTGATCGACCGGTGTTTAACCCAAATGTCGTCGCGCAATGCGAAACGTTTTTCTTTTTACGCAAACGTCACCGGCTGAGGCGGCTCTGTGTAAACGATTGCAGAACTGGCAGTTGCGCGTCTTTGCACGTTTGTCACGCCGAAAAGACCTACTTTTTCATATGTCTATTTGACAGCCTTTCCTGCGCAGGCGTAGCCTCTCGCACCGCCCGGATCCGTATGGGCGTCCGCAAAACCTTAACGGGCATCCCGCGGAGTGGGGTTTTCCGAGGTGGATGGAAATCGGCGCATCTTTTTTTCGCGCCGGGAGGAGTGCAACGTGACATCTCGTCTTTGCAGGATCGTTTTCGTCTTCGCGCTGCTCGTCGCGGTGGGCGGAACGATGACTTCCGTGCAGGCACAGGGATTGACCGGCCAGATTTCCGGTACGGTCACCGACTCCGGCGGCGGCGTGCTTCCAGGCGCGACCGTTGTGCTCAAGAACGTCGGGACCAATGGCACGCGCGAGACCGTGACAGGCTCCGACGGAACCTTCGCCTTCCCTGATCTTTTGGCCGGCAAATATGACATCAGCGTGACGATGAGCGGCTTCAAGACCTACGAACAGAAGGGCATCCCCCTGGCGTCGACTGAGCGTATCGGCCTTCGTACGATTTCGCTCGAGGTCGGCGGCGTGGCAGAGACTGTGACAGTGCAGGCGGAAGCCGTTACGGTGCAGACGACGACCGCTGCGCGGTCGGGCATGATCACGCGCGATAATATCGAGGACATCGCGCTCAAGGGACGAGACGTCGCCGGCATGCTGAAGCTGTTGCCAGGCGTCATCGACACGGCGAACCGTGAAGCGCCCGGGTGGGGTTCGATGGGTGGCGGTTTGTCGATCAACGGCCGCACGTCCTTCAACTTCTCTTACGACGGCGTCACAAACAAAGACACCGGATCGAACAGCGGCAACTACGCGGCGCCAGCGCTGGACTCCATCGGCGAAGTCCGCGTGCAGACATCCAACTTCCAGGCCGAGTACGGTCGCAGCTCAGGCGCGACGATCACGGTCGTCACGCGCAGTGGAACGAAGGACTGGCATGGCAGCGCGGCGTACTACAAGCGCGACGACGCGCTGAACGCGAACGAGTACAACCGTAAGGTCGCCTGCGCGGCCGGACAAACGATTCAGTGCAAACCGCCCGACTATACATTCGACAACGAGGCGTGGACAATTGGCGGTCCGGTGCTGATTCCTGGCTCTGATTTCAACAAGAGCCGCAACAAGCTGTTCTTCTTCTTCTCGCAGGACATCCTGCAGCGCACCGATCCGGGCAATCTTAACGAACGCCGGATGCCGACCGCGCTCGAGCGCAAGGGCGACTTCTCCCAGACCGTCGACACGTCAGGGCGACATCTGTTTATCAGAGACCCGCTGCTGTCGGGCTCCTGCAGTCTCACAGGAGGAGGACCGGCGTGCTTCCCTGACAGTAAGATCCCCGCGAATCGCATCAACCCGACCGCGCAGGCGCTGCTCAACCTGCTGCCCTTGCCGACCTTCGAGCAGAACGCGAACGGCAACAACTACTCGTTCCAGACAGTGCAGGACTGGCCGCGCAACGACCAGGTGCTGCGCGTGGACTGG
>JBKPSH010000203.1:0-19038 GCA_046734955.1 Acidobacteriota bacterium
GCGATCGCCGTCCACGTCCGATCGCGCGCGAAACGCCGCCGGATCATTCAGCGCGCCAACTGCCTCGTCGAGGGATCTCACCGCATACAACTGCAGGCCCTCCACGACGGCGGCTTCGGCGCGATTGGGTCGGGGGAGCAGGAGGCCATTGAAACGTTGACGCCGGGCGGCAGCCGCAATGGGCAGAACCCCGCGTGCTGAGTGAATGCCACCGTCGAGCGACAGCTCCCCGAGCAGCAGCACGTCGTCTACATTGCGGCGCGTGACGATACCGTTCGCGGCCAAAACGCCGAGGGCAATCGGCAGGTCGAAGGAGGAGCCGGCCTTTCGGATATCTGCCGGCGCGAGGTTTACCGTAATCCGGTGTTCGGGGAATTCGAAACCGGAATTGCGGATCGCGCTTCGGACACGATCGCGACTTTCGCGCACGGACGGGTCTGGAAGGCCGACCATGGTGAATGCTGGAAGGCCGAACGACACGTCTACCTCGACGTCGACGGTTGACGCGTCGATACCAAACACCGCCGCCGTCCGCACGCACGCAAGCATCGGATCGATGCCTGGCAATGCAAGCCGGACGACGGAAGGATTTATTGGAGATTTCGACGGCGGGGCCTGACAAATCGAGGTTTCTGCGATCCGATCACGGGCGCCGGATCGCAGAAATTTCGAGCGATCGATTTACTTAACGATCTTCAGCCGCGTTCCGATTGTGATCGAGTTACTGCGGAGCTGATTCCAACTCTTGAGCTTCGTGACGGTCGTGTTGAACAGTTCGGCGATCGAAGACAGCGTGTCGCCCCGCTTGACCTTGTAGACGATCGTGCGGCTGTGTGCCGGCGCATCTGTAATCGTGGCCATCCCGCTCACGGGGCGTGACGCGAGTTCCGCCGGAGCGGTTCTTTCAGTGCGTGATGCGAGGAGCGTCGCCGGGGCGCGCGGGATGATGAGTTCCTGTCCGCCGCGGACGCGTGATTTGACCGACAGGCTGTTGGCTTCGGCGAGATCTGTGCGGCTGACGCCAAGTTTGCGTGAGATGGTCGTCAGCGTGTCTCCGCTCTTCACCGTGTACCACTTCAGCGCGTTCAAGTCCGCTGGTGTGGCATCCGCCAGCCGGGCCTCGAATTTGTCTCCCGTCCCCGCCGGCACTTTCAGTTCGAACGCCGAGTACTTCACCGGTGTCGTCCAACGCCGCAACTGCGGATTCAAAGCTTGAATCTCGTCGACTGACGATCCGGTCCATTCTGCGACGCGCCGGAGATCGATCGCGCGCGGCACATTGACCTTGTCGTAGCTCACCGGATCGCTCGAAACGATCTCGAACCCGTACTGGACGGGATTCTTCGCGACGATGATGGCGGCCAGGATCAGCGGAACGTATTCGCGCGTCTCGCGTGGAAGGTACTTTGACGATTGCGACAGATCCCAGAAATCCTCTTTGCCCGAACGCTTCATTGCGCGCTGCACGCGGCCCGGACCGCCGTTGTACGCCGCGAGCACCAGGTTCCAGTCGCCGTCGAAGAGCTTGTTCAGCGTCTTCAGATACTTTGCCGCCGCGAGGGTTGCCTTCTCAGGGTCGGATCGCTCGTCGATATACCAATCGTGGTGCAGCCCGTTTTCGAGAGCCGTGGCCTTCATGAACTGCCAGGGACCTTTGGCCTTGGCTCTCGAGACCGCATTGGGTTTGAAGCCGCTTTCGATAATCGGGATGTACGCGAGATCTAGTGGCAGGCCTTCTGCGCGGAAGACTCGCTGAATCATCGGCAGATACTGCGTGCCGCGACTCAGGCCATCCTGGATGAAGTCCCGCAACCGGCCCTGAAACAGCTCGACGTACTGGAGTACCCGTGAGTTCTGGGGAATCGGAATATCGTGCTCGGTGGCGGCGAGATCTTCTTTAACGGCCTCGCTCGTTTTCGGGGCCGCTTCCGGCTTGGGGACCGCTGCCATGTCAAGCAGCACATCGATCGACGCCGGCTCTTCCTTCTTTTCGGCGAACCCGTCTCCCTGCCGAAGCGCTGTCACCTCGTACGCGTTGATACGATCGACCAGACGATCGAAATGGTCTCGCAGGCGCGCGTCGGTTCGGGCCCCGTAGGGGGACTCCAGAAGAATGTCGACAGCCCGATCGAACTCCGCACGGGCCCGTTCCAGATGGCCCACGCCCAGCTCACGCTCTCCGGCCTCGAAGTGCGACTGGGACGTTGCGATTAGGGACGCGATAGGGTCCGCCGGCGGAGGAACAGCGACGGGCGGCGTAGACGGCTTGACCTGTACGGGACCTGCTGGCGTCTGAGCCTTAGGCTTAGGGTTCGAGCTGCAAGCGGACGCCAGAAAGAGTACGACCGCCGCAACAGGCAACCATGTACGCGTCGTCATGCTGGGTGCTCTCCCTTTAAGGACTTCCGGACTTGCGCGAACCCGACCTTGCAAGCCGGGGGCCCCGAAGAGGTCGCCCCCGAGCGCGGTCACACGTTTTTGCGATAACCGGTCAAAAACAGTAAGCCGCGGAGCCTGACGAATTGCTGGGGCAAAAAGAATAACATCCACCTGAGCCCGAGGTCAACCCTAACTCCAACCCGCTCAACAATAACAGCCAAAATTGTGATCAGCGCGGCCAGCTGGCCTGCACGAAGATGCGGTGCTCCTCTGCGAGATCGCGTGCAGCGGGAGTGATAATCGTGTGATCGCCAATCACAATTTTGCGTCCCTGGCGGACCGCTTGGCGCACGTCGTCTTCGCATACGAAGTCGGCCGCTTTTTGCACGGTGGGTCCCGGCGCGGCCTGGTCTTTCGCCGCCGATGACCGCGAGTCGTCGCCGACCTTGACTGCCGGCGGGGTTGGGGTGGACGCCGCCTCCGGACGGCCGAGGGCGGGAGCCGTGTACCCGCGCGAGGCAAGGAACTCATCGATCCTTCGCGCCAGCGGCGCAGCCGCGATGCCTCCGGGCTCGCGCGGTGGCTGCGGTGCCCTGGGCAAGGTCGCCGGAGCGGTTGGTACGGGAGCTTCCTGCCGAACGACGGCCGGGGTGATCTCGTAGGCGAGCCGTTTGGTGTTGAGAAGATGACGCGGCGAGATGTTATCGGACGTGATATTGCCGCCATATCCACCACACCCAAGTGTCATCGATGGATCGAGTCCGGTTGTCAGTCCGATTGACCCATGGGTCGTTGGCGTGTTCACCACAATCCGGTAGGCCGGCTTCTTCAGCCCGAACTGCAGGATCACATCGTCGTTGCGCGAATGGATCGACATGGTGTGACCCATGCCGCCATACCTCAATATCTCCTTGCACCGTTCGCAGCCGTCGCGCCAGTCGTTGACCACGTAAAACGAGAGCACCGGGCAGAGCTTTTCGATCGACAGAGGGTAGTCGCGGCCGACGCCAGCGAGTTCGGCGATCAGCACGCGCGTGGTTGATGGAACCGATATGCCCGCTTGTTGAGCGATATAGGTCGCCGGCCGCCCAACGAGTTTTGGATTCGGTAGCCGCTGCGGCGTCACGAGCACGCGACCCACGGCGTCGATCTCAGCCGTCGACATGAAATGCGCGCCATTGGCCACGAATTGCCGCTTGACCTCTTCGACAAGCGGAGCGTCGCAGACGACGGAGTTCTCTGAAGAGCAGAGCAGTCCGTTGTCGAACGTCTTCCCGGTGACGATGTCGCGGACGGCCTTTGAGACGTCCGCAGAGGACTCAATGTAAGCGGGCGCATTTCCGGGACCGACGCCGTACGCGGGCTTTCCCGCGCTGTAAGCGGCGCGCACGAGCCCCATCCCGCCGGTCGCCAGGATGACGGCTGTCTCGCGCGTCTTCATTAACTCCTGCGTCCCTTCGAGGGTGACTGTCGTCATCCAATTGATCGTGCCTGTGGGCGCGCCGGCTGACCGCGCGGCCCCGTTCATGATTTCCGCGACACGGGTAATGCAGCGGGCGGCGGCGGGATGAGGGCTGATGACAATCGGACAGCGCGCTTTTATCGAAATGAGGATCTTGTAGATCGCCGTCGACGTCGGGTTGGTTGACGGGACGATTGCGGCAACCACACCGAACGGCTCGGCAATCTCAATGACTTTCTTGTCTTCGATCCGCCTGATCACGCCGACCGTCTTCATTGGCCGGATGAAGTTGTAGATCTTCTGCGACGAGAATAGGTTTTTCTGAACCTTGTCGGCGACGACGCCGTAGCCGGTTTCTTCCTGCGCGAGGCGGGCGAGTGGCTCGGCGTGGGGCGTGATCGCGGCGGCCATCGCATCGACGATGGCGTCGATCTGTTCTTGAGAGAGTTCGGCCAGGGCCGGAGCCGCCTCCTTTGCGCGCCGTGCGAGCGAGCGGGCTTCGCTGATCGAGCTGAGATCGCGATCGGTCTGGGCCGTGGGCTGAGCCATGCGTGCCAGACGAGGTGGTTAGGACGCCTTAGCGTCCTTGAGTTTCGGAAGAATCTTTTCGACTTCCGCGTGCGGTCGCGGGATCACATGCACAGAGATCAGCTCTCCCACCCGGCGGGCTGCGGCCGCCCCGGCGTCGGTGGCTGCTTTGACCGCGCCAACGTCGCCGCGAACGAGAACGGTAACGTATCCGGCACCGATGTATTCCTTCCCAACGAGCACCACATTCGCAGCCTTGACCATCGCGTCAGCGGCTTCGATAGACCCTATGAGGCCGCGGGTTTCCACCATTCCCAGCGCTTCGAGCATCACTCTCCTCGTGAACGACGTGAACGTAACATATTGCAGTAGCTCGGACAACTAAGTTAGCATTCGCCTTCTGTGGAATCCCGATCGACGGGATCCTGTCAGCTCGCATTGACTGCTTACCGAGTGTTCATGTCCAGAAGAGTTTCTGTGCTCACGTGTGCCGCAGCGGCGATCGTGATTGTGGCATCGAGTTCCTGCAGCCGTAAGGCCGACAACGAACCCCCCGTCGCCACACCGTCACTTACGCTAAGTCGAGACAAAGTCGCTATCGGCAGCCCCGTTAAGCTGACCTACAAGTTCGTGGTCGCACCCGACGCGAAGTTCAACACCGACTACTGGGTGTTCGTGCACGTCCTCGATCCAACCGGCGAGTTGCTTTGGAATGACGACCATTTGCCGAACCCGCCGACGTCAACGTGGAAGCCCGGACAGACGGTCGAATATACGCGGACGGTGTTTGTTCCAAATTACCCGTACATCGGGGAGGCGTTGGTGCGGCTGGGACTCTACGATCGCACGACATCGAATCGATTGGCGCTGAACGCGCAGCAGGTGTCGCGCCGGGAGTACCTCGTCGCGAAGTTCCAGCTGCAGCCCCAATCCGAGAACATCTTCCTTATCTATAAGGAGGGCTGGCACCCTGCCGAGGTCGCAACCGATAACGCGGCGTCCGAATGGCAGTGGACGAAGAAGACCGCGACCATTTCGTTCAAGAATCCGAGGAAAGATTCGACCTTCTACCTCGATTTCGATGCACGAACGGACCTGTTCACCCCGCCGCAGCAGGTCACCATTCGGATTGGGGATCAAACGATCGCCAAGTTTGCAGCCGACAATCGCGAACGGAAGCTCTATACATTCCCGATTACCGCAGCACAGCTCGGCGGGGGAGACATGACCGAGCTTGTGATTGATCTCGATCGAACATTCAGCCCGGGCAGTGGCGACATCCGCGAACTCGGGATTCGAGTCTTCCACGCTTTCATAGAGCCAAAGTAGCCTACAGACCCGTCGTGTTTGGGACCGATACAGCCAAGAGAGGGCGTAAAAAGCTCGGCTGTATTGAATCTGGACAGAGCCTTTGTCCGGATGCTAGGATCGAGGCAGCGCATGAAACCAAAGAACCTGATTCTTCCAGCAGCGTCCATGGTTGCACTGCTGGCGGCGGCAGCGCCCGCTTCGGCGGAGATCGTGTTCTTGAGTTCAGGCAGGACGTTGTCGGTCAAGGCGCACCGGGTCGACGGCGATCACATTGTCTTGACCCTTCGGAGCGGCGGGGAAGTCACGTGCGATAAGGATCTGATCACCAAGATTGAGCAGGACGAGGTGCCGTATCTGGATCCGGACGTGCCAAAGGCGCCCGAGCCAGGGACCGAAGCCGTCTCCGTTGATCAGGACGGAAACCTGCTGGATGGCACTCCGTACGGCGAGATCATCGCCGCAGCGTCTGAAGCGCACGGCGTAAACCCCATGCTCGTCCGAGCCCTTATCCAGGTGGAGTCTAAGTTTCGAGCAACCGCGCGGTCCCGGAAAGGGGCGATGGGCCTGATGCAATTGATGCCCTCAACAGCGCGCGAATACAACCTCCGAAATCCGTTCGAGCCGAAGGCAAACATCGAAGCTGGTATCAAACACCTCAAAACGCTGATCGATCGATTTGGTTCTTCCATCGAGCTCGGGCTGGCGGCGTACAACGCCGGACCCGGCGCGGTCGAGAAATTCAACGGCGTGCCGCCGTATCGCGAAACCCGTAACTACGTGAGCCGCATCCTGTCGCTGGCCGGCCTGAAGTAATCCGTGTACCGGGGTCAGGCCCCGGTCGTCCCCGCAGCCGGGGTCAGAACCCGGGTCGTTCGTTTACACACTTTTCAAGTCGCGCCGCTCACATTTCTCCCAGCCGGCTGTGATCTCATGCTGTCTAAACTTGGGGACGATCCCGGTCGTGTTCGCGGCTCGCTGATATATAATTCGCGGATAGATCGGCCGATAATGCCCACACAGACAAGATCTTGCGCGGACGCGAGGGTCTTGCACATATAACCGATGGAGTTCCGCTGCAGGCTCGGCACCCCCGGCGGGGAGATCGTCGAAGGGGTCTACGTCGCCGAAGACGAAGCGCGCCTCAGGCGCGAATTCGAAGAGAAAGGCCTGTACGTCCTCGGCATTCAGCGGGCGGGACGGGCAGCCCTTGGTTCGTTCAAGCTCCCGCGCCGCAGCCGAATTTCGACGCGCGAGTTCCTGGTCTTCAATCAGGAGTTGGCGACGTTGCTCAAGGCCGGCATGCCTCTGGTGCAATCGCTCGACATCCTGCGCCAGCGCGTGTCGAACCCGCTTCTGAAGACCGTGTTGGATGATGTGCACGAGCGGGTGCGCGCCGGGAGTTCCCTGTCGGAGGCGTTTGAAGCACAGGGAACGCTCTTCCCAGGCGTGTATACGGCGTCCTTGCTCGCGGGTGAAAAGAGCGGCAGCCTCGAACAGGTCATTCGGCGATACGTCGCTTATGTGAAGGTCATCTCGGCGGTAAAGCGGAAGACGATTTCGGCTCTCGTGTATCCGGCGATCCTTCTTGTTCTGTCCTGCATTGTTGTCGCGATCATCGTCTTGCGGGTCGTCCCCGAGTTCGGCGCGTTCTACGCGCAATTTGGTCGCGAGCTGCCGCTCTCAACACGGATCATCGTTTCGTTCTCGAACTTTGCCGTCGCCTATTTCTTCATCGTTCTGCTCGGCGTCGCTGCGCTCGTGGCGGCAAGCGTTGCGTGGTTTCGAAGACCCGGGAACCGTCGCCGCTTTGACAAGTGGCTCCTCGGCATACCGATGGTGGGACCGATCGCACAGAAATTCGCGACGTCTCAAGCGGCACGCACGCTGGCGACTCTGCTCGGTGGCGGCATCCCGCTCGTCAATGCCATTGACGTCTCTGCGCGATCGATCGGGAACCAGCACATGGCGCAGGAACTGACGACGGCGGCACAGCAGGTGCGAGAGGGACGCGCGCTGGCGTCGGCCATGTTGATGAGCGGCGCGTTCCCGGATGTGTCGATCAAGATGGTCGAAGTGGGCGAGTCGACCGGCGCCCTGCAGGAAATGCTCAATAGTTTGTCGGAGTTTTACGACGAAGAGATTGAAACAAACCTGACGCGGTTCATCACGATCGTGGAACCAGCGCTGCTCGTGATCATGGGCATCATCATCGCGGCGCTTCTGCTGTCTCTGTACATGCCGCTCTTCAATCTATCGTCGATGATTAGTTAGCGGTTGCCAGTTACCAGTCTCCAGTTCCCAGTGAGGCTGCGAGCTGGCGCCGTTAACTGGAAACTGGCTACTGGAAACTGGAAACTGATTTGGACACTCAACCACCAACGACCGAGACCGAGCTCTACGCGAGCGCTGTCGAGCCCACCGCTGCCGAACATGCGGTGGAGGTAGCGCAGGCGAAGCGGCTCGCGGAGCGATACCGCCTCGAGTTTGTCGACCTGTCGCAGTTCAGCATCGACCACGAACTCTTTCGCGCGATTCCCGCGGACCTGATGTTGCGGTACGGCTTTGTTCCCTACCACCGCGAAGGGCAGTCGCTCGTCATCGTCGTGTCCGACCCGACGGATCTGCCGATGATCGACGAGCTCGGTGTCCTGCTTGCCACGCCCATCAAGGTGACCGTCGGCACGCCGTCGGCGATTCAATCCATCCTGAAGAAAAGTGAGAGCTCACAGCGCGTGCTCGAAGACGCGACTGAAAGCTTCACGATGCAAATCCTCAGGGAGGATGAAACGGGTGAAGAAGCGCTGACGGTCGAGAAGCTCACCGCGGACGCAAGCCCGGTCATTCGGCTGGTCGACACGACCATCTACAGCGCGATCCAGCGCCGCGCGAGCGACATTCACATCGAAACGCAGGATGATGCGGTCCACGTGAAGTACCGGATTGATGGCGTGCTGCAGCCGGCGATGCGGCCGATCGACAAGCGCTTTCACAGCACGATCATCTCGCGTGTCAAAGTCATGGCCGAACTGGACATCGCCGAAAAGCGCGTGCCGCAGGACGGCCGGTTCAAGCTGCGCATGCCCGGCAAGACGATCGACTTCCGCGTGTCGGTCATGCCGAGCGTTCACGGCGAGGATGCCGTGATCCGTATCCTCGACAAGGAATCGATCAGCGAGCAGTTTCACGAGCTTCGCCTCGATATCCTCGGGTTTCCAGACGAGGAGCTGCGGCGGTTCCGGAAGTACATTGCCGAGCCCTACGGAATGGTGCTGGTGACCGGACCGACCGGCAGCGGTAAAACCACAACGCTCTATGCGGCGCTGTCGGAGATCAAATCGATCGAGGACAAGATCATCACGATCGAGGATCCCGTGGAGTATCAGCTCCGCGGGATCACGCAGATTCCGATCAACGAGAAGAAGGGGCTGACATTCGCGCGAGGGCTGCGTTCGATCCTGCGGCACGATCCGGACAAGATCATGGTCGGCGAGATTCGTGACGCCGAGACGGCGCAGATCGCGATCAACTCGGCATTGACGGGCCATCTTGTTTTCACCACGGTCCACGCGAACAACGTCCTCGATGTGCTCGGACGGTTCCTCAACATGGGCGTCGAGGCGTATCAATTCGTCTCCGCACTGAACTGCGTGCTCGCACAGCGGCTCGTCCGCAACATCTGCGTGCACTGCAAGCGCCCGCAGAAGGTAACGCGCGCGATGCTGGAGGAATCCGCACTCGATCCGTCACTCGAACATCGCGGCCTGTTCTTCGAAGGTGCCGGGTGCATCGAGTGTGGAGGAACCGGATTTCGCGGGCGGACCGCAATCTGCGAGTTGCTCGACCTCACCGATAACATCCGCGAACTGATCCTCAATCGTCGTCCGACGTCCGAGATCAAGAAAGCCGCGCGCGATGAAGGGATGCGGTTCCTGCGCGAGTCAGCCGTCGAAGTCGTCCTCAAGGGTGTGACAACGCTCCGAGAAATCAACAAAGTGACGTTCGTCGAATGAGCGCTGCACTGCCTCGCTGGCTGTCGAATCGTCCGCCCGCCGCAGCCGTCGAAATCAATCCTCGACGCGTGACCGCGGCAGTTATCGCCGGTCACGGCAGCACTCGGGTGCTCACCAGTTACGCCGGCGAGCCGTTGCCCGCAGGCGCGGTGGAGGCGACGCTGAACGGACCCAACATCCACGACGCGGCCGCCTTGACCACCGCAATCCGCACCGTGCTCGATCGTTTGTCGTCGCGGCCCAAGCGGATCGCGCTCGTGCTGCCCGATACAGTCGGAAAGTTGTCGCTGGTGAGATTCGAGAAGGTTCCAGCGAAAGTGCAGGACCTCGATCAGCTGATTCGCTGGCAGGTCAGGAAAGCCGCGCCGTTCAAGATTGACGACGCGCAGGTCTCGTGGATCCCCGGTATCGTTCCACCCGAAGGCGGCCGCGAGTATATAGTGACCGTCGCGCGACGCGACATCATCCAGGGTTACGAGCGGGCGTGCGAAGCCGCTGGTGCCTACCCTGGCATCGTCGATCTGGCGACCGTGAATTTGATTAACGCCGTGCTCGGAACGGACACGCGCGTGGCCCCGGCGGGAGACTGGCTGCTGGTGCATGTGGCGGCGGATTACAGCACGATGGCCGTGATTCGCGGATCGGACGTGATCTTTTTCCGCACCCGAGCGTCCGACAAAGACGACGACCTTGCCGATCTGGTGCACCAGACGGCGATGTACCACGAGGATCGGCTCGGTGGTGGCGGCTTCGCGCGAGTCGTGCTCGCCGGCGCATCACTGCGCGGCCCTGAGGTCGCCGATCTCCTCAGGCGCGAGCTCGAAGCGCGCCTGGGCACGCGGGTCGAAGCGCTCGATTTCCGCAACACCGTAGCGCTGCGCGATCGAATTGCCCCCGCACCCGAATTGCTCGACAGTCTGGCGCCCGCGATTGGACTCATCCTGCGGGAGCGGGTCGCCTAGATGCTGCGCGCCAACCTTGCCACGCGGCCGTTTTACAACGAGCGCGCCGTCCACTTCCTGCTGGCGGTTGCGGCGGTCATCGTCCTGGCGATCACGGTGTGGAATGTGAGTCGCATCGTGACGCTGTCGCGACGCAGCACCGAACTGTCCGCGCGCACGAACGCCGATCGGAACGAGGCGTCGAGGCTGAGCACTGAGGCAGTGCGCATACGAAAAACGATCAACAAGGACGAACTGACGCAGGTGGTCAACGCCGCGCAGGAAGCGAATGCGCTGATCGATCAGCGGACGTTTTCGTGGACAGAGTTTTTCAATCAGATTGAGGCGACGATTCCACCGGACGTGATGCTGACCTCTGTGCGGCCGTCTTTTAAGGACGGCGTGACCAGCGTCGCGATGATTGTGCTCGGTCGCCAGCTCGCCGACATCGACGAGTTCATCGAGAAGCTCGAAACCACCGGCTACTTCGAGGACCTGATACCGGCGTCCGGGGAAAAGAACGACGAAGGCCTGTGGCGCGCGACGATCAACAGCGTATACGTGGGCAACGTCGCGGGAACACAGGAGAATCCGGCGGAGACAAGCCAACCCGCGACTCCGTCAAAAGCGCCTTCGCCTGAGAGCGCGCCGGGTCGCGGCGATCAGCCACCGCCTGGCAGTGCACCAGCGCCTAAACCAACGCCTCAGCCACCACGTGATCGGGGGCGCCAATGACCGACGCTCGCCGTGTGCTTGCCGAAAAACGGCGGCTCATTCTGCCACTCGTGATCGCGCTGGCCGTGAACATCGCACTGTTTGCGATCGTGTTGTATCCGCTGTCAAAGAAAGTTACCGGTGGCGAGCAGCAGGCGCAGGCGGCGAACACGGCGCGACTGGCCGCAAAACGCGATTACGACGCCGCGCGTGCCACCGTGACCGGGAAGGGGCAGGCTGATCAGGAACTGAAGAAGTTCTACAGCGACGTGTTGCCGCCGGACCTGAGCGCCGCCCGACGGGCAACGTTTTTGCGAATCGAGCAGCTCGCGCAGAAGTCCAACCTGCGACTCGAGCGCGAGACGACGTCAGATCCCAGACCGCAAAGAGACAGTCAACTCGTGAAATTCGAGTTTCGGGCGTATCTGTCTGGCGATTACCGGAACATCCGTCGCTTCATTCATGAGCTGGAAACGGCTCCCGAATTTCTGGTGCTCGAGAATGTTGAGTTAACCCAGAGTGAAGTCGAGAACCGCGGCTTGAACGTCAGCGTCGACATCGCCACCTATTACCGGACCGGAGCGAATGGAAACTGACGCGTCCACGCGACCGTCCGGCCGGCCCAGACCGTGGCTTCTCGTGGCGCTCGTGATCGTCGTCGCGGTCGCGCTGTTCTCATGGCTGCCAGGAAAGTCAGCCGCGCCGACACCGAGGCCGTCTAATCCCCGGACGCAGAAGGCAAAGACCGTCGATAATGTGCAGCCGGCGGATCTCGAGGTGCACCTGAAAGCGCTGAATGAGCCGCGCCCGGATGCGGAATCGAGCGAGCGGAACCCGTTCCGGTTTTACGTGAAGCCGCCGCCACCGCCGCCGCCGACGGGCGGAGGCGGGCCGCCACCGCCGCCGCCAACGACGACAACGATTGGGCCACCGCCAGTACCGCCGATCACGTTGAAGTACATCGGGCTGCTCGACGTCGGCGGCGGTGAAAAAGTCGCGGTCTTCAGCGATTGCCGCAGTACGATGCGGGGCAAGGAAGGGGAGATCATCGCGGGCCAGTATCGGCTCGTGAAGATAGGCACTGAGTCGGTCGTGATGGAATATGTCGATGGCCGCGGCCGGCAGACGATTCGGCAGTCCGGTCAGGAGTGCGTAGGTAAATAGCCCAATCGACCGGGCGTTTATATGGAGTGCCGGTGTTAAAGAAGAGGATCGCGATTGCAATCGTCCTTGCGATGTGTGTGTCGGGGTGTGCCGCGGGGCACGCGTATCGCCAGGGGCAGGAGGCATCGCGTGTCGGCGACTGGGACTCGGCCGTCACGCACTACACCAAGGCAGTCCAGGAGAGTCCGGACAAGGCTGAATACAAGATCGCGCTTGAGCGTGCCGTGCAGAATGCGTCGCGCGAGCACCTGAGCCGCGCGCACGAACTCGAGCAACGGGATCAACTCGATGCCGCGCTTCTCGAGTACAAGCGCGCCCTCGACATCGATCCATCGAATCGCCTCGCGGCCGCGAAGAGCATCGAGCTCGAGAAGACGATCCGCGATCGCATCGAGTCCTCGCGTCCGAAGCCTGCGATCCAGGGAATGCGCGAAGAGGCGCGCCGCGCAAGTACGCCGCTGCTCAGCCCGACGGCGCCCCTGCCAGTCGTCAGCTTCGGGCCTAACGCAAGCGTTCGCGACATCCTGAACTTCATCGGCAGCGCGACCGGCATTAACGTCACCTACGACCAGCAGTATCAGGACAAGGCCTACACCGTTCGGCTCGAAGACGTCACGCTCGAGCAGGCGCTGCAGCAGGTCACGGCGGCGAATCAGCTCTTTTACAAGGTCCTCAACCCGAAAACGATCATCATCGTTCCCGACAACGCGCAGAAGCACGCGCAATACGACGATCTCGTCGTCAAGGTCTTCTACATCTCGCATGCGGACGTCGCCGAGATCTCGCAGATCATCAACACGATCATGCGCGTGCCGACGATGCCGGTGCAGCCGACCGTGCTGCAGAACAAGACGGCGAACACGCTGACGGTGCGCGCGACCGCGCCCGTCATGGACGTGATCGAACGGATCATCAAGGCGAACGACAAGCCGCGCGCGGAAGTGATCGTCGACGTGCAAATCCTCGAGGTGAATCGCAAGCGGACGAAGGACCTGGGCTTGAACCTGAGTGCCTATGCGCTAGGCCTGACCTTTTCGCCCGAAGTCGCGCCTCCGAACACGTCGAATACGTTGCCCGGCGCTCCAACGCAGCCGCCGCCGTTCAATCTCAACACGATCTCGCAGGGCATCAGTACGGCGGATTTCTACCTGAGCGTGCCGACAGCGGTTATCAAGTTCCTGGAGACCGATTCACGCACGAAGGTGATTGCGAAGCCACAGCTTCGTGGTGCGGAAGGAACGAAGCTGACGTTGAACCTCGGCGATCAGATTCCCGTGCTGTCGACGGTCTTCGGCGCCGCGGTGCCTGGCGGGCTCGCGACGACGCCGCAGTCGTCATTCAACTACAAGGACGTCGGCGTCAATCTCGAGATGACGCCGCGTGTGACCTACGAAGGCGAGATTGTCCTCGATGCCTTCACCGTCGAAAGCAGTGCGCTTGGACCAAGCATCAGCGTTGCCGGACAGGATGTGCCGTCGTTCAGTTCGCGCAAAGTCACCACGAAGCTTCGATTGCGTGAAGGGGAGTCGACGTTGCTTGCCGGATTGCTTCGCGACGAGCAACGCAAGATCCTGACAGGCTTCCCAGGAATCACGCACACGCCCATTCTTCGCTCGCTCTTCGGCTCCACCAGCGACGAAATCAATCAGTCCGACATCGTCATGCTGCTGACGCCGCACATCGTCCGCACGCACGAACTGACGGTTGAAGACTTGTCCTCGATCTACATCGGCACCCAGCAGAACGTCGGCCTCGGTGGGCCGCCGCCGCTCATTGCACCGCAGCAGGGAGCAGAGAATCCGCCGCCAGCTGCGCCTCCCGCCGCGGGTGCGACGCAACCCGGAACGGTTCCGGGCGTGCCCCGGTCTACCGCGAATCCTGAACCTGGTGTGCCACCGACGAACTTCCCGGCGCCGCCGGGCACGTCACCGGTGCCGACACTGGTCACGCCGCTTCCGCCGCCCGCGACGGCACCTGCCGCAGCGCCGCCAACAGCCACGCCTCCGGGGGGTGCGCCGGCAGCGACGCCTCCGGGTGCTGGTGCCGCGCCGACGACTCCGCCGCGGGATGTCGCCGCGACGCCGCCCGCTGCACCGGGAGCAGCGCCGGCCGCCACAGCAGCTGCGCAGGTCATCGTTACGCCGCCGGGCACGGAGTTCCGCGTTGCCGGCGGTCCGTATACGGTTCCGGTGTCGATCAACAACGTGTCCCGGCTATCGGTGATGACGCTGACGGTGACTTACAACCCGAACGTGCTGCGCGTGCGGACCGCGCAGGACGGCACGTTCATGCGTCAAGGTGGCGTGGCGACGACATTCACGCCCCGCATCGACGCGGCAACGGGACGGGTCGACATCGCGATCACGCGAACGGCAGACCAGGCTGGCGCCTCAGGCGCAGGATTGCTGACGGCGCTGGTCTTCGATGCCATTGGTCAAGGTGGTTCAGTGATCCAGGTGAGCGGCGTCGCCAGTACGCCCGAGGGCACCGCGATCAACCTGCAATTCACTCCGGTGAATGTCACGGTGCGGTGAATCATGACTTGGGTGCCAGGAGTGCCAGGGGTGCCAAGGGTGCCAGGGGTGCTGGCGAGCACTCGTGGCTTCACATTTATAGAACTCCTCGTTGTCACGACGATTCTGCTCATTCTCGCAACCGCGGCAATGCCGCTCGCGCGCGTCACCGTTCAGCGTCAACGCGAAATCGAATTGCATCGGGCACTGCGCGAGATCCGGACAGCAATCGACAAGTACAAAGACTCGGTGGACAACGGGCTGATTGGATCTGTTGACGTGAAAGTCGGCAGTGAGGGATATCCGCCCGATCTCGACACGCTCGTTGAAGGCGTCTCGGTCGCCAACGATGCATCCGGTCGAAAGCTGAAATTTCTTCGCCGCATCCCCCAAGATCCGATGACGAAGTCGACCGACTGGGGATTGAGAGCATACGGTGATAAACCGGACTCGACATCCTGGGGTGGCGGCAACGTGTACGACGTCTACACCAAAGCGGAAGGCACCGGGCTCGACGGAACCAAGTATCGCGACTGGTAGCACGAAATGAAAGACAGAATCCGACGCACCAGCGGCTTCACGCTGATCGAACTGCTCATCGTCATTGCGCTGATCTCGATTCTTGCAACGATGGGCGTCGTGCAGTACCGCAACTCCGTCCAGAGCGCCAAGGAAGCCACACTGCGCACCGATCTCTTCCGCATGCGCGACGCAATCGATCAGTACTATGCCGATAAGGCGAAATATCCGGCATCACTCGACGCACTAGTCAGCGACGGCTACATGCGTCAGATTCCGAGAGATCCGATCACGCAGTCGTCCGACACGTGGCAGACGGTTCCCGCGGAGCCGGAGCCTGGCAATACGTCTACGGATCCAGGGATCTACAACGTCAAGAGCGGCGCACCGGGCACTGGGCTCGACGGGACGTCGTTTTCTGAGTGGTAACCTTTGAATCTCTAATCACTGATCCCTGATCCTCGAATCCCTGATCCTCGAATCCCTGATCCTCGAATCGTCGAATCCTCGAATCGTCGAATCCTTGCATCGTTGAAGCCTTGAATATCAGGGATTCACGATCAGTGATCGGTGATTAGAACTGGTTCAAAACCTATTAACGGAGCAAATTAGCTCTTGTACTTTTTGTTGCATTTCGGTACTACGTTGGCCGAGGCCCGTATGCGCGGACGCAGCATCCGGCTGACCGATGCGCAATGGGCGAAGATCAAACCGCACCTCCGGCGGCCGCGTCGGTCACGGCGCGGTGGTCGACCGCGCGTGAGCAATCGCGACGCCGTCGACGGGATCCTCTGGGTGTTGAAGACGGGCACGCGCTGGCGCGACCTGCCGGATGGGTATCCCAGTGGAGCGACCTGTTGGCGCCGGCTGCGGCAATGGGACGAGGACGGGACGTGGCGGCGCCTGTGGCGCGCCTTCCTCGGCCAGCTCGCCGCGCGCGGGCGGCTTCGATGGGAGCAGACGTTCAGACGTTCATCGACGGCTCATTTGCGTCGGCCCAAAAGGGGTCTCAGACGTCGGAAAAACCAAGCGGGGCAGGGGCTCGAAGTGCATGGTGGCCCAGCGGCTCATCGCCGACCGCGCCTACGACAGCGATGCGCTGCGCGCCCGGTTGGCGCAGCGCGGGATCACCGTCATCGTGCATCTCGAATCCCTGATCCTCGAATCGTCGAATCCTTGCATCGTCGAATCCTTGAATCGATCCGGCGATTCCAGGATCAAGGACTCAAGGATTCAGGGATCAGGGATTCAAGGATTCAGCGATCAGGGATTCAAGGATTCAGCGATCAGGGATTCACGATGAGTGATCAGTGATTAGCGATTCGAGCGTCTGCGCAAGACAAATAGTACAGTTCCCACCGCGATGACCAGCAGCGCGAGGCGAATGGACTCGAGCGATTTCGGCCGCATCACGACCACGTAAACAAAGCCAAGAAACGCCAGGACTGCCGGAATCGGGTACAGCCACATACGGAATGGCCGCGGCAGATCCGGTTCGCGTTGGCGCAGCACCATCACCCCGATCGTCTGGGCGAGAAACTGCGTCGAGATTCTGATCACCACGAGGGCCGTGACGACATCAGCGAGTTTGAACAGGCAGAAGATCGCGGCCATCGTCCCGAGCCAGAGAAGCGACACGTGAGGGAAGTGATGCTTCGGATGGACACGGGCGAAGACCTTGAAGTAATCACCCTCGAGCGCTGCGGCATACGGGACACGCGAATAGCCGAGGAGTAATGAGAAGACTGATGCGAACGCCGTCCAGAGCATCATCACGGTCACGAGCGCGCCGGTCTGAGGTCCCCAGATGCGGGCCATGAAGTCGGACGCGATGAAGCGGGACTTCTCGACTTCCTGCCACGGCATCGCCCCGAGAATCGACAGGTTCATGGTCAGGTAGAGGAGAGCCACACCGGCGATCGACAGAAGGATCGCGCGCGGGATGACTCTACCGGGGTCGGTGATCTCGCCGCCGAGATAACACACGTTGTAATAGCCCCAGTAGTCGTAGATGGCAATCAGAAGCGCGGCGCCGAGGCCGGTGAAGAAGGCGTGGGTTGGTTGCCATGCGCCGGCAGGAAACGTAAACGCCTGCGAAGGGCTGAAGTGGGTCAAGCCGGTGAAGATGATTGCAAGCGTCGTCCCGATCACACCGATCCAGAGGAGCGCGCCGAGCCTGCCAATGATCGTGATGCGCCGATACAGGAGGATGACGGCGGTGGCGACCGTGGCCATCGCCAGGAACGTTCCTTTGGTGATCGTGACTTCAAGGAACGTCGTCCCGATACCCGGAATCGACAGCGGAATGCGTTGCGCGGTGATCGTGTCGTGCAGCGCCGGCCAGAGATATTCGGCGTACTGCGCAAAGCCGATACATCCGGAAGCCATCGACAACGGGGCGCTGAAGGTCAACTGAAACACAAACAGGAATGCGAGCCAGCCACCGACACGAGGCCCGTACATCGCGCGCAGGTATCGGACAGGCCCGCCGGCATGCGGGAGCGCTGCGCCGAGTTCCGCCCACACGAGCCCGTCGCACACGACAAGCACCGCGCCGAGGATCCAGCCGACCATGGCCTGCGGTCCGTGCATCGTCGCAACCATGAGCGGAATGGTGACGAACGGTCCGACGCCGATCATGTCGATCATGTTCAGCGCCGTCGCGTGCCACAGGCCTATCCCGCGGACCAGGCCGCGATCGGTGGATGGGTTGGAGTTGGAAGGGGAAGGGTCGGAATGGGCCGGCGGCATCTGGACAAATTCTACTCGTCCGACCCACCTGCACCAGCCGTCTCAAGTCCGGATGACTCTATTGGCTGCGCCCACGCTGTATACCAGGCTGCACCGGACCCGGTCCGAAGCCACGTGGTCCGCGCCCACCGTCAGGACCGATGTTGATGCCGCGGCCCCGTCCGGGTCCCATGCCGGGCACCGGCGCGCCTCGTTGACCCGGTGTTCCCGGTACGGCTTGCCCGCCGGGCGCACCCGGACGGTTGCTCACGGTGCTGAAAAGGAACAGCCATTCGTTGTAATGCGTACCTGTTCCCTTGTAGATCTTGAACGACGATTCTTTGCTCTTGCTCCGGACACCCATCATTCCGCCGGCGGCAGTCTGACCACCAAGCGATGGCCCCGGCACTCCTGTAGGCCCGGACCCTATTCGGGAGGGTGGGGCACTCAGACCGGTCGCCGGCGCACCGCCGCGCCCGCGTCCACCGGGCTGCTGTGGCGAAGGACCTCCCTCTCCGGGCACGCCGCCGGCCGCACTGATGATGTCCCATTCGCCACGTTGGTTCATAGACAGGGACATGTCGTTCTCCGTCATCGGATCCTTGTATTTCTTTCGGAGAAACCGGCCCTGAACCAGGACGTCGAGACTCGGTGGGTAGCTCGCGCCGCCCATCTTTCGCATATAAAGATTGATGCTCCGAGCGATCTGTTCACCGCGGAAAATCAGTTCCGCTTCCTTCTCGCGCTGCGCCTGCGTTTTCCAGACG
>JBKPSH010000204.1:0-22430 GCA_046734955.1 Acidobacteriota bacterium
CGAATGCGAGGTAGCGATCGATCTACTGTACGAGCTCTGACCGTCGATGCGCGGACACGGCGCTCAGGCTACACGACGGTGTGGAGACCAGGGGAGTCACGAGCTACCGCGTCCGTGATCGAATGGAAGTAAAGATACAAGCTACACGCTCGCTCGCCGGGGCCCCTTGAGCCCCGCTCCGCTCGTGTGGGCTCACTCGCGCGCTCGTTCGCCCGAACGTCGGCTACAGATCGACTAGTCCGGAGCGAGTTCTTCGATTCCAAGGAGATCGTGACAGTGGAGCCCGGGACATGATCGGCGTCATACCGCTTGGCCAGGGGTCCGCTATTCTGCAGTCTGACGGCGAGACCATGACCGCCACAGAAGACATGACTGGTCGCGAGATTGTCGCCAATGACTTTCGGGCCGCCGAGGTGTTTCAGCGGCACGGTATTGACTTTTGCTGCAGAGGGAACCGCTCCGTCGAGGACCTACCGGCCTGCCTGCTGGAGCTCGAGGCTTTCGAACGCGACCTGGACGAGCATGTGCATCTCGAGAACAACATCCTGTTTCCGCGAGCACTGCAGCTGGAATCGGAGAGGTGGTCAGATGTCGGCAGTGCCCCTGAATCCTCGTCATCCCGACCGCATTTGCTGGGGCTGCGACAAGTACTGTCCGGCGACGGATCTCGCCTGCGGGAATGGAACGATTCGAACCTTACATCCGAGCGAGCTGTTTGGTGTTGATTGGCTCGAGTGGTTCGATCGGGCACCTGCCGACGATGAGGTGATCATCCACGAAGGGTGATCAGGCCGCCTCGTCGTTCCGCGGAGCGACACTCGACGTCGGCCGCCAGTGCAAACACTCCCTGCAACTAGCACGGGCGAGACATTTCTTGGCCCCCGGGCGCGCGCACGTCCAGAAAACGAAGCGCGGTGACATCGTCGGCCATGACGATGAACCTGTTTCGGCGAAGCGTCCCCACAGGCAGGTCCACGGAACGCGGCCAAGTTTTACGGCTGTCTTCATTGCGAACTCCTTTCCAGTGCGGGACCCATATTCGACGCAAGCGACATGCCTGCTTTTTCGCCGGAAATCCGGCAGTTCGAAGTTCTCAGCGCCACTGTGCTGATGCTTTTCGGGCTAAACTCACATCTTTCCTCACGGGCATCTCGCTTGCCACCGGCGGAGATATGAGTCCGACTGCCCGTGTGCTTCAGGAGCGCTTCGAGGAGATCTGTCGCGCCGAATTGGTTCGCCTTCGCCGCAAGACGTCGGCGCTGTCGCCGTCCGATCAGGCTGAACTCGACATGGTCAGCCTGTCGGTCGCTCGTGCGATTGCCACACGCCTTGGCAAAGCAGTCGATAGAGACGGCGCGGCAGAGACTGGTAATATCTTGACTCACCTATTCGCTGTCAGCCCTAAGGACCAAAGCGGGGTCTGACAGAGCGGTCGACTCGTTCAACAACCGGAGGAACGGAAATCATGAGACGTATCGTGAGTACAGCGGTACTGGCGCTGGCAGTTGGCGTCGGCACAGCGATCGCGCAGGACGCCAAAGTTCAAAAAGGCGTGCAGGTGTTTGCCGCGCAAAAATGTTCGCAGTGCCATTCGGTGGCCGGAAAGGGCAATTCGAAAGGCAAGCTCGATGACGTGGGCAGCAAGCTCGCACCCGCTGAGATCAAGGAATGGATCGTCGACCCGGTTGGAATGGCCGCGAAGAATAAGAAGGATCGAAAGCCGCCGATGAAGAAGAAGCCGATATCGGACAGCGACGTCGACGCGCTCGTCGCGTATTTGTCCACGCTCAAGTAAGACCGCGTTCGCGCAAGCGCCCAGACCGCAGGATGCTTTCGTTCGGCCAGGAGGCAGCGGTGTTCGGGAGGCGCGCAACCGTTGCAGGACTGGCGCGATCAGGATGCGCCAGTCGTGTGTGTCGTCGTAGTGGACTGTCACCTCTGGGTCGAAGGCGTATGGGTGATGATACCGGGTAGTGAATCTGTTTCAGTCTGAGGGTTACTGGCCACGAAGCCTGATGAGCACTGCGAAAGCGGCGAAATGAAACGCGATGATTACGCCGGAAGGCAACCTGTAAGCGGCCTCACGACGCTTTCCTTTCTGGCGCCGCGTACAGCCTCAGGGACGCAGAATCCACAGCGTCTCTGAGCGCGACCTCGCGAGGATCTCCCGTCAGACTTGTTCCCATTTGACTTGTTACATAGCCATAGCCGATGCCGGCAGTGGGATCGGCAAAGCCGAGAGAACCTCCTGAACCTGGTGATCCGAACGACGTTGGGTTGCCGAACGGCCAGAGGCGACTCGGTTTCATGAAGCCCAGCGAGAATTGCACCGCTCCTTTCAGGCACTCGTCCCGGAATCCCGTCGTGGGCGCCACGGCTGGAGCGGCCAACAAGTCCAGTGTTTCGCGGCGCAATCCGAGCTCGCGTCCACCCGTGGCAAAGACGCTGTACGCGCGCGCGATGGCGCGAGCAGTCGCCACCGCGCCGCCGGACGGGACCTCAAAGTCACGCGCGTAGATGCGCCGCTCGTCATGTGGCAACGCTGATCCTCTGAGCGCGCGGACGATCTTGGAACGCGGATTCAGTGCAAGGAATGTAAACCGAAGTGGAAATCCAAGCACCATGTCCAATGCGCTGGGGCGGGAGATGGTGGCGAGACGCGCATTCGGAACGTCTTCGGGAAGACGGATGTAGGCGTCAAGGACGAGCGGCGACGCGATCTCGTCCTGGAAGAATTGTCCGAGGCTGCGATGCTGTGGATCGACACGACGCAACAGCTCACTCTCGTAGTACCCCAGCGTGATCGCGTGATAGGCCTGCCGCGTTCCTGGTTGCCACGTTGGCTTTTGACGGGCGAGCACGACGGCGAGCCGATCGAGATCGGCGACGACAGTGCGATCGACCCGTTCGTCGAGCGCAAACAGCCCGGCCTGGTGTGCCAGTAGCTGACGGACCGTGATGCGCTCTTTGCCTTGCTGCGCGAACTCGGGCCAATACGTGCACACTCGTTCTTCGTAATCGAGCCATCCGCGCGAATGTGCCATCGCCAGCGTCATCGCGGCCAGCCCCTTCGTGGCCGAGTAGACGATCACCATCGTGTCCCGCTCCCATGATTCCCCAGTGGCTTTGTTTCGGATGCCGCCCCAGAGGTCGACAACCTTCTTGCCGTGGTGATACACGCAGCAGGCGCCACCAAGTTCGCCACGTCTGGTGAAATTTTCGGTGAACGCGTCGCGCACGTTGTCGAACCCGGCGGCGACGTCGCCGAATACGGGAGCGCATTGTGAATCAGACATCGCACTTCTCCAGATTCACTGCATAGCGATCGCTGTCGCTGTGGTGACGACCGCAATTCGCATGCCCTGGCGCGTCTGTTCGGTGCGGCCGCGTCAGGCAACACGACAGCGGCAAACAAAGGGATCGTAAAAGCTTGTGGGCGCCGTCACCAGGCGAAGCTCGGAAGGCTTGCCGGATAATCGGAAATCAAGCCGGGGTTCCGGCGAATCAGGGTGGGAAACGAAACATCGCCGGAAATCCGGCACTCGCCTCGCGCACCCGCCAATAACGGCTGAAAAAGAGGGAATCTCCCTGGCACGAATACGGCACTTGCGGTCGCGCGGAGGGTCCTTCCATGAAGCACGTCATCGCCTTCATCCTTGCGTTTGTCGTCGCGATCTTGTCCCTCGTTGTCCTCAGAGCGGAGGAAACACCGCAATCCGCCGCTCCGGCGGCAACGGTCAGGGCGCTGCTCGAGCAGCTCAAGATGGACACCATCGCCACGCGCGATCCTGAGGAACCGGGCCGCTACATCGCGGCGCTCTATGTCCAGGATTCGCAGCTGCTCGTCGTCAGCGCACGGTATGCAGTTCCGGCTGCCCTAGACCGCCTGATCGGATCTGGCAGTTACAAGGATGCGTATCTGAATCTTCAGGCCGTCAAAGATCACCGAGGCCACTTCTTCGTCGTCGACTCTCTGGCCGATGGATTGAAAAAGGTTCCTGGCGTCGATGAAGCGTTCGACAGCACCACGATTGACGGCTCGGTCATGGTGATGTTCGATGGCAAGTGGGAGGCGCAGAAACTCAACGAGGCGGCATACAACTCGATGTTCGCGCAAGACGACGGCCGGTATGCGCGAATGCTGCGGGTTCTGGCGACCGAGCTGAAGAAGAGAACGACCGCACAGTAGCCACTCGCCGGGTGGTACTCCGCCCCGCGTCTCCGAGTGACAGAAGGGTGACTCATGCGAATGCCAACCGCTGTTGCTGCCTTTCTTGAAGGACGACGGATTGCCGTCGCAGGTGTGTCACGTAACTCGAGTCAACCGGCGAATGCGATTTTTCGCAAGCTGAGAGCGTCTGGATGCCCGCTCATGTTCTGCGAGCCGGTCGATTTCGGACACCGCTGCATGCGGTGGTGGTTTCAAAAGCAAGGCCGAGTGCCGAAATAGGGAGCTGGCGTGGGCGCCATGTGGAAGTAATTCCGTTCCTCGGCGCTATCCCCCGGTTCGCAGGGCGCGTACAGCACAGCCCCCTCTTTGTAAATGAGCCTCGCTGGAGATGGCAGCAACCGCTTGAGGAATACACCGGGACTACGTCCTCTCAGTCACTTGCATCCGCTGTGTCATCTTGCCGAACGGGGCCGTGATAGCGAGAGCTGCCCAGATGAAGCCGAGGCCGACGTATTCGGTCAGCTCGAACGGGCCGATGGCGTTCACGGTCTTGTCGTAGGTCATCGCCGACAGCAATGCGATGGTATTGCCGAAGAGCAGAGTCCACCACGCCCAACGCTCACCGCGCCGAAATGCGGTGACGGCGATGGTAGTGCCCATGGCGCCGAACAGGACGTTGTACACGCCGTACATCCGGTACAGCACTGTCATGTATCCTGTGATCATCGGCGAAGCGCCCGCCAGTTCCGACCACGACCCGCCGGAGTAGCCCTCGAACCCCGCCGGTAGGATCGCCTTTCCACCAGGACCAAGCAGATGATCCGGCGCGGCAGCGGCCCCGGCACCCCACGCGATATATCCCACATCGACGATGAGGATGAGAATCAACGCGACTCGCCGCTTCATTTCGGTAAACCTCCGGTAAGCTTCAATAGCCACCGCATGCATGCGTGTCCGAAATCGACGACGTCGCCGTACATCATCGGACAGGCACCGGCGATCACCCTCGATCCTTTTTGCATCGACTGATGCATCCACACGCGGCGAGCTGCAGCGTCGTGGCAGTCACCCACGTGGCTCGGCATTGCGATCAGTGCCAGGAAGTCATGACACGGCTGCCGGCGCTGCTTCCAAACCACGAACGAAAGAGAACCACTTGAATCCGACCTGGTGCGCGTTCAACAGATCGAACAGCGCCTGCGATGGTTCTCCGTAGAAGGTCATGAAGTGACTGTCAGCGTATTCCTTGAACAGCTTCGTCCGAGCTTCGAGGATATGGGTGTTGTGTTCGATCAACCCTGCAGCCTCGGTATATGCCTCCCGCACCTCACACTCGGTCCCGTCGCTACTGAGGAACCAGTCGTAACGCAGCGTTCGGGTGTCCTTTTCCTTCGTGATCCGGATGCACTCAGCTGCCTGCCGCTTGAACCCGTCGAGACAGCCGGGGCGCACGGACATATGCGCGCTCACTTCGAAGTAGCCCATGGCTCCTCCACAGTTTCGGTCGGATGATCGATCGACACTGCGGCCGACCGGGACCGTCAGTGACGAACATTGGAAATCAGGCTTGCGTCCGCTTCCGCCTGCCGCGCCGCCGAGCAGATCGTGTCGACGTCAGGGGTCGACAACCGGCCGGACTATCGGCAGATCTGGACGGCGTCCACGGCTGCCGCCCATTATGAGACGCCGGGTGTGCATATGACGCGCCAATGATCAACGAGGCCGTCCGCCGACATCTCCGCACGCACAGATGATGCGCGCGGCGAAATCTTCCCCACACGGTTGCGAACGATCATCATGAGCGACCTGAGGCACCTTTTGATCCAAGACGCATGAACGTTGCCGGCTCTGACGGCCGATTTTACGGGCCGATCTTTGGCGCCTCGACGACCTTCCTTCGCGCTACTGGCGGAAAATCCCCGACGGGTGCCGAATTTTCGACAAGCAAACAGCGCAGGATCCTGCAACGGACCTACACCTTGGATTCAAGGCGCCCGTGCAGCGGATAATCTCGCCTTCGTAGAATCCGAGCGTCAGCCCGTGATAGACCTGTCGCGTGCCGGGCTCCCACGCCGGTGTGTGACGGGCCACCACTGCCGCTAATTGGTCCAGGTTTGCGACCACGCCACGATCGACTGGTTCGTCGATGATGGCGTCAAGCGTTTCGATCGAGATCTAGTAGTCGCTCAGTTCACCACCCGGCACTGCGGCGCGCAGCGCATTCAGCACCGCGGCGAGATCGATAACCTCCTGGAACACGGCCCCGCCGACCGGGGCGAGCCAGCCGCCGAGCGCGATCAACATTCCGACGATACTCAGCACCATGCCGCCAATCGCGCTTTGGAGCGCAATCCTGCGCATTCGGCGTGCTAGGTGAAATAGTTCATCGACGCGTTTCAGCGACGTGTCCATCACGACCGCCCCAGCCGCTTCGGTGGTGATTTCGCTTTGATGACCAAACGCAAGGCCGACGGTCGCCGTGGCCAGTGCCGGCGCGTCGTTGATTCCATCACCAATGAAGAGGGTGGGTGCGCGAGCAATTTCCTGGCGCGTGATGGCGACTTTCTGCTCGGGCGTCTGTCCGGCGTGGATCTCATCGATGCCGACACGCTCGCCGAGGTAACGCACTTCGCTCGCCCGATCGCCTGATACAAGAAGCATTCGGTCAAACTGGTGTCGCGGTCCGAGGTGTGTGATGAACGAGCGGCTGTCTTCACGCGGGGCGTCGTGGAACCGGTACATGGCGGCGTAAGCCCCGTCGAGAAGGACCACGCACTCGAGGCCGCTTGACATCGGCGGGAGATCACTGGCGACTCCGGCCGCCTCAGCCTGAATTCGGCCGATGATGCGGACGTCTGTGCCGCCCACCTGGCCGCGCAATCCCTGCCCTGGTTGTTCACTGACCTCTATCGCGTCGAGAAGAGGCAGGTTTTCGACCGCCGCCGCCTCGACGATCGGCCTCGCCAGCGGATGTTTCGAGTACCGCTCGAGGCTTGCGGTGAGTTGCAGCACGCGCTCGCCGTTCACGTCGGGTGCAGACAAACGATCCGTCAGCGCCGGTTGTCCGTACGTGAGCGTTCCGGTCTTGTCGAGAATGATCGTTCGGCAACGGTCAATCCGCTCGAGTACGGCTGGGTCGCGGATGATAATGCCTCGTTTGGCCGCAAGCGAGATCGCGCCAATGATCGCGACCGGAATGCCGATCAGAAGCGGACATGGGGTCGCGACAACAAGCACCGCGAGGAATCGAACCGGATTCCCGGTCCACGTCCAGGCAACGATCGCCAGTCCAAGCGCGATGGGAGTGTACCAGGCGCCCAATTGGTCGCCCAGCCGCCGGAGCCGTGGGCGGCGCTGCTCCGAATCGCGCATGACTGACATGATCCGGGCATAGCGCGAATCGACAGCTAAGCGTGTCGCGCGGAGAGTCAGTGCATTCTCTCCATTGATCGCGCCGGAGAACACTTCGGATCCGGGAGCCTTCAGCATCATGAATGGCTCGCCGGTCAAATAAGACTCGTCCATCACACCGTGACCGTCGACGACAATGCCGTCGACGGGACAGATTTCATATGGGTACACGATCAGCTGGTCGTCGACGCAGACGGCGTCTAGCGGGACTTCAAGGACCTGCCGATCGGCGCGACGGTGGGCAACAAGAGGCATCCGACGTGCGAGTGCCTGAAGAACCGAAGACGCCCGCCCCAGCGCAAATGCCTCGAGCGCTTCCCCACCCGAAAGCATCAACACGACGAGAGCACCTGCCAGGTACTCTCCAAGGAGCGTCGCCGCCACTATCGAAATTCCGGCGAGTAGATCGGACCCAAACTGACCGCGAACGAGCTTGAGAGCCAGCGAAACGACGAGCGGTATGCCGCCCCCAAACAGGACTACGTACAGCGGGACCTCGGGGGCGAACAGAGTTGTGCCGGCGCCGAACCGGAGGGTCAGATGAAGCGCGATACCAATCACTGCGCCGGCTGCAATGATCGACGACCGGCCAGCCGGGGTCCACCTGGGCCCGAGCGTAGCGGCTTCGGAACTACGCCTCATCGCGACCGACTGAGTCATCACGTCCATCGCAAAAATTGACCGACTTGGGTCACCTATTGCTTCACATGCGCCGCGGGTTTGTCCCCCGCAGTCGCACGTTCGACTGACGGAATTCCGGCACCTGTCCCGGGCGTCCGCCGCCGCGTCAGCTCTAGGCCGCGCGTACCCTCCACTGTCGCTGCGGTTACCGGCGTCCGATCCCCGAAGTGCAAAGTCACGGCCGTGCGATGCCGCGTGGCACGTCGCATGCGATAGGTGGTAGTGGGAAGCGCGACCGTCGCCGTTACTCGTTACGACCTCAGGAGCGACACGACACGACCATGATCGTCAGTGCTACACGGGCCGAAATAAACATCGACGCTTGTACCTCATTCGCGTCAGACGTCTCCGTCGATCGTGAGGTCGTCTTCACCGGACGCGGCATTACGAAGGTGTACCAGATGGGCGGGGTCGAGGCCATGAGGAGCCGTGAGGGATCGCAGGTCGGCGTCACGTTCACTCGACGTCGAGCGTCACGCAACAGGACGTATGAGTTTTCGCAGGAGTTCGACAAGGACGCGCGGCAGATCTTCGGGACGCCGAAGGACGGCAAACCCTCGCGGTCCAAAAATTCTGACGGCATAGCGCGGGGCTTCACGATCCACCGTCAGGCAGAAGACGTCGATGCCCTGCGCCCGCGCTTCCGCCACCGACTGGCGAGCATCCTCCGCGCCGTAACGGCCTTCGTATTGGTCGACGTCGTTGGGCTTGCCATCCGAGAGAATCAGCAGCAGCCGTCGGTCGCTGCGTTCGTGGCTCAATGCGGCGGTGACGTGCCTGACCGCCGCGCCCAACCGCGTGTAGCCGTCCGCGTCGAGTCCCACAATCCGGCGAAGGACGTCGTTCGTTGCGCTTTCTGAAAAGGTTTTCACGGTAGCGACGGCAACGCGCTCCGGGCCGTAGCTGGCGAACGCATAGATCGCATGGCGATCGCCAAGCGCTCCGAGAGCTTCGAGCACTACGAGCAGCGCATCCTTCTCGACATCGACGATGCGCCGTGTGCCCGAGACCCAGGCATCTGTGGAGGCACTGGTGTCGACCAGAAGGGCGACGCTTAATTCGCGCCGGGCGTGTCGCATGTCGACGTAGAGCCGGTCCTCCGTACACACTCCCGCGCGTAAGTCGGCCGCGGTCTTGACGTACTCTGCGATGTCCAGCTCCGGCCCGTCTGTCTGGCGGCCCATTCGCACCCGCCGTGGACGGAGACGTTCGAAGCGCGTGCGCACCCGGCGGACGAGCGAGCGATGCCGCGTGCGAGCGGCGTCGATCCACGACGCATCCCCGGGCACCGGCCTCGTCTCGCGAACCACGGCTCCTGGATGGACATACGTGCGCGAACCGTAGTCCCATTCCGGATACGCGATTCCGGCTCGCGTCGCAACGGTTGTGACGCCGCCTGTGGAACGTTCGGGTTCGTCACCGGCGCGGAGTACTTCCCGCGCGGTGCCGGGCGTTCGTACAACGCGCGCCTCGGGAAGGTCCGCCAACGCATCGCCGAGTCCTTCTGGATCCGCGTGATCGGCACAATCGGCGGGCCGCTGGAGGCCGAAGGGATCTTCCACGCTCTCTTGAGGGTCGTCAGCGCGGACAATCCACGTCCCGACGCCACGATCGTCCTCGTCCTCCGCGGCCTCGCGGATTCGTGGGCGTCGGCGGATTTCGGCGACGCGCGGTCGCGTCGGAGACACCGCCTGTGAGTCGGAATAATCGTTCGCCGCCACGCGGTTCGTGATCGGCAGGAACTCTCCCCAATGGAGAACGGGTGACATCGTGCCGCGATTGGCGGCCGTTGTGGTGCGGCTGCGAAACCCAGCCCTCGCCCATGCGAGAGACTCCGACGCCGTCGCACAGGATGGCACGGACCCGGGGGCCTCGAACGGGTCTCGTGCGAGTTGCTCGCGCACTAATGTTTCAATCGGACCTACCGCACCTCGCGATCGCTTGAGGAGCGCCACTGCACGAGCCAGACGGAGTGCTGGCACAAGTCCCGGTGCCTCGCGCGCAATCCACTGATCCGCCGCCGCTGCTTCGGCGATCATGAATCGATAGAGCTGGTCGGGCGCATCAATGCTGCAGGCGACCGCCGCACTTTCACGTACGATGCGTACACCTTGTTCGACCGCCAGTAGCGTAAACAGTTGTGCGGGATCGCTAAACGATGCCGTCTCGATCAGCGGAGGAAGGTACACGTTCACGCCGTCCGTCGAAGGCAGCACTTCCCGTCGCGATCCGTCACCACGTCCCGCCAGGCGACCGAGCCAACTCACCGGCGCTGGTGGGACAGCCATGCGGATCGGCATGTCTCGTCCAAACAGTGCGACAAGCAGCAGCTCTAGTCGTCGTCGATTAGCCTCGAGAGATGCAGCGCCGGCGGCGACCGGCCGAGAATGTCGGCGCCAGAGATCGGACGCAATCCGAGACGCGACGTACGCGCCTTCGAGAATGAGATCTTCGGGCTCTGCCACTAGTCTTCACCGAGGGACTTCCCCCCTCGGACTCCCCCACACGCGCCCTCGCTCGCCGCTTCGACGGCTCGCTTCCGCCTTCGCGCGAAGCGCTACGGCGAGACCTCGCCGGAGCCTTGGCGGAGGCGGGCCGGTCGCGTGGCTGACTCGCGCGCTCGCTCGCGGCGCTGTTATCGGCGCCGGCGGAGGTATGAGATACGTTCCAGCTAGCTACAAGGTTGCCGCAACCAGGTCGTGCATTGCCGCCAACAAATCCGGATCGTCGGTCAGCGGCGCCAACAGCGCCGCCGCACACGCCGTCCGCATAGGAATTCCGCTAGCGACGAGACGCGCGGTGGCAACAATGAGGCGCGTGCTCGGCACCTCCGCCAGTCCACGATCCCCGAGCTGCCTGAGTCGGCACGTCAGGCCGACAAGTGTGACGGCGGTCGCGCGATCCACTTGGCCTTCGTGTTCGACGATGGCGGATTCGAGTTCCGACGGCGGGAATCCGAACTCGAGAGCGACGAACCGCTGTCGTGTGCTCGGTTTCAGGTCTTTCAACCCGTGCTGGTACCCTGGATTGTACGAGATGACCAGCTGAAAATTGCCGTCCGCCTGAAGCGTCTCTCCGACCTTATCGAGCGGGAGGATCCTGCGGTCATCGGTCAATGGGTGGATCACGACGACGGTATCGGTTCGTGCCTCAATGATCTCGTCGAGATAGCAGATTGCGCCGAGTCGCGCCGCCAGCGTCAGCGGGCCGTCGAGCCACACCGTTTCACCGTCACGAATCAGGTAACGCCCGGTGAGATCACTCGCCGACAAATCGTCGTGACACGCAACGGTGACCAGTGGGCGCTTCAGCCGCCACGCCATATGTTCGACGAACCGCGTCTTTCCGCATCCCGTCGGCCCCTTCAGCATGACCGCGAGCTTTCGCGCGTGGCATGTCTCGAACACTTCGATTTCGTCGCCGCTCGGGAGGTAATACGGAGCTTCGGGTCCAGGCCACCGAAGTGCCTCACCGACACGGTCCACAGCACCAGTCTGGCCGCTCATCGCGAGGGAAGGGGTTGCGCGGCGGCAGTGGACATCGTGGGACGCCGCGCTGTCGCGAGGAAGAAAAAGTCCCACAGGTAAAGCGCCACACCGATCGCGAAAATGATGCCAGTGGCGAGAAGCATCAGGAAGTGCACCTGGATCTTCGACTGCGTCTCGAGATAGCCGAAGCCGAGGACTCGTTCGAGGTACGTCTGCGAAATCCCCGCGGCTGCAAACGCCATCGTCATGCCGAACATCCCGCCCACCTGGAGCCAGAACGCCCACAGGCCGACTTTCGTTTCGCGGTCAGACTCGGCGTGGCCGGTGAGCGATGGCAGCGCGTAGTTGATGATAGCCAATACGATCATCACGTACGCGCCGAAGAACGCCGGGTGGCCATGCATCGGTGTGATCATCGTGCCATGGGTCCACTTGTTGACCGCCGGCCATGTATGCGCAAGTCCGAGAAGGCCGGCGCCGAGCGCCGAAAACAGCGCGCTGCCGAGCGTCCAGTGCAGCGCGAGCGTATTGGGATGCGAGACGCCCGAGCGCCGGATCGCCGAATACGCATAAGCAGACATTGCGAGAAACACAAGTGGTTCCAGCGCAGAGAAGAACCCGCCAATCGGCAGCCAGTACGATGGCGTTCCAACGTAGTAATAATGATGCGCCGTCCCGAGCAGTCCGGAAATGAACGTCAGCCCGACGATCACGTACAGCCACTTCTCCATGACCTCGCGGTCGATTCCCGACAGGCGGATTAACAGGTAGGCGAGCAGCCCGCCCTGTACCATCTCCCATACACCCTCGACCCAGAGGTGCACGGTCCACCAGCGATAGAAGATGGCGACAGTGTAGTTGCGGAATTCGAGCAGTGCTGGCAGGTACAGGAGCGCGGTCATGACAAGTCCGGCGACGAGAATCGCCTCAGTCGTCGTGTATCGTGTCGCCTTCCAGATCGTCATGCCCAGGTTGTACAGAAACATCAGCATGACGACAACAATCGCCAGTTTGACCGGCAGTGGCTGCTCGAGCAGTTTATTGCCCGCCGTCCATCCAAAGAGATATCCGACGATTGCGGTGACCCCAGCGGCGGTCCACAGACCGAGCGCAATGTAGGCGAGCCTCGGACTGTGGAGTTCAGTGCGCGACTCCTCAGGGACGAGCCAATACGCGGCCCCTTGGAAACCCGTGAGCACCCAGACGATCAACAGATTCGTGTGAATTTCCTTGGTCACGTCGAACGGCAGCCAGGACTTGATCGGATCGGGCCCCAGGTATTTCGCAACCGCCAGAAGTCCGAACGCGATCTGCAGTCCGTACAGCAGCAGCGCGACGACGAAATACGGGTAGGCGACAACTTGCGTGCGATAGCGCATCGGCGGCCTCTATTTCAGCGTCGCGAGGTACGCGACCAGATGGTTGATGTCGTCGGGCGTTAGGGTGTCGTGGTAGATGGCCGGCATGATGGATCGGCCGCCCGCTGAGAATGTCGGGCCGGGCACGATGTAGGCATTTGGATTGTCGATCGACTCGCGGATGTACTCCTCCGGCGTGCGCGCCTTGCCCGTGTAGCTGCCGCCTTTGATGACATCGGCCGCGCGCGTGCTTACGCCAGCGAGCGACGGTCCCACGATCTGCACGTTCGGCTGCGTCGAGTGACAACTGAAGCAGGCAGGCGGTGTCTTGCCGAAGAGCGACTCCCCCAACGCAACGGGTGCCGACGACGCTGCGCCCGGCGGCGACGTGCCGAGCATGATTCCCTGCGGCGTCGCGGCACTCACCACGATCGGCCGCGGCGGCCAGCCGTGGGTATCGATGTTTGAGACCCAGGTGAGAAAGGCGATGACGTTGGTGATGTCATCCTCAGAGAGGTTCTGGTTTGGCATCAAACGCCCGTGCTGTTCTTCGGAGTAGTACTTGGAAGGATCTTTCAGGAACTCGCGCAAATAGGGTTCGCCGCGGAGTTGAGTGATTTTCGTGAGGTCCGGGGCGAAGTAGGCGCCTTCGCCGAGAAGCGTGTGGCAGTTGATGCAGTTCTTCCGGTGCCACACGTGTTTGCCGGCCTCGACGGCCGGGGTGATGGCATCCTCGTGCGTCAGGCGGCCGAACTGGCGGTGGCTGTCAATGGTGAGCGCGACGAACACCATTGCGAACAGCGTCGTTCCGCCGGCGAAGAACATTCGGGTCTGCCGTTTCGTCATGTTTCCTCGCGGCGATCTAGACGTGAATGCGGGAGTAGTTGTGGATACCGATCCAGCCTGAATAAATCAATGCGACGAGGAGCACGATCAACACGACCAGGCACAACAGGCGGCCTATTGAGACTGATTGAGCGGCGGGTAAAGGAGTGTCCATGACCTGCCGAGTGTACGCGAAGTCAACTTACGTGCGTATGACGGCCGTCACACGGGCGGCCAGGCGACCAGCCTCCACGCCTGAGCCAGCCGTCGTTCGGTGCCGGCGGAGAGGATCTCACGTAGGCCTCGACGCGCGGCCATGTCGTTTTGGGCGACACGATAAGAGATTCATTGGCATCCAAAGCGCACTCATCGTGCCCAACGTGCAAGCGTAGGAGTTCCAAAAGCGCTTCACGTCGTGAGCGCGTTGTGTGTCTCCTTGACGCCGAGCTTTCGCAGGAACGAGATCATCGGGCACCAGTTGGTGAAGCCAGATTGCAGCAGATTCAGACCGACGAAGAGCGTGAACCAGAGGAAGTACGGGTGCACGTACATCCCGAGCAGCACACTCGCCGCGACGAACGTTCCGGCAATGGCACGCAGCATCGATTCGAGAGTCATAACGAAGCTCCTTGATTGATTTCCGGCACGAACAGAATCGCCACGCACCGCACGAGCTTTTCGCCGTAGTTCGACGTCCGCACCGCCGCATCGCCGAAGTCCGCCGCGACGATAATCGAGTGAATCGCCATCACCCGCTCCTATGCCATCGCGACCGGCTCGGCATCAGCGATCTTTCGATGCCGGTGTGTGACGTAATACGTGATCGGCACCGTCATGCGCGAGAGCAGCAACGACGCCACTTCCCCGGCCATCAGCGAGATCGCCAGGCCCTGGAAGATCGGATCGAACAGAATGACCGACGAGCCGACGATAACCGCCGCGGCCGTGAGCGCCATCGGTCGAAAACGTACCGCTCCGGCGTCGACGACCGCTTCCTCAATTGACATCCCATCCTTCACCCGAAGCTCGATGAAGTCGACGAGGATGATTGAATTGCGCACCACAATGCCGGCGCCGGCAATGAAGCCGATCATCGACGTCGCTGTGAAGAATGCGCCGAGCGCCGCGTGCCCCGGGAGAATGCCGACAAGGGAGAACGGGATCGCCAGCATGATCGTCAGCGGCGTCACGAAGGACTGGAACCAGCCAACGACGAGGATGTAGATCAAAACGAGGACCGCGGCGAACGCGATCCCGAGATCGCGGAACACTTCGTACGTGATGTGCCACTCGCCGTCCCACTTCATGGCGTACTTCGAGCTGTCGAAGGGGAGGCGGGTGTTGTAGATGTCGAGCGAGTAGCCCTCCGGCAGCCGCACCGACGAGAGCGTTCGGTTCATCTGCAGGATCGCGTAAACAGGGCTTTCCGCCGCGCCGGCGACGTCGCCGGTCACGTAGGTCACCGGCTGCAAGTTCTTGTGATAGATGCTCTGGGCTTCGGTCGTTTGCGACGCGTGTGTGAGCTCGCGGATCGACACGGCATGCGGTCCAAGACGCAGCGCCTCCACCGGGTCCAGAGCTCCCCGATCGGCGCGCGGCAGCCGGAGCTGAATCGGGACATCCTCCCGGGCGTTCGGATCGTGCAACAGGCCGGCCGGAGAGCCGTCGGTCGCCATCCGCACGACCGCCGCCACGGCATTGTTCGAGATGCCCGCGGCTGCGGCCTTCTCGTCGTCGACTGCGAGCGTCCACTTCGGCTGAGGCGTGTCCACGTACCAGTCCACATCGACTACGCCGTTCGTTTGCTCGAACGTCGAGCGCACCTCCTTTGCGAGTGCGAGACGTCGGTCGGCATCAGGCCCGTAGACCTCCGCGACGAGCGTCTGCAACACGGGCGGACCGGGTGGCACCTCGACGACCTGAATCGTCGCGTCAAGACGGGTGGCCAGCGGTCCAAGCCTGGTGCGCAGCCGCTTGGCGATCGCGTGGCTCTGTTCGCGGCGTTCGTCCTTCGGCGTGAGCATCACCTGCAGATCCGCGAGGTTCGCTTGTCGCCTCAGGAAGTAATGGCGCACGAGGCCGTTGAACGTGTACGGCGAGGAGGCGCCGGTATAGCTCTGCACGCTTGTGACGGCCTCGTCCTGGAGCGCTTCGTCAGCAAGCGCCGAGGCGACGCCGGCCGTCGTTTCGAGGGGCGCATCCTCCGGCAGCCGCACCATCACCTGCAGCTCGCTCTTGTTGTCGAACGGGAGCATCTTGACCGTAACCCAGCCAAGCGGCACGAACGCGGCCGCCGCCCCGAGCAGCAGCGCCACCGTCGCGAGCCCGAAGAGCCGCAGCCTTGGATTGCGGATCAACGGCTGCATCACACGTCGATAGGCGCGCGTCAGCCGATCCTCGGCCTCGTCGCGATGCGCGTGTTCAGGGGCGAGCAGCCGCACTGCCGCCCAGGGCGTGACGACGAACGCGACGACGAGCGAGAAGACCATCGCAGCGGAGGCACCGACCGGGATCGGCCGCATGTACGGGCCCATCAGACCGCCGACGAACGCCATCGGCAGAATGGCCGCAATCACGGTCAGCGTCGCCAGGATTGTGGGATTGCCGACTTCGTCAACGGCGCGGACCGTGACGGCGTCGAGGTTCCGACCGTCGCGCGGCATTCGCATGTGCCGCACGATGTTTTCCACGACGACAATTGCATCGTCCACGAGGATGCCGATGGAGAAAATGAGCGCGAACAGCGTGATGCGGTTCAGCGTGTAGCCGTAGAGGTAGAACACGAACAGCGTAAGGGCGAGCGTGACGGGAATCGCGGTGAGCACCACTGCGGATTCGCGACGGCCGAGCGCGAACCAGATCAGCACGGACACCGATACGACCGCCAGGAACATGTGCCAGAGCAGTTCGTTTGACTTTTGCGCCGCTGTCTCGCCGTAATTCCGCGTCACTGAGACGGTGAGATCGCTCGGCAGTGTGTAGCCGCGGATCGTCGCGAGCTTTCGCTCGACCGCACGTGTCAGCGCAATGGCGTTCGTCCCTTTTCGCTTGGCGATCGCCAGCGTCACGGCTGGATAGGTTTCGCCGCGCTTCGGGTGTTGCATGACATAGGCGTCTGGCTCTCCGCCGTCGTCGTGGATCGTCGCGACGTCGCCGAGCTGCACAGGGGCGTCCTCGCTGATGCCGATGGCGACGCGACGAATGGCGTCGATCGATGCGAGCCAGCTTCCAGCCTCGATCGTGGCTGTCGCGTTCGCATTGACGATTCCGGATGCCGTTGTACGGACGTTGACACGCGCGAGCGCCTGCTGAACCGCCAGCGGATCGAGGTGCCGCGAGGCCAGCGCGGACGGATCGAGATCGATCGTCACGCGCCGCGGACGGCCGCCGATGATCGAGATCTCCGAAATGTCGGGGAGTTCCTTCAGCGCGTCGTGGAGCTGCGCCGCGAACTCTCGAAGCTGCGCGTCGTCGTATCGGGGTCCCCAGAGCGTCAACGCCATCACCGGCACGTCGTCGATGGCGCGAGGCTGGACGACGGGAGGCGATGCCCCTGACGGGATCAGCGCGACGTGGGCGGCAAGCTTCTGATTGAGCCGGACGAGGGCGCGCTCTTCGTCTTCGCCCACGAGGAAGCGAACGATCACCATCGCGCGGCCGGGACTCGAGGTTGAGTAGATGTACTCCACGCCCGGAATCTCCCACAGCAGCTTCTCGAGTGGGCGGGTAATGCGCTGTTCAACCTCAGAGGGTGACGCGCCGGGCATCGTCACGAACACGTCGATCATCGGCACGATGATCTGTGGCTCTTCCTCGCGCGGAAGGTGGACCACCGCATGCAGACCGAGCAGCAGTGACGCGAGGATGACGAGCGGCGTCAACTTCGAGTGGATGAACGCCGCTGCAAGCCGTCCCGCTGCGCCGGTAGGAGTCGTCACGGCCGTGTCCTCGCGATGGCGGTTCCATCGCTTAGCGATGGCTCCGGCGAGGTGATTACGCGGTCGCTCTGGCGGACCCCGGCGAGGACCTCAACGCGGTCGCCGGCCGCCACCCCGATCGAGACCGGCTGCAAGTGTGCGCGTAAATCGGAGCCGAGCACGAACACAAACGTGAGCTGTCCGCGTCGCACCAGTGCCGACACCGGAACCGTCAATGCGCGTCGTGATGGTCCGGCGAACGTCGCGCGACCGAATTGCCCGGACCGCACCGTCAGTCCCGCCGGCAGATCGAGCTTCACGAGAAACGTGTGCGATATCGGATCGACGCGTGCGATTTCGACGACACGTCCAGTCATCGACTCCTCGCGGTCGTCGAGCTGAATGGCGGCGTTTCGGCCTGGAGCCACCTGTGCTGCGCGCGTTTCGTCGAGTCGAACTTCGAGTCGATAGGTCGTCGGATCCTCGACCGTGAGCAGCGGAGAGCCGGGCGCGGCCATCGAACCCGACTCGGCACTGCGCTCCGTGACAATGCCGTCGAACGGCGCCGTCAGCGTGGCATACGTCGCGGTCACCGCTGCGGCATCGGCGGCAGCCTTCGCGGCGTCGCGGCCGGCGGTGGCCGCCGCGAGACGCGCTTGAGCCGCGGCGAGTTGTGCCTCGGCGGCAGACAGCGTCGCGACAGCCTGATCCAACTCCTCAGTGGTCGCCGAGCGTTTCGCTTGCAGCGTCGCGACGCGATCGTGTGTCAAGCGCGCGAGTTGCATGGCCGATTCGGTCGCACGCAGGTCGCCTTCAGCCGCACGGACCGATTCGGCGGCGGACGTCGTCGCGGCCCTTGCTCGCGCATCGTTCGCGTGTAAGTCGCGGGCGTCGAGCGCCACGAGCACGTCGCCGCGATGCACACGATCGCCGGCGCGAACGCGCACGTCCACGATCGGCGCCATGAGGCGGCTCGCGATCAGTGCGGTGACTCGCGCGCGGACAACGCCGCCCGCCTCAAGGGATGACGCAAGGTCCGTCAGTTCTACCGCGGCGGTCGCAGCGGGCGCCGCCGCGCGCTCCTCGGGCTTCTGGCCAGGCGAAGAGGCGCATGACGCCGCGACCATCGCGGCGCCAACCAAGACGATCCGGGTAAGTTTCACAACAGCATCCTCATTACGGCAAACGGCCAACCGCACGCCGCAGCGTCGCGTCGGCCACCATCAGGTCGACGATGGCGGCCGTGCGATTCGCCTCGGCTTCGAGAACGGACGTCGACGCGCGCAAGACGTCGTTCACCCCAGCGAGTCCCTGCTCGAAGCGATCGCGGATAATGCGTTGGCTCTCGCGCGCCTGATCGGCGGCCGCGCGTCCGACTGCCTCGCGAGCCCGAGCTGATTCGACGCGGCCGATCGCTGTGACGACCTCGACGTGAACGGCGGAACGGACGTCCTCGGACTCCGCCGCTCGGCGCGCAACTGCCGCCGCGGCCGCCTTTCGTGCGGCGAGTTCGGCGCCGCCGATGGAGAAGGTCCACCGGAGTTGACCGCCCACAGTCCATGAGCCGGCGCGATCGGCGATTTGGGTTCCACTCAAGTCGTAGGCGGCCTGTGCCGCAACCTGCGGGATCAGCGCCGCCGTCGTCTGCAATTGCGTTTTCTCCGCGAGCCGCGACGCGGCGAAGGTTCGCTTGATCTCCGGCCGTACCGCATCCGCCTCCGCGAGAAGTGTTGCGAGGTCAGGCGCGAACGCCGTCGCCGCTGGAGTCGGCGCCGCCGCGACGACCGGCGCATCGACTGGCGTCCCCATTAACCGGTTCAGTTCTGCGCGCGCCACTGCACCGTCATTGCTCGCCTGAATCGCGCGCTGCTGCAGATCGGCGACATGGACGACGAGGGAGAGCACGTCGGTATCGGTGGCCCTGCCCGCGTCGCGACGCTGTTCGGCGCGAGTGAGGTCTTGCCGTGCGGATTCGAGACCGGCGTCAGCCGCGCGCTTCGTGGCCTCGGACGCGAGGAGGCGTCCGAACGTCTGGGTTGTCTGTAGCGCGACGGACGCCGTCGCCTGATCGACCGTCGCTGCGGCGATGTCGCGACCGAACGACGCGGCCGCCGTTGCGGCACGCTGGCGGCCGCCGTCGTAAATCAGTTGCTCCACACCGAGCGTCGTGCGAAAGAACCCGATCGGCTCCGGGTGATTCAGCGCGTCAATCGCGAAGTTAGACGTCGCAAACTGACGAGAGGACAGCAACGAGCCAAAGACGAATACCGGGTCATCGCCACGCTGCCATGCCTCGCTGATGGACAGTCGCGGGTAGAAAGCTGAGCGCGCTTCGCTCGTACGTGCGACCGCCTCGTCGACGCCGGCTCGGGCGGCACGTAACGACGCATTGTGGGCGATTGCAGCCTGTACCGCCGCGTCGACGGTGAGCGGCTGCTGGGCTGCGGCGCAGACTGGTATCAGCGCTCCGACCGCGACGAGAATCCGACGAAATACGCGTTTCACTGCTTCACAGATGCAGAAGATGCAATGCTGGTGACAACAGTCGGGAATCCTGGTGCGGCAGACATCGTTCGTCCGTTCCACCGGGCTGGTGATCGAACCCCGAATTCCGTCGCCGCGCTGCCGAAATCTCGGCAGACGCCTGCACCTTGTCACCGATTGCTGCCGCCGTGCATCTCTGACTAGGCACTGATCCCGAGCCGCCACCGTGTGGGCCGTTACAATTGAATTCGTGCAAGATGCCGGTGTGAAGGCGGAGTACGCGGCGCTGGTCAGGGATGCGGCAGGGGGCGATCGTGCAGCGATGGAACGGCTCCTCATCCGCGCGCAGGAAGTGGCGTATCGGTTCAGTCTTTTGGTGTGCGGACATCCGGAAGACGCGGAAGACGTAATGCAAGACGCGCTGCTCAAGACATATCAGCACGTCGGACAGATAGGGGCCCCTGACGCGTTTCGGACGTGGTTGTACACCACCGTCCGAAACGCCTGTTTGATGAAACGGCGTCGCCGCGTCGGCGAACCCGCGAAATTCGTGTCAATCGAACACGGGAGTGACACGCTTGGCGGTACCCATCCCGTCGACGTACCCGATTCGGCTCGGTCGATCGATCAGCGACTAATCGACGGCCGCCTCCGGCAAGCGCTCAAGAAGCTGCCGCCGTCGTATCGGATGATCGTCGTGATGCGCGAGATCGAAGGCCTGTCAACCAAAGAAGTGGCGGCCATTGCGGGCGTATCAGAGTCGAACGTGAAAACGCGGCTTCACCGAGCGCGGTTGATGTTGCGGAAAGAACTCGAACGCGTATGAGCGCGCTGGCGAACACCTGCCGCGAGGTCCTGGCGAACATCTCCGGTTATCTCGATGGCGAACTGGACACTACCGCGTGCGGCGCAATCGAGCGACATTGTCTTGCTTGCCCAACGTGCGCCGAACTGGTCAAGGGATTGCGAGAAACGGTTGGCTTGTGCCGCCAGGCAGCAACGGTGCCACTGCCGGACGCGGTGCGTCGGCGTGCCATGGAGAGTGTGCGACAACTGCTCGATCGACACGAGCACGAGGACTGATGGATAGCGGGTTGACGCTCATCGCCGTGCTGGCGCTACGGATTCGTAGCTTCGCTCCGTTCGTGAAGACGACGGAACGGTGGCCAAGGAAACATTCAACATGGCTGTTGTTGCGATTCTCATCGGCCTCGCGACTGGCATCATCTCTGGACTGATCGGGCTGGGCGGGGCGTATTCATCGTTCCTGCGCTGGTGACTCGCCTCCGTGAGACGCAAGCTGGTCGTCTTTGGTATGGGCGATCAGGGTGGGCACGTTGATGGCCTCGAGGTTGTAGTTGGTGACGTCGGCGTTGGATACGAAGAGGTCGAAGTTGTAGCCCTCGGGATTTATGGGGAACAAGCTGTCGATGAACTCGGTGACATACCGGACGTCATCATCGGACATGGCAAACTCTCTCGGAACCGCTGCCACCAGGCGCGCCGTCGTTGACGGTGCGAACGTCTTCAGTGCCCAGATCACGAATTGCCCGTTGACTCGCTTGGTCCAGGAAGGTTGGACGATGGCGGTTGGACTTCCCGGCAGGTTCCCCACCAGCACCGCGAGATGCTTCACTCGTTCAGGATGTCGTAGGGCCAGTTGCAGCGCCGTGGGAACACCGGCTGAGAGGCTTATGACGTCGATCTGGCGAATGTCGAGCGCATCGAGCGGTGCCGCGAACGCGTCGGCCTGGGCGCATGGCGTCGCATTCGGCGGCATGCTCGAGCCGAGATAGCCGAATCGAGAGGGAACGATGACTCGATTACGCCGCGAGTCTTCGAGGTCTGAAGTGAAGCTACTTCACGTGTTCGCGCAGGTATTTCGCGACGTCCGTAATGAGGCGATGGACCGACGCCTGGGCGATGCGGTGCCCCACGGTCGCATCGAGCGCACCGCCGACGATTCCCAGCGGCGGCTCATAGCGTCCCACGAAGTCGAGCTGGGTTTCAGTTGCCGTGAGCGGATAGACCGACAATTCGGCTTTCATGACCGGAAACAGCGCGGCACGCTGCGCGGCCGACCATTCGATCGGGA
>JBKPSH010000205.1:0-52145 GCA_046734955.1 Acidobacteriota bacterium
TCTTCAAAAACCCTGCGCTGTCCCAGCGGCGCGACATACGATCGTAGCGGAGGCATGTTTGCGCACGCCCGGATACTACGCTCTTGCGCTGTACGCGCAAGGCGACACGCCGGCAACTGGGCCCGGCGAAGTCAACACCGATATCATTTATCTCGTCCTTCACGCGAGCCTGATTGCGCAGCTGGTGTTGGCAATCCTGCTGCTCTTCTCTGCGATCTCGTGGGGGATCATCCTCTATAAGTTCTGGCAGTTCGGCCGCTCATCGCGACAGTCGTCAACGTTCCTGGACGTCTTCCGCAAGAGCAGCAAGTTCTCCGAAGTGCAGGCCGTTTGCCGAACGCTGTCGGCGAGCCCGCTGGTCGGACTGTTTCAGTCCGGCTACACGGAGCTGAATTCGCAGCTCCGAACAACGGGCAATCCTGAGGTGGCCAAGCCAGCGGCCACAACCGGACGTCCAACCCTGAAGAGCCTCGACGCTGTCGACCGCGCGCTCCTGCGCGCGACGACGGTCGAGATGACAAAGCTCGAACGTCGCGTCACGTTTCTCGCGACAACGGCCAGTATTACGCCGTTCATCGGACTGTTCGGAACCGTGTGGGGGATCATGAGTTCATTCCAGCAGATCGGCGCGCAGGGCTCGTCGAGTCTTGGTGTTGTGGCACCTGGCATTGCGGAGGCGCTGATCACGACAGCCGCCGGACTCTTCGCCGCCATACCGGCGGTCTACTTCTACAACTACTTCACCAACCGCGTGAAACACTTCGCATCGGACATGGACGATTTTTCGCTCGAGTTCCTGAACATCTCGGAAAGGAATTTCACGTAACGGCTGCTGGCTCCTCGCTCCTCCTGCTGGCTTCTCGCTGAGGCGGCGATTCGAGGATTCGGCGATTCGAGGATTCGAGGATTCGAGGATTCGAGGATTCGAGGATTCGAGGATGAGCGATTCACGATTAGTGATCAGTGATTAGGGATTCAATTGCCAAAAGTCCACGCAACAGCGGGTGCCAACGGATCACGGAGAGGCCGAAGCGCGCGGGTGACGACGACGCTGGCCGAGATCAACGTAGTGCCGCTCGTCGACGTCATGCTCGTGCTGCTGATTATTTTCATGGTGACCGCGCCGATGATGCAGCAGGGATTGCAAGTCAATCTGCCCAAGGCGCGCCGCGCGACGCCTGTCACTGCTGAACCGGTCTACGTGACGGTTCCTGCAGACTTCACCCGCAGTCGAACGGTCCAGGTCGGGAAAGACGACGTGCGGATCGACTTTCTCGGCGAGCGCGTGCGGCAGGCGCTGCTGGCGCGGCAGGACAAGTCCGTCTTCATTCGTGCCGACGGCGCGGTGACGGTTCAGGAAATGACGGCCGTGTGGGACAAGCTGAAAGAAGGCGGCGTCGAGAAGGTCGGCATGATGACCAAGCCGGTGACCCGGTAAGACATGCACGAAGCGGTCAGCGACATCCTCCTCGAACGGGCGCGCGAATCCGACCGCGCGGGTCAGATGGTGCTGATCTCATGTCTCGCCCACACGGTTCTCATTGCTGCGCTCGTCGTCATGCCCGCGAGTTGGCGGACGTCTTCCATGTCGAGTGACGTCACGCCGATGACGATTACGCTGAGCAGCGGCGGCGGTCCCGACACGGGCGGAATGACACCCATCTCGGGCAGACCGGTTCAGGAAATCGCGGCGGAAACCAAGCCCGCTCCGATTGCGCCGCCAGCATCGAAACCGCCGGAGATGGTCGCGCCGGAGCCAAAGGCCTCTCCCCTTCCGAAAACGCCACCGAAGCGCACCGAGAAGCCGGTTGATAAGTCGAGCACGCGAAAACCAACGACGGGACCGGAAGTAAAAGCGGGCGACGCGCGCGCCGATACTGGAGGCGCGCCGATTCCGTTCGGGGGATTGACACGCCCGGCTGGTGCAAGCTCCGTCGGCGCGGCAGTCATGACGGACTATGCGAACTTCTGTTGTCCGGACTACCTGAACAAAATGGTGGACCTGATTAAACGCAGCTGGAACCAGAATCAGGGCGCCACCGGCCAGGTGCAGGTCAAGTTCACGATCCGCCGCGACGGCACGATCACAGACATCGAGCTCGAGAAACCCAGCAACGTCTCACTGCTCGATCTCGAGTCCCAGCGCGCGCTTGCGAAGGCGCGCACCATGCCTCCACTGCCGCGCGAGTTCACCGAAAACACTCTGACCGTTCACCTGATCTTTGATTACCATCGTTGAATAGACATATGCGCATACTCATCTCGAGCACGATCGCTGCATCAGTGGCATTGTCATTGGCGGCGCAAGGCCCGCCTCAACGCGGCGCTCCGCAGGAACCTCCGCGTCAGTCGGATCAGATAGTCGTGACGATCAGTGGAGCGCCGGGACTTCCGCCCAAGTACGCAGTACCCGATTTCATAGCTCTCACGAACGATCCGGAAACCGTCGCCGCTGCCAAAACAATCGGACAGGTCCTCTGGGATGACTTGAACTTCGAACGCGAGTTCTATCTGATTCCACGCGACACCTACCGAACGATCCCTGCGGCGAGTGCAATCGATCATGTGCCGCTCGATCAATGGAAGCAGCTTGGCGCTGACGGCCTCATCGTCGGCACCGTCAGAAAGACGGAGGCGGGCGCCGCGGTGCAGGTGCGCCTGATCGAAGTGACGTCCGGACGGACGGCATTCGGCAAAGAGTACAGCGGCACATTGAAAAACCCGCGTCTCTACGCGCATACCGCGTCCGACGAAATCCACCAGCAGCAGCGTGGCCTCCGCGGTGTTGCCCGTACGAGACTCGCGTTCGCGTCCGATCGCGACGGCGAGCGCATGAAAGGACCGATCGCCGATCGCGGCATCTCCAACATCTATATGTCGGACTACGACGGCGCCAATCAGCAGCGTGTCACGATCACGCGATCGCTCGATATCACTCCGGCCTGGGCGCCCGACGCACGATCGATTGCCTACACCTCATACCGCACCGGGTTCCAGGACATCATCGTTTCCTATATCTATGAGGGCCGCTACTCAAATCCGACGGCCGGGTCGTCGGAGAAGCAGAATTTTCTTCCGGCGTGGTCTCCTGATGGATCCCGACTCGCGTTCACCTCGAATCGCGACGGGAACAGTGAGATCTACGTGATCAACCGGGACGGCAGCGGCCTGCGGCGGCTGACGAATCATCCCTCCATCGACGTGACGCCGACGTGGTCGCCCACTGGCAGACAGATCGCCTTTACGTCCGATCGCACCGGCACGCCGCAGATCTGGGTGATGAACGACGACGGATCCGAGCAGCACAAGATCACTAATGAATCGAGATGCGATCGTCCGACCTGGTCGGTTTCGCCGAACAACGAGATTGCGTACGCGTCACTGACCGGGGCTGGCTATGACATCCGGATCTACGACGTGGCGAAAAGCGAGAGCCACACAATCACCGATGGCATCGGCAGCAACGAGAGCCCGGCGTTCTCGCCGAACGGACGGCACATCGCGTTCACGTCAACGAGAGCCGGGAAGGCGCAGATTTTCCTTATCGATCGCGACGGAAACAATCTGCGGCAGATCACGAGAACCGGAATGAACAGGTATCCGAACTGGTCGCAATAGCAATTTCACACTGACGGGATCCGGGATCCGTTCACCGGGATCCGAAAGCGCCCGCGGCCCGAGCGAGGCGCGAAGTCGCGGAGCGAGAGCGAGCGGGGGTGCCCAGGCGCGCAGGTGAGTGAAGCAGACAAAGGACAAGGAAGCCAGATGACGCAGAGACGAACGGTTGTGGCGGTGGCGATCGTAGCGCTGATGATGGTGAGCGCCTGCTCGAAGAAGAAGCCGCCGGTCGCGCGGCCGGTGACGCCACCTCCCGGCTCGACGTCGGCGGGCGGATCGAAGATGCCTGGTCCACCTGAGCCGGTCCACGAGCCTGTGGCGGTGCCATCTGAACCGATCGGGTCGGATACGCTGTCGTCGACCGACATCGACACGCTCAACAAGAACTCGCCGTTTCAGCCGGTGTTCTTTGCCTACGATCAGGACGACATTGACAACCTCGGCCAGCAGGCGCTGAACCACAATGCTGAGCTGATGAAGAAATACCCGACATGGGTTGTCACGATTGAAGGGCACGCCGACGAGCGCGGTACGGCAGAATACAACCTGGCGCTGGGAGAGCGCCGCGCGCTCGCGGCGCGAAACTATCTTGTGTCCCTGGGCATTCCGGCGGATCGCCTCCGGACGGTGAGCTACGGTAAGGAATTCCCCTTCGAGCCGGGGCACGATGAAGGGTCGTGGTCAAAGAATCGGCGGGCGCATTTTGTCGTGACGAGTAAATAGCGCGGTCTGTTTGAGGCACAAACGATGAAACACAGTGCATGGACGGTTGCTGCAGTGCTGCTGCTCGTTGGCGCGTCGCCGGTGGCTGCCGCTGACAAGGCACACCAGCAGTTGATGGCGGAGATCCGGATGCTGCAGGAGCAGCAGCAGCAGCTCCAGCAGATGATGGGGGCCCTGGCCGAAACGCTGAAGACCGTCTCGACGAAAATCGACGATCAGAACGCTGCAAACCGCAAAGCGTTCGCCGATCAGAAGCTGCAGATCGACAACGTCGCCGACGGGGTGAGGGTGTTGCGCGAGAAAGCTGACGACACAAACGTGCGGCTGTCGACCGTGTCGCAGGAACTCGAGGCGGTCCGGCAGGCGATGTCGTCGGCGCCGGCAGCACAAGTGCTCACGCCAAATCCTGGAGCCGAACCGTCTCCTGCTGGTGAGCCAGGTGGCGCACCGACGACCGCGGCGCCCACGCCAACGACTCCGCCTGGATCTGCGCCGTTCATCTCGCCGCAACGTATGTACGACAACGCCTACAGCGACTATACGGGCGGCCAGTACGACATCGCGATCCAGGGATTCAACGCGTATATTGCGAGTTTTCCGAAGTCAGACAGAGCTGACGATGCGCAACTCAATATCGGGAACGCGTTCTACGCGGCGGGAAAATACCGTGAAGCGGGAGATGCCTTTCAGAAAGTGATTTCGAATTATCCAAACAGCGACAGTATTCCGGCCGCGTATTACAAGCTCGGACTGACCTACACCGATCTCAAACAGCCCGATCTCGCTCGCCGTGCATTCGAAACGCTTGCGCAGAAGTATCCGACCGCTCCCGAAGTGATCCTGGCAAAGCAGCGGCTCGATGCGCTGAACAGAAAATAATCGCCGTCAGTTTTACAAGTCAGAACGGAATATCGTCGTCGGTGAGTTCCGACACCGGTTCGCCGATGTGCTCGTCGGCCGGCGCCGCGGCGGCACGCGGCTGCTGGCGGGCGCCTCCCCCGCCGCCGCCTCCCAGCAGGACGACGCGGTCGCCACGAATCTCCGTAGTGTATCGCTTCGTGCCGTCTTTGTCGGTCCACTCGCGAGTCTGAAGCTTGCCCTCGACGTAGATCTGCTTCCCCTTCATCAGGTATTCGTTCAAGCTCTCGGCGGTCTTTCCCCAGAGGACGACCCGGTGCCATTCGGTCTTCTCCTGGCGCTGCCCGGCCTTATCGTTCCACATCTCCGTTGTCGCGAGGCTCAGCGTTGCCACGGGTGCACCACCCGGCGTGTAACGAAGCTCCGCATCTCGGCCAAGATTGCCAACCAGGATCACTTTATTCACACTGCCCATCGAATCCTCACGTTTTCGCCTTTACGTAGTCGCAAGTTCGCAACTCACCAATTCACCGATTCACCAATTAACAAGAGTCGCGCCATTGTGTGACGCGCGTGTTTGCCGCGTCAATTCTTTCTGAGCGGTGCTGGACCGTGCAGATTCTGCGACATTAATCGGTGTCCGATCATTGTTATTACGTCGTACGGCCGTACCGATCCTCGAGCCGGACGACGTCGTGGAGTTCGGGCGTCGAGACTTCGAACACATCGCAATCTGTGATCGCGGTCATGCGATGGACGGTCTTCGGCGTCACATGGACCGCATCGCCGGGCTTCATCTCCCGCTTCACGAGTTCCTCACCTTCTTTAATCTCGAACAGCATCCGGCCTGACGCGAGGTAGATGGTCTCGTCCTTTTGATTGTGATACTGCAGGCTGAGGGCATGACCCGCGTCGATGTGAATCACCTTGCCGACGTAACGCTCGGTCTTCGCCCAGTGCAGTTCGTAGCCCCACGGTTTATCGACGCGTGTCACCTGATCAGGCACGTGTTCTCCTTCTTTACTCCGAGGGCTTCGCCCCTCAGACTTCCCTTGTATCTTTCGCGCCGCCTTGCCTCGCCGTCGCACCAGTCGATTGGCGGTGCGCCGGCGGCCCGCCTGGACCGCACGCGTAGTTAGAGCGGTCCCACTTTCATTCGTAAAGACATGAACTCGGCCAGCAGTTTCTCGACCTCGGATGCGGTTCGCGCCCGAAGCGTTCGCGCGGCCATTCGTGCCGCGTCGCCGGCGCTCAGTCCACGCACGGCTTGTTTCGCAAGCGGCACCGCGGTCGGCGCCATGCTGAATTCCGTCAGGCCGAGACCCACGAGAAGCGTGAGCACGATCGGGTCGGCTGCCATCTCGCCGCAGACCGATACCGGAATGCCGCGCCGGCGCGCGGCGCGCGCGACGAGGCGAAGCATCCGGACGATCGCGGGATGGAGCGGTTCGTACAGATTCGACACCCGATCGTCGGTGCGGTCAACCGCCAGGCAGTACTGGATCAGATCGTTGGTACCGATGCTGAAGAAGTCGGCATGTTCGGCGAGCAAGTCGGCGGTCACGGCTGCCGACGGCACTTCGATCATCACGCCGATCGGCACAGGCGGTATACCGATGCCGCGGGCACGAAGGGTTTCGGCCGCACGAACCACGGCGGCCCGCGCCTCGCGAAGTTCATCGACACCTGACACGAACGGAAACATGATCCGCAGCGGTCCGTACGTCGCCGCCCGCAACAATGCGCGAAGTTGCGCCTGGAAAACGTCATCCATCGCGAGGCTCAGCCGGACCCCGCGACGGCCGAGCGGCGCGCGCGCGCCGTCGGCATCGGGATGATCGAGCGGTAGCTGTCCTTCGCTGACGTCGAACGTTCGGATGGTCACTCGTCCAGGCGCCATGCTCTCCACCAGACGCGTGTACGCTGCGAATTGCGTTTCTTCCGTCAACGCTGCGTGGCCGCCCCATGCCAGCAGAAACTCCGATCGGAACAGGCCAATGCCTTCAGCGCCAGCTTCACGCGCACGCATCGCGTCGTCTGGAGATTCGACGTTCGCCTCGAGCCGGATCTGCACGCCATCTTCGGTGACTGGCGGCAGCCGCCGGTATTCATCAAGCGACTGTTCGAATTTTTCACGTCGCTGCTGACGCGTCCGAACGTGCTCGAGTGTGGCGGGATCAGGATCGACGAACACCTCGCCGCTCGCGCCGTCCACCGCGATCAGCGCGCCGGGCGCGATCACCGCGCTGGCATTCCGCAGACCGGCAACTGCCGGCACCTGGATCGATCGCGCGAGAATTGCGGTGTGATACGTCCAGCTGCCTCCATCGGTCAGGAACGCCGAGAACCGCGGCCAATCAAGTTGCGCAATCACCGATGGCGTCAACTCGTCGGCGACGAGGACCAGAGGACCTTCGAGATCTTTGAAGAGCTCCAGCGGATCGCCGCCGGTGCGGAGGTTCATGCAGAGACGACCGACGACGTCGCCGACGTCTCCCTGCCGTTCTTTGAGATACGCATCTTCACCCTGATCGAAGAGCGCTGAAATCTCGGAGAACGCGCGTTCGAGTGCCGACCCCGCGTTCAGCTGTTCGGTGCGGATGATGTCGACCGCCCGATCGATCAGCATCGCATCGTCAAGCATCAGCAGCTGGGCATCGAAGAGATACGCGTGCTCGGCGCCGGCGGATTCAGCGATGCGCTCCCGGATATGCTGCAGCTGCTCGCGCGAGCGGGCGCGGGCGTCGGCAAGAAGTTCGATTTCGCGCTCGACCCGCGCCGCGGGGATGCGGAAGCGGAAATCGCGCGCGCCACGCCGAAGCACGAGCGCCTTGCCGATGCCGATTCCCGGTGAAACGCCCAGCCCTGTCAGACGCATGGCGCTTCGTCCAGGCCGCGCTCGATCAATGCACAGAGCGCCGCCACGGCCGCCTCCTCGTCTGCGCCATCCGCCGTGATTGTGATTTCGCTGCCCTGCGCGGCAGTAAGCAGGAGAAGTCCCATGATGCTTTTCCCGTCAACTTCGCGGCCACCGCGCCCGACCTTGATCCGGCAGGCGAAACCGCTGGCTGCGTGAACGAACCGAGCCGCCGCCCGGGCATGAAGCCCGAGCGGATTGAGGATCGTGACGCCGCATCGTGTCACGTCTTCTCGCCCTTCAGCAGATCCGACGCGACCCAGATGGCATTCCGGCCATGCTCGCGCATGTCGCGCGCGAGCGACGCGAGATCAGTGAAATTCTGCGGTCGTGCCAGCTTGATCAGCATCGGCAGATTGACGCCGGTAATCACCTCGACATGTTCACTGACGAACGTGACCGCCAGGTTGGCGGGTGTGCCGCCGAACATATCGGTCAGCACCAGCACCTTACCCGATTCCTGACCGCTGGCGGCGGCCGACGCGCTGACTCGCGCGATTGCCGCGCCGATTTCCTCGCGCGCATGATCCACGTCCTCGTGCCACCCGATCGACACCGCGGCGAAATGCGGGAGATCGCCGACGATCATCTCTGCAGAGTTGACGAGTTCGGTCGCGAGTTGGCCGTGGGTGACGACGACGATGCCAATTTTCATGGTTTCGGTTGTCGGGATTCGTGATCCGGGATGCGGGATCCGGATCCTGGACCCCGGACGACGGATCCCGAAAATAATTCACTCATTGGCAATGTCCCTGTGCTTTACACGCAGCCGCACACCAGGAATTCCGGCGAGCCCCTTGCGAAGCGCCTCTGCCATCGCGACCGAGCGGTGTCGGCCGCCGGTGCATCCGATGCCTATTGTCAGATACGTTTTCCCTTCATGAGCGTACTGCGGAATCAGAAATTTCAGCAGGTTCAGCGTGTGAGCCAGGAATTCGTGCGTTGCCCCGGATCGATCGAGATAGCGAGTCACTTCGACGTCCCGCCCGGTATAAGGGCGCAATGCCGGGACGAAATGCGGATTAGGAAGAAACCGCACGTCGAACAACAGATCCGAGTCTACCGGGATGCCGTGCTTGAATCCGAAGCTCAAAATTGTGACGACCAGCTGCGACCCGGGAGTGCTGCCCGACGCCACGCCCGTGAATACGTGCCGCAATTCGTGAACCGTCATTTCCGTGGTATCGATGACGTGATCGGCGAGCTTTCGAATCGCACGCATCGCCTCGCGCTCTTCGCGGATACCTTCAATCGCAGATCGATCCGGCGCGAGCGGATGCGGCCGCCGCGTCTCGCTGAACCGCCGCACCAGCGCCGGCACGGCGGCCTCGAGAAATATCAGGACGGGATTCAGATTCTTTCGTGCCTTCAGCCGCCGATACACGCCGGGAAACTCTTTCAGCATCTTCCCTTCGCGCACATCGACGACAACGGCGGCCCGGGAGATCTCGGTACCGGCACGGAGCGTCAGTTCTGCGAGCATCGGCAAAAGCGTGACCGGCAGGTTGTCGACGCAGAAGTAGCCGAGATCCTCGAGTGCTCTGATCGCCTGCGATTTTCCGGATCCAGAAAGACCGGTGAGGACGACGAACCGTGAGGTGACGGCCGTGCGGGCTGCACGCCGTGCCGCGTGACGCTTCTCGCGGGTCAATGATCTTCTCCCGTCTCGACGTCTTGCCCGCGGCCGGCGAGCCGATCGTTGAGGCGAGTCACGAGCTTGCGCGCGGCATGATGTCCACGAACCCGCAGCAGCTGGTTGCGAGCCGCTACTTCTACGAGAATCGCCACGTTGCGTCCGGGAGCAACCGGCATTCGAATCATTGGAATGCGCGCGCCGAGCGTTTCGTAGAACTCATCGTCGACACCGAGGCGGTCGTACTCGCGGCCCGGTTCCCACCGTTCGAGCTGGACGACGAGCTCGACGCGCTTGGACGATCGCGTCGACGCGACGCCGAAGAGGTCCTGCACGTTGATCAGCCCGAGCCCGCGAATCTCCATGTGATTCCGTGTCAGTTCGGGACACGTTCCGATCAAAAACGATTGCGCCCGGCACCGCAGTTCGACAACATCGTCGGCGACCAGCCGGTGGCCGCGGACGACGAGGTCCAGCGCACACTCACTCTTCCCAATTCCGCTTTCGCCAATGACCAGGACGCCGAGACCGAGGATGTCCATTAAAACGCCGTGGACCACTCCGCGGGCAGCCAGATGTGCGTCGAGGATCGAGGAGAGTTTTGAGATCGCTTCAGGCGTCGGCGCTTGCGATCGAAGCAGCGGCACGCCGGCGCGATCGGCTTCGGCGATGGTTTCAGGAGGAGGCGAAGCACCGCCGGTGACCAGCAGACATGGCAGCTCGTGGCTGAACACGCGGCGCAACGCGGCAGCGCGCTCGTCGGCGGTCAGTGTTTCAAGGTATCGCACTTCGCTCGTGCCGAACACGAGCACACGGCCGGGACGGAGGTAGGCATCGAAACCGGAAAGAGCGAGACCCGTCTTTTGCGTATGAGGAATAGTGATCCGCCGTTCGAGTCCCGCGTTGCCGGCCAGCAATTCGAGATCAAACGCGCCGGAATCAGAGACGTCTCGCAGGATCGTGGCAACGGTGACACCCCGCGGCTGGGCGGTCTCGGTCATCGCGCCAATGCTACGTGAATCTGCACGAAATCGGATCTCGATCGTGTGTTCGCGCCTACTCCGGCTCGATCAGTCCGAGATTCCCATCTTTGCGCCGGTACAGGATACTGACCGCGTCGCTTTCGGCATTCCGAAACACGACGAAGTTTTCACCTTCACCGTCGACGCGCAGGGCGGCGTCCTCGAGCGACATGGGCTTCACCGCGTATCGCGTGTTTCTCACGATCCGCCGCGCCTGGGCTGCCTCACCCGGCGCCGGCCGCACGACGCGCGGGGCGGCCGTACGCTTGCGGCCGTCCCACTTCCCTTTCAACGTCTGCGCCTGCTGCTCGATCTTCGCGGTCGCCTGCCGAATCGAGACCGGCCAGGCGTTGCCCTCACCGTTCCCGCGAAGCACGTGGTCCCCCTTGGTGTGAACGGCAATCTCCGTGCGCAGACGGTATTTCTCCTTCGTCAGCGTGATGATTGCCGACACCGCCGCATCGTTGAGGACGCGTTCGAGGCGGGAAAAACGTTTCGTAATCAATTGCCGCACGGGAGCGGTGATCTCGACGTGCCGGCCGGTTATATCGAGTCGCATAGTGATGAAGTTTCCAGTTCCCAGTTTCCAGTTTCCGGTCCGAGAGCTGCTGGTAACTCCAAGTCAGTTCCAGCTCCACTGGGAACTGGTAACTGGCAACTGGGAACTCCTCAGAAGAGTACTTTTCTCTGATTCGACGTCGGAATCTTCAGCTCCTCGCGATACTTCGCGATGGTGCGGCGGGCAAGCATCAGGCCCTCCTTCTGGAGGATGCTGACGATTTTCGAGTCGCTCAACGGCTTGCGCGGGTCTTCGTTTTCAATGATCTTGCGGATGCGTTGCTTGATGGTGACCGACGACACGCTTTCGCCGAACGAGCTGCTGATTCCGCTGTGGAAAAAGTATTTCAACTCGAACACGCCTTGCGGCGTATGCATGTACTTGTTATTGACGACGCGGCTGACTGTGGATTCGTGCATCCCGATGTCGTTGGCGACATCGCGAAGAACGAGCGGGCGCAAATACTCAATCCCGTGATCGAGGAACTCGCGCTGGAAATTGATGATGCTTGTGGCGACCTTGTGGATCGTCTTCTGCCGCTGATCGACGGACTTGATCAGCCAGAGCGCTGACCGGAACTTGTCTTTTACATAGGCCCGGGTCTCGTCGTTCTGCTCGCCGCCGCCTGCCCCCGTTTTGTCGAGCAGGCGCCGATACACCGGGCTGATTCTGAGCTGCGGCAGACCTTCCTCGTTCAACGCCGCGACGTACTGATCCTCGACCTTGACCACGTAAACGTCGGGAATCACGTATTGCGATTGCGAGGGGTTGAAGCGGCTGCCCGGTTTCGGATCGAGGTTGCGAATGATCTCGACGTGTTCCTTCAAATCGTCGAGCGAGATGCCCAGCTTTCTGGCAATTTCCGGAACTTGATGGTTCTGCAGGAGCCGCAGATGTTCGGTGACGATCTTCTCGGTTGGTGTCCCTTCGAGACCGAGATGACGAATCTGCAGCCAGAGGCATTCCTGCAGGTCGCGCGCCGCCACGCCTATCGGATCGAACGTCTGCACGTGCTGCAACGCGCGTTCGACGTCGGCGACCGGCCACTCTCCCATTGCCGCGATCTCTTCGACCGACGCGACCAGATATCCGTCGTCGTCCAGGTTGCCGATAATCGCGGCTCCGATCTCCTTGAGCCGTTCGTCGTCTGTTTGTAGGGAAAGTTGCCAGAGCAGATGGTCGGAGAGCGAGCCCGCCGTCGAGAGTGTGTTCTCGATCGGCGGAAGCTCCTTGACCTCTGAAGGAGTCCTCGAGCGATACCCGTCGTCCAGGTAGTCCCCGAAAAAGTACTCGTAGTCGGCGTCGTCCCAGGAATCGCCCTTATCCGCCGGCTGCTGGTCCGCCGCTTTTTCCTGCTGCTGCTGTTGTTCGGCCGGCTGGAGTTCTTCCGTGGGTACTTCCTCGAGGAGCGGATTTTCGACCATCTCCTGGTTCAGCAGTTCGGCGAGCTCGAGCGTCGACATCGGCAATAGCTTGATCGCCTGTTGCAGCGATGGAGTGAGGATGAGCTTTTGAACGAGCTTGGTGTGGAGTTTCTGCTGAATCGCCATGAGTCCAGTGGGGCCGTATCCGTCCCTTCCAATCTTAGTCCAATCGGAACTCCGAGCCGAGGTAAATCCGTTTCACGTCCTCGTCAGCGGCAAGGCTGGCCGGGGTTCCGCTGCGAAAAATCACACCATCATGCACGATATACGCACGGTCCGTTATCCTGAGTGTTTCTCGCACATTGTGGTCGGTTATCAGTACGCCGATCCCGCGTTCCTTGAGATGAAAAATGATCTTCTGGATGTCGGTCACTGCGATGGGATCGATGCCGGCAAACGGCTCGTCGAGGAGCATGATTTTAGGCGAGACGACCAGGGCGCGCGTGATCTCGACGCGGCGGCGTTCGCCGCCCGACAGTGTGTAGGCGCGGGCCTTCGCGAGCGGCGTCAGGCCGAGTTCGGCGAGCAGTTCCGTCCGCCGATTCCGGCGGTTGGCGGCATCGAGCGGTAGGGTTTCGAGAATCGCGGTGATGTTGTCTTCAACGCTGAGTCCGCGAAAGATGGACGCTTCCTGCGGCAGGTAGCCGATACCCTTTCTCGCCCGGACATACATCGGGTCGTCTGTGACGTCGGCACCGTCGAGCAGGACACGCCCCGAGTCTGGCGCCGTTAGCCCAACCACCATTGAAAATGTCGTCGTTTTTCCGGCGCCGTTCGGGCCGAGCAGTCCCACGACTTCGCCCGACGAAACGTCGAGGTTCACACCTCTGACCACGGTGCGGCCGCTGTATGACTTGGTGAGGTCTGTCGTGTGCAGTGTCGCCACAGCGTCTAACTGGATCCAGGGGGCTTCGCCCCCGCCGCGGACCCCCCTGCGCGCTCACTCGCGGGGACCTCCGCCGGACACGCGATCGGCTGCTGCACGGATCTCAGGAGATTGGGCCCTTTCATCGTGATGGAATCGACGGCGCGCTGGAAGGTCAACGTGGCGCCAACGGATTTTTTGCAGTCGTTCGGGGCGATTTCGATCGCCTCCACGGGTGTGCCGGTCATGTGATACGTCTGATCGCTGGCGAGGTAAGTGACCCGCGCCCCGGTCGCGACGCGGCCGCTCTCCTTCACGACGACCGATCCATTCGCGCCGTAGCCTTCCATGCGGTCGAGTTCATTCACGTCTTTTTTCAGGAAGAGTTCCAGCTTCTCAGCCGCGAGGTCTCCCTCCGAGCCGATCAGGTGAGCCTTGGTCGTGTAGGTCGCGAGGCGCTTCGCGTCATCGTACAAGAACGTTTCGGATTCAGCGGTTGATTTCGTGCTCTTGCGCACGTTTGTCTTCGGATCGACGTCGTCCATCATCATTTCAGTGTGCACGCTGACGCGCGCTTCGAGGTTGCCGGTCTTGTCGTCGACAACGATGGTATCGGCGTTTACCTTGGTCGCGCCCTGCCACAACCGCGAGTTTCCAATGTAGACAGCGTGCCCGGCCAATCCATCGTACTCGAGCCGGTTCGACGTGACGGTGACGGGCTGATCCTGCTGCAAGAGTGACGGGACGTGCGTTTCTGTCTTGGCTGGGGCCTGACCCTGGTCTGACTCCGGTTTTACCCCGGTTTGACCCCGCTCTGACCCCTTCTGCGGCAGCATCGACGTCCGCACCTTCGTATCGGCTTTCAACTTTCGCGATCCGATTGAGAACTCGATCCCCCGGGCTTCCACCGTGACGCGGCCGTCGCTGACCCGTGGCGCCGACGGACCCGGATCCTGCGTCGGTGACAGATCGATCTGATCTTTGTCGACATGATACAGGCCGTGCGTTGCGTCGGCGACGACCTGCGGACCATCAGTGAAGTGCACGTTGCCGCGAAAATCCGCCTGCTCGAGCGCACCGAATCCCGGCTTGGTCGTCACGACCAGCGTCACCGCGCGCGCCTGGCGGTCGATGGCGGGAAGATTGCCGCGCGCCGCGCGCGTCTCGCGGTAGTCGACATTGCCGCCGAACGTTGCATTCTGCAGTCCTGTGCCTGGCGCGCCGATCGCGCTCAAGGTTGCCGAACGAATGCGCTTCGCCGGCGAGTCGCCGTCGGGCGGCAGGTCGACCTGCACGTTCTCCATCGCATTCAGGCTGGTCAGCGTCTTGCCGTCGGGCGCCATCGCCATGTCGATCGTGTTCCCGGCGATCCGCTTCCCGGCCGCATTCCCTTCTCCCGGCAACTGCACGACCGCATTTTCGACCAGGTGCGAATGCTGCAGCGTTCGGCCATCCTCGCCGTAGGTCAGATCGATATCGCGAGCCGTCATCGACTGGGGACCGCCGTCGCCTGAACCGGTGATGCGACTGTTGTTCCGGAGCTGAAGCACTTGCACGCGCTGATCGTCCGCAGTCAGCAGGATCATGATCTCGTCGGCATCGATCACTCGACCTTCGGCCGTGATGTGAGCGCTGCGCGTGAGTTTCAGATAGTGCTCCGCTTTCGCAAGGCCGATCGATTCCGCCGTGGCGTCGATCGCGCCCTGCCCCTTCTCGTCGGCGGTCACGGTCACGTGAGGCTGCGCCAAAAGCCAGAGCACCTCGCGGTTGAAGTCGTACGTCGCGCCAACGCCCGTGCCCTGCATCCGGCCGCGTTTGAACGCGACGGCTCCGGGTGCCTTCAGCGATCCTGCCGGTTTATCGTAGGTCGCGTCCTCGGTCGTGACTTCCGTTCCCTCGCTCGTCAACTTGACCGCGCCGACGAAATGCCCGGTATTCAAATCGTCTGCGGCCATTGAAATCTCGGCTTCGCGACTTTCGATCGTGTACGGCTTTCCGTTTCGGTTAAACGTAATGTGCACGTCGGCGAGGCGCGAGCGTCCGTCCTGATAGCTGCACTGCGCGCCGAACTTCATCGCGAAGACGATCTTGCCGTCTTTGGCTTGCTTGACCTCGCCACTCTGAGTGTTCTCGAGAATGCAGTCTTTGTCGCGGCGTTCGGGAATCGCGGCGGCCGGTGGTGGGCTCTTACGCTGACGCAAGGCGACCACGACGATCGCGATGAAAACGATCACGAACGCGGCGATAGCGAACCGGGCTTTTTTCTGCCAGGACATGCGTCAGCTGGAAGTATTTACTCGGCGTCGCTCAAGCCTTTGATGTCGGCGACGCTCAGTTCAAGATACGTTTCCCCCTGGAACTCGTTCTTTTCCAGCGAGAAGGCGAGGTTCACTCCGGCGCGGTTTTGATTGAGGAACTCGGCGCGCTCGGCGGCACGCCACGCAATTGCGCGAAAACGCCGTCCATCCTGGGAGAAGGTCATCTTCAGATGCCGATCCTTGAGCGCCCGGGGTCCGTCGACGATTTCGACGCCGGAGGTATGGAAGACGGGCCGGGGATTCGCCATCCCGAATGGACCCATCGTATCAAGCTCGCGCATGAAGTCGGGGGTGATCGACCGCAAACTCAAGGGGCCGTCTATGCGCAGCCGCGGCCGGAGCTGATCGGGTTCGAGTACTTCGTCGGCGTACGCGTTGATGCGCGAACGGAACTCGGGAACCCGCGCGGCGTCCATCGTCAGGCCTGCGGCCTGTTTGTGTCCACCGAACCTGAGGAAAACGTCCGAGCAGTGCTCCAGCGCCCCGAGCATGTCGAAGTCGGGAATGCTGCGGCAGGATCCATGTGCCACATCCCCCTCAACTGAGAGGACGATGGCCGGTTTATGGAAGGTGTCGACCAGCTTCGAGGCCGCGATCCCGATAACGCCCCGATGCCAGCCGTCTCCACCAACCACCAGGACGTTGTGCGCGCCGACGGCCGGGTCGGTCTCGATCACCTTGCGAGCCTGGGCGACGAGGTCTGCCTCTTCCTGCTGCCGCCGCAGGTTCTCGTCGTTCAACTGTTGGGCAAGCGCGCGCGCTTCTTCTCCCATCGTTTCGTCGGTCGCCAGCAGCAGACGCGTGGCGATATCCGGCGTGCTCATGCGCCCGGCGGCATTGACGCGCGGTGCGAGCATGAATGCGACCTGGTAGCTATCAATCGTCTTTCCGCTGAGACCAGATGCATCGAGGAGCGATCGGAGACCAATCGTGTGTGGTCCACGGCTGAGCGAAGAGAGGCCGAGACGAGCAATCACCCGATTCTCGCCCACCAGCGGCACGACATCGGCGAGTGTGCCGATTGCCGCGACCTTGATGAACGCAGGCAGCCACTTGCCCTTGCCGGCGCGATTGCAGAGCGCCTGAACCAGTTTCAGCGCGACCCCGACGCCAGCCAGATGCTTGTCTGGGTATGTGCAGTCGGCGCGCTTCGGATTGATCACCGCGAGCGCCGCCGGCAGCGTCCCGTCCGGTTCGTGATGGTCGGTGACGATGAGATCGACGCCAAGCTCGCGGGCGCGAGCCGCCGCATCCGCACTTCTGATCCCGCAGTCCACCGAGACGATGAGGCCGACGCGTTCGGCATGGAGTCGATCGATCGCGGCCCGCTGCAATCCGTACCCGTCGCGCAGCCGCTCAGGAATGAAATGCACGACGTCGCCGCCGAGCATCTCGAGCGCGCGGCGAAGAATCACGGTGGATGTAATGCCATCGACGTCGTAGTCGCCATGAATGGCGATCCGCTCACGGCGTCCCAGTGCCTGCTCCAGCCGTTCCACGGCTCGATCCATGTCGGCGAGCCGGAACGGGTCGTGTAAGTGATCGAGCGACGGATGGAGAAAACGCGTGGCCTCGTCGACGTTGCTCAGGCCGCGCAGACACAGCAGCCGGGCGATGATCGGGTGGACCCCGAGTGCGCCGGCGAGCGCGGTCGCCTGATCGTCATCGCATGGCAGGTGATGCCACAGAAGCGTCTTCATCTCGTCATTGCGCCGGCTCCATCCGCGGAGCGTTCGCATCCACGAAGGAGCTTCGCTCCTCACCCATCTTGCGGAACTTGTCGTAGCGAATGCGAAGACGAGCATCAACCGACAGCGCGGCGACGTCCGGGAGCGCCGCCGACAGCGCCTGGTCGACGAGCGCAGTCGCCGCATCCGGATTGTTATGTGCACCGCCGCTAGGCTCCGGAACGATCGCATCGACCAGACCGAGGGCGAGCATATCGGGCGCGGTAATCTTCAGCGCCGCCGCCGCTTCGACCTTGCGGTTGGCATCGCGCCAGAGAATCGCCGCGCACCCTTCCGGTGGAATCACGCTATAGACGGAGAACTCCTGCATCAGCACGCGATCGCCAATCGCAATGCCGAGCGCTCCGCCGCTGCCCCCCTCGCCGCATACGAGGACCACGATGGGCACCTCGAGCATCATCATCTCGCGGAGATTGAAGGCGATCGCTTCGGCGACGCCGCGTTCTTCCGATTCGACACCGGGGTATGCCGCGGGCGTGTCGATGAAGACGATGATCGGCCGCCCGAACTTTTCGGCCAGCTTCATCACGCGCATCGCCTTCCGGTAGCCCTCCGGCCGTGCGTAGCCGAAGTTGCGGTAAATCTTTTGCTTGGTGTCGCCGCCCTTCTGGTGGCCGATGACCGCGACCGGTTCGTCCCGGTAGAGCGCAAGACCGGCAACGATCGCGTGGTCGTCGGCAAAACGGCGGTCGCCGTGCAACTCATCCCAACCGGTGAACAGCCGCTCGATGTAATCGAGCGTATTCGGACGATTCGGATGCCGCGCGACCAGGACGCGCTGCCACGGCGTGAGATTCGCGTATAACTCTGCCCGGATGTCGTCAGCACGACGCCGCAGCGAGTCGATCGATCGCTCGCGATCCGGTGTTCGCGGCAGCATGCTGAGCGCTTCGATCTCCTTCAGCAGGACGCCGATCGGTTCCTCGAATTCAAGCAGGTCGGGCATAGGGCGCGTTTCTGTCAACGTTCAATGATCAATGTTCGATGTCCACTGCGTCGCGACTGGCGCATGCATCATTAAACATTGAACATTGACCATTGAACATTGAGCATTGACTCGTTCACCTCAACTCCACGGTTCCCGTTCCACAGATTTGCTCTACCTCTGCCACGAGCTTCTCCGACGGTCGCACCCGCTGCGCGACGTCGGCGCGCACACGCATCGGCGGCGGCCCGCTGACGTCCAGCTCCAGCGACACGCGCCGGTCGCCGCGATGCCGCGCGAACAGCTCGGCGAGCGCTTCGAACGTCGTCCGCGCCTGCAGCGGCTGGCCGAGATGAATCACCACCTCGCGGGTTGTTTTCTCCTTGAGCGACGCAATCGGCATCAGTTCGGTCGACACGATGCGCGCCGACTCGTCGTCGCATTCCAGCTTGCCACGGACCAGCAGCATCGCGTCGTTCTCGACGAGCGCGCCAAACTTGCTGAATGTTTCCGGGAAGACGACGACTTCGACGGCACCACCGACGTCGTCGAGCATGAACACCGCCATGCGATCGCCTTTGCGCGTCTTGAGTGGGCGAAGGCCCGACACAATCCCGCCGACCCAGATATCCGCTTCGGAAGCGGTCAGATCGGCGACGCGACGCGCTCCGAACGTTTTCAGCTCCTCGGTGAAGCGATCGAGCGGATGGCCGCTCATATAAAGCCCGAGTGCTTCCTTCTCACCCGCGAGCTGCTGAATTTCAGTCCAGGCCGGAGCGTCGGGCAACGGGACCGCCGCCGACGGACTACCGTCGTTGGATCCGCCGAACAATTGCGATTGACCCTTCTCGCGATCGCGTTGGTGCCGGCCGCCGTTCTCGATCGCTTTGTCGACCGCGGCAAACAGCCGCGCGCGGCGCGCGGCAACGCTGCCGATCGTTGACGACGCGAGTGAATCGAGCGCACCAGCCTTGATCAGGCTTTCGAGTACGCGCTTGTTGACCAACCGGAGGTCGGCGTATTCACACAGCGTGTACAGCGAATCGATGCGGCCCCGCTCTCGACGCACGGCAAGCATCGACAGAATCGCGCCTTCACCGACGTTTTTTACTGCGCACAGGCCGAACCTGACGCCGCCGTTGACAACGGTAAACGCCAGCTCGCTGGAATTGATATCGGGCGGAAGGATGGCGACGCCGAGATCGCGGCACTCTCCAAGGTACATCGCCAGCTTGTCGGTGTTGGCAGCCTCGATGGTGAGGAGAGCCGCCATGAAGTGCGCCGGATAATTCGCCTTCAAGTACGCCGTCTGATACGCGACCCACGCGTAGGTCGTCGAATGCGACTTGTTGAAGCCGTAGCCGGCGAAGAACTCCATCAAGTCAAAAATCTTGGTGGCTTTCTTTTCGCTGACTCCGTTCTTGACGGCGCCGCTGACGAACGCTTCGCGCTGCTTGGCCATGACCTTGGGATCTTTTTTGCCCATGGCCTTTCGCAGCACGTCGGACTGGCCCATCGTGAACCCGGCCAGGACCGCGGCAATGCGCATGACCTGTTCCTGGTACGCGATGACGCCGTAGGTGTCCTCGAGGATCGGCGCCAGCTGCGAGAGTTCGTACTTGACCTCGGTTTTCCCCTGCTTGCGCGAGATGTAGTCGTCGACCATCCCGCTCTTGAGCGGACCGGGGCGGTAGAGGGCATTCAGTGCGATCAGATCGTCGAGCCGTTCCGGTTTCGCCTTGCGCAACAGCTCGCGCATGCCAGAGCTTTCGAACTGGAAGACGCCGTAGGTCTGGCCGTCGCAGAACAACTGAAAGGTGTTGGCGTCGTTCAGCGGAATCGCATCGATATCGAGATCGATGCCTTCCGTGCGCCGAATCTCCTCCAGCGCGTCGCGGATGAGCGTGAGCGTGCTCAGGCCGAGAAAATCCATTTTGAGGAGGCCCATGCGTTCGACCTCCTTCATTGCCCACTGCGTGACGATTTCGTCCTTCTGACTCTTGTAGAGCGGAACGAATTCAGTCAACGGCCGCGGCGCGATCACGACCCCTGCGGCGTGAACCGACGCATGACGAGTCATGCCCTCCAGGCGGCGCGCGACGCCAAGCAGCTCCTTGACCCGTTCGTCCTTCTGCTCCATGTCCTTCAGGACGGGGTTCTCCTCCAGGGCTTTCTCGAGCGTCATGTCGAGTGCCGCCGGAATGGCTTTCGCCACACGATCGGCGTCGGCATACGGAATGTCCATGACGCGCGCGACGTCGCGGACCACCGCTCTCGCCTTCATCGTTCCAAACGTGATGATCTGTGCGACGTTCTCGCGTCCGTACTTCCGCGTCACGTACTCGATGACTTCGCCGCGTCGGCGCTCGCAGAAGTCGATATCGATATCGGGAAGCGACACCCGCTCGGGATTGAGGAAGCGCTCGAAGATCAGGTCGTACTCGATCGGATCGACGTCCGTGATGCGCAGGCAATAGGCGACGAAACTGCCCGCCGCCGAACCGCGTCCAGGCCCCACCGGAATGCCCTGCTCCCGCGCGTAACGAATGAAGTCCCACGTGATCAGGAAGTACCCGGGGTACTTCATCTTTTTGATCATGTCGACTTCATATGTCAGGCGACGTTCGTATTCGTCGATCGTATGCTTGAGCACGCCCGCGGCGGCGAGCTCTTTCAGTCGCGCCAGACGCTGCGTGAATCCTTCACGTACGACGTGCTCGAAATACTCGTCGAGGGTGAAGCTGCCGGGGACCTCGAAGTTCGGCAGATGGTTGAGCGTGTTGGACAGGTCGACGTGGCAGCGCTCCGCAATCCGCAGCGTGTTGGCGAGCGCGTCCGGATGATCCTTGAAGACCTCGGCCATCTCCTCCGGCGTCTTCAGGTAGAACTGATCGCCGTGATAGCGCAGGCGCTCGACATCGTTGACCGACTTACCGGTGCCGATACACAGCAGCACATCGTGCGGTTTGAAATCTGAGTTCTGAAGATAGTGGACGTCGTTGGTGGCGACGAGCGACAGTCCGAGGTCTCGTGCGATCGGCAGCAGTCCGGTATTGACGACTTTCTGCTCGTCGATCCCCTGGTATTGCATTTCGAGGAAGAAATTCTTCGCACCGAGAATGTCGCGATACGTCGCCGCCGCGGCGACGGCCTTCTGCTGCTGCTCGGTTCGGATTCCGGTGGCCACTTCCCCTTTGAGACAGCTGCTCAAGCCGATGAGGCCTTCTGCGTGCCGGGCGAGCAGGTCTTTGTCGATGCGCGGCTTGTAGTAGAAGCCTTCGGTATACCCGGACGACACGAGTTTGATCAGGTTGTGGTAACCGGTCTTGTTTTCGGCCAGCAACACCAGGTGATTCGCGGTTTCCCCAGGTGTTCCGCTCTTGGTCCGGCGATCGCCCGGCGCGACGTAGACCTCGCAGCCGAGGATTGGGTTGAGTCCACGCTTCCTCGCCTGATCGTGAAAAATCACCGACGAGAACATGTTCCCGTGCTCGGTGATCGCCACGGCCGGCATCTTCAGTTCCGCCGCACGATCCAGCAGCTCCTCAATCCGGCACGCGCCGTCGAGCAGCGAATACTCGGAATGGAGGTGAAGGTGAACGAAGTCAGGCATAGCCAATGTTCAATGTCCAATGGTCAATGTCCAATGACGCACACTGTGCATTGAACTTTGAGCATTGAACATTGCTTTATTCCCATTCAATCGTCGACGGTGGCTTGGAGCTGATGTCGAAGACGACGCGATTGATACCTTTGACTTCGTTCACGATCCGCGACGAGATCGTCGCCAACAGATCGTGCGGCAGCCGTGCCCAGTCCGCGGTCATGCCGTCGCGGCTCTCCACCGCGCGAATGGCAATCGTGTATTCATAGGTCCGCGCGTCGCCCATGACGCCGACACTCTGCACCGGCAGCAGGACCGCGAACGACTGCCACAACCGCCGATACCAGCCCGCTCGTTTCACTTCTTCGGCGACGATGTGATCGGCGCGGCGAATCAACTGCAGTCGCGCCGGCGTGACCTCGCCGAGGATGCGGACGGCGAGGCCGGGTCCAGGGAACGGCTGGCGCCACACGAATTCGTCGTCGAGACCGAGTTCCTTGCCGACGAGCCGCACTTCGTCCTTGAACAGGAGCCGCAGCGGTTCGACCAGCTTGAAACGCATCCGCTCCGGAAGCCCGCCGACGTTGTGATGACTCTTGATGACATGCGACGGGCCGATGACCGAGACGCTCTCGATCACATCCGGATACAGCGTCCCCTGACCCAGAAAGTCGAACAACCCGAGCTTCTGCGCTTCCGCGTCGAAGACGTCAATGAATGCGGCGCCGATGATCTTCCGCTTCTGTTCCGGATCGGTGACGCCGGCGAGCCGATCGAGAAACAGGGCCGATGCGTCGGCAAACACGAGCGGCAGCTTGAGCCGTTCGAAACGCCGGCGAATCTGTCCCGCTTCGTCCTCCCGCATGACACCGTTGTCGACGAAGATGCAGGTCAGGCGATCGCCGATGGCGCGATGAATCAGCAGCGCTGCGACTGTGGAGTCGACGCCGCCGCTGAGTCCGCACACGACTCGTCCCTCTCCCACCTGACGGCGAATGCGTTCGGTCGCCTCCTCCACAAACGACGACATCGTCCAGTCGCCCGTGCAGCCACAGACGTCGTAGGCGAAATTGCGGAGGATGTCGATGCCGTGATCGGTGTGCGCGACCTCGGGATGAAACAGCAATGCATAGAGCCGCCGATCTTCGGAGACCATTGCGGCGACCGGCGCGTTGGCGCTGGTCGCGACGACCTGAAAACCTGGCGGCGCTGTCTTGACGAAGTCGCCATGGCTGGCCCAGACGCGCAGGTTCGAAGGAATGGACCCAAACAGCTTCGCGCCCGGCTGGATGTCGACGGTCGCCAGGCCGAACTCGCGGTGCGGGGCGGGAGCGACCTCGCCGCCAAGCGCGTGCGTCATCAACTGCATGCCGTAGCAGATGCCGAGCACCGGGACGCCGGCGTTGTAGACACCGGTTTCGCAATGCGGCGCGCCGGTTTCGGAAACACTCTTCGGTCCGCCCGACAGCACGATGCCGACGGGCTTGCGTCGCTTGATGTCGTCGAGCGGCGTGTCGAACGGAACGATCTCCGAGTAGACCGACAGTTCACGAAGGCGGCGCGCGATCAGTTGGGTGAATTGCGATCCGAAATCGAGAACGACAATGGTCTGGTGAGTCACTGGACGTGCCGAGTGGTGATCGAACGACGAAACGATTTCATTCGCGATCATCGAGAGGCCCGACGGACGAATGAAGCAGCGCAGACGTCAAGGTGTGTCAGGCACACTATTATAAGACGTGCACCCGCTTCGCACCACCATTCTTCTCGTCGTCGCGCAGATCGTCGGCGCATCGCCGACCGCGACGCACGCGTTGCCAACATCGCTTCGATGGACCGTTGCAATTTCTGCCAGCCCGGCAGCGCCGCCAGTTATCGACGGCGATCACATATTCATCGTGCTGCAGTCTGGCGTGGTGTCTGCGCGCAAGATCAGCGACGGAACGCCGGCGTGGGAAACTTCGCTTCGTTCCGAGCGCCCGGTCGCCGTGGCGGGTGGCAGGGTGTACATCGCCACATCGGAGCAGATCGTCGCGCTCAATGCGGCTGACGGTACGAAGGTGTGGACCGCGGACAGCGCCGCCGTCACCGCGCCGCTTCTTGCGCACGACGGTTGGGTGATTGCCGAAACCAAGAATGCTTTGACGGCGTATCGATCGGACGACGGCAGTCAAGTATGGCGTCGCGATCTGCTCGGTACCGACGTTACGCCGACAATTGAAGGCGACAATCTCTATGTTCCGTTACACAACGGAAGGCTCGCGGCACTGGATCTGAAAACAGGCGCGGAACGGTGGGGAAAGAATTTCGTTGGGCCGCTCAGCGAAGTGCTCGCGCTTCCCGATCGGATCTTCTTCGGAACAGACGACAAATGGTTCTTTTGTCTCCGCGCGTCAGATGGTGAGCGCGAGTGGCAGCGCGTGCGGCTCGGGTCGATTGTCCGAGGACGGCCAATCGTGGACGAGAACCACGTTTACGTCGTGTCGATCGATAACACGCTGCGCGCATTCCGCCGCGTCAATGGGGCGCTTCTGTGGCATCCGGCCGTGCCATTCCGTCCGACCACGGGCCCGGTATTGATCGACGCGGCGGTGGTCGTTGCCGGCAACGCGCCCGAGCTCCGAGCCTTCGATGCCACGAGCGGGCGGCCTGCGGGAGAAATCAAGCTCGAGGACTCGCTCGTCATGCCGCCCGCATTCGGCAAGTCTGCGGACGGCATTCTAATGACGGCCTTTACCGGGGCACTCAACGGCCAGTTGAAGCTCGTGCTGGCGGGCCCGCCTGCTCCCGCTCCCGAAGCTCCTCACGAATAGCCTCGGCGAGACGGCGCACGCCTTCACGAATCTGATCGTGTCCCGGCGCAGAGAACGAGAGTCGAATCTGACTTCCGCCGCGGTCATTCACGAAGAACGCACTCCCCGCGACGTAGACGACACCGTGTTTCACGGCGCGATCGAGCAGGCGATCGGCGTCGAGTTCGTGAGGCAAGGTCGCCCACAGGAAAAACCCGCCGCGCGGATCGGCCCAGGTCAGCGCGGTGTCGGACTCGTTCCGGAAGGCAGCCACCATCACGTCACGCTTGTCCGCATAGTGGCGGCGCAGGAGCGGTATTTGCCGCTCGAGGATTCCGCGTCGACCGCACTCGTGCACGATGCGTTGGTCGAAAGCGCCGGTGCAGAGATCGGCGGCCTGTTTCGCCATTTCCATCTTCACGGCGATCGGCGACGGCGCATCGATCCACGCCACGCGGAAGCCCGGCGCGAGAGTCTTCGAGAAGCTGCTCAAGTAGATGACCCGCCCTTCGCGATCGTCGGCTCTGATCGGCCGAACGTCTGCGTCGCTGGCCGAGTCTTCGAAGTACAGCTCACGATACGGGTCGTCCTCGACGATCAGCACGTTCCGTGACGCGGCCCACTCGAGCAGGAGCTGCCGCTTGCGCAGGCTCATCAGCATTCCCGTGGGGTTCTGAAAGTTGGGGACGACGTAAACAAATCGAACGCGGCGATGACTCTTCACCACGCGCTGGTGTGTGGCATCAAGAGCCGCAAGATCGATCCCGTCGTCTTCCTGTGGTACGCCTTCCATCTGCCCGCGGACATTGCGGAATGCCGTGATCGCTCCGGTGTAGGCCGGCAGCTCGACGAGCGCAACATCACCCGGATCGAGAAGCACCCGCGCGACAAGATCGAGGCCTTGCTGCGACCCGGTAGTGATCAGGAGCCGGCTCAGCTCGGTCGGGGCGCCACGCTTCTCCATGATGCCGGCGATCATCTCGAGCAATGGTCGGAATCCGCGCGTCGCGCCGTATTGCAATGCGTTTGGATGCGAGCCCGTCAGCAGCTCGCGCGCGATGTCCGAAAACTCGGACCAGGGAAAGGTTTCCGGCGCCGGATAGCCAGGCGCAAACGAAATCAGGTCGCGGTTCTGCGCCAGGATCGTGCCCATGCGCCGGATTGCGGACTCCTGCATCCCCGCTGCAGCCTGAGACAGAAAATCGTTGTAGTTGATCATGCGAGACGTGGTCCGGGGACATCGGTTGCCGGCTCCGGCACGTGAACCGTCGCGACGTTGTGTTGGTAGTACCGATATTGAGTCAGATAGGCACCGAGCGCGGTCAGGCCGAGGTATTCAGAGACGAATCCTCGAAGCAGCCAGGCGCCGAGCTGCAGTGGCACCATCGCGAGCCCAACGAAGGGAACCATCGCGATCAGTCCGAGACCGGCGGTCGCAAGGAGCGATGCACCGGTCATGATGATGACGGCTAAGAGGATCACGCCGAAGATTGCGGCGACTTCTCGAATGCTGGCGCGGATGAAGTGAATGACCCTTTGCATTCCTGCACGGACTCCGACGTCTTCGACCGCGATCGCCATCTGCGTCAGAAGATAAAAGCAGCTGACGATCGCGTACCAGACGAAACCTGCTCCCAAAACGAGTATCGCGGCGAAGGTCCACCCAAGCCACACGCCTGGGTTATCCGATAACCCGTACCCGCCGAGGACGAATGCGGCAGCCGCCGCCAGGGTCAAGCCCTGGACGAGAAGCAGACACAGTCCGAGTTTCACGTAACGGCGTCCAAATCTTCGACACCCGTCGAGGAACGGTTCGATGTTGGTGAGGTTCGCGCGCCGCAGCGCCGCCAGTCTGACTGGAGGGCGTTCGATCGGTCCCGCCTGCGACTCGGCGGCGGCAAGGATGGAGATGGCGCCTGCTTTGACAATGAAAGTTAGCACCGAGGCACCGACAAGCACGAGGGTAAACGATGTCGCAAACAATCCTAGCGCCACCGGATTCGCCCGAAGCGCTCTCACGACGCTGAAGATGCTTCCTTTCACATCATTCCCCACCACTTCCTCGACATTCGCTCCGAGTAGCAGCACGACCATTGCGATGCCGCCGACGACGGGCACGGCGAGCAGCAGCTGCTGCGTGCCTTCGGCAATGAACTGCACGGCAATGAGCGGCCAGTTGGCGGCGGCAATAAAGGCGCCGCGCTTGAGTGAGGCCTTCAGGGCGGGAGGATGCGGCATCGATCTAATTGATTGTACCCTTTGCGGTATTCTGCTGCTTCAGTGTCCTCATCGCTAAAGCCAAGTCTCCGCGAGCGGCGGATTAGCGCGAAACGCCTGCTTCTCGGTGGTTTGGCGCTCGCCTTGATCGCGGCGATTTCCGGGGTGTTCGTCGAGATCTGGCGGTTTGGTCTGACTCGGGCGGCCACCCAGGCGCGCGTCGAGCAGCAGGTGCGGCGGGATTTCGATCGGACGACCGCCGCCCTGTCGCGCGTCGCAGTCTCCGTGGCAACGGATCCCGACGCCGCCCGCGCGCTGTCGCGTGGACCGGACGCGGCGCGCGATCTTTTTGATCTGCTCGATCGGCGCTTAGCCGGCGCTGACGCCGCGCCTGATTCGGTAGCAGTGACAATTTACGATCGCACCGGCGTCGCGCTGGCATGGGTGGGGCGTCCGTCTGATGTTGGCGTGTCGCCTCGGTTGACCGGTCCATCGACGTTCTACGTCTCGCGAACGCCGCTGGGACTCCGTCTCGTCCACGTGCTTCCCATCGTCGAAACAGATCAGCGCCGTCTGGGCTCGGTGGTCGCTGAGCACGCCCTATCACCGGCATCGGCGACCGCCGCGATTACCTCCAACGGCGACGTCCTCGAGACGCCGGTCGGACCGGCGTCGCTGAGGACGCGCGCAGAAGGGGCTGGTGACCGCCTCCACGAGAATGCATTTCTGCTTCGATCGCCAGGCGGCGAGACGCTCGTGGAGGTCTCGTTACTGCCGGATACGCTCGACAACGCCCGCCGTACGTGGCGGCGCCACGTGGCCGGCGTGCTGTTGTGGATCGTCGGGCTCACGGTCCTGCTGTTGATCGGTCCAGTACTCGATCGCCGTACCCGTCCGACGACCGCGCGAGACTTCTTGCGATCGACGGGGCTGAGCCTGGTGCTTCTTGCCGCGGGGTCGGCCGTTATCGGCCTCGCACTCGCAATTGAGCTTGGCCGTCGACCGCCACCGAGCGCGCTTTTGCTGGCGGCGGGCGGGACAACGGCGGCGGCGCTCGCGCTCCTGGCTGGCCCTGTCGTTCGATTGCGCATTGCGCTGCGCGCGCGCCGGCAAAACGTCGAACATGCCACCGCTGGATTCATCGGTCGCCAGCTTGCTGCGGGGATCGCGATGGCGGTGGTGCTCGTGGTTTTCGAGCTGCTTCTGCCCCGAGTTGTTGATCCTGTGACCGCGGACCTGCGACGGTTCTCACTGTATCCCTGGGACGCGAAACGTTTGGCGCTGCTGACGGGAATCCTCTCCTTCCATGCGGCCGTCTTATGGACCAGCACGCTCATCCTGAGCGCAGCGCTGGCACGATGGCGTCTGAGCACCGCGGCGCGTGCGCGGATCCAGGTGCTGCTGGTCTGGGTGGGGCCATCAGTTGCAATCGGAATAATGGCGCCGGTTCGCGGATGGTCACTGCCGTCGCTCGCATTGATCCTGTCGGCGTTCACCTGTGCCATCGCTGCGCTGTTGGCGTCGCGTGTGGTGGTCTGGTATCGGCACACGACGGTTGCCGCGAGAATCCTGGCGTTGTTCGCCGCGTTCCTGCTACCCGCGCTCCTCCTGTATCCCTCAGTTGATTACTTTGCGGAACGAGCGACGCGTGCGCTGGTCGAGTCGCGATATGCCACCCAGGCGCAGCAGTATTCGGAATTCTTACAGCAACGCCTGACCGAAGCTCGCGCGGAGATCGACGCACTCGAATCGCTGCCGACGCTCGTGACTGAGCAACCGATCGAGCCAAAGCCGTGCGAGCGCACAGACCCGGCGTATATCGTATGGAGTCGAACAGCTCTCGCCCGCGCGCGGCTGACTTCGGCCGTCGAACTCTACAATGCCGCCGGCGAATGTGTCAGCCGGTTCGGCCTCGATCTGCCCGAGTATTCCGGCACCGCGCAGGCGCCCCAAATCGAGGGGAAGCCGTGCACGTGGGACGTTTTCGGCGAGGCGGCTCCGTTCGGCGCCGCTGAGCGGCGACTGCTTCACGCCGCGCGACAGATTTGCACGAAGCCCTCCACGACCGAGCCGGCGCGCGTCGTCGGCACCATCGTCGTGCACGTGCTGGTGTTTGACTACCGCACGCTTCCGTTCATCACCTCGCGGAATCCTTACTTCGAGGTGTTTCGACCGACAGGAGCAGGGGCGTCAGACGAAGACGCACTCGGCGGCGACGTCGAGGTCGCGATTTACGGCTGGAGCCTCGCCGCGGTGTACAACTCTCCTCATGCCGCCTGGTCAATCAGCGATGAGCTGTTCGCGCGCATTTACGACCCGGCGCGACGGCCATTCTGGACGAGCGTAGAAACCAGCAGCGGCCGCTACCGCGTCTTCTTCTCCAACGACCGGGTATTCATCTACGCGATCGGCTACCGGACGCTGACACTGTTCGATCATCTCGTCCATCTCGCCGAGCTGACGACTCTGTCGGGAGTCTTTTACGTTCTGGTGCTGCTTGGCACCGCGCTGTTCACACGACTGGCGCGAGCGCGTCCACGCCTGGGGCGGGCGCTGCTCCGTGAAATTCGATCGAGCTTCTATCGAAAGCTGTTCCTCGCGTTCGTCCTGGCAGCGATCATTCCCGTCCTGATCCTGTCGGTTGCGATTCGCTGGTATTTCGCCAACCTGCTGACGGCTGACGTCGCGCTCGAGGCCGCCCGTACTGCAGCCGTCGCCCAGCGCGTCATCGAACAGTCCAACGCGCTGACCCAGCGCACCGAAGGACTCGCACCGGCGAGCGACGACGTGATGATCTGGATCAGCCAGGTCATTGACCAGGACGTCAACATCTTTGAAGGCGCGCAGCTCGTCGCGACGAGCAAGCGCGACCTCTTTGCGTCCGGTTTGCTGGCCACGCGCACGCCGGATGCCGTTTATCGCGCCATCGCGCTTCAGCGGCTGCCCAGCTTCGTCGGTGAAGATCGGATCGGCACCGTTCCCTACACCATCGCTGCCGCGCCCGTGCATGCCGGCGGGAAGAAGGTCATCCTGACCGTGCCGCTCGCGACGCGGCAGCGCGACATCGATCGCGAGATTGATGATCTCGATCGCGGCGTTCACCTGGCGGCGCTGCTCTTCGTGCTGCTCGGCGCGGCGATCGGGTTGTCGATGGCGGAACGGATCGGGGACCCGATCCGTCGTTTGACCCGGGCCACGGGCCGCATCGCCCGCGGCGATTTCGACGCGCAGATTGCGGTTCGCTCCTCCGACGAGTTGCGTCGGCTCGTTGACGCGTTCAACAGTATGGCGGCGGAACTGAAGGCGCAACGCACACAGCTCGAGCGCACCCATCGGCTCGAGGCATGGGCGGAGATGGCGCGACAAGTGGCGCACGAAATCAAGAACCCGCTGACGCCTATCCAGCTCTCTGCCGAGCATCTTCGTCGGGTGCACGCCGACCGCGGCGAGCCGATGGGCGAGGTGCTGGAAGGATGCGTGACCGCGATCCTCGGTCAGGTGAAACTGTTGCGCCAGATTTCAGCCGAGTTCTCCAGCTTCGCATCGTCGCCCACCGCTCGACCGGCACCGGTCGATATTCCGGAGCTGATCACCGACGTCATCGATCCCTATCGCACGGGGCTTGCCGGTCGGATCGAGATTGTCAACAACGTCGCCGAACCGCTTCCGCGCGCGTTCGTGGATCGCACCCTGACGGCGCGCAGCCTTGCGAACATCATCGAGAACGCCCTGCATGCCATGCCTGGCGAGGGACGCCTCACTATCGACGCTGCCGCCGATCACCGGTTCGTCACGCTTCGTGTTCACGACAACGGCGTCGGCATGGACGAGCAATCGCTGGCGCGGGTCTTCGAACCGTATTTCTCCACCAAGACCACCGGCACTGGCCTAGGCCTACCGATTGCCCGGCGCAACATCGAGTTGAATGGCGGAAGCATCGAAGTCGAGAGTGATAAAGGACGTGGAACAACCGTTATCGTGCGACTGCCGATTGTTGCGGCCGGAAGTCAGCAGCCTCGACAGTCACGCTGAACGGGAAACGACGTGACTAGTAGGGATTCCCGCTCGAGTCCGGTACCGGATGATCGTCGGGCGCGTGCTCGGTTGGTCGTCGGCGCAGCTTGGTATATCCCCAGATTATCAACGCTGCCGCCGTGTAGGTGTAGGACAGGACCACGAGAGCAATGCGGGGATGCGTCGCGACGAGCGCCAGGGCTATTGCGGCGACGAACAGAGGTAACACCGAACGAGTGTGACCGACGTCGATCGCTTTGACGCTGCGGAAGCGAATCGTGCTGACCATCAGGAACGCCGGCACGAGTACCATGGCAAGCGCGGGGAATGCGGCTTCGCGTTCCTGCAGTCCGTACGGATAGAGGTACACGGTGGACGCAATCACCGATGCCGCTGCCGGGCTCGGCATGCCGACGAAGTACCGTTTGTCAGTTGATGCCGTGGTCGTCGTCGTCTGAACGTTGAAACGCGCGAGCCGCATTGCAGCAGCTGTCACATAGAGAAACCCTGCGGCCCATCCAAGACGCTCAAGTGGCCACAACCCCCAGGTAAACGCGAGGATCGCCGGACCAAGGCCGAACGACACGACGTCGGCAAGCGAGTCGAGTTCGACGCCAAATGCCGACGATGACTTCGTCAGGCGGGCGAAGAAGCCGTCGAGCGTATCGAGCACCATCGCGAAACCGATGAACAGTGCGGCGGTATCAAAGTCGGACCGGGTCGAGTAAACAACACAGGCGTACCCGCAAAACAGATTCGCGACTGTGAACAGCGACGGCAGCAGGAACACACCGCGACGGAACCGATTCGGGCGATCTTCGCGGCGCCGCCGAGGGAGCGATGTATTATCGGGCACTGGACGACCCCAGCGTTGCGAGAACTGTTTCTCCGCCGATCACTCGATCCCCTACCTGAACGCGAATGGCTGCATCGTCGGGCATGAAAACATCCATGCGTGATCCGAACCGCATGAGCCCCACACGCTCGCCACGTTCGAGCACCTGCCCCTCCTGCACTCGGCAGACGATCCGCCGTGCAAGGATTCCTACAACCTGACGGAACACGACGGGCCGCCCGTGGTAATCAACCCAGACCTCGTTCAACTCGTTGTCGTTTGCCCGTTGGTCATACGCGGGCAGGAATTTCCCCGGGCGGTAATCGACGCGCGTGATGCGGCCGGAAACCGGTGCGCGATTGATGTGCACGTCGAGTGGCGACAAGAAAATAGTCACCTGTTTCCAGGATCCGGGCGGCGACCAGCGGCCATCGCTAGGGCCCGCGATCATGATGCGTCCGTCGGCAGGCGACACGACGAGGTCGGGATCCTGCGGAACCTGTCGCTCGGGATCGCGGAAAAAGTAGGCCATGAACCCGCCAAGCGCCGCAAGTGGTGCGGCGAGGGCGTAGCGCCGCACGGCAACCAGAAATGCAGCAGGCACGAGCGCAGCCGCGATAAACGGGACTCCCGCGCGATCGATTCTCATTGAATGTGATGATGCCCGGAAGCGGGCAGAAAGTCACGAGGGCCAGTAATCGGTCCGTGATGGTGCACCGGTTGCTGGCCCTGCGGTGAAAAAGGAACCGAAGCCGCCGTCAGGCGGTGGGTCTCAACGGTGCGCCGCGTGGTGCGACCCGCCGTCGACCCGATGACGGCGGAGAATATTTTCCATCTGGTCTTTAAGTTGGAGCTTGACCTTTTTCAACCGGACTTCTTCGAGCTGTTCTGGCTGCGTCAGATAGGGGCGATCGCTGAGGTTGTGTATCCGTTCGTCGAGGGCGTGATGTCGGGTGGCTAGCTGGCGATACTCTTCGTCGCTCTGCAACAATTGACGCTTCAGCTCTTCGAAGTCGTTTGGCATTTCGACCTCCTGAGAATGGAGTTACTCCTGTACATTCATACGGCCAACGTATCACAAGGCCCGTCCCGCTTCAAGGTTCCGTATTCGAATTCAAAAAGCCGAGTTTCTGGCTCCACAGAATGAGGGCATCCTCGACCGGCTGCGTGTAGTAATCGGGTCTTACCCCGCGAACTTCGAACCCGAATTGGTCGTACAGTCGGAGTGCCGCCACATTGGATCGGCGGACCTCCAGGGTTGCGCGTGTGATGCCGGCGCCGGCAGCTTCGGCGAGGACGAATCGCAACAGGCGAGTCGCGTGTCCGCGACGACGAAATTGATCCCCTACCGCCAGCGTGTTGATGTGCAACTCATCGAACACGAACCAGCACCCGCAGAATCCGATCAATCGTCCGTCACCATCCTCGAGAACGTAGATGCGGACGACGTCGGCATTGCGAAGATCGCGCTCGAGCGTATCGCGCGACCAGGGATTGGTGAACGCGGCGGCTTCAAGCGCGACGACGTCGCTGAGATCGTCGCCGTAGTGCAGCCGCCTGATCGAATAGCGCGGCGCGTCGGTGGAGGTCATGGCGTCGCCGCGCGTCGCGCGCGTGCGAGCTCGGCGTCCGACCTCCGCACATAAATCGGGACGATCGCATGCGGCAGCACGGCCCGGCCAGGATTCTCGGCCGCGATCTGACCGATCAGTCCGGCCAGCGGCGGCGGCGTCAGAATCCGGACATCGCTGCCGATCTCGCGACGCAGAGTCTGCTCATGATGGATTGCGCCATCCCCGATGAACACGACGCGCGACAGGTCGACCGCGTCCGACCACGCTTTCAACGCGACTTCTGGAGAAGCCGATACGGGCGGAATCAACTCGTCTCGCGCATCGGCCGCATACAGCGCGGCGAACACTTCCCTGCGCTGTGCATCCATCCAGGCGCCGATCGGGCGGTCGGCGTTGACCGCCGCGCGTGCCAGCGCTTCGAGCGACGAGACCGGCACGATACGTTTCCGCTGCCCCATCGCGATCCCCTGGATTGTCGCGATGCCAACGCGAAGCCCCGTGAAGGAGCCGGGCCCCGCGGCAATTGCCAGCAGATCGACGTCCTCGATGCGGACGCTCGCCTCCGTCAACGCCGCAGCGAGCTCGCTCGGAAGGCGCTGCCCGTGCGTCAGCGACGCATCACCCACGCGCTCGACGCGAATCGTCGCGTCGTGGAGCACCGCAATGCTGCCGTCTCTGGTCGTCGTGTCGAGCGCGAGAATGATCACGATGAACGAACCTTCGGACCCTGCCGAACCTGGTCGAACCCAGGAGAACCTTGAAGAACCCCGACAGAACCCAATAAACCTAGATGTTATACTCACGCCCAGACGCTCCCCGAAATGGCCTCCCCTCCTGTGTCTTCGGAAACCACCGGCGCAACGCCGGCCATGCGTCAGTACTTCGAAGCCAAACGTCAGTTCCGCGATGCGATCGTGTTCTTTCGCATGGGGGACTTTTACGAGATGTTCTACGAGGACGCGCTGACCGCGGCGCGCGCACTCGAGCTGACACTCACCTCGCGTTCGAAGGACTCCAGCGGCGGCGCGATCCCGATGTGTGGCGTGCCCCATCATGCCGGCGATTCGTATATTGCGCGACTCGTAAAGAAGGGTTTCCGGGTTGCCGTCTGCGAGCAGATGGAAGATCCGAAAAAGGCGAAAGGCCTTGTGCGTCGCGAAGTCGTGCGCGTCGTCTCGCCCGGCACGCTTACTGACGCGGGATATCTCGATGCGCGTGAACCCGCGTTCCTCATGGGGATCTTGCCTGCTTCTGCGACCTCGCCGTACGGCGTCGCGTTGCTGGATGTCTCGACCGGCGAGTTCACCACGACCGAGTATTCCGGCACCGACGGACGTCAGGCACTCGCCGACGAACTCGTCGTGCTGCGTCCGCGCGAGATCCTCGCTCCCGCGGGAAGCGACGATGTCGTCGAACTGGTGAATCAGCTGCGCCTCGACACTCGTGTCACCACCGGCGACGGCTGGACGTTCGAATTCGAAGCGGCGCGCGCCGCCTTGCTATCGCAAACAGGCGCGCAAACGCTTCGCGGTTTCGGTCTCGAGGACCACCATGCGGCGACGAGCGCCGCCGGTGCCCTTGTCCAGTATCTGCGCGAAACCCAGAAGGCCGACCTGGCACACGTCCGTGACGTCAGCTACAGGACCGGCGCCGATTCGATGGTCGTCGATCCGACGACGCTCGGAAACCTCGAAGTCATCGAGGCCGCCGGCGGTGGAAAGACCGGTTCGCTGCTGCACGAACTCGATCGAACCATCACCTCGATGGGTGGCCGGCTCATTCGCTCGTGGATTCTTCGGCCTTTGCTTGCGCTCGAGCGGATTCAGGATCGACTCGACGCCGTCGAGGAATTCGCCTTTCGAAGCACCGAGCGCGCCAAGGTGCGCGAGACGCTCACGGGCGTGCACGATGTCGAACGGCTGGTCGCGCGCGCGGCGCTCGGGACCGCCGGGCCGCGTGACCTTGTCGCATTGCGTCAGTCGCTCGCAGCCGTTCCGCGGATCCGGATGCTGTTGGATCCGTTCCAGGCGCCACTCAATCGAAGTCTCGCAGCGGAGCTCGACGATCTCGCTGACCTTCGAGGCGAACTCGATCGCGTCTTGCTCGACGAACCGCCGGTGCACGCGCGCGACGGCGGCGTCGTCCGTGATGGCGTCGATGCAGAACTCGATGATTTACGCAGCATCAGCCGTTCCGGAAAGGAACGGATCGCGGCGATGGAAGCGGCCGAGCGTGCGCGAACCGGCATTACCTCGCTGAAGATCCGGTTCAATCGGGTTTTCGGGTACTACATCGAGGTGTCGCGTTCGAATCTCGCCAGCGTGCCGTCCGATTACCATCGCAAGCAGACGATTGCTGGCGGCGAACGTTTCATTACGCCCGATCTGAAGGCGTATGAAGAAAAGGTGCTTGGCGCGGATGAACGGATTCTCGAGCGAGAGGTCGAGCTGTTCGAGGATCTGCGGCGGCGCGCCGCATCGGAAGCGCCGCGGATTCAGGACACCGCCAGGGGCCTCGCGACGTTCGATACGCTCAGCGCGCTGGCGGAAACCGCAGCCGTCCAGAATTACATCAAGCCCTTGATGCACGACGGCGCTGAGTTGATGGCGACAGACGTGCGCCACGCAGTCGTCGAGCGATTCGCTGCTGACGCATTCGTACCGAACGATGTGCGGCTCGATGGTGACGCGAACCAGCTGGTGATTCTCACCGGTCCGAACATGGGCGGTAAGTCCACCTATCTTCGCCAGACGGCGCTGCTGTGTTTGATGGCGCAGGCAGGCTCGTTCGTGCCCGCCCGATCGGCGAAGCTTCCGGTCGTCGATCGCATCTTTGCACGAGTCGGCGCCGCCGATAACATTGCCCGCGGCCAGTCGACGTTCATGGTCGAAATGCAGGAGACCGCCAACATCCTGCACAGCGCAACGTCGCGAAGCCTCGTCATCCTCGACGAGATCGGCCGCGGCACTTCAACCTTCGATGGCCTGAGCCTCGCGTGGGCGGTTGCCGAGCACCTCGCCTCGAACACTCGGGCGCGGCCTAAGACGATTTTCGCGACCCATTATCACGAGCTCACCGACCTGGCCGACGGCCTTCCCGGTGTCGTCAATTTCCACGTCGTCGTTCGCGAATGGAAGGACGACATCGTGTTCTTGCGCAAGGTTGTGCCGGGGCGATCGGACCGCAGCTACGGCATCCACGTCGCGCGGCTCGCCGGCCTGCCACCGCCCGTCGTCGCGCGCGCACGCGAGATTCTGAACGGCCTCGAGCGAGACGAGCTGTCGCGTGGCGGACGTCCGTCGATGAGCGCCGCGGGCACTGCGCCGCAGGGCCAGATGGGATTGTTCCAGACGCCTGCCGAGGACGATGGGTTGCGCCGCCGGCTACGGAGCCTCGATATCAACGAGATCACTCCGATGCAGGCGTTGACGTTGCTCGCGGAATTGAAGGACGAGGTGGGTGAATGACCACCGGGGACCGTGGCTTCCACGTTCAGGCGGAAGTTCACATGCGCGGGCTTTTAGTTGTCGCCGTCCTCGCTGCAACACTCGCCTGCAACCACGAGCGTCCAGTCGGCAACGTCATCGTCCTTGGGATGACCAACTCGGCTACGAATCTCGATCCGCGGGTTGGTACCGACGAAGCGTCACAAAAAATCCATCAGCTGATCTTCAACACGCTCGTTCACATCGATAGCCAGTTGCGCATTGTGCCGGAGCTCGCCGAGTCGATCGATCACCCGGACCCGCTGACCTACGTTGCCCGACTTCGCAAAGGTGTGCTCTTCCACAACGGACGTGAGCTGACGTCTGCGGATGTCGTCTACACGTTCCGCAGTTTTCTCGACCCGACCTTCAAAGGACGCTCGGGTGCGTACCGCGTCCTTGCCGCCGTCAATGCGATCGATCCGTACACCGTCGAATTCAAATTGAAGAATCCTTTGAATTCGTTTCCCGTCAACCTCGTGATGGGCATCGTGCAGGATGGTTCGGGCGCGGCGAACGCGCGGAAGCCCATAGGTACAGGACCGTATCGCCTCGCCGAGTTCGTCCCGGACGACCATGTAGCCCTGGCGGCGTTCGATCGGTATTTCGCGGGACGTCCGCGCAACGACGGGCTCGTGCTGAAAGTGATCCCCGACGATACGATGCGCGGCCTCGAGCTCCGCAAAGGAACCGTCGATCTCATCGTCAACGACCTGTCTCCCGACATCGTGTGGCAGCTCCAGCGTGAAAGGGGCGTCCAAGTCGAAACGGCGCCAGGGACTGATTATGCGTATATCGGTCTCAACCTGAACGATCCGGTGCTGAGTCACGCCGAAGTTCGGAAGGCTATCGGGTTCGCGATCGATCGAGAGGCGATTGTGAAATACCTGCGGCGCGGGTTTGCCACGACCGCCGTCGGAATCGTGCCGCCGATGTCGTGGGCGTTCGAACGTAACGTCTTCGCTTTCACGCATGATCCGGCGAAGGCCGAGCAGTTGCTCGATGCGGCCGGCTTTCGCGATCCGGACGGACCAGGGCCGCTCCGGCGCTTCCGCTTATCGCTGAAGACGTCGACGACCGAGGTCTATCGAATTCAGGCTGCCGCTATTCAGCACGACCTCGCGCGCGTTGGCATCGCCGTGGACGTCCGGTCATCAGAATTCCAGACGTTGTCGGCGGACGTATTGCGAGGAAACTTTCAGATGTACACGCTGCAATTCGTCGGCGTGACGGATCCCGACATCCTGCGACTGGTTTATCACTCGCAGCAGGTTCCACCCACAGGACTGAACCGCGTGCGGTACCGCAATTCGGATGTCGACCGGCTTATCGAAGGTGCATCGGCTGCGGCAGACGATGAAGAACGAAGGAAATTGTACGGGCAGGCGCAGCAGCGGATCGCGGACGATGTGCCATACATTCCTTTATGGGATAAGACAAACGTTGCGATCTTTCAACCGGACATTTACGGTGTAACACTCTCGCCCATTGCCGACTTTACGTTCCTGAAAGAGGTGTACCGTCGGCCGAACCGGAGCAGTTCCGGTTCGTGAGCGCGGTTCTCCGATTTCTCGCCGCTCTCACCATTTTCTCTTTCAGTTGCTCCTCGGCATTCGCAGCCAATCGCTACGATCCGCGGTTTCGGTTTCGCACGATCACCACAGCGCATTTCGCGATCCACTTTCACCAGGGTGAGGAAACGGTCGCGCGCAGACTGGCGACGATTGCCGAAGACGTGTTTACTCGCGTGTCGAAACAGATCGGCCGGCCAAGCGGACGGGTGCATGTCATCCTCATCGATCAACATGATCTGTCGAATGGCTGGGCGTCCCCGCTCCCCTTCAACACGATCGAGATCACCGCGGCAGCCCCCTCTGGCCAGAGCACAATCGGCAACACCGATGATTGGATTCGACTCGTCCTGTCGCACGAATACACTCACATCGTGCATCTCGATATGGCGCGGGGATGGATCGGTGGGCTCCGCCACGTGTTTGGACGTGCGCCCCTTCTCTATCCCAACCTGTTTCTTCCCCTGTGGCAGATCGAAGGGATCGCAACCTATAACGAAAGCGTGCTGACCGGTGAAGGCCGCGTGCCGGCCGGAGACTTCCGGATGATTGTCGACGGCGCCGCGGCTGCAAGGAGGTTCGAGCCTATCGATCGGACGAACGGAGGCTTGGTCGATTGGCCCGGTGGCTCCGCGCAGTACGCATACGGCGCCTACTTCCATCAATACCTTGCTGATCACTACGGGCCGGAAGCGATCGTCAAGCTCGCAGATGAAACGTCAGGTCGGCTCCCGTACTTTGGGACTCCCGCATTTCGTAAGGTGTTCAAACGCTCGCTTGGCCAGCTTTGGGACGACTTCGAAGCGGAGACGCGGGCACGCGCAACTTCGGACGGCGCGACTCCCACTCGCCTGACACATCATGGATTTTCCGTCGGCACTCCCAGTTTCGGGCAGCACGGAGAGATCTTCTACTCGGTCGCCAACCCACATGAATTTCCTGCACTCATGGCGTTGGCGCCTGGCGGATCTCCGCCACGCGAAGTGACGACGAGGTATCTCGGCAGCCAGGTAAGCGCGCGCGGCGGACTTCTGGTCTTCGACCAGCTCGAATTGGTGCACAACGTTGGACTTCAGTCGGATCTGTATGTCGTCAATGAGAACGGCGGTGAGGTCCGGCGGCTGACACATCTCGCCCGTGCTGGTGATCCGGATCTCTCTGCGAATGGCCGGACGGTTGTTTGCACCATCCAGCGCGCAGATCGCCGCGAGCTGGCGACGTTCGAATTGGCCGCCACAGGATTTGCAACGCCGTCTGTCCTGTTGTCCGACGAAAGCATCGACTATTCGTCGCCGCGATGGTCTCCCGACGGACGATCGATTGCGGTCGAGCGCCGGCGGCTGGGTGGGCCATCGGAAATCGTCATCGTCGATGTGTCAACGCGTCGCGTGCGGACGGTCGCGTCGTCGGCCGACGGGCGCAACGCGACACCGGTCTGGTTGTCGGCGACGACACTGTTGTTCGCGTCCGACCGTGGCGGTCAGCCGTTCCGGATCTACTCGGTGGGGATCACGGGGGACGCAGTGCGACGTTTGAATGGCACCGGCCTCTCGGCGCAGTCTCCGACCGTATCACCTGATGGCAACACAGTCGTGTTCGTTGGTTATACGCCAGACGGATACGATCTTTTCTCGATACCGCTACGGTCGGCATCCTGGTCGAACGTGGAGTCGACAGCTGCTTCCGGCAATTCAGCTCCGTCCAAACCAGCACCAGCTATTGACTCGAATGCACGCGGGGCCTCGGTGTATCGACCCTGGCGAACGCTGGTGCCGCAGTACTGGATGCCGGTCGTGGAATCGGATGCTGGTGAAGTGGCCGCCGGCGCGGAGACCGCGGCGAACGATGCACTCGGCAGACACGCATACGCGGCGACTGTCGCGTGGGCGTCATCAAGAGCGCGGCCCGACTGGTCAGTTGCCTATGCGTACGATCGATGGTGGCCGACGTTCTTCGCAAGCGTCTCGGACGATACGGATCCATGGAGGGGCGGCGAGATTCAGACGCGCGAAGTCAACGCCGGGGCGTTACTCAACGTGACGCGGGTTCGATGGTCGCAGAGCGTGCTCGCGGCGATCAACGCATCAGAAGACATCTTTTCGTGCGAATCGTGTACCGACACAACGCCGCAAGACGTGCATCGCGGCGCGATCCGCTCGGGCTGGACATTCGTCAATGCGAAGAGCTATGGCTACTCCATCAGCCGCGAATCCGGAACTGCCGTCCGACTCACATGGGAGAGCGCACCCGAAGCGCTCGGATCGGACGCCGCATCGAGTGCGATGACGATTGACGCTCGGGGATATATTCACCTTGGTCCGCGGCACGCTGCCGTCGCCGTTCGCGCCGCCGCGGCATCGGCCTGGGGCGAGGAGAACGCGCGGCGACTGTTCAGCGCCGCCGGTTCGGACGCCGCATCCTCGTCGTTCGAGTTCGGCAGACGCGCGGTCGGTCTGTTACGAGGATTCGAGTCGGACTCGGTTGTCGGCAGTCGCGTCGCGGTTGCCAACGTGGACTACAGGTTTCCGCTGCAGTACATCCAGCGTGGCTCCGGCACGGTGCCGTTGTTCTTACGCACCCTTCATTCGGCCGTTTTTGCCGACGCCGGGAACGCGTGGGACGATGCGTTCAGTTGGAACGACGTGCGCATCTCCACAGGCGCGGAACTCTCACTCGATACGGTGGTCGGTTTTGGGCTGCCGCTTTCGTTTACCGCTGGAGTCGCCTGGCGCCACGATCCAGCAGGCAGTCAGGATGGGGTTGCGGTCTTCGGGCGACTTGGAAGGGCCTTCTGAAAATGCTGATTGCTGATTGCTGATTGCTGAATTGCGCGGCCTCTTGGCCGCGCCAACAATCAAATCAGCATTCAGCATTCAGCAATCAGCAATACTACAGACATGAGTTTCCCCTTCACCTACGACCACGGTGCGCCGATGGCATTCGGTGGCGCCATGCCGACGATGCGCTCGTTTGACGAATCGCGCGCAGTGATTCTGCCGGTTCCTGTCGATCGGACGACGTCCTACGTTTCCGGGACGCGCAACGGGCCACGCGAAATCATCGAGGCGTCCTCGCATATGGAGTTGTGGGACGAAGAAGTCGGCGCCGACGTGCATGGCATCGGCATTTACACGCTGCCGCCGATGGAACTGCGGTTCGGCGAGATGGCACCGCTCATGGATGAAATCCGTCGCGTCGCGTCGGAGATCCTGTCGCGCGGCAAATTTCTCGTGACGCTGGGTGGTGAGCACTCGATTACACCGCCGCTGGTGGCAGCCGCCGCCAGTGCATTTGCAGGCCTCTCTGTGCTGCAGATCGATGCGCATGCTGATCTTCGTGATTGCTACATGGGAACGCCGCACAATCACGCTTGCGCGATGAGGCGCAGTCTCGAATTCGCTCGCGTGACGCAGGTCGGCATCCGAAGCATGTCAACCGAAGAAGCGGAAGCGGCGCCAGGGCTGAACACCACGATCTTCTACGACGCGCATATGCGGAAGGATCCTGATTGGATTAACCGCGTAGTCGAGACGCTGAATGGACCGGTCTACATCACCATCGACGTGGACGGTATGGACCCGGCGATTATGCCCGCGACAGGCACTCCCGAACCCGGCGGGTTGTCGTGGTACGAGATCCTTGCCCTGCTCCGCGCCACCATTGCCAGGAAGAACGTCGTCGCCTGCGACGTCGTCGAACTGAGCCCGTTGCCGGGGCTGATGGCTCCGAATTTTCTGTGCGCGAAGGTGGTTTACAAGATTTTGACTTATCGGTTTGCCGAGAAACGATGACAGGAGTCGGGATCCGTTGTCCGGGAACCGTGGTCCGAGGCGACACCGGCACCGCATTCTTGCCGGTCTGACCCTATCGGCCTCCGGATCCCGGATCCCGCGTAACGGATCCCGGCAAGTACGCGCAGAGAGTATCCACCCACCTGTATACCTGCTATACTCCCGGCCGTGTCTGCGGCTGATCTTTACGGCCAAGCCGTTCGCGCCCTCGAGCGCGGCATGGGCGCGGAAGCGGCATCGCTTCTCGTCCGGGGCTTTCGCCAGCCCGGTCTCCACCGCGACGAGCAGGTTCAAATCCGCTGTGCCCTCGCAGAGGCCTGGCTGCTTCAGGACGATGTGCGCCGAGCGACGGAGGCGCTGGGCGCGCCTCCGGAAGGGCGCGAGCGGCTCGACCCGGCCCGGCTGTCCGATCTTTGGCGGCTTCATGGACGCCTTGCGGTTGCGCGCGGCGAACCGTCGCGAGGGATCGCATTTCTCACTAAGGCGCTGAACCAGGCCGAGCGCGCGCACGATTCGCGCGCCATCGGGCTTGCTCACTACGAACTCGGCCTCTGCTATCGACAGGTCGGCGAAATGGCGATCGTGCGCGAGCACATCACCAAGGCTGCTTCTGCCCTTCACGCCGCGGGTGATCGAAGGCATCTGGCGATGGTGCATTCGCTGTCGGGCGTCACCCGTGCGCAGGAAGGGCGGCTCGACGAAGCCGTCGCGGCGCTGCGCCAGGCTGAACGGCTGGCGGTGATTGTCGAAGCGTTCGACGTGCTGGCGACCGTCTGCGGCAACCAGGCGAACGTCGCGCTGATGCAGCACCGCCACGAACAGGCCCTCGCTCTGGCGGAGCGCAGCGTCGATCTGCAACAGCAATCGGGGACGCCCCACGGCCTTGGTGTCGCGCTCGCGTCACTCGGACAGATCTGCGTCCGTGTCGGCAATCTCAAACGCGCCGAAGACGCGCTCAATCGCGCCCTCGACGTGCGAAGTCCGCTCCATTTCATGCGGGAGACGACCGGCGGCGTATTCGATACGCTCGCGCAAATCCACCTGATTCGCGGACAGCACGACGAAGCGAGCCGCTGCCTCGCGAAGGCGCGCGAGGCCTACGGCCCGACCGTGGCCGGCCGCTGGTATCAGTGGTCGGTTCGCGCGCTCGAGGCGCGCGTCGCGCTTCGTCGCGGCGATGCGTCGAGTGCGCTGGCGATCTCTGGCGAGGTCGCGAGCTCGAACGATGCGCCGGCCCTCTACGCGCTGCAGGCCGAATTGATCGCGATTGAATCCTTGCTTGCTCTTGGCCGGATCGACGTCGCCGAACAACGGCTCGAATCGATTGCCGGCCGGGTCGAACCCGGCAGCATGAGCGGCACGTGGGGAGAGTTTCTGCGAATGCGCGGACGTCTCCATGCCGCCGCCGGGCGCGCCACGGAGGCGTATCACGACTTCGGACAGAGTGTGAGCGTTTTCGATCTGCTTGGCGAGGGATATCAGTCCGGGCTGAGTTACCTCGAGCTCGGACGTCTCGCGGCGGAGGCTGGCGCGCGCTCGCGCGCGGCACGATACCTGACCGACGCGGCCCGAGTGTTCGAAGCGCTCGGTGCGGAGCCGGATCTTGCCGATGCGCGCGCGGCGCTGAATCAGGTGCCAGCGGTCACAACCGGAGGCTACGTCGGCGTCCAAATGGATGGCGACGACGCGCTGGTGAGACGGATCGTCGAGGCGGCAGCGATGCCGGCACTCCTTGCGCGGGATGGCGCGACTGCACTGCTGGAAGCGTGCGACGGACAGGCTGTCGTGCTGTTCGTTCGATCGACGAGTGGACAGATCCATCTGCTCGGCACGGCAGGATGCGATGCCGAAAGCGCTCGCGCGCTTGCCGCCGCGTCGCAGCGTCAATCGACCGGCGTGCCCCAACTGGTGATTGAACCGATCGGTCGCGCCCCGGCAGGACAGCGGTTCGTTGTGCTGTCCACGTCGCGCCCGCTTACCGGACCGATGCTTCAGCGCTTCCGGACGTTGTGCGCGGTCCTGCGCCAGGGATTCGATCTATGTGAGGCGCGGGAGCGGCCACCCGAGGTTGCCGGTGGTGTGATCGAACGCCCGCTCGAACCGCTGCTTCCAGGATTTGTGTGCACCAGCGCCGTCATGCAGCGCGTCGTCGAGCAGATCCAGCGGATGCAGGGGAACGATTTGACCGTGCTGATTACCGGCGAGAGTGGGACCGGAAAGGATCTCGTCGCCCGTGCTATCCACGCGGGATCTCCCCGCCGCGGGAACATGTTTCTCCCGTATAACTGCACGAGTGCGACTCGCGAACTCGCCGACAGTCAGCTCTTCGGTCATCGGCGAGGCAGTTTCACCGGCGCGATTGCCGATCAGGCGGGCGTCCTTCGAACCGCAGTCGGAGGAACGCTGTTTCTCGACGAGATCGGCGACCTGCCACTCGATGTTCAGCCCAAGTTATTGCGGTTCCTCGAACAGGGAGAAGTCCTCCCGGTTGGTGACACCAGGCCGCAGCGCGTTGACGTTCGCGTCGTGGCAGCGACGAATGCAGATCTGGAAAACCGCGTCAGCGACGGTAAGTTTCGCGAGGATCTCTTCTATCGCCTCAGCGTCATCCGCATCCACGTGCCTCCCCTGCGCGAGCGACGTGAAGAAATCCCTCACCTGAGCACGTTCTTCCTTCGCGATGCGTGCGAGCGGCTTGGAAAACCGGGGGTGCGGTTGACGGCCGAAACGCTCGACATCTTCGATACGTTCGAGTGGCCGGGCAACGTGCGTCAATTACGGAATGAAGTGCAGCGCGCGGTCGCAATGGCTCCGCCTGATGGAGCCATTACTCCAGACTTACTTTCTCCCGTTTTCGGGGTCCACACGGTGGTGGCAGATGAAAGTGTGCGTTCGCGCCGCCAGACGACCCTCGCCGCGGCTGTCGAAAGGATTGAGCGTGACATGATTCAAACGGCACTTCAGCGCTCATCCGGCAACATCTCCGAGACCGCGCGGTTGCTCGGCCTCACGCGTCGCGGGCTGTATCTGAAGATGGATCGTTTGGGAGTTTCTTGATCCTGCCAGCAGCGAGAAGCGAGAAGCGAGAAGGTGTTACCAAGGTATCCAATTACAGCCGCGAATGGATACCGCGTATTCAGCTGCGGCGTTGATATAACTCCGCAGTCGCTTGACCTAAGACTCCGACAATCAACGAGTTAATGACGCAGTTGGCAAAAACTGCGTACGTACCTGGTACGGGCGTGCAACTTGATATAGCGATTGCCATCTGGAGGAGTAACCGCATGGAACAGCGTCTTCGCCTGGTGGCTGGTAGTCGATACGAGAAGCGAACCGAGGACAGGCATCCCATCGCGGTCCCGGGTCAGATTCTCTGGAAGGACGCCAAGGGCACTACGCGAATGGCTAATGTCGTCACGCGGGACGTCAGCGTCCATGGCGTCAGCGTCGACTGCCAGGGCGGCACTCCGATTCCGCTCTATCGCCTCGTGTATTTCCAGGTGGACCGCGCCTCGCGCGACCGGGCCGATCTGCCGGCGCCGTTGCGCAAGTCGACCGTGCTCTCGGCAATCTTTCGTGTAGATCCGGTCAGCAACGACACGGGTGCGCCAACCGGTTATGCGTTGCGGCTGATGGTCGAGCCCGAGCGTCGCGCCTCTTCGCCGGCCTCGCAGTGGCAGGCGACGGAGTCGGCGACGAGGACGGCGTGAGCATCACGATCACGCTGGCGGTCCCTGGTCGGAGAACGACGGTGAGGCATCGCACGGACATGTCACTGCTGATGCAGGTCAATCGCTGGGATCAGCGGTCCGATGGTCCCCTCACCGAAGCGGCCCTTCAGCAGAAACTCAAGACCCTCGGTTACGATCCTCTTCCCCGCTCGAACCCCGCTGGAGCCATCGTCTCTGCGCGAGTCCATCACCGCGATCGGGCTGAAGCCGTGATTGCGGGTCTCCTGAAGGTGACGATCAACGAGGAGTCGGTGATCCTGACCGCCGGGGACATCGTGTTTGTTCCCAAAGGTGCGCCGCGCCGGATCGAGCCGGTGGGAAGTGCTCCGGTGCTGTGTATCGAAGCGGTCGCCCGGGCCGGCCGCGCCTGACCGTCCGCCACTCCATTCTCGCCTTTCGTACTCCGATCTCCGGCATTCAACCGAATTTGTCGCGAGCGGCCTCCATCTGCGGTAGGCTCTTGTCCCATGATTGACCGCCGCCGATTTGTGCAATCGATGATCGCGCTGGGCGCCGCAGCTGGAACCGAGCGCGCGAGCGTGCTCCTGGCATTTCCTCCCGCCAGTGACCTCCGCGATCTCGCAGATGCCGCGCTCGCCGCGGCGAAGCAGGCCGGTGCGACGTATGCCGACATCCGAGTCAATCGCTACCGGAATCAGTTCATCTTCACGAGAGACCGCACTGTCCAGAACATTGTGAACACTGAAGACTATGGCTTCGGCGTGCGGGTGATCGTCGACGGCACATGGGGATTTGCCAGCAGCAGCGTTGTGACGAAAGAAGAAATTGCGCGCATGGCGCGACAGGCGGTCGGGATAGCCCGTGCGAATCGCGCGATCAACGCTGAACCCGTGCGCCTTGCGCCGGTCGAGTCGTACAACACGAGTTGGAACACGCCCGTCAAAAAGAACCCGTTCGAGGTGCCGCTTCAGTCGAAGCTGGACCTCCTTCTCCAGCTCAATGAAGATGCTTTGAAGGTCAACGGTGCGAGCTTCGTTTCTGCCTCAATGCAGTTCGTCAACGAGCAGAAGTACTTCGCATCGTCAGAGGGATCCCACATCGAACAGTCGTTGATCCGTTCGTATCCACGTTTCTCAATTACCGCCGTCGATCGCTCCACCGGCAAGTTCTATTCACGCGCATCGCTGACCTCGCCGATGGGGACGGGTTACGAATACGTTGAGTCGTACCCACTGCTCGAAGAAGTGCACGTTGCCGCCGAAGAAGCGGTCGCGATGCACAAAGCCAAGCCCGTGGACCCGGGCCAGAAGACGTTGATTCTTCATCCGACGAATCTCTGGCTGACGATTCACGAATCGGTGGGACATTCGACGGAACTCGATCGCGCACTTGGCTACGAAGCAAACTATGCGGGCACCAGCTTCCTGACGATGGACAAGCTGGGCAAATTCCAGTTCGGTTCGAAGATCGTCAACATCGTCGGGGACAAGACGCAGAAAGATGCTCTCGCGACGTGCGGCTACGACGATGACGGTGTGAAGACGACCGAGTTCACGATCATCAAGAATGGGCTGTTCGTGGATTACCAGACGACTCGCGATCAAGCGCACCTGATCGGTCAGAAAGCGTCCCACGGGTGCAGCTACGCCGACAGCTGGGGATCGATTCCATTCCAACGCATGCCGAACGTATCTCTGCAACCGGCGGATGCGGTTGTGAATGAGCAGGACATCGTCGGCGCGACCGACGACGGCGTGCTGATCAAAGGTGACGGCAGCTACAGCATCGATCACCAGCGCTACAACTTCCAATTCAGCGGGCAGACGTTTTGGGAAGTGAAGAACGGACGCGTGACGACCCAGCTGCGCGACGTGGCATACCAGTCGAACACGCCCGAGTTCTGGAAAGCATGCGACATGATCGGAGGCCGATCCACGTATCAGCTTGGTGGTGCCTTCACCGATGGCAAGGGACAACCGGGGCAAATCAATTCGGTGAGTCACGGATGTCCGGTTGCCCGTTTCAGTCGCGTGAACGTTATTAATACGGGGAAGTAGGCGTCACTCAGGGCTTAAGATGATCTGGACACGCGAAGAAGCGAAAAGCTTGACCGACCGTGCGCTGGCGTTCAGCAAGGCGGAGGAAACATTCGTGTCGCTGACCGGCGGAGAGCGCGCGAACGTGCGCTTCGCAAGAAACACCGCGACGACTTCCGGTGCCTCGTCCGGTTATAACCTCGCGATCACGGCGTCATTTGGCAAACGCTCCGGAACGGTCACGACGGCGGAGTTCGATGATGCGAGCCTGCAGCGCGCCGCGCGTAATGCAGAAGAGATCGCGAAGCTCTCGCCGGAAAACCCGGAAGCCATGCCTGCCATCGGCCCGCAGACATTTACACCCGTCAAGGCATTCTTCGACGACGCAGCTGGCGCGTCCCCCGACTGGCGCGCGACATCCGTCGGTGCGGCAATTGCGTTGAGCAAGCAGAAGGATGTGGTGTCCGCTGGTTTCGTCGAAACGTCAGCGCAAATCCAGGCGGTCGCCAATTCGAAAGGCTTGTTCGGATTCGATCGATATACCGCGGCGGACTACAACCTGACGGCGCGCACGCCCGACGGGTCGGGATCAGGCTGGGCGTCGAAGTCGTACAACGAATTACGTCAGCTGGATCCGGCGAAGCTTGCAGCGGCGGCGATTGAGAAAGCGGCGCAGTCAAAGAACCCCGTCGCGATCGAGCCGGGCAAGTACACCGTCGTCCTCGAGCCGGCGGCAGTTGCCGATCTGCTCGCGTATTTCATTTTTTCCGCCGACGCCCGTCAGGCGGACGAAGGTCGTAATTACTTTTCAAAGAAGGGTGGCGGCAACCGTATCGGTGAGCGCGTGCTCGGCGAGAACGTCCGAATTTTCTCGGATCCCGCACACCCGCTCGCGCCATCTGTCGCGTTCGACAATGAAGGCCTGCCAATCGGGCGTAACCAGTGGGTGGAGAGCGGCGTCTTGAAGGATCTTCTGTATTCCCGATTCTGGGCCCAGAAACAAGGTAAGACGCCAACGGCCGGGCCATCGAACATCATCATGGATGGTGGCACCGCGACGATGGCAGATCTGATTGCGGGTACCGCGCGCGGCATTCTCGTCACGCGCTTTTGGTACATTCGATCACTCGATCCGCAGACGATCCTGCTGACTGGGTTGACCCGTGATGGTCTGTTCCTGATCGAAAAAGGCAAGGTCACGCGACCGCTGAAGAACATGCGGTGGAACGATAGTCCGGTCACCGCCTTGAGTAACGTCGAGGCGATGACGCCGGCGGAACGCGTAGTCAGCGGCGAGGGTATCGGCGGCAGTGGACTCGCACTGGTGTGTCCCGCCGCCCGCTTGCGCGAGTTCACTTTCTCGAGCGCTTCCGAGGCCGTGTAGGCTGCGCGTGCGCTACCCCTTCTTCGCCTCTTCCATCTCCCGCCGGGCGTCTGCCGCATACGCAGACGTCGGAAACTCTTCGACGACGCGCGTGAACGCGTGCGCGGCCTCGGTCTTCTTGCCCGCTTTCATGTATGCGCGCCCGAGCTGCATTAACACGCCGTCGAGCGGGAGTTGCGATTTCGAATCGGTCGAGACTTCCTGGTAAATCTTGATCGCGCTGTCGTACTTTCCCTGCAAGACCTGCACATCGGCGAGCCCAAGCTTCGCCGTGCGCCCGTAGAGGCTGTTGCCAGCTTTGTCGACGACCTCTTGATAGCGTTGCTCCGCTTCAGCGTATCGTCCGAGCGATGCCAGGGCTCCGGCTGCGTGATAGCGCGCGGTCACCCCGGCCTGGGTGCTGGGATACGCGTTGGCCGCCTTCATCAGCTCGGGCAGCGCCGCTTCAAGCTTCGCTTGCTCGGTTGCATACGTGCCGGCTTGCTGAACCGGAATCGGACTGCCGGGTGCAGGCGCCGACGGCGCGCTGACCGGCGCTTCTTCGACGGCGAGTGCGGAGGCCAGAAGTGTGTTCGCTTTCGCATTACGCGTCTGGCGCCACACTGCAAATCCGCCTGCGAGAAGTAACGCGATGACAACCACCGTCACATAGGTCGTGACTTCACGGCCTCGCATCTGCATGAAGTCGCTCGCGTGGGCAACGCTGCGCGCGAACTCGTTCTCTTTCAGCTTGTGTCGTTCTTTCGCTTTCATAGTCTTTCGAAATGCGCCCGGCAGGTCTCGAACCTGCGACCCCCGGTTTAGGAAACCGATGCTCTATCCTGCTGAGCTACGGGCGCGTAAACACTTTTATTGAGCTTTTCGCGATTTGCGATTGGCCGAAGGGCGTTGAAACTGCCCGACTGTGCCCAAAACTGTGCCCAGCGCCCGCCGCACGTCGTTTTCGTTCCCGATATTATACCGGTCGAAGACGCTGCGGGTTTTGTGGCCGGTCACCTTCATCGCTACGGTGGGATCTCGGAACTACGGTTGCGGCAGAGCCCCAACATCAGGAGCAAGCGATGTGGTTCACGATCGTTGGGGTGGCAATCGCCGGCGCCACGGTGGTGAACGTCAAGGTTCGGCAAATTTGAGCGAAGCAGGCGGCGACATCTGGCCTAGCGCATCAACGGCTCGCACCACTGCAGTGTGTTCGCCTGCCTTCAATCCGACTGGGACGCGCACGCATTCTATGGTCGTCTCTATCGGACTTCCACCATCGACGGTCACCACATATTTCACCGGTGACGTTCCCGTGATTGGCGCGTCCCAGCAGAGATGGTCCTGCGGTCTGGCTTCAGTGTGGGTGAAGACGACCACGCCTCCGGCTATTGCGCCTACGGCGAGGACAGCCACGATGATCCATCGAGCCTTAGGAAATCGCATGGTGACTCGCCAGCCGACAAAGGTTTGCCGAGACGCAGATTTCAAACGAATCACGCCCGACTTATCGGCCTGTCGTTACCGGATCAGCAATCGAGATACCACTCGCCTGCCGGGTCAGAGAAAATCAGATTGGCAGATTGGCGACGCTTAGTACTTGAGCACGGCATGAATCGTTTCTCCCTGCAGCTTCGACCGACCATTCAGCGCGACGAGTTCGATGAGGAACGCGACGCCTTCGACGATGCCGCCAACCTGCTTGACGAGATCGACCGTCGCCTTGGCCGTGCCGCCCGTGGCCAGCAGGTCGTCGACGATGAGCACGCGCTGACCTTGATCGACAGCGTCGCGGTGCATCTCCAGGCTGTCGGTGCCGTACTCCAGGTCGTAGCTTGCGCGGATGCGCTCGGACGGCAGCTTTCCGACTTTTCGCACCGGAACGAATCCCGCCCCGATTCGATCGGCGACGGCGGCGCCGAGAATGAATCCGCGACTCTCAACCCCAACGACGAGACTGACGGCCTTGTCCTGGAACGGCGTCGCCACGCTGTCGATCGCGAGCCGGAACCCTGCCGGATCCCGGAGCAGGGTCGTGATGTCGTAAAACAAAATTCCGGCTTTCGGAAAATCCGGCACGTGGCGAATCTTTGATTTGAGCGCATCCATAAAAGAAAGTTTCCAGTCTCCAGTTTCCAGTTTCCAGTTCCCAGTTTCCAGTTCCCAGTTCCTCGCTCCAGCAGATCGCCCTTACGCAGTGGCAATGGCAACTGGTAACTGGTAACCGAGACTGGCATCACCGCGTCGAGAATCCCGTTGCGCGGTGTGTCGGTTGTTTGTCCTCGACATCGAATTTATTCCGAGGGGCTTCGCCCCTCGGACTCCCTTACACGCTCTCTCGCGAGCCGCTTCGTCGGCTCGCTCCGTTCGCGTGGCTCGCTTCGCTTTGCTCGCTCGCGTCTTTCTTCGAACGGCCTTGCCTCGGCCGCTATACCGGTGATGTCTCGCCGATCCTCACCGCGTCGAGAATCCCGTTGCGCGGTGTGTCGGTTGTTTGTCCTCGACATCGAAGGATTCAACTTCCGCGTGCGACGGGCCGCGCCGCAACGCGAGCTCCATTC